>NZ_JNGH01000090.1 GCF_001188485.1 Trabulsiella odontotermitis
GTCCGGTACCACCACCCACGTGGAAACCGGGCAACGCGTGACGGTGACCTTTGGTGGGAAAACCTACACCGCCACTGTGGCCGCAGACGGTACGTGGAGCACCACCGTGCCCGCCGCCGATCTGGCGACCCTGAAAGAAGGCGAGGGCAACGTGCAGGCGAGCGTCGCCAACGTGAACGGCAACAGCGCCACCGCAAACCACACTTATGCGGTGGATACCTCCGCGCCGACCATCACTATCGACACCATCGCCACGGATAACGTCATCAGCAGCAGCGAAGCGGCGGCCGGGGGGGGGGGNACGGCGTATACGGCCGTGGTGCAGGCCAACGGCAACTGGAGCCTGACGCTGCCTGCCAGCAGCCTGACGTCACTGGCCGATAACAGCTATACGCTGCAGGCAACCGTCAGCGACAGCGCCGGAAACCCCGGCAGCGTGACGAAGAGCGTGACTGTCGATAACACGGTTCCGGCGATCATCTTTAATCCTGTCGCGGGTGACGACGTGATTAACAGCGTAGAGCACGGGCAGGCGCAGATCATCAGCGGGACGGCTACCGGCGCGGCGGTGGGCGACAGGATGGTCGTGACGATCGGCGGGCAGCAGTACACCACCACTGTAGATGGCAACGGTAACTGGAGCGTCGGCGTCCCGGCCAGCGTGATCGCGGCGTTGCAGGATGGCACGGTCACGATCAGCGCCACGCTCACCGACAATGCAGGTAACAGTGGAACGCAGACCCACGATGTGGTGGTAAATACCGCGTCGGTAGCGATCACCGTCAGCCCCATCAGCGGCGACGATCTGATCAATGCCGCCGAAGCTGGCAGCACACTGACCATCAGCGGCTCCAGCGCCCAGTTCCCGAACGGTACATCGGTGACGGTGCTCCTCAACGGTAAAGTTTACACCGCGACCATTGATACCGACGGTTCGTGGCGCGCCATCGTGCCTGCCGCCGATGTGGCGGCGCTGNCAGCGCGGGCAACAGCGCGGCGGCAACCCGTACGGTGAGTGTCGATACCACGGCACCCGTGCTGAGCATTGCCACACTCGCCGGAGACGACACGCTCAACGTGCAGGAGCAACAGCAGCCGCTGACGATACATGGCGCGACCAGCGCCGAAGCCGGGCAAACCGTCACGGTTAGCCTGGGCGGGAAATCGTATACCGCGATCGTCGCGGCAGACGGCTTGCACCCACTGTGACCATCGGCACGGTGGCGGGTGATGACGTGATCAACAGCAGCGAGCAGCAGGCCGGGCAGACCGTCACTGGCACCACCACGGCGGAACTGGGGCAGACGGTGACGGTCACCTTCAGCGGGCACAGCTATACCGCCACGGTCGGCAGCAACGGCAGCTGGGCGGTGTTTATTCCGGCGCGTGATTTCCTCGGCCTGAGCAATGGCAACTACACCATTACCGCGGCGGTTAACGATAAGGCGGGCAACCCGGGCAGTGGCAGGCCCAACGNGATATCGTCAACGCGGCAGAGCACAACACGCCGCTGGTGATCAGTGGCACGACAACCGGCGCGGTGGGGCAACAGGTCACCCTCACCCTGAACGGGAAAACCTACACCGCCACGGTACAGAGCGACGGTAGCTGGGCTTATACCCTCGGCAGCACCGATGTCGCGGCGCTGGTGGACGGCAATGCCTATGTGATTAACGCCCAGGTCAGCAATACCACCGGCAACAGCGCGAACGTCAACCATGCGATTACCGTGGATTTGACGGCACCAACGCCAGGCATCAGCATCACCGCTATTTCCACTGACAGCGGACCGGGCACCAGTGATTTCGTCACTAACGACAATACGCTGACCCTCAACGGCACGCTGACGGCGGCGCTCAGCACCAGTGAGCGGGCGCAAATCAGCCTGGATAACGGCGTGACCTGGCAGAACGTGACGGTGGTTGGCACCACCTGGAATTTCCAGGACGGGCGCACGCTGGCGGACGGGACGCACACCTACTACGTGCGGGTGGTGGATCAGGCGGGCAACGTCGGGCAGGTGGCGAGCCGTGATGTGACGGTGGACACTACCGCGCCAGACGCCAGCAAAACTATCGCCATAACCGGGATCAGCGACGATACCGGCGCAAGTAACAGCGACTACATCACCAGCGATACGTCACTGACGGTCAGAGGCACGCTGGGGGCGGTGCTGGCAGGTAATGAATTCGCCCAGATCAGCACCGACGGCGGGCTGACCTGGGTTAACGTGACGGTGGCGTCGAATGGCCTGAGCTGGAGCTATGTTGACGGTCGCACGCTGGCGGACGGCACGCAGGAGTATCGCGTGCGGGTGGTGGATCTGGCGGGTAACGTCGGTTCCACCGCCAGCCAGACGGTGCAGATTGATGCGCAGGCGCCGACCCGGACGCTCACTATCGACGCCATCAGCGATGACACCGGCACGAGCAACACCGATTTTATTACCAGTGATAGTTCACTCACTGTCAACGGCACGCTGGGTAGCGTGCTGGCGGCGGGGGNCGCTGTCTCAACGATTGCCTCCTATACCGACAACGCCGGAGACCGTCAGGGAACGTTTGGCAGCACGCTGGTCTCCGACGACCTCACGCCGGTACTGAACGGTGTGATCTCGGCGCCGCTGGCGAGCGGTGAGGTGGTTTATCTCTATCGCAACGGCAATTTGTTGGGTGCCGTGACGATGACCGGGGCGTTGAACTGGACCTACAGCGACAGCGGCCTGCTGAACGGTACCTGGACCTACACCGCGAAGGTGGTGGATCTGGCGGGTAATACCACGTCGTCGAGCGATTTCTTGCTGACGGTGAATACCGCCGTTCCCACTACGCTGGCGCTGGTAACCGGGCAGACCACGCGCGATACCACGCCGATCATTACCGGCACCGTTAATGCCACGCTGGTGGACGGGCAATACGTGGAAGTGAAGGTCAACGGCAAAACCTATACCTCGCAGACCGGCGGGGCGGTGGTGGTCGATCCGGCGCATAACACCTGGTATCTGCAAATACCCGACCCGGACACCCTGGCCGCGTCATCGACGGCCTATAGTGTCACCGCACAGGTGAAAAGCGCGGCGGGTAACGGCGGCACTATCAATAACGGGCAGGTAACGGTTAACACCGATATTGACTACACCCCGACATGGACAACCGGCAACAAAACCACCGCCAGCAACCTGAGCTATATGCTGGATACACACGGCATGTGGACGATTGTCGCCAACCAGCAGCTGTTGCAGTCCAGCGATCCGCTCACCTGGACCAAAACCGCGCTGACGCTCAATAACTCCGGCAACAACTACATCACCAGCGCCATGGCGGATTATGACCGCAACGGTACGCTGGATCTGGTCATCAGCCGTGATGATTATGGCGGCAATTATATTGACGGCTTTACCAACCGCGGCGACGGCACTTTTTCCAGTGCCTTCCAGATAGCGACAGGCACTTCACAATATTACGGTGCGACCGTGTTTTTTGACCGTGAAGGGGATGGCTATCTGGATTTCTGGACCGGTGACGCAGGCTATTATTTTTTTGGCGATCAGGCGGATTCCAGCACTTTTGTCTGGAACAACAACGGCACCTTTACGGCGGCCCCGATGACCTCCAACAACGCGGGGAGCGCGAAACCTGGCGATAAAGTCACCGGCTATTTCAGCATGATGGAAGGGTCGGGCGTTGACCTGAACAACGACGGGCGAATCGACCTTGCCCAACACACCACGAACCTCAACAATTTCTATACGCTCTCTACGCTGATTAATCAGGGCGATGGCACCTTTAACTGGGGGCAAAACAATACCGGCACCTTCATTGGCGGCGTCGGAACCGGGGGGTATCCCACCGCGGTATCCATGACCTGGGCTGATTTCAATGGCGACGGGTTTATGGATCTGTTCCTGCCTGCCACTTCCGGCAAGGCAGGCAATGGCTCGCTGTATCTCAACAACGGCAGCGGGACACTCAACACGCCGGTAAACGTCGGGGCCACCGGCACCACTTATAACGCCTACTACAGCCTGGCGACCGACTGGAACCACGACGGTATGATGGACATCCTTCGCGTCGCCCAGAGCGGTCAGTCTTATCTGTTCACCAATGTGGGTAACGGCAGCAACTGGACACAGTCGGCGATTGGCCCGTCGATGAGCGGCAACACCAGCGGCATTGCAGGCATGGATTATGACTGGGACGGTGCGGTGGACCTGCTGGTGACCAAACAGTCTGGCAGCGTCTTCCTGGTGCGCAACACGCAAAAAGTGGATTATGGCACCTCGCTGCATTTGCGGATTGTCGATCCCAACGGGATTAACGTCTATTACGGTAACACCATCAAACTGTTCAATGCGGCGGGGGNTCAACCCGCAGTCCGGGATGGGGGTGAACGATGCGTCGGCGATTGTTAATTTCTACGGCCTGAGCGCGAGCGAAACCTACACGGCCGTGCTGGTGAAAAGTACCGGCACTACCGACACCAGCATCAACCAGACGGTGAATGCCAGCTGGGGCGATCTGCACGCCACTGCGGCCACCAGCGCCTATGACCTGAGCGGCGAAGCCGGAAACGCGGTAAACAACGGTAAATTCGTGGGTACCGGCTATAACGATACTTTCTTTGCGACGGCGGGGACCGATACCTATGACGGTTCCGGCGGCTGGGTCTTTAATTCCGGCACCGGTACCTGGGTCGCCAATGGCGGAATGGATATCGTCGATTACCGGCTGGCGACGGCGGGCGTCACGGTGGATCTGAGCAGAACCACGGCGCAGAGTACCGGCTTTAATACCTCGACATTGACCAACATCGAAGGCATTACCGGCTCGAACTTTAATGATGTGATCACCGGCAACAGCGGTAACAACCAGCTGGACGGGCGGGGCGGCAACGATACGTTTAACATTGGCAACGGCGGCCACGATACACTGCTGTATAAGCTCATCACGGCCGCGAACGCGACCGGTGGCAACGGCAGCGATGTGGTTAACGGCTTTACGGTCGGCACCTGGGAAGGGACGGCTGATACTGATCGCATTGATATCCGTGAGCTGTTAACGGGCAGTGGCTATACCGGCAGGGGGTCCCCCCCCNNATGTGTCGCAGAGCGGCAGTAATACGGATATTCAGATCGATCGTGACGGCGCCAGCGCGAATTTCGCCATGACAACGTTAGTGACGCTGAATGGCGTTCAGACCGATCTGGCGACGCTGCTGGCCAATCATCAACTGGTGGTGGTGTGAATTCGGGGTAAAAAACAAAACCGGGGAAATCGCTTCCCCGGTTTTTTTCATCAGAACTGATAGACCACACCGACACCGACGACGTCATCGGTGGCGATGCCGTTGTCAGCATAGAAGGCGTCGTCTTCATCCAGCAGGTTGATTTTGTAATCCACGTAGGCGGTGAAGTTTTTGTTGAAGTTGTAGTAGGCACCCACTTCGACATAGTTCACCAGATCCTGGTCAACGTAGTCATAGCCATTACCGGTGTTGTAGTCGTTACCGCCGAGATCTTTCCCTTTCGAGTAAACCCACGCCAGTGACGGACGCAGACCGAAGTTGAACTGATACTGCGCAACTGCTTCAAAGTTCTGCGTTTTGTTGGCAATGCCGGTATCGCCGTACGGCGTCATGTTGCGGGTTTCGGCGTACATCATTGCCAGGTAGATGTCGTTGGCATCGTATTTCGCGCCAAAGGTCCAGACTTCCGCGGTTTCGCCACCCGCATATTTGCTGTAGCGGTTGAAGCTTTTCAGGCCAGACGCAACCTGATCATTAGTACGATCGGAAGCGGAGTATGCCGCACCCAGGCTCAGACCGAAGTCTGTATTGTAAGTCGTGGAGAGCGCATAACCGTCACCGTTCTCATAACGAACGTCTGAATCTGTACGGTTCTTGGTGCCTTCCTGATCTTCATTGGCGTTTGACCCTTCGTTATTGCCCTGATACTGCAGCGCGAAGTTCAGACCATCGACCAGACCGAAGAAGTCAGCGTTGCGGTAGGTGGCGACCCCGTTGGCGCGGCCAACCATGAAGTTATCGGTCCAGGTGTAGGAGTCACCGCCGAACACCGGCAGCATATCGGTCCAGCTTTCAATGTCGTAGACCGCACCGTAGTTACGGCCGTAGTCGAAAGAGCCGTATTCGCCGAATTTCAGACCAGCGAACGCCAGGCGGTTAAAGGAGGTGTCACCGGCACCTTCGGTGTCGTTCGCGTAGGTTTTGTACTCCCACTGGCCGTAGCCGGTCAGCTGGTCGGTAATCTGGGTTTCACCTTTAAAGCCGATCTGTACGTAAGTTTCGTCGCCGTCGTCGCCCGGGTTATCGGAAAACGTGTGGCGCGCATCCACTTTGCCGTACAGGTCAACTTTATTGCCGTCTTTATTATACATTTCAGCCGCATTTGCAGCGCCAGCCATTAATAAGGCAGGCACAATAATTGCCAGAACTTTTCTTTTCATTATAAATTCCCTTGAGATTATATTTGACGTGAATATTTGTAATGCCGTCATGGATTACAGGAGAAATACTAGCCATTTAGTTCAGTTTAATTTAAAAGAAAAATGTAATTAAATTATTTGTAATATTGCAAAATGTTTCTGTAAAACGCTTCATAAATATAACGAATGGTTTTATTGAGAAGTATTTATCTTATTGATTTTAAATGTATTTGTCGGGTGTATGAAAACGCAAAAATAATCGGTATTAATTATGATAGAAGGGGCGGGCAAAAAAATACCCAACGGGGGGGTTGGGTAAAGTAAACATCAGGAAGTTATAACGAGGGCAGTGTAAAAACAACTAAGGCTAATAACAGGTAAATGATGACATGTTCTGGCGATTAATAAAAGTTGGTAACCGGACAATTTAATTATTCGGGTTCGTTATTAATGGTGGGGAAATATACATTTAAAAAATTAAACGGCGATGTGAACGACAGTCGGCACATTTATCCATGATCAAAAGCCGAGTACGGCAGGCTATCCACTTTCTCATTACCCGCTATACTGTGATTACAGTCACATTAGCGGACTTTCAATAACGTAAAAAACAGCATCGACAGGACAGGAGGTGAAAACCCGATATGGAAGAAAGAGTGAAACGCGGCCCCGGCGGAAAGCTGGCATTATGGGTTTTTTATGCCTTTTGCGGCTATTTTGTCTGGGCGATGGCGCGCTATTTCTGGGTGATAAGCCAGGTGCAAATCGTGCCAGGCACGACAATTAACGGTGAACTGGGCTCAACTGCAGGCATCTGGTTAGGTGCGCTGATGGGCTTTATTGTGCTGGCTCTCGTCGGCGGCGTGCTCGGCTATATTGCCTGGGTGACCCGTCCGCCACAGATCGAAGAGTAACGTCACGCCCGGCGCGGCGGCCAGCCGCGCAGGAGGCACTCCGGCAGCGCATTTTTGTGATACTCTCTGTGCAACTTTGTCTTGTCCGGTTACGCCCATGCAGGAAAACATTTCGCTTAACGTCCTGACGTCGCCAACGGGTGATGTTAACGCTGTCGATCCCAACGCGCTGCTGACCCGGCTGCTGAGCATCTATGATGTCAAAACGCTGGTGGCGCAGCTTAATGCCATCGGGGAGCAGCACTGGAGCCCCGCAATCCTTAAACGTGTGGTGGAGATGGCCCGCGCGGACACGCGGCTGAGCGAAACAGAGTGCGCGCGGCTTTCCGCGTTGCTGCCCAAACCGCCGCAACACCATCCCCATTATGCGTTTCGCTTTGTCGATCTGTTTGCCGGTATCGGCGGGGGTTGCNNGCGGTATTCGCAATGGGTTTGAGGCCATCGGCGGGCAGTGCATTTTTACCAGCGAATGGAACAAGCATGCGGTTCGCACCTACAAAGCGAACTGGTATTGCGATCCCGACCAGCATCAGTTCAATGAAGATATTCGCGATGTCACGCTGAGCCATCGCCCGGACGTGACCGATGCCGCCGCCGCAGCGCATATCCGCGCTGTGATCCCCGAACATGATGTGCTGCTGGCCGGTTTTCCCTGTCAGCCGTTTTCGCTGGCGGGCGTTTCCAAGAAGAATGCCCTCGGGCGTGCCCACGGTTTTGCCTGCGACACGCAGGGGACGTTGTTTTTCGACGTGGTACGCATCATTGACGCCCGACGTCCGGCGATTTTCGTGCTGGAGAACGTCAAAAACCTCAAGAGCCACGATAAAGGCCAAACCTTCCGCATTATTATGCAGACGCTCGACGAACTGGGTTATGACGTGGCAGACGCCGCAGAAATGGGGCCGGACGATCCGAAAATTATCGACGGGCAGCATTTCTTGCCGCAACACCGTGAGCGCATCGTGCTGGTGGGTTTCCGTCGCGATTTAAACCTGCAGCAGGGCTTTACCCTGCGCGATATCCCCCGTTATTACCCGGCGCGTCGTCCAACGTTTGGCGAACTGCTCGAGCCGACGGTCGACGCTAAATTCATTCTGACCCCGGTGCTGTGGAAATACCTCTATCGCTATGCCAAAAAACATCAGGCGCGGGGGAATGGTTTTGGGTTTGGCATGGTCGACCCGACCAATCCGCACAGCGTGGCGCGAACCCTCTCGGCTCGCTATTACAAAGACGGTGCAGAGATTCTCGTCGATCGCGGCTGGGATAAACCGCTCGGCGAACAGCATTTTGACGATCCGCAAAACCAGCTGCGTCGCCCGCGCCGTCTGACGCCGCGCGAATGCGCCCGTCTGATGGGCTTCGAATCGCCGCAGGGCTATCAGTTCCGCATTCCGGTGTCGGACACCCAGGCCTACCGCCAGTTCGGTAATTCGGTGGTGGTTCCCGCTTTTGCGGCGGTAGCGAAACTGCTGGAGTCACGCATTTTGCAGGCCGTGGCGTTGCGTGAGAAAGAGGCAAAACGTGGCGGACGTTCACGATAAGGCCACCCGCAGCAAAAACATGCGCGCCATCGGTACGCGGGATACCGCTATCGAAAAACGCCTCGCGCTGCTGCTGCAATCCGCCGGGTTTGATTATACGGTGCAGGATGCCGCGCTGCCGGGGCGTCCTGATTTTGTGGTCGCAGCGTATCAGTGCGTCATTTTCACCCACGGCTGTTTCTGGCATCACCATGACTGCTACTTGTTTAAAGTGCCGGCCACGCGCACCGACTTCTGGCTGGAGAAAATCGGCAAAAATGTCACTCGCGACGAGCGCGATATGGCGTTGCTGATCGAACAGGGCTGGCGGGTGCTGGTGGTGTGGGAATGTGCGCTGCGGGGGCGGAAAAAACTCAGCGATGAGGCCTTAACGGCGCGGCTGGAGGAGTGGATCTGCGGTGGCAATACCGCCGCGCAGATCGACACTCAGGGCATTACTTCTTCGCTTCGCAGGGTGTGACTACCGGGGGAGCAGGTAACAGATATTTGCCCAGCGTCACCAGCAGCACGGCGAAAATAATCACCGCCAGCGCCAGCCACTCCACCTGAGAAAGATGCTCGCCGCCAAAGCCGGTACCAAGCAGAACGGCCACTACCGGGTTGACGTACGCGTAGCTGGTGGCAATCGCCGGCGAGACGTTGCGGATCAGGTACATATAGGCGGTAATGGCAATGATCGAGCCGAACAGCGACAGATAACCCACCGCCAGAAAGCCAGACATCGTGGGCATCACGGTCAGTTTTTCCCCGGTCAGCAACGACGCGCACATCAGTACAATGCCCGCCGCCAGCATTTCAATCGCGCCCGCCATCATCCCCACCGGCAGTTCGATGCGTGAACCGTACACCGAGCCGAATGCCCAACTGACGGAGCCAATCAGGATCAGGACTGCGCCCCACGGGTTGCCGCTCAGGTTGCCACCGCTGTTAAGCAGGACAATCCCTGCGAGCCCGATGGCGATACCCAGCCATTCCAGTTTACGGGTGGCAATGCCGAAAAAGCGGCTAAAGCAGAGGGTGAACAGCGGTACGGTGGCGACCATCACCGCGGCGATGCCCGACGGCACATGCTGATGCTCCGCCACTGTCACAAAACCATTCCCGACCGCCAGCAGCAGCACGCCAATCAGCGCGGCATTGAGCAGCGGACGACGCGCCGGGAGCTTATGCCCTGTCGCCAGCAGAAAACCTGACAGCAAAACACCGGCACAGAGAAAACGAACGCCCGCCATCATAAACGGCGGCCAGCTTTCGACGCCGATACTGATAGCAAAATAGGTGGATCCCCAGATGATATAGAGCGCAAAAAGCGCTCCTAAGAGCGGCAGTAACTGTCGGGCGCGCATACTTCCTCACGGCTAAATAGAAAGGTGGCTTATAGTAAACGTCAAAACGACCTGGCTGGCGAGTGCTTTAATTGTCATCGCTATGTTAAATTTTGTTGACAGCGCGGTAAGTAGGCAGGCGTTAAGTTTTACTTCATACTTTGATGTGGAAAAACCAAAAAACAAAGGAATACGATTTTGGCGGGTTCAAGTCTGTTAACACTTTTAGATGATATTGCGACGTTGCTGGATGATATCTCCATGATGGGGAAACTGGCGGCGAAGAAAACGGCAGGCGTACTGGGGGATGATCTGTCGCTCAATGCGCAGCAGGTCTCCGGCGTGCGTGCCAACCGTGAGCTGCCGGTGGTCTGGGGCGTCGCCAAAGGGTCGTTTGTCAATAAGGTGATCCTGGTGCCGCTGGCGTTGTTGATCAGCGCCTTTCTGCCCTGGGCCATCACGCCGTTGCTGATGATTGGTGGCGCGTTTCTCTGCTATGAAGGGGTGGAGAAGGTTGTGCATTCGTTCCACGCCCGCAAGCAAAATGATGAACAGGCGCGCCAGCAGCGGCTCGAAGCGTTGGCGAATCAGGATATGCGTCAGGTTGAGCGCGATAAAATCAAAGGGGCGATCCGCACCGATTTTATCCTCTCGGCGGAAATTGTGGCGATTACGCTCGGTATTGTCGCCGATGCGCCGCTGCTGAATCAGGTGCTGATTCTGTCCGGGATCGCCATTCTGGTGACCGTTGGTGTTTATGGCCTGGTGGGCGTGATCGTCAAACTGGATGACATGGGCTACTGGCTGGCGGAAAAATCCAGCATGCTGGCGCAAGCGCTCGGCAAAAGTTTGCTGTTTATCGCACCGTGGCTGATGAAGTCACTGTCCATTGTCGGCACGCTGGCGATGTTTCTGGTGGGCGGTGGGATTATTGTTCACGGGCTCGCGCCGCTGCATCACGCCATAGAACATTTCACCGCCGAACAGGCGAGCGCCGTGCAGTGGTTGCTGCCGACGCTGTTTAACCTCGTGCTGGGCTTTATTGTCGGCGCGGTGGTACTGACCGTGGTGAATGTGGTGAGCCGTTTACGCCCGGCGAAAGGGTAAAGATCGGTCAGTCATTATGCAAAACGGGCTGACTTCGTCTAAGGTGAAAAAGTTTCACCCTGATACAGGAGGCAGTGATGGTCTTTTTTGTCAGTGATGAAGTTAAGCCTAAAAGTGGCGGACCGCGTATGGTCGTAACCGGTTATTCCAGCGGAATGGTGGAATGTCGCTGGTATGATGGTTTCGGCGTAAAGCGGGAAGCGTTCCGTGAAGACGAACTGATGCCCGGCGACGGTCGGGGTCGGGACGAGGCGTAACAACAACGCCCGGCGTGGTTGCCGGGCGTTTTTATTGATTAATCTGACAGTGTCCTGGCGGGGGCAATCAGGGAGTATGTGTGCACAGTGAAACATCGGTGGACAGGCCGTCGTGGCTGAAGAGGCTCAGCCGCCGTAAAAACCCCGGACGCTGCTGACCTGGCGTGAGATTGTCGTGCTTGAAGATGCGTACATCTCAAGCCAACGCAACAATCTCGAAAACGTGGCGCATGAAATGGATGCGCGACTGCAGTTTAACGTCGATCGTCTGCTTTTCTTCCGTAACGGCGTCCAGTCCGCCATCAGCACCCCGCTGGCGTTTGAAGTGCTCGACAACGCGCGGGGCGAATTCGAGCAAAAACGCCAGGCACCGGCGTGGAATATCGCGCTTGATAAGCGCCGTACGCTACCGGTGTATGGTGTGTCAGACGACTTCGTGAATAAAACCTCCATTCTCACCCGTGAAAACACCCTGCTGGAAAATGAAATTACCGCCACGCTGGAGCTGGGGTATCTGCTGCGGCTGTCACACAGTACGCCGCGNNGAGCGCATGCTGTATGTCTCGCGCGGGGGCTTTTTTCTTTCCAGCGATCCGAAGCAGAATCCGCAAACCATCATCAGCACCTATTATGGCCTGGTGACCAGTCCGTGGTTCGCCATGCAGTCGCAGCGCAATAACCCGGGGCGCGGCATTCGCTGGAATACCCTTCAGGAAGCGGACAGCGCCGCGACCGAAGCGCAGAAAGTGACGGCTTCAGTGCCCATTGACGTCGACCAGTACTGGTTTGGTGTGCTGGCGATGGATTTCTCCGTCAGTGAGATGAAAAACTTCCTGCTGAGCGCGGTGGAAGGGGAAAGGGAGGGGGAATACCAGCTATACGACAGCCGCATGCGCCTGATAGCCACCTCGGCGGGAGCAGACGACTATCCGCTGCGCCTGACAGTGCGGGAAGAGGCGCAGCTGGCGAATGATTTCGGCTATGATAATCGCGGTGGAATACGGCTGGTGACCAGTTACATCAGTTGGGAAAAGCTGCGTAATTTCGACGGCGTGCTGCTGCGCATACACCGCCTGCATGAAGGCGTGCGCGGCGACTTCGGCACCATCACCATTGCGCTGGCGCTGGTGTGGATGCTGTTTACCGCGATGCTGCTCTTTTCCTGGTGGGTGATCCGCCGGATGGTCGCCAATATGGCGGGTCTGCAGGAGTCATTACAGTGGCGCGCCTGGTACGACGCGCTGACGCGGCTCTATAACCGCGGCGCACTGTTTGAGCGGGCGCTGGACGCGGTGCAGGAGTGTAAGCAGAAGCAATTGCCGATCTCCATCATTCAGATTGACCTCGACCATTTCAAACGCATTAACGACGAATACGGTCATCAGGCGGGTGACCGGGTGCTTTCCCATGCTGCCAGCCTCATCAGCAGTAAAATCCGCGATACTGATATTGCCGGGCGCGTGGGCGGTGAAGAGTTCTGCGTGGTGCTGCCGGGAGCCTCGCGGGAGACGGCGATGGAGATTGCCGAGCGCATTCGCAACCGCATCAACATGCGTGAGATTCTGGTGGGGAAAGGGGCGACGATGCGTATCAGCGCGTCGCTGGGCGTCAGCAGCAGCGATGAAAACGGTCACTATGATTTTGAATTGTTGCAGTCGGTGGCTGACCGTCGGTTGTACCAAGCAAAGCAGGAAGGACGTAATCGGGTCTGTGCCTCTGATACTAGTACGTTATAAGCGCGCTTCTTTTTAGCTTTGTTTGCTTTATGGTCTAAGAATAATCCTAAAAATTAGCGAGACGGCAAAATAAAACACCTGGAACCGATCCCTTTAACCCCAGACGGCGAGCGGGATGTCCCGATGAGCTGTGCAATACTTAGGCGTTTTCAAATATTTCCCTTAAGAATAATTCTTGTCTCACAAAATAATTGCGGATAATGTTTCCAACGCATCAGATTTCCTGGTGTAACGAATTTTCAAGTGCTTCTTGCAGTCGCAAGTTTTCATCCCGACCCTCACTGGCGTCGGGATTTTTTTCATCCCTGGCTAGCGATTGACCTCAGACACGCTGAAGTCATGCACATCCAGCTCAAATGCTTCCGCCAGTTCTCGCCAGGTGTGATACTCACGCCCGTCAACGCTGACGTGGTGTGGGTCGTCGGCACAACGGTGAACTTCGCTTTCACTGATCTCGTTAATCGCCGCCAGCGAGGCATCAACGTCAACGTTAACCTCGCGTTTGGCGGTCTCACTGTACTCTTTGGCGGTTTTCATCAGTTTACCTCTCAGCACATGCGGCTACCTCCGTAAGTATAGACGTCGATAAAATCATCACTCGCTTACGCAGGCGCTGCCAGCCACCCTGATTTGTTCTACACTGCACAAAAGCAATCAGGAGATACGTGTATGCAGGTGAATGACCGGGTTACGGTGAAGACGGATGGGGGTCCGCGACGTCCAGGCGTAGTGCTGGCGATTGAAACGTTCAGCGAAGGGACGATGTATCTGGTATCACTGGAAGATTATCCGTTAGGCATCTGGTTCTTTAATGAACTTGGTCATCCGGATGGCATTTTTGTTGAGAAGGTCGAGTAGGGTATCGGGGCATCTGACAAACGGCGGCGCCAGCCGCCAGTTTGTCAACGTAAATACCTGAAGTAACGTTATCCGTCAGACGAACAACATGATAGATAACCTGCTTATTATGCGTTTTTATTTTCTTTTTAATATTACCTTTATGTGATGATACGGTTTTTGCTTTAATATTCATCTGATCTGAAATCTGGATCGTACCCTGCCCGGACATCCACATTTTTAGCATACTGGATTCTGTGCGGCTTAATGATAACGTCGGAAGATTAATGTGCGTGACGCTATCTTCTTCTGTTTTCAGCAGATCGCCTAAAATATCATCCAATGATTCCGGTTTTATTGATTTAGAACTAATAAGCAAATTTTTCCGCACCAGTAAATACTCATCAAAATGAATATTCGCTATTGCCATGAATACAATAAACAGTGTCCTGGGATGTTGATTAATGATCTGCTTGATCAGCTGACTGCTTCCCGGGTCATGGATAAAGCAATCTTCATTAATGAACACGACAGACGGCTGACGTGCATCACAGACTTTGGCGAGTAAGTCGACGCTGTCGACATCGCAGATATCACGTTTTTTCACCCCCCGACTTGCCAGATACCCGGTCAATCCCAGCCGGGTGTAACTGCAAAGATCCATAATAATCGTTGACATGGCATACCCTCACTCAATGTGTAACGATAATTAACCCATCACCTTAACCACTGCCAGACGACCTGAAATTAAAAATGTAAAGAACAGGCGAAGGCAATCAGGCGACCTCAACTATCCCGTAAAGTGTCTTATAATTTGCCAGGAATCTTCTCAAAGTAAAGTAAATGTTATGTTCTGTGAACTGCTTAAAAACAAATAAGCCGCACCAGATATATCCTGGAAGATGTTTCTGAAATTCTTTTTTAAGATTTTCCTTAGAGTAACGATACAAATATCAGGGAGAATTCAATTTCGGTAATTCACTGATAATATCCGCAAGCAGGTCAAAAATCTCACTAAATAAGTGCTCGCAGAACGGAGCAATCAACGGCATCAGTGCCGACATTAACAAAATCCCGACGGTAAGGGTGATCGGAAAGCCGATCACGAACACCGACAGCTGAGGTGCCATTCGATTAAGCATGCCTAACGCAAAGTTAATGGTCAGCAGCAGCGTGATGATCGGCAGCGCCAGCATCAGGCCATTCAGGAAGATCAGCCCGCCGGCGCGGGAGAGTGCCATGAACGCGTTACTGTTAATGGGCTCGCCGCCGATGGGCAGGGTATGAAAGGNGCCAGTACCGGCATGTTCAGGTTGCTGCTCGGGTCAACGAAGGTGGCGAAGGACAGCCCCATCTGCAGGCCAATCACTTCCCCGGCGTAGCGCACGGCGGCAAAGGCAAACTGCATGGTGAACCCCAGCGCCACGCCAATCATCACCTGCTGCATCGCCAGCCACAGCGCGTTGGCGGAAAAAATCGTCACGTCCGTGGGCGGCAGCGTCGGAGCGATAATAAACGTGATGATGAAACCTAATCCCAGCTTTACGCGCTTTGGCACGGCTTTTTCACTGAGGATCGGGGCAGTAGAGATCAGCGCCAGCACACGCAGCATCGGCCAGAAGTAGAGACTAAGCCAGTGCAGCCACTGATCGCTGCTCACCTGCAACATGAGGGGTTATCCAATGATGTAAGGCAGGTTGCTGAATAGCGTACGCACATAGTCGATCAGCAGGTTCAGCATCCACGGCCCGGCAACGATAATGGCGATAAAGACCGCGATGATTTTGGGAATGAACGACAGCGTCATTTCGTTAATCTGCGTGGCGGCCTGCAAGATACTGATCAGCAGGCCGGTAATGAGCGCTACCAGCAGCAACGGCGCCGCCAGGGTCAGCGCCATTTTCATCGCTTCCGTGCCCATCATCATGACCGATTCGGGTGTCATTGCCGGGCTCCTTAACTGTAAAAACTCTGCGCCAGAGAACCAATCAGCAGTTGCCAGCCATCGACCAGCACAAACAGCATCAGCTTAAAGGGCAGGGCAATGGTGGCGGGCGGCACCATCATCATCCCGAGCGCCATCAGGACGCTGGCGATCACCAGATCGATAATCAGGAATGGAATGAAAATGGTGAAGCCAATCTGAAACGCGGTTTTCAGTTCGCTGGTGACGTAGGCGGGCAGCAGAATGCGCATCGGCACTGCTTCAGGCCCCTGCAGCGGCGCGGTATTCGACAGACGGGCGAACAGCGCCAGATCGGCCTCGCGGGTTTGACGCAGCATAAATTCGCGCAACGGCTGCGCGCCTTTATCCAGCGCCTGTTCCATGGAAATCTTGTTTTCACTGAACGGCTGGTACGCATCGACGTAAATTTTGTCGATCACCGGCGACATGATGAAAAAGGTCAGAAACAGCGCCAGCCCAAGCAGTACCTGGTTTGGCGGCGCGGAGGGTGTACCGAGTGCATTTCGCAGCAGGCCAAAAACGATGATGATGCGGGTAAAGCTGGTCATCATCAGCAGAATGGCGGGGGTAAAGGGCAGTGNNGGCTGACCAGCCCTGGTAACTGGGCGAAGGCGGCAGGGGACAACAACCACAGCGCCATCAGGGAAAGGCGTAATACACGGCGCATCAGGATCTCCCGGAACGCTTCATTATGTTCTTCATCATCGAGGAGAAATCGGGTGACGCCGTTTTCTGTTCTTCACTTTCTGCAGGTGCAGGCGGCAACGTATGCAGCAGGGTGACCTGGCTTGCGGTCACGCCGAGTACCAGGCGAGCATCATCAACATTCACAATCACTACGCGCTCGCGCGGACCAAGGGAGGTGCTGGCGCTGACTTTCAGGCCGCGGGATCCTGCCGGTTTCATGCCGCCGAAACCGACGCGTTTCACCAGCCAGGCGGCGGCAAGAATTAACAGGATAACACCCAGCAACGCGCCGCTGACCTGCATCAGCGGCGACGTGCTGTCAACGGTTGGCTGAGTGACGGTCGCCTGGGTTTTCATTTCAACGGCTCAGACGACGCATACGCTCAGACGGAGTAATGATGTCGGTAATACGCACGCCGTATTTATCGGCGACGACCACCACTTCACCCTGGGCAATCAGGTAGCCGTTAATCAGAATATCCAGCGGTTCGCCCGCCAGACCATCCAGCGAGACCACGGAACCCTGCGTCAGGCGCAACAGCTCTTTAATGGTCATCCGGGTGCGGCCCAGCTCCACGGTTAATTTAACCGGGATATCCATAATCAGGTCGATATCCTGCAAGGTGCCGCTGGCATCGCCGCCGCCCAGTTGCTGGAATACCGCGTCAGCGGCGCTTTTCCCCGTCGTGGTTTTCTGCTCGTTTAACGCCTCAGCCCACAGATCGTCCACTTCTCCGCTGTTTTCGTCGGACGGGTTATTAATATCACTCATTTGGGCTGTTCCTCATTCAGCGAATTCAGTATCGGGTTTATCAAATGCTCTACGCGTAACGCGTATTGACCGTTGAGCGTGCCGTAGTGGCTGGTCAACACCGGTACACCGTCGACATGGGCAATGATGCGATCGGGCTTATCAATGGGCAGCACGTCGCCGGGTTGGAGCTTCAGGATTTGCGACAACCGCATGGAGATGTCAGCAAAGTTAGCGACCAGTTCCAGCTCGGAATGCTGCACCTGGCGCACCAGATTTTCACGCCAGTTCTGGTCTTCACTGCGGGAGTTTTCCAGCGGTGGGTTGACCAGCACTTCGCGCAGCGGCTCGATCATGCTGAACGGCAGACAGATGTTGAACTCCCCGGTCAGGTTGCCGATTTCGACATGGAACGGCGTGTTGACCACGATGTCGTTCGGGGAGGTGGTGATATTGGTAAATTTCACCTGCATTTCGGAACGCACATATTCCACATCGAGCGGGTTAATGGCTTTCCATGCGTCACTGTACGCTTCCAGCGCCAGTTTCAGCATACGGTTGATGACCCGTTGTTCGGTATGGGTAAACTCGCGGCCTTCCACTTTCGTCGGGAAACGACCGTCGCCGCCAAACAGGTTATCGACCGCAATGAACACCAGGCTCGGTGAAAACACAAACAGCCCGGTGCCGCGTAGCGGCTTCAGGTGGATCAGGTTCAGGTTGGTCGGCACCGGCAGGTTACGGGCAAACTCGTGGTAAGGCTGAATACGAATGGCCCCGACGGTAATATCCGGGCTACGGCGCAGCAGGTTGAACAGCCCCATACGGAACTGACGGGCAAAACGCTCGTTAATAATTTCCAGCGCCTGCAGGCGCTCACGCACCACGCGACGCTGGGTATTCGGATCGTAAGGACGAATATCGGTATCGCCCAGATGGCCCGCTTGCGGCTCATCGGATTGATCGCTGTCGCCGTTCAGCAGCGCGTCGATTTCGGCCTGAGAAAGAATGCTATCGCCCATGTGATTACCGCAGAATGAATGCTGTGTACAGAACGTCAGTCACTTCCTGCTTGGGTTGACCCGCAACCAGCGGCTGAGACAGTGTGCTCTTAATCGCCTCGACCAGCTTCTGCTTGCCGACGTCGGTGGCAAGTTCGTTGGCGTTCTGGCGTGAGAAGAGCAGCAACAGGCGGCTGCGTACTTCTGGCAAATATTCGCTAAGGCGCAAGCGGGTCGCTTCGTCGCCAAGACGCAGCGTGATACCGACGTACAGAACGCGGTCAGCATCCCCCAGGTTTACCGTAAAGGTATCGAGAGCATAGAACACCGGCGCCGGTGGCGGCGGTGGTTGGTTAGCGGCTACCGGGGTAGGTTGCTGCTGCATACGCCAGTAACTATAGCCCGCGGTAGCGCAGGCGGCGAGCGTCACCAGCACCAGCAGCGGGACCCAGATTGAGCGCTTACGTTTTTTACTGAGAGCAGAGTCTGTCATCTGTTACGGTCATCCTGTTTACAGCTTATCGGTTGATTATCCCGTCTCGCGCGTCGGTCAAAGCGCGGAAAAGACGGGAATAATCACGCTACCTCTGGCGTTAGGCGAAGATGTCGACAGCGCCGTTGCCCCGCGAGAGGGATTGCAGACTGGCGGGCACAAGGACAGCCTCGTCGTTCTCTGCCTGCAGCCCGCCGCTNCAGCACCGGCAGCGCAGCTTCCAGCGCGGCGCGAACGTGACTGTGTGGCGACACCATCTGCAACTGCGCCTGGTTATCGTCCATCTTCAGCGTGATATGTACCTGACCCAACTCTTCCGGGTGCAGCCGCAGTTCGGCGGTCTGCTGACCCTGACGGGTAAACATCGTGATGTGCTGGCTCACCGACTGCTGCCAGTCCGGGCTGCCG
>NZ_JNGH01000091.1 GCF_001188485.1 Trabulsiella odontotermitis
CGGAGGTAGTGCATAGATGTAGTAAGTCGCATCAGGAATACCGTCCTCCCGGCGGACATCCTTAACAGTTCATCCTACTTCGAGACTTAATCATGGCGATGATCTGGTGCTCAGTAAAACGGGCTTTACGCATAGCGATCTCCTTTGTTGGCAGATTGATTATGCTGGATGATCTCTAAATGTGAATGGCACAATTATGCGAGATACTTACACAATCAACGAGCAACACACCATTGGACAAACAAAAAAGAAAAGGGTTACTCCACGGTCCCGAGAGGACCGTGGAGTAACCACTAATTATCGCCTGTTGATGAACTGCTAAGCTGGTCAATATAATCTGCATACCACTGCATCATCTCCCGCCTTCCGTCCAGATACAGTGCATGGTTATATGTACCACGAATTGAGTTTTTATCTACATGTGCGAGCTGAGTTTCAATCCATGCAGAGTTAAACCCTTGCTCGTGTAGAATGGTGCTCATTGTGTGGCGAAAACCATGCCCGGTAGCACGCTTATCATATCCTATTCTTTTCAAAACCATGTTAACACTGGCTTCACTCATCGGTTTATTAACATCATTCCGCCCTGCAAAAATAAACTTATAGCTTCCAGTAAATTGTTTTAATTGCTGAAGAGCTACTAGGGATTGACCAGATAGTGGGACGAGGTGCGTTCGCCTCATCTTCATCCTATTCCTGGGTATTTCCCATAGTCGGTTGTCGAAGTCGATTTCACACCATTCCGCCATACGTAACTCAATGGTTCTCAGACCAGTTAACATAAGCAAACGAGTAGCGAGCAGCGTTATCAAACTGCCTGAATAGCTTGATAACTTCTGTAAAAATTCAGGTAGTTCAGATGCATCTAAAAAGGGATAATGATGTTTCTCATACCCTTGTAATGCGCAGGCAAGATCTGCAGCTGGATTGTATTCAGCACGTCCCGTGACTATTGCATATCGAAAAACTTCACTGCAGCGTTGGCGAACTTTACTGGCTAACTCTGGAGCCCCACGTTTATCTATGCACTGAAGGACGGTTAACAGCTCTAATGGCTTGATTTTATTAACAGGACTGGAGCCTATATAAGGGAATACATTGTTTCTGAAACCACGATTAACGTAATCAGCATAATTTTGAGACCAACCTGATACTTTTGCGTTATACCATTCAGTAGCAATTGCCTCAAAAGTGTTTGTAGTTAATTGTTTTTTGGCTAGTTGTTCTGCTTTTTTCACTTCCCCTGGATCTTGATCGTTAGCTAGAATCTTCTTGGCATTATCGCGTCTCTTCCGTGCATCTGCTAGTGCAACATTTGGGTAAATGCCAAATGATAATTTCTTCTCTTTACCGGCAAATCTGTATTTCATTCGCCAGTACTTTGAACCATTAGGGTTGATCTGGAGGTACAACCCGCCGCCATCCGCAAGCTTGTAGGTTTTTTCTCTTGGTTTGGCAGTATCTACCTGGCGTGCAGTAAGGGGCATTTGGGGGCCTCGATTTTAATTGAACAGAATGAGCCCCCTATAAGGCCCCCCTATACGTATTGATTTACGTTGAAGTGGGAAGATGCCGGTTGACATGATATTGCCAATATTGGAGGTTTATAGCTGATTATAAATGGGTTTTGTTGATTTTGGTAGACTTCGGGAGAAATGGATATGGTGTCCCCTGCAGGAATCGAACCTGCAATTAGCCCTTAGGAGGGGCTCGTTATATCCATTTAACTAAGGGGACGAGGCGGCACGAGTATAGCGTTTTTCAACCGGGGCGTTAAGTGCTGCGCGGTTGAATGCTCAAACTCTCGCCACCGCCTTACTTTTCTTCTCCTGCTGCCTGCTTTTGCCGGCGCGCTTTCTCTTTTTGTTTTGTACTCATATCGTTACGGATCTGGGCGTGACTCAGCAGGGCGAAGATAAAGGTGCCGCCGCAGATATTGCCCGCCAGCGTCGGCAGGGCGAACGGCCAGAGAAAATCATGCCAGGGAATCGTGCCGTTAAAGATCAAATAAAAAATCTCGACCGCGCCGACGACGATGTGCGTGGTGTCCGCCAGCGCGATAAGCCAGGTCATTAAGATGATCACCACAATTTTAGCCGCCCCGGCGGCGGGAAACATCCAGACCATGGTGGCGATGATCCAGCCGGAAATAATCGCATTGGCGAACATCTCGCCGGGGGTATTTTCCATCACCTTCATGCCAATGCTCACAAACGCATCGCGGGTCTCTTCATTAAAGATAGGCATATACTCGAATGCCCACGCGGCGATAGCCGTGCCGATGATATTGCCGAGTAATACCACGCTCCACAGGCGCATCAACAGGCCGATGTTGCCCGGCGTCGGGTTGTGCATCACCGGCAGCACTGCCGTCACCGTGTTTTCGGTAAACAACTGCTGTCTGGCCATAATGACAATAATAAAGCCGAAGGTATAGCCGAGGTTTTCCAGCAGAATGCCACCAGGCAAATCCGCCAGGTTGACATGAAAAATCCCCTTCGCCAGCAGCGACGCGCCCATTGATAGCCCGGCGGCGATGGCTGACCACAGCAGCGCCATCGCGTCGCGCTCCAGCTCTTTTTCGCCATCCTGGCGAATGTGCTCATGAATCGCCATCGCCCGCGACGGCAGTTGTTCCTCATCAAGTTCTATCTCTTTTCCCAGTAATTTTTCGTCGCTTTCTACTTCCAGATTGTCGGTCTTTTTGTCGAGTTTTTCGTCGTCTGACTGAGCCATATCGGCAATACTCCGCAAGATGGGCCAGTTGTAAGCGTAGTGGTTTTTTCGAGCGGGGCGGGAAGGCGTTATTCTTAATTTGCCAGGATGGCAAGAATAGCGATACGGTTATGTCAAAATATGTATAAAATCACTGCAGTGTTGTTACTACGTGCTCCACGCTATGCTGAACGCTGATGTCTGTCTGTTTCGGATATAGACTTCACACCGTGCGCTGTTACAATTTGCGGCTAACAAAAGACGGAATTTCAATCGGTTCCGTCATGGACGGCAATCAGCAAGAGCCATACTAATCAGGGAGACCTCTATGAAATTTCGCCTGTCAGCGCTGGCGCTGGGTGCGACATTACTGGTGGGTTGCGCCAGTTCCGGTGAGCAACAGCAGGGTCGTTCAGATCCGTTGGAAGGGTTCAACCGCACCATGTACAGCTTCAACTTTAACGTACTGGACCCGTATGTGGTGCGCCCTGTGGCGGTGGTGTGGCGAGATTACATCCCGCAGCCGGCGCGTAACGGCATGAGCAACTTCACCAGCAACCTTGAAGAACCGGCCATCATGGTCAACTACTTCTTAAAGGGCGATCCGTATCAGGGGATGGTGCACTTTACGCGCTTCTTCCTGAACACCCTGCTGGGGATGGGGGGGCTGATGGACGTCGCGGGTATGGCTAACGAAAAACTCCAGCGCGTTGAACCGCACCGTTTCGGTAGCACCCTGGGCCACTATGGCGTGGGCTATGGTCCGTATATGCAGCTTCCGTTCTATGGCAGCTTCACCTTCCGTGACGAGGGCGGCGATATGGCAGATAGCCTGTATCCGGTGCTGTCGTGGCTGACCTGGCCGATGTCTATCGGCAAATGGGCGGTGGAAGGGATCGAAACGCGCGCGCAACTGTTGGATTCCGACGGCCTGCTGCGTCAGTCTTCCGATCCTTACATCACGGTGCGTGAAGCCTACTTCCAGCGTCATGACTTTATCGCCAATGGCGGTCAGCTGAAGCCGGAAGAGAACCCGAACGCACAGGCGATTCAGGACGAACTGAAAGATATCGATGCCGAATAACGGATATCCGCAAAGAAAAAGGGTGAGCACATGGCTCACCCTTTTTTATTACTGGCGTCTTATCAGAAGCGGTAGTTGAAGTTGGTACCGAACAGCCAGGCTTTACCTTCTGAGCGGAAGGTGTACGGGCCTTCTTCGATGGTCACGTGCTGGCCATGCATGTAGGACGCACCTACGTCAACAGACGCATCTTCGTTGAACGCGTAAGTTGCCCCGGCGCTCAGCCACAGACGGTCCTGATCCGGAATGGAGATGGAACGGTTGTTCGCAGGAACCGGGCTGTCATCGAACGCGATACCGGTACGGAACGTCCAGTTATCGTCATAGTAATAGGTGGTACCCAGCGCGATACGGTAAGAGTCTTTGAAGCCTTCATCTTTATAGAACAGCGTCTGGCCCTGAGTCCCGGTCGCTTTCAGCTCCTGGAACTGGCTCCAGCTGGTGTACGCTACGCTATAGTGAACCGCCCACTGCGGCGCCACGCGGTTGTAACCGGAGACTTCCCACATTTCAGGCAGATGCAGGCTCAGAGAACCCGGAATAGTAGAGCCCGAGGTGCCCCACGGGAACGCGGTGCCGGCACCCGGCAGACCGTTTGCCAGCGAGTTAATGTTGCTTTTATAGTCGCCGTCGAAGTCGATTTTCACTTCAGAGCGGTAGGTCAAACCGTAGCGGTTGTTTTTATCCAGCTCATACAGAATGCCGGCGTTCCAGCCAAAGCCCCACTCGTCGCCTTTCAGGCGGGCAATCTGAGAGCCCGGAGCCGCCAGACCGGCACCTGCCGTCTGCTCGCCCGCGTAACGCTCGATTTTCGCATCCGCATAAACCGCGTTGAAACCGAGGCCGAAGCTCCAGTTGTCGTTCAGACGATACGCACCGCTCAGGTTCAGGTTAACGGTGGTCAGATCGGTTTTACCGCCGTATTCGCCGGCCAGGAAATCATTGTTGAACTCTGTTGCCAGACCAAAGTTGGAGGTCACAGAGGCACCGACACCAAACTGCTCGTTAATCGGCATGACGAAGTGAACGTTTGGAACCCAGGCCACAGGCGCGATATTGTCGGCGTTAGTGCTGCGGCCGGTGAACGGAGAGCTACCGGTAATATTGACATCCGGATCGATATACACCGCCCCTGCAGAAAATGCCGGACGGTCAAAAAGCGTAATCAGTGCCGGGTTGCGGCTGACGTTACCCGCGTCATCCGCAATGGCGCCTTCGCCTGAATAGGCGCGGCCAAGGCCAGATGTCGAGAACTCGTTTAGCTGGAAACCTGCAGACCAGGCGTGTGTTGAAACTAGTGCCACTGCGACTGCGAGAGCAGACTTGGTAAACCGGGTTTTCTGGCTCATGACCATAACCTCATTGAGTTTTTTTTATTCAATATTTGTTACATGCCGTAACAGAAGCGCGAAGTGTAGGGTCTGGAGTGATTCAGAGAAATCAGACCAGTGCGCAGAGTATAGGTCTGACCAGATGGAATGTTGCAACTTTGTTTATAAGATTTTTCAATTGTGATCTCAGAAACGCGATCCCGGTGGCAAAAATCGGCCCCTCTTGTTACACAAATGAGGGCGCTTTTTGTTTCAGATCATTTTTAATTGTGATTTCGCTCACAAACGCGCATTCAGCACATTATCGACTGGAGAGCACCCTTTTCGGGGCGTAAAATATCCACATTATTTATCTGGCACCCCGGGTGCAAATGCAGAGGAAATCTACAATGAGTAAATGCAGTGCTGATGAAACCCCTGTTTGCTGCTGTATGGATGTTGGCACCATTATGGACAACACCGATTGCACCGCATCGTACAGCCGTGTTTTCGCCAATCGCGCGGAGGCAGAAGAGACGCTGGCGCAACTGAGCGCTAAAGCGCGCGGCGTGGAATCTGAGCCATGCAAAATTACGTCAACCTTCACGGACGTGAACGGCGGCGTGCAACTGGATATCGACTTTGTTTTCTGCTGCGAAGCTGAAACCCTGATTTTCCAGCTTGGCCTGCGTTAATCCTGTCGAAAACGCCTCTGCTTTGCAGGGGCGTTTTTCTTTTATCCTCTCACTTTTCCTCAATGTGTTTTAGCTCCCACTTTTTCTCTTCTCCGATTGGCTAAATGTAAAAAATTAGTTAATGATGTTATCAGGTCAGACCACTAGCGTCTTATAGGTTAACAGGGGAGTGTTATGAGTCAGGCATTACCGCTTGTCACCCGTCAGGGCGATCGCATTGCCATTGTCAGTGGGTTGCGTACCCCCTTTGCGCGTCAGGCCACCGTCTTTCACGGTGTCCCGGCGGTCGATCTGGGAAAAATGGTAGTGGGGGAGATGCTGGCTCGCAGCGAAATTCCACCGGACGTCATTGAACAGCTGGTGTTCGGCCAGGTGGTTCAGATGCCGGAAGCGCCCAACATTGCCCGTGAAATTGTGCTGGGAACCGGCATGAGCGTGCACACCGATGCCTACAGCGTCAGCCGCGCGTGTGCGACCAGTTTTCAGGCGGTGGCGAACGTTACCGAAAGCCTGATGGCGGGCACCATTCGTGCCGGGATCGCCGGTGGCGCCGACTCCTCTTCCGTCTTACCGATTGGCGTCAGCAAAACGCTGGCGCGAACGCTGGTCGATGCCAATAAAGCCCGCACAACAGGCCAGCGGCTGAAGCTTTTCTCACGTCTGCGCCTGCGCGATTTGCTGCCAGTACCGCCCGCGGTGGCTGAATATTCGACAGGGTTGCGCATGGGCGATACCGCCGAACAGATGGCGAAAACCTATGGCATTACCCGCGAGCAGCAGGACGCGCTGGCACACCGCTCGCACCAGTTTGCGGCGCAGGCCTGGGCTGACGGGAAACTCTCTGAAGAAGTGATGACGGCCTACGCGCCGCCGTTTCGGGATCCGATCGAACGGGACAACAACGTCCGCAACAACTCTTCACTCGCGGATTACGCAAAATTGCGCCCGGCATTTGACCGCAAACACGGCACGGTAACGGCGGCCAACAGCACGCCGCTGNNCGGCAGCGGTGATCCTGATGACCGAGTCCCGCGCGAAAGAGCTGGGGCTGGTGCCGCTGGGCTATCTGCGTAGCTATGCCTTCACCGCAATCGATGTTCAACAGGACATGCTGCTCGGCCCTGCGTGGGCGACGCCACTGGCGCTGGAGCGCGCCGGGATCACCTTAAACGATCTCACTTTATTTGATATGCATGAAGCGTTCGCTGCCCAGACGCTGGCGAACCTGCAACTGCTCGGCAGCGATCGCTTTGCCCGCGACGTGCTGGGGCGTTCACAGGCCACCGGCGACGTCGACGACAGTAAATTCAACGTACTGGGCGGATCCATCGCCTATGGTCACCCGTTCGCGGCGACAGGTGCGCGCATGATCACGCAAACGTTGCATGAGCTGCGTCGCCGCGGCGGCGGACTGNCGTGTGCGGCAGGTGGTCTGGGTTCAGCAATGGTTCTGGAGGCTGAATAATGACGACGTCTGCATTTACGCTTGAAATACGCCCGGACAACGTGGCGGTGATCACCATCGACGTACCCGGCGAAAAAATGAATACCCTGAAGGCGGAATTTGGCGGTCAGGTGCGCGATATACTGCGCCAGCTGCGCGACAACAAAGATCTGCTCGGCGTGGTGTTTATCTCTGCAAAAGAAGACAACTTTATTGCCGGAGCCGATATCAACATGATCGGCAACTGCAACACGGCGAAAGAGGCCGAACGGCTGTCGGAGCAGGGGCAGCAGGTGATGGCGGAAATCCACGCGCTGCCGTTCCCGGTGGAAACAGCTGCGTCCGCGTCAGGCGCTAAAAGCCGGGCTGGTGGATGATATCGTCCCTCGCTCGATTCTGCTCGACGCCGCCGTTGAGCAGGTGAAAAAAGGCAAGCCTGAGCATCGCCGCTTGCCGGTGCGCGAACGCGTACTGGCCGGGCCGCTGGGCCGTGCGGTGCTGTTCCGCATGGTGAGTAAGAAGACCGANNAGGGCAACTACCCGGCGGCGATGCGCATTTTACAGGTGATCGAAACCGGGTTAGCGCAGGGCAGCCGCAGTGGTTATGAAGCGGAAGCGCGCGCGTTTGGCGAGCTGGCGATGACCTCGCAATCCCGGGCGCTGCGCAGTATTTTCTTTGCCAGCACCGAACTGAAAAAAGATCCCGGTGCCAGCGCGGAGGCGGGGCCATTGCGCTCGGTGGGCGTGCTCGGTGGCGGTCTGATGGGTGGCGGCATCGCGTTCGTCACTGCCTGTAAAGGAAAGTTGCCTGTTCGCATCAAGGATATAAATGCTAAGGGAATCAATCACGCCCTGAAGTACAGCTGGGATCTGCTTGATAAAAAAGTGCGCCGCCGCCATATCAAAGCCAGTGAGCGCGACAGGCAACTGGCGCTGATCAGCGGCACTACGGATTATCGCGGCTTCTCGCAGCGGGATGTGGTGATTGAGGCGGTATTTGAAGATCTGGCGCTCAAACAGCAGATGGTGACGGAAGTCGAGCAGAACTGCGCACCGCACACGGTGTTTGCCTCGAACACCTCGTCGCTGCCGATTAGCGATATCGCCGCAATGGCGCAGCGACCGGCACAGGTGATTGGCCTGCATTTCTTCAGCCCGGTAGAAAAAATGCCGCTGGTGGAAGTGATCCCGCATGCCGGAACCTCGGCGCAGACCATTGCCACCACCGTGAAACTGGCGAAAAAGCAGGGTAAGACGCCGATCGTCGTCGCCGACAAGGCTGGTTTTTACGTTAACCGCATCCTGGCGCCCTATATTAACGAAGCGATGCGTCTGCTGACCGAAGGGCAACGCATTGAAGTGATAGATAATGCGCTGGTGAAGTATGGTTTCCCGGTCGGCCCAATCCAACTTTTGGATGAGGTGGGCATCGACACAGGGACTAAAATTATCCCGGTTCTGGAGGCGGCTTATGGAGAACGTTTTAGCCCGCCTGCAAACATCATAAGTGCAATTTTGAATGACGATCGCAAAGGCAGAAAAAATAGCCGGGGTTTCTATCTTTACGCTGCAAAAGGGCGTAAAAGCAAAAAACAGCCCGATCCGTCTATCTATTCGTTAGTCGGCGTATCGGCTCAGCAAAGCACAGTGTCACCGCAGCAGGTGGCGGAACGTTGCGTGATGATGATGCTGAATGAAGCCGCTCGCTGCTTCGATGAAGGCGTGGTGCGAAGCGCACGCGATGGCGACATCGGCGCGGTGTTTGGTATTGGTTTTCCGCCCTTTTTGGGTGGCCCGTTCCGTTATATGGATTCACTGGGCGCGGGTGAAGTGGTTGCGATTCTGCAACGGCTGGCGGCGCAATACGGCCCACGGTTTACACCCTGCGAACCGTTGTTACGCATGGCAGAGCAGGGGCAGACCTTTTGGCCCGTAAAGGAAACTGACGCGCTAAGTTGAGGTCTAAAAAAGAGTAATCCGTCGTGTGTAGCGTAAAGCCCTGGCGAAAATGTAAACAGAGATTGACTATACTTACGCCATTAAGGTAAAACACAACGTTTCATTCGCTGGATGGATAAGGCACAATGCCCGGCCACCGGGTTACCCGCCTGCATGACGGTGTCATGTATCGGGTTATGCCTGGTGCTTCTGTTTAACAAAAGCGGTGCAATATGCAAGTTTTCATTATGCGTCACGGCGACGCTGCTCTCGAAGCAGCCAGTGACTCGGTTCGCCCACTTACGGTATGCGGTTGTGATGAATCCCGTCTGATGGCGACCTGGCTGAAAGGCCAAAAAGTGGATGTAGAGCGTGTACTGGTCAGTCCGTTTCTGCGTGCTGAACAAACGCTGGATATTGTCAGGGAGAGCCTGAATCTCCCCAAAGAGGTGGATGTTCTGCCTGAACTGACGCCCTGCGGCGATGTTGGGCTGGTCAGCGCTTACTTACAAACGCTGGCTAACGAAGGTGTAGCGTCAGCGCTGGTCGTTTCCCACTTACCATTAGTGGGTTACCTGGTGGCCGAACTGTGCCCGGGTGAAACGCCGCCGATGTTCACGACGTCAGCCATTGCTAATGTCACCCTTGATGCCGACGGGCGCGGCGTCTTTAACTGGCAGATGAGCCCTTGTAATTTGCGGATGGCGAAAGCGATCTAAACACGATTTCCGAAAAGCGAAATAAAGCGGGTAAGCATCAGGCTTCCCGCTTTTTGTTTTAAGGTAATTCCGGCGGCTGCCACTCTTCCACTTCAATCAGCACCAGCAGTGCGGCATCGCCACCGTACTCTTTTGGCGCCTGATGAAAGGCCATCACATGCGGATGCTGCGCCAGCCACAGCGGCGTTTGTTGTTTAAGAACATGTTTCCCGTGGCCGTGCATCACGCAGGCGCAAAAGACGTGTTCCCGACGGCAGGCGGCGATCAGCGCGCCCAGTTCCTGCTTGGCCTGCATCTGCGTTAATCCGTGCAAATCAAGAAACAGCTCGGGAGAGTAATCCCCGCGGCGCAGTTTTTTCAGCTCAAAATGGCTGACGTCGTCACGCACATACTTCACCGCGCCTTCGGTGTTCAGCAGCGGCTGAAATTCATCAGAAAAATAGTGGCTGGCATCAGCCTGCTCCTGGAGTAAACGTTTTACGGGCACTTCGCTGATTTTCTTACGCTGCGGGCGATGAACGATGGTGTCCTGTTTGATCCGACGGGTTCCGATCATCAGTTGCCGGAACAGCGTCTTGTCCTCCACGCTCAGCGAGGGTTTCTTTTTCATTAGCGACTCTCATCTTTTATTTCAGGTAGTTTACCCGACTCGTCCCGCGGCGGGCAGGAAAAACGTGTTTTTTCCTGGTTTGCGATAAGCAAGAGTGCTGATTTCTCGGCGTCTTCGTGGCAAACTAGCCGCCGAAAATAACGCGATGCGTGCCCTGGAGGAAAGCGTGGATAAAATATTTGTTGATGAAGCAGTGAATGAGCTGCAAACCATTCAGGACATGCTGCGCTGGTCCGTCAGCCGCTTCAGCGCCGCCAATATCTGGTACGGTCACGGCACCGATAACCCGTGGGATGAGGCGGTGCAACTGGTGCTGCCGTCACTCTACCTGCCGCTGGATATCCCGGAAGATATGCACTCCGCGCGCCTGACTTCCAGCGAAAAACACCGCATCGTTGAGCGGGTGATCCGCCGCGTCAACGAACGCATTCCGGTGGCCTATCTCACCAATAAAGCCTGGTTCTGCGGTCACGAATTTTATGTCGATGAGCGCGTGCTGGTGCCGCGTTCACCGATTGGCGAGCTGATTAATCATCACTTCAGCGGCCTGATTAACCGCCAGCCGCAGCACATTCTCGACATGTGCACCGGCAGCGGCTGGCANGCATATGCCTTCCCGGAAGCGGAAGTGGACGCCGTGGATATTTCTACCGACGCGTTGCAGGTAGCGGAACACAACATCGACGAGCACGGTTTGATTCACCACGTGACGCCGATCCGCTCCGATCTCTTCCGCGATCTGCCGAAAACGCCGTACGATCTTATCGTCACTAATCCGCCATACGTCGATGCCGAAGATATGTCCGACCTGCCGGGCGAATATCGCCATGAGCCGGAACTGGGGCTGGCGTCCGGCACCGACGGGCTTAAGCTGACCCGCCGGATCCTCGGCAACGCGCCGGATTATCTCACTGACGACGGCATTCTGATTTGTGAAGTCGGTAACAGCATGGTACATCTGATAGAGCAGTACCCGGACGTCCCGTTCACCTGGCTTGAGTTTGAAAACGGCGGTGACGGCGTCTTTATGCTGACCAAAGCACAGCTGGTGGCTGCGCGCGAACACTTCAGTCTCTATAAAGATTAATAACGATAATTCGGAGCCGTAATGGCAGGAAACACAATTGGACAACTCTTCCGTGTGACCACCTTCGGTGAGTCGCACGGGCTGGCCCTCGGCTGTATTGTGGACGGCGTGCCGCCCGGCATTCCGCTGACCGAAGCCGATCTGCAACACGATCTCGACCGCCGTCGCCCTGGCACGTCTCGCTACACCACGCAGCGTCGCGAACCGGATCAGGTAAAAATCCTTTCCGGCGTGTTTGAAGGCGTCACGACCGGCACCAGCATTGGTCTGCTGATTGAAAATACCGATCAGCGCTCGCAGGATTATGGCGCCATCAAAGATGTGTTCCGTCCGGGACATGCCGATTACACTTACGAACAGAAATATGGCCTGCGCGACTATCGTGGCGGCGGACGTTCATCGGCCCGTGAAACCGCCATGCGCGTGGCGGCGGGTGCGATTGCGAAAAAGTTTCTCGCCGAGAAATGTGGCATTGTGATCCGCGGCTGCCTGACGCAGATGGGCGATATTCCGCTCGACATCAAAGACTGGTCGCAGGTTGAGCAGAACCCGTTCTTCTGCCCGGACCCGGATAAAATCGACGCGCTCGACGAACTGATGCGCGGGCTGAAAAAAGAGGGTGACTCCATCGGCGCGAAAGTCACCGTGGTGGCTGACGGCGTACCGGCCGGGCTCGGTGAACCGGTGTTCGACCGCCTCGATGCCGACATCGCCCATGCGCTGATGAGCATCAACGCAGTCAAAGGCGTCGAAATCGGTGACGGTTTTGGCGTGGTGAACCTGCGCGGTAGCGAAAACCGTGACGAGATCACCAAAGCCGGATTCCAGAGCAACCATGCAGGCGGTATTCTGGGCGGTATCAGCAGCGGCCAGCAGATTGTGGCGAATATTGCGCTGAAACCCACCTCCAGCATTACCGTGCCGGGGCGGACGATAAATCGCCAGGGTGATGAAGTGGAAATGATCACCAAAGGGCGTCACGATCCCTGTGTTGGGATCCGTGCGGTGCCAATCGCCGAGGCCATGCTGGCGATTGTGTTGATGGATCACTTTATGCGTCAACGTGCGCAAAACGCGGACGTAACGACCTCGATTCCTCGCTGGTAACCATGAAAAACATCGTTGTAGCGCTGCTGGCTCTGCTGGCAACGACCACTGCCCTGGCCGCAACGCCATGGCAGAAAATCACCCAGCCGATTGCCGGTAGCGCGCAGTCGATTGGCGCGTTCTCCAATGGCTGCATCGTCGGCGCCGGGGCNGTCGGCGCCGAGGCGCTGCCGTTGCAGTCGGACAACTATCAGGTGATGCGTACTGAACAGTTGCGTTACTTCGGTCATCCCGATCTGATCCTCTTTATTCAGCGCCTCAGCAATCAGGTGTATAACCTGGGGCTCGGCACGGTGCTTATCGGCGATATGGGCATGCCTGCGGGCGGCCGCTTTAACGGCGGCCATGCCAGCCACCAGAGCGGCCTTGATGTGGACGTGTTCCTGCAACTGCCGAAAAGCATCGCAGCTGATGCGTCCGCAGGCGCTGGATCTGGTCGCCGCTGACGGTAAACATGTTGTGCCGTCGCTGTGGAAACCGGAAATCACCAGCCTGATCAAGCTCGCGGCAAAAGATAACGACGTCACGCGTATTTTCGTCAATGCGGCGATTAAACAGCAGTTGTGTCTTGATGCCGGTACCGACCGCGACTGGCTGCGTAAGGTTCGCCCGTGGTTCCAGCATCGCGCGCATATGCACGTGCGGCTGCGCTGCCCGGCAAACAGCCTGGAATGTGAAGATCAGCCGCCGCCACCGCCCGGAGATGGTTGTGGCGCGGAACTGCAAAGCTGGTTTGAACCACCAAAACCGGGATCAACTAAACCTGTGAAGAAGACGCCGCCTCCGTTGCCGCCTTCCTGCCAGGCATTACTGGATGAACACGTACTCTAAATGGAAAATTTCGTTGATATTTTTATGGTGTCGCCGCTGGTCCTGGTGACGCTTTTTTTTGTTGCGCTGGTAGCAGGGTTTATTGATTCACTCGCGGGCGGTGGCGGTCTGTTGACCGTCCCGGCGCTGATGGCGGCCGGAATGACCCCGGCGCAGGCGCTGGCAACCAATAAGCTGCAGGCCTGTGGGGGGGCCCNATTTTATTCGCCGCAAGGTGGTGAATCTCGCAGACCAGAAGCTCAATATTCTGATGACCTTTATCGGTTCGACCACCGGCGCGCTGCTGGTGCAGCACGTACAATCAGAGATATTGCGGCAAATTCTGCCGCTGCTGGTGATCAGCATTGGCCTCTATTTTCTGCTGATGCCGAAGCTCGGCGAGAACGATCGCCAGCGTCGTCTGTACGGTCTGCCGTTTGCGCTGGTGGCGGGCGGCTGCGTCGGTTTCTACGACGGTTTTTTCGGCCCCGGTGCGGGGTCTTTTTACGCGCTGGCGTTTGTGACGCTGGCCGGGTTTAACCTCGCTAAATCGACTGCGCACGCTAAAGTGCTGAATGCCACATCCAACGTCGGCGGCCTGCTGTTGTTCGTGCTGGGCGGCAAAGTGCTGTGGGCTACTGGCTTCGTAATGATGGCCGGGCAGTTTATGGGCGCGCGCATGGGGTCGCGGCTGGTACTGAGCAAAGGGCAGTCGCTGATTCGCCCGATGATTGTGGTGGTGTCCGCCGTCATGAGCGCCAAACTACTTTATGACAGCCACGGGGCCGACATTCTCCAGTGGCTGGGGATCAACTAATGGAGCAGAAACACCATTATCAGCAGCTGATCGACATTTTCGACGGCTGTTTTGCCGATGATTTTAATACCCGTCTGATTAAAGGCGACGACGAACCGATCTATCTTCCAGCTGATGACGACGTGCCGTACAACCGGATCGTCTTCGCGCACGGCTTTTATGCCAGCGCCTTGCATGAGATTTCGCACTGGTGCATTGCGGGTGACGCGCGACGCAAGCTGGTGGACTTTGGCTACTGGTACTGCCCGGACGGGCGTGATGCCGCCACCCAAAGCCAGTTTGAAGAGGTTGAGGTGAAGCCGCAGGCGTTTGACTGGCTGTTTTGCGTGGCGGCGGGTTTCCCGTTTAACGTCAGTTGCGACAACCTGGAAGGCGACGTTGAACCTGACCGCATCGTGTTTCAGCGGCGGGTACATGCTCAGGTGATGACGTATCTCGCAGAGGGGATCCCGGCGCGTCCGGCGCGTTTCATCAGGGCTTTACAGAATTATTACCAGACGCCGGAAATGACGGCGGAACACTTCCCGTGGCCGGAAGATTTAAACTGAGGAAAGAAGATGATCGCAGAATTTGAAACCCGTATCCTGGCGCTGATTGATGACATGGTCGAGCATGCCAGCGATGACGAACTGTTCGCCAGTGGCTATCTGCGTGGCCACCTGACACTGGCGGGGGGCGGGGNNCGTTTATCAGAAAGTGACCCACAGCCTGGAGAACGCCATTCATGCAGGTGAACTGTCCCCGCGCGATCAGGCACTGGTGCTCGGCATGTGGGACACGTTGTTTCAGCAGGCGAAGTTTAAGTAATCCACGGGTAATTAATATGCCCGGCGTATTTACGCGCGGGCATCACTGCTTCTTACCAGTAGCGTGACCAGACCTGGCGCACGCGAGTCAGCGCCTCAAGATAGAAATAATCTCCCCAGCTACAGCACTCATCCACCCCTTTGCCGCTTGCCATGTGATACACCGAATGTTTAAGCAGCCCTTCGCACGGCTCATCATCGCGGCTGAGATAGTTATTGGTCAGCGAGGCGACGATACGCAGCGCCATCTCCTCATAATGCGCGCGATGTTTATCGAGCACCGGCAGGGCGTTAACCAGCTCCAGTAAGCCGCAGGCGGCAATCGCCGCAGCCGAGCTGTCACGTACCGCGTCGGTGCCGAGCAGCGCCAGATCCCAGTGGCAGACATCATCGTCCGGCAGGCGGTTGAGGAAGTAGTGCGCCAGGCTGCGTGAAAGCTCGACCATGTGTTTATCACCGGTGTGCAGGTAGCTCAGCAGGAAGCCGTAAATGCCCCACGCCTGACCACGTGACCAGCAGGAGGTGTCGCTGTAGCCCTGATGGGTATTGCCAAAGCGCGGCTCGCCGGTGGTGACGTCCATATAGTACGTGTGCCAGGTGGAAGCATCCGGGCGCACGATGTATTTCGCCGCCTGATTGACATGCGCGGTAGCCGCATCGGCGTAGCGCGCATCGCCGGTCTGCTCGCTGGCCCAGTACAGCAGCGGGAGATTCATATTGCAGTCGATGATCATCCGCCCCTGCTGTTCAGGATCGGTTAAATCGCCCCACGCCTGGATGATTTTCGCGACTGGGTTGAAGCGCTCCATCAGCGCGTCGGCGGCCTGCAGCGCAGAATGCCGGGCGGCCTCGTTGCCGGTCAGTCGCCAGGCGCTGACGCAGGAGAGCGAATAGAGAAAGCCGAGGTCGTGCGTCGCGGTATCAATGCGTTTTTCGATGCGCTCCGCAAACGAGGGCAGATACCGCTCCGCCGCCTGGCGGTATTTATCTTCACCGCTCAGTTCCCAGGCCAGCCACAGCTGCCCGGGCCAGAAACTGGTGGTCCACTCGACATTCGCCGTGCGCGGCCAGATGCCGTTTTCACAGGCCTCGCCGGGGAAACGGTCGCCAAAAGCAATGATGTTCTTATCAAGCTGGCGCAGCACACGTTGCAGCGCGGTGTCCAGCCGCGCCTGGAGCGCGAGGCGATCGACAGTGTGCAGTTCAACGGGGCGCAGCGGCTCGGTAACGACAGAACGGGTCATAATCTCTCCTGAATTAATGTTTCGACGGCTCTGCGGGAACGGTGTCCAGCACAGGCGTAAACGGGGCGGCGGCGTCACGTGCTGAATGGCAGCGTGACAGGGTAAAGGTGGAAATCAGGGTAAACAGCAGGGCGCAACTGCCCATCAACAGATAGGTGTGCTCAAAACCGATGCGGTCATACAGATACCCGGCTGGCGGCGCGACGACGATAGATCCAACGTAAATCATCGCCTGATAGCCCAGCAGGTACATGGTGGCGTTCACTTTTTTATGGAAATGCTCGGCGATGTATTTAAAGACCGAGATCAGCAGCAGGGCGATTTCCACGCCGTACAGCGGTTTGATAATTGAAATGACAATGGGATCGGTGGTCAGTCCGGAGGCGATCAGCCGCGCGCCGACCACCATGCCGCAGAACAACAGCCCTTTTTTGGCACCGTACTGATTTACCAGCCACGGAATAAACATCATCATGATAAATTCCGTGCCCGACTGGACGGTGCTCAGATAGCCATACCAGGCGTTGCCCTGTTCTTTAGTCGCGAAAAACGACACGAAGTAACGCGGAAACTGCTGCTCCGCAATAAACATCATCCACGCCACGCCCGCCACGTAGAGGCTGAACATCCAGAATTTGCGGTTTTGCAGCAGTAGAATAACGTCTTTAAACACGATCTTGCTGTCGGAAATCACGTTGTTACTGTGCAACTGTGCATCGCCGATTTTCAGGCTAATCAGCACCAGCAGCATCAACACTGAGGTGCTGCTGCTGAGGAGAAAGTTGGCCATCGGCGTGAAGTTAAACAGCACACCGGACACCGACGCCGCCACCGCCCAGCCGAGTGAGCCCCACATGCGGATGCGGCCAAACTCGAGGTTGTACAAACGGCTGAAGCGATCGGCATACGACTCTGACGCCGCGACACCCGCATACCAGCCGAGACTCAGGTACAGCGCGCCGATCACGATCCCGAGGGTGGTATGGCTCAGCAGCAGCGGCTGATAGACGAAGACAAAGAACGGTGCCATCAGCGCTGATACCGCGCAGACGAAATAGAGCAGCCATTTGCTCATGCCGATTTTGTCCATGATGTAGCCGTAAATGGGTTTGAGGATCACCGCGAAAACGCCGTTGATGGCGAAGACGCTGCCGATGGTGATGCTGTCGAGCCCCACTTTCTGGCTCAGCCACAGGGCGTACAGCCCGAAACTGGAAGACCAGGTAAAGAAAAAGAGGAAGATAAACGTGCTCATTTTGAGCTGTGCACTGCGTATGGTGGTCGTTTTCATGCCTTTATCCTCAGCAATCACGGCAGTTCGGTTAATGTGACCGCCATGTCGCCTGCAGCCGTGGAGAGCCTGACAATTCGGTCATTGATGGAGACACGCGGTAGCGACGCCGGGTCAAAATTGGCACGATCGCCTGCCCACACGGCGCTGATCAGCAGGTGCTTTCCTGGCGCAAGCGCACCGCGTAAAAGCGGAACCGCAGCGCGATCGGCAAACAGCAGATTACTGTTAGGCGGCGTCAGTACCATCTCGCCCTGACGCGGCTGCGGCATGAGGCAAAAGAGGGCCGAGGTATCTGCGCCGCTCGTCAACCGGCTTTCTCCTGTGACGCAGTGCTGTTCCGGCAGCGGGCGATTGCGCAGGCTGAACCCACCTTCCACGCTGTCGAGATCGCGGGCGGTTTCAATCTGATGGAGACGGACTTGCCAGTCGCCGAGGGCCACTAACCAGCTGTCGATGGTCACGTCATGCCAGGGCTGCCAGCGGCTGTATATCTGGTTATCACCAATAATCACGTCCTGACATTCGCGACGCCCGCGCCAGTAGTTGTCATGCTCGCTTAACAGCAGCATCGAATCCGGCGATGCGTGCGACAAGCCAAAACGCCCGCGCTCAACGGTAAAACCAAAGCGGGTGGAGTAGGCGAACTTGCAGTATTTCGCCTCGGTGTTAACAAAATTGTTCAGTTCGAGCTGGCCGGAAGTCAGCATCCACAGATGGTTACGCTGATGCACGAGGATCTGCGCCGCGTGCGGGACAGTGTGCGGTGACCGGCGCGGTGGCAGAGGAAGCTCTTCCGCCTGCCAGAACGCGCTCTCTTCGCCGAGCGCCAGCACCAGCGCGGTTTTCAATCCCCAGTAGGGTGAGCCGGGGGCGTTGTAATCTTCCGCCATCACCAGATTCGGATAGCTGTAGCCAACGCTAAGCACACCATCGCGATCAAACGGCTGCTGTTGCATCCACCAGCGCAGGTGGCGCAGGACGATCCCTTTCAGTACGCCCGGTGAAAAGACATCCAGCTCCGCCCATGCCGCCGCGCTCCAGAACGCCGCCTGCGCGAAACGGTAAGTGAGGCTGCGGCCAAACGGGATGGCGGCACCGTCGTCGGCAAAAAAATGAATAAAATCACTGACGAATACCGCGGCCCGCTGGCGCAGGATCGTGCAGCGTTCGGCATCCACGTCCGCCATCAGCGTGGCGTAGATCAAACCGTAGAAATGAAAGCCCATCGAAATGTAGTAGTCGCGTGGGCGGCCCGGACCGTCGCTGTACCAGCCCTCGCCCAGTTTCGCTCTGCTTCAGCCATTGCCAGAGCCGCGTTTTTTCCTGTTCGCTAAAATGCGGCAGCAGGGTGCGGTGTGCCAGCGCCAGCAGCAGTCCGTAAACCGCCATTTCTACTACGCGCTGGTCGTCGTCGCCGATATCACCCCAGTAGCCGGCATGCGCGGGGTTGGTGCCGTTTTTGATCGCCTGGAGATAGAACGAAAACTGCGCAGGTTCCTGTCCGCCAGCCAGCAGCGGCGTCACCCCCCACAGCAAACGTGAGAAAGCTTCCATATTGGCGACAGCGTGTCCGTAGTGGGTGGTGAAGTTCGCCAGATCGACACGGCTGGCCTCTTTTTTAAAAAAAGGCGTAACGGCATCAAGTATTTCGTTGACCCATTTCGCAAGGTCGCTTCGCTGCTGCAATAGATTTGTCAGGGTAATATTTTCAGGTTGCACGATGTCCTCCCGTCAGACGCGAGATTGTTTTAACGTGTTGTTATTCAATGTTTCTTATCACCCGGGGTGGCTGCGGAACAAAGCGTAGTCGTTTTTAAGGGAATCGCTGAGTGAGCGGCTTCACAAAATTGAACCGCTATTTCAATCTGTCTGGATTTTTCTTTAAGGAGGGGTAATAAATTACAAACCGTAGCCTAAAAACTTAATTTTATTGTCATGGTGGCAGAATGACGGAAACGCAGCAGCTGGAGAGGATCACACTTGAGCATCAGGCAATATCTTTTAACCGTATGCAGGGCTCAAGCGCCCGGTATTATCATTGGCATCAATGCGTCGAGCTTCTCTATATTACCTGCGGCTACGGCATTGTGGTGGTGGATAATCAGCACTACACCGCGCGCCCGGGCAGGCTTTTTCTCTTTCCGCCGTTTCGGCTGCACAAGGTGCACGTCGACGACAGCGAACGTAACCAGTATTACCGCACCACCATGCATATCGACCAGTCTGCGGTAGAAAGCACGCTACTCCATTTCCCACGTTTTCAGTCGCAGTTTTCGCTCGCCACCGCCAGTCACGCTCCGGCGCAGGCGTGGGATCTCAGCGAGTATGCCGCGTTTATGGAAACCATTCTCACGCGCTTCGAGGCAGTAAACGCGTCGCGTCAGTATCCGGCGGAAGAGGTGGCGTTTCTGATGATGCAGATTATGGCGCTGCTGCCCGCGCAGCCGGTGATGATGAAACCGCAACAGCAAACGGCGTCGGCGCGCATCATGCAGTGGGTGGAAAACCATTATAACGAAAAATTTTCGCTGGATACGCTGGCACGGGATATCGGTTTTTCACGCAGCTATACATCGCGCATTTTCCGCCAGCAGACCGGCGGCAGTATTCATGAGTATCTGATGACCCGGCGGCTCAAACGCAGCTGTGATTTGCTGCGCACCACCTGTATGAGCATCGATGCGATTGCCGAAGAGGTGGGATTCACGGAAGTGACCTACTTTATTACCTGCTTTAAAAAGTTGATCCGCCAGACGCCCCTGCAGTACCGCAAGCGGGTATCCGGCGATTAATTAACTTACTTCACCGCTTTGCCTTTCAGCAGTTTGCGCACCCACAGCCGGTTCGGGTTGAGGGCCGCCAGCGTATCGCCATCGAGCGGAATGGGCTCGTCGCTCATCTGCGCTGCCAGAATTTCGGCTGCCAGCGGTGCGGAACACAGCCCGCGCGATCCCAGAGCTCCGAGCATGAACAGATTCGGCCAGACCGGTGCGCTGGCTGCCGCACGTTGGTTTTCCGCCAGATCGGCGTACTGCGTCAACGTGGCAGCATAATCCGGGACGTTGCCGGCCATCGGCAGGTGGTCGCGGGTAGCGCAGCGAACACCACAGCGGGCGTCGTTACCGCTGACGTCCACCTCTTTTGCCCAGTCGGCTTGCGGGAAACAGTCGATGAGACGCTGGCGGTTATGCTGCTGATCGTCCTCGCTGAAGCTTATCTCCGCACGACCGCGATGATAGCTGGCGCCAATACAATGATGCTGATTATTCGGGTTCTGCGGCGTCAGATAGCCGTCATAGCACAACACCTGGCGCAGCCGGGAGAGTGACGCGGTGGTGGGAATGTGGCTCACCTGACCGCCCACCGCGTATACCGGCAGCTGTGCCGTCTGGCTGAACTGATGGATGTTGTGACCATTCGCCAGCACTACCGCTGAGTGAGCCTGTGATTCACCTTCTGTAAACTGCAACTGCCAGCCGTTTTCCGTCGCTTC
>NZ_JNGH01000092.1 GCF_001188485.1 Trabulsiella odontotermitis
ATGCCGGCCATCACCAGTGAATAGATATCAATGATCCACAGCAGTTCATTGCCACTGGCTCCCAGTGACACACTGAGCGTCGGTGCCGCCACGTGCAGCACGGTGGCATCAATCGCCACAGGAATATAAACCAGCACGATGGCAATTAACGTTAGCCATTGACGAAACATACTCTTTTCCTTCTGAAACCAATTCTGGACACGTGTCCAGAATGGCGATTCTCAGGGAAAATTGAACAGTTGTCCAACTTTTTGTTATTATCGTTCAACGCCCATTTAAGACCGAACATCATGACCTATCTGAACCGTGAAGACCGCCGTGAAACCATCCTGCTGGCCGCCATGCGTGTGGCGTTAACCGGGGGATTCAGCGCCATGACCGTTCGCCGCATCGCCAGCGAAGCCGGCGTCGCTGCCGGTCAGTTACATCATCACTTCGCCTCTTCGGGGGAATTAAAAGCGCAGACATTTATTCGCGTGATCCGTGAACAGCTTGATATGACGCTGGTGGAAGACGGTGCCAGCTGGCGGGAAAAACTGTTCTCAATGCTGTGCAGTGAGGACGGACGGCTTGATCCTTACATTCGCCTGTGGCGGGAGGCGCAACTGCTCGCCGACAGCGACAGTGATATTAAAGGCGCTTATCTGTTGACCATGACCATGTGGCACGACGAAACGGTGAGCATCATTAAGCAGGGCGTGTTGGCGGGCGAGTTTGCCTCCGGCGACAGCGCGGAAAACATAGCATGGCGTCTGATTGCGGTGGTATGTGGTCTGGATGGGATCTACGCGCTGGGCATGAAAGAGGTCGATGATGCCGCCTTTACGCGTCACATTCAGCATATTATTTCACTCGAGTTGTTTCCGTAACCTCTCCGGAGGTTACAATTAGTAACACATAAGATACATTTACTTCACATCGTATTTCTCACCCCTGCGCTTTCTTAACTATTCTTTTTTGCAAACTCCACTCTTCTATTCCTGAAAAACGCGGCTCTGCAGAGAACCGGGATTGTTCCCTTCATATTATCGCTGGTGTGTGAGGACGTTATGTCGCAACAAAATGAGAAGAATAATCATTATCTCTTAAATAGCTGGAAGCCCGAAAACCCGGAATTCTGGGAAAATAAAGGGAAACATATAGCACGAAGAAATTTATGGATTTCAGTGGCTTGCCTGTTGCTGGCATTTTGCGTGTGGATGCTGTTCAGCGCCGTCGCCGTTAATCTCAATAAAGTCGGGTTTAATTTCACTACCGATCAACTCTTTTTATTAACCGCCCTTCCTTCTCTCTCCGGCGCTATATTACGCGTGCCCTACTCCTTTATGGTGCCTATATTTGGCGGGCGAAAATGGACAGTATTAAGCACTATTATCCTGATTATTCCGTGTGTCTGGCTCGGTATTGCGATTGAAAACCCATCCACCCCTTTCGAGGTATTTATCATCATCGCGCTGCTGTGCGGTTTTGCCGGCGCTAACTTCGCCTCCAGCATGGGCAATATCAGCTTCTTCTTTCCTAAAGCCAAACAGGGCAGCGCACTCGGCATCAACGGTGGTCTCGGTAACCTCGGCGTCAGCGTGATGCAGATGGTCGCCCCTGTGGTGATTTTTCTGCCTGTATTTGCTTTTCTCGGCGTGCATGGCGTACCGCAGGAGGACGGTTCTGTTCTCGCCTTGACCAACGCTGCGTGGGTCTGGGCGCCATTGCTGCTGCTCGCCACTATCGCCGCCTGGTTCGGCATGAACGATATCGCCAGTTCAAAAGCTTCTATTGCGGACCAGCTACCGGTGTTGAAACGCCTGCATTTGTGGCTGCTGGCGCTGCTCTATCTGGCAACGTTCGGCTCGTTTATCGGTTTTTCAGCCGGTTTTGCGATGCTCGCCAAGACCCAGTTTCCGGACGTCAACATTCTTAAACTCGCCTTCTTCGGCCCGTTTATTGGTGCACTGGCGCGTTCTTTCGGTGGTGTGATCTCCGACAAACTTGGCGGCGTGCGCGTGACGCTGGTGAACTTCGTCTTTATGGCGCTGTTCACTGCCCTGCTGTTCCTGACGCTGCCCGGTGCGAACTCACAGGGTAATTTCATCGCCTTTTATCTCGTCTTTATGGGGCTGTTCCTGACCGCCGGTCTCGGCAGTGGCTCCCCTTTTCANNGTTGACGGTCTACAGAGTCAAGCTGCGCGGCGGCAGCGACGAGCAGGCGCAGCATGAAGCGGTGACCGATACCGCCGCGGCGCTCGGTTTTATCTCGGCGATTGGCGCCGTGGGCGGCTTCTTTATTCCGAAAGCCTTTGGCACCTCATTAACCCTCACCGGTTCGCCGGTCGGCGCAATGAAAGTGTTTCTGGTGTTTTACATCGTTTGTGTGCTGGTGACCTGGCTGGTTTATGGTCGCCGTAAAGCGTCAGCAGCCAAATAATTCGAATACTGATAAGCAGTGTAACCACGGGGTGCGCCTGGCCCCGTCAGGAGAAATGTCATGAGCAAACTACTGGATCGCTTTCGCTACTTTAAGCAAAAAGGCGACAGTTTCGCCAATGGCCACGGCCAGGTCTATGCCAACAACCGTGACTGGGAGGACAGCTACCGCCAGCGCTGGCAGTTCGACAAAATCGTCCGTTCCACGCATGGCGTGAACTGCACCGGTTCCTGTAGCTGGAAGATCTATGTCAAAAACGGGCTGGTGACCTGGGAAACCCAGCAGACAGACTACCCGCGCACCCGCCCGGATCTGCCCAATCATGAACCGCGCGGCTGCCCGCGTGGCGCAAGCTATTCGTGGTATCTCTACAGCGCTAACCGCCTCAAGTACCCACTGGTGCGCAAACGTCTGATCGAACTGTGGCGCGAAGCCCTGGCGCAACACAGCGATCCGGTGCTGGCGTGGGACGCCATCATGCAGGATCCGCAGAAAACCAAAAGCTACAAATCCGCCCGGGGTAAAGGCGGATTTGTTCGTTCTCACTGGAATGAACTGAACCAGCTCATTGCCGCTGCCAACGTCTGGACGATCAAACACTACGGCCCGGACCGCGTCGCAGGCTTTTCGCCGATCCCGGCAATGTCGATGGTGTCGTATGCCGCAGGCACCCGCTATCTGTCGCTGCTCGGCGGCACCTGTCTCAGCTTCTACGACTGGTACTGCGATCTTCCCCCCGCCTCGCCAATGACCTGGGGCGAGCAGACAGACGTGCCGGAATCCGCTGACTGGTATAACTCGAGCTACATCATCGCCTGGGGCTCTAACGTGCCGCAGACCCGTACGCCGGACGCCCATTTCTTCACAGAAGTGCGCTACAAAGGCACCAAAACCATCGCTATCACGCCGGACTTTTCGGAAGTCGCCAAGCTGAGCGACCAGTGGCTGGCACCGAAACAGGGCACCGACAGCGCGCTGGCTATGGCGATGGGCCATGTGATCCTCAAAGAGTTCCACCTCGATAATCCCAGCGATTACTTCATCAACTACTGTCGCCGCTACACCGATATGCCGATGCTGGTGATGCTCGACGCGCGCGATGACGGCAGCTACACCGCAGGCCGTATGTTGCGCGCCTCGGATCTGGTGGATGGTCTTGGCGAAAGCAATAACCCGGAGTGGAAAACCGTGGCGTATAACAGCGCCGGGGAACTGGTGGCACCCAACGGATCGATTGGTTTCCGCTGGGGTGAAAAAGGGAAATGGAACCTGGAAGCGCGGGCGGCCGGGAGCGAAACCGAACTGCAGCTGTCGCTGCTCGGTCAGCAGGACACGGTGGTTGGCGTGGCGTTCCCCTATTTCGGCGGCAACGAAAACCCGCATTTCCGCAGCGTGAAGCAGGATCCGATCCTGGTGCGCCAGTTGCCGGCCAAAAACCTCGATTTCGCCGACGGCAGCCGCGGTCTGGTGGTCAGCGTTTACGATCTGGTGCTGGCGAATTACGGCCTCGATCGCGGTCTCAACGATGCACTGGCGGCGAAAGCGTACAGCGACATCAAAGCCTACAGCCCGGCCTGGGCGGAGCAAATTACCGGCGTGCCGCGTCATCATATCGAGCAGATCGCCCGCGAATTTGCCGATACCGCCCATAAAACCCACGGTCGTTCAATGATCATCCTCGGTGCTGGCGTTAACCACTGGTATCACATGGACATGAACTATCGCGGGATGATCAACATGCTGGTGTTCTGCGGCTGCGTCGGGCAAAGCGGCGGCGGCTGGGCGCATTATGTCGGTCAGGAAAAACTGCGCCCGCAAACTGGCTGGCTGCCGCTGGCGTTCGCGCTGGACTGGAACCGTCCGCCGCNNGCACCTCGTACTACTACAACCACGCCAGCCAGTGGCGCTATGAAAAGCTGACCGCACAGGAGCTGCTCTCCCCACTGGCGGACGCGTCGAAGTTCACCGGTCACCTGATCGATTTCAATGTTCGCGCCGAACGCATGGGCTGGCTGCCGTCCGCGCCGCAGCTCAACCTCAATCCGCTGACCATTAAAGCGCAGGCTGACGCCGCCGGGCTTTCCCCGGTGGATTACACCGTGCAGGCGCTGAAATCCGGCGAGATCCGCATGGCCTGCGAGCAGCCGGACAGCGGCAAAAACCACCCGCGTAACCTGTTCGTCTGGCGCTCTAACCTGCTGGGCTCATCGGGCAAGGGCCACGAGTACATGCTCAAGTACCTGCTCGGCACCGACAGCGGCATTCAGGGCGAAGAGCTGGGTTCGACGGATGACGTCAAACCAGAAGAGGTGGAATGGCAGACGGCGGCGATCGAAGGCAAACTCGACCTGCTGGTGACCCTCGATTTCCGCATGTCCAGTACCTGTCTGTTCTCAGACATTGTGCTGCCGACCGCTACCTGGTACGAAAAAGACGACATGAACACCTCGGATATGCATCCGTTTATTCATCCGCTATCAGCGGCGGTTGACCCGGCATGGGAATCGCGTAGCGACTGGGAAATCTACAAAGGCATCGCGAAAACCTTCTCGCAGGTGTGCGTGGGTCATCTCGACAAAGAGACCGACGTGGTGCTGCAGCCGTTGCAGCACGACTCCCCGGCGGAGCTGTCGCAGCCGTTTGAGATTAAAGACTGGCGCAAAGGCGAATGCGATCTGATCCCCGGCAAAACCGCGCCAAACATTACCGTGGTGGAGCGTGACTACCCGGCGGTGTACGACCGGTTCACCAGCCTCGGGCCGCTGATGGATAAGCTCGGTAACGGCGGCAAAGGGATTTCGTGGAATACGCAGACGGAGATCGACTTCCTCGGCAAGCTCAACTACGTCAAGCCCGACGGTCCGGCGAAAGGCCGCCCGCGCATTGAAACCGCCATTGACGCCTCGGAAGTGATCCTCGCCCTCGCCCCGGAAACCAACGGTCAGGTGGCGGTGAAAGCCTGGGAAGCGCTCGCCCAGTTTACGGGTCGTGAGCATGCCCACCTGGCGCTGAACAAAGAAGATGAGAAAATCCGCTTCCGCGATATCCAGGCGCAGCCGCGCAAGATTATCTCCAGCCCCACCTGGTCCGGCCTTGAGAGCGAACACGTCTCGTATAACGCCGGGTATACCAACGTTCACGAGCTGATCCCCTGGCGTACCCTGTCCGGTCGCCAGCAGCTTTATCAGGATCACCCGTGGATGCGCGCGTTCGGTGAAAGTCTGGTGGCGTATCGTCCACCGATTGATACCCGTAGCGTCAGCCACATGAAGGACATCCCGCCTAACGGGTTCCCGGAAAAAGCGCTGAACTTCCTGACGCCGCATCAGAAATGGGGCATCCACTCCACCTACAGCGAAAACCTGCTGATGCTGACCCTGTCGCGCGGCGGGCCGATCGTCTGGATCAGCGAAACCGACGCCCGCGAACTGGGCATTGAAGATAACGACTGGATCGAAGCCTTCAACGCCAACGGCGCCCTCACCGCCCGCGCGGTGGTTAGTCAGCGCGTGCCGCCCGGCATGACCATGATGTACCACGCGCAGGAACGCATCATGAACATCCCCGGTTCGGAAGTCACCGGACGGCGCGGCGGGATCCACAACTCCGTCACCCGCGTCTGCCCGAAACCAACGCACATGATCGGCGGCTACGCGCAGCTGGCGTACGGTTTTAACTATTACGGAACCGTCGGCTCCAACCGCGACGAGTTCATCATGATCCGCAAAATGAAAAACATTAACTGGCTGGATGACGAAGGTCGGGATCAGGTACAGGAGGCGAAAAAATGAAAATACGCTCACAGGTTGGAATGGTACTTAACCTCGATAAATGCATTGGCTGTCACACCTGCTCTGTGACCTGTAAAAACGTCTGGACCGGTCGCGAAGGGATGGAATACGCGTGGTTTAACAACGTCGAGACCAAACCGGGTATCGGCTACCCGAAAAACTGGGAAGATCAGGAACAATGGCAAGGCGGCTGGGTGCGCGGGATCAGCGGCAAGCTGACGCCGCGTCTCGGCGGGCGCGTCGGCGTGCTGGCGAAAATTCACTTATGACTATCAGGATCTGCACCGCGCGCCGGAAGGCAAACATCTGCCGACGGCACGCCCGCGATCGCTGATCAGCGGCAAACGGATGGACAAAATTGAATGGGGGCCGAACTGGGAAGAACTGCTCGGCGGCGAGTTTGAAAAGCGCGCCCGCGACCGCAACTTCGATGCCATGCAAAAAGAGATGTACGGCCAGTTCGAAAACACCTTCATGATGTACCTGCCGCGCCTGTGCGAGCACTGCCTCAACCCGAGCTGCGTCGCCACCTGCCCGAGCGGCGCGATTTACAAGCGCGAAGAGGACGGCATTGTGCTGATCGATCAGGACAAATGCCGCGGCTGGCGCATGTGCATCAGCGGGTGTNGTCCGTACAAAAAAATCTACTTCAACTGGAAGAGCGGCAAATCAGAGAAGTGTATTTTCTGTTACCCGCGCATCGAGTCCGGTCAGCCGACCGTCTGCTCGGAAACCTGCGTCGGGCGCATCCGTTACCTCGGCGCGCTACTGTACGATGCGGACCGCATCGAAGAAGCCGCCAGCACCGAGCATGAAACCGATCTCTACGAGCGCCAGTGCGACGTGTTCCTCAACCCGAACGATCCGGCGGTAGTTGAAGAAGCGCTGAAACAGGGTATTCCGCAGAACGTTATCGACGCGGCCCAGCGGTCACCGGTCTACAAAATGGCGATGGACTGGAAGCTCGCTCTGCCACTGCACCCGGAATATCGCACGCTGCCGATGGTCTGGTACGTGCCGCCGTTGTCACCGATCCAGTCCTATGCGGACGCCGGTGGCCTGCCGAAAACCGATGGCGTGCTGCCGGCGGGCGAAACAGTACCTGGCGAACATGCTCAGCGCGGGCGATACCGGCCCGGTACTGCGTGCGCTGAAACGGATGATGGCGATGCGCCACTACAAGCGTGCGCAGACTGTCGAAGGCATCACCGATACCCGCGCCATTGAAGAAGTCGGCCTCAGCGTGGAACAGGTGGAAGAGATGTACCGCTATCTGGCCATCGCCAACTACGAAGACCGCTTTGTGATCCCCACCAGCCACCGCGAAATGGCGCGCGACGCCTTCCCGGAACGCAACGGCTGCGGCTTCACTTTTTGCGCGACGCCATCAACATCACCGAAGTGCGCGAGCATGGGGAGGGAGAATAATGCAGATCCTGAAAGTCATCGGCATGTTGCTGGAGTATCCCGACGCGTTTTTGTGGGACAACCGCGACGACGCCGTTGCGCTGGTGGCCGACGAAGCCCCCGCCTTGTCACCCTTTGTGACGACCATGCTCAACGCCCCGCTGCTCGATAAACAGGCCGAATGGTGTGAGATTTTCGAGCGCGGACGCGCCACCTCGCTGATGCTGTTTGAGCATGTACATGCCGAATCACGCGATCGCGGTCAGGCGATGGTTGACCTGCTGGCGCAGTACGAGCAAGCGGGATTGCAGCTCAACTGCCGCGAGCTGCCGGACCATCTGCCGCTGTATCTGGAGTATCTGAGCATTCTGCCACCCGCTGAGGCGCGCGAAGGTCTGCAGAACGTCGCGCCGATTCTGGCGCTCATCGGCGGTCGCCTGAAGCAACGCGGCTGCGACTATTACCAGTTGTTCGACGCGCTACTGACGCTGGCCGACAGCAGACTCACAAGTGACAGTGTCACTAAGCAGGTGGCGGGTGAAACCCGTGACGACACCCGTCAGGCGCTGGATGCGGTATGGGAAGAGGAACAGGTGAAGTTTATCGAAGATAACGCCACCGCCTGCGACAGTTCCCCGCTGCAAAACTATCAACGACGCTTTAGCCAGGACACCGCGCCACAGTACGTGGATGTCCGTGCCGGAGGCCCGACATGATCCCGTTTCTCAACGTCTTTTTCTACGATATTTACCCGTACCTGTGCGGGACGGTGTTTATCCTCGGTAGCTGGCTGCGCTACGACTACGGCCAGTACACCTGGCGCGCGGGGTCCAGCCAGATGCTCGACAAACGCGGCATGGTGCTGTGGTCGAATCTGTTCCACATCGGCATCCTGGGGATTTTCTTCGGGCACCTGTTCGGGATGCTGACCCCGCACTGGATGTACGCCTGGTTCCTGCCAATGGCGGTGAAACAGCAGATGGCGATGCTCCTCGGCNACGCTGGTCGGCGGCGGCGGGTTGCTGATTCGTCGACTGACCAATCCGCGTATTCGGGCGAATTCCAGCACCGCAGATATCCTGATCCTCTGCATTCTTCTGCTGCAGTGCATTCTCGGCCTGATCACCATTCCTTTCTCCGCCCAGTACCCGGACGGCAGTGAAATGCTGAAACTGGTGGGCTGGGCGCAGTCGGTGGTGACCTTCCAGGGCAGTCCGTCGCACTATCTCGATGGCGTGGCGTTGATCTTCCGCGTCCACCTGGTGCTCGGCATGACCATTTTCCTGCTGTTCCCTTTCACCCGACTGGTACACGTCTGGAGCGCCCCGGTGGAATACTTCACCCGCCGCTACCAGGTGGTGAGATCGCGCCGCTAAAAGCTGTGCCGGGCAGTTCGCCTGCCCGGTCAGCGCCTCTGATGTCGATACATTGTTGACACATTTCTACGGTTGTTCTACAATGGATATACATTGTATATCCATATCGGAGGTTATCTATGTCTCAGGTCGCCGTAAAAAAATGGGGTAATAGCCCATCGGTCCGCCTCCCGGTAGCCATCATGCGCGAAGCAGAACTTCATGTCGACGATGTGGTCAACATTGCCGTTAACGAAGAAGGCTGTATTGTATTATCCCCTGTTCGTCGACAGGAACCGTCGCTGGAATCTCTGCTGGCAGGGATCACCAACGACAATCTACATAGCGAAATCACCACGGGTGAACCGGTTGGTAAGGAGATGCTGTAATGGACTATGTTCCGCAAGCCGGAGATATCGTCTGGCTTGAGTTTGATCCGCAGTCTGGCCATGAGCAGGCCGGTTATCGTCCTGCTCTGGTTATTACACCCGCCGCTTACAACGGCAAAACAGGGTTAATGCTCTGTTGTCCCATCACCACCCAAATCAAAGGATACCCCTTTGAAGTGCTGATTTCCGGCTCTCGCCGCAATGTTGCACTGGCCGATCAAATCAAAAGTCTCGACTGGCGCGCCAGAAATGCCAGCAAAAAGGGAACTGCAACGCCGGAAGAGCTGGAGTCTGTTCGCGCCAGAGCGAAAGTTCTGATTGGCTGAATCAAGGGGGCGAGCCCCCTTCCCATCCTATTTCCCCGCTTCCGGGTGTGTTTCAAACGCCGACATAATCGCCCCCAGATCCGTGACGCTGAAACCGTGCTTGCGGTTATCAACCCCTAAGCCAAAACGCTGCTGGATCACGTCATACAGCGCCTCGACGTCAGGCAGTTCGATTTTTTCCAGCACGTGGCTGTTTCCCCAGTGGGTAAAGCTGAAATTCGTCAGCGTCAGCTTGCCGCCGTCGGGCAGATGGCGGCTCATCAGCAAATGGTGGCGGAAATGCGACTGTGGCCAGTGCGCCGACCAGAAATTACCCATCACGTAATCGGTAAAGTACGGTTTCGTCAGATCAAACTGGTACATCGACTGCCAGTGCTCATGATGGCTGACCTGCAGCGTCCAGTCATTCCCTTCGTTCAGCAAGCGGTACAGGCCGTGCGGCGTCTGCTGTGGAACGTCTGACAGCAGGCGAATCGGCGCGGTGAGCGTCTGACCGCCAAAACCCACATCGGCAATCCAGCGCTCGCCACCGAGATCCACCAGCAACAGCCGGTGCGTGCGCGGCGGCATCTGGGGCGGATTCGCCAGAATAACGCGGCCCAGCAGGCTTTGTACGTTGAAGCCGAGCTCCCGCAGCGCGCGCTCAAACAGCCCGTTCTGCTCAAAGCAGTAGCCGCCACGGCCGGCGGTGACCAGTTTGTCCTCCAGCGCGCTGTCATCAAGATGGATTTCACGCGGTAACAGAACATCAATATTTTCAAAAGGAATGGTGCAGTTGTGTGCTAAATGCAGCGCCTGCAGGGTTTCAAGGGTAACACCAGTCTCGCCAGTCCAGCCAAGACGAGATAAATACGCCGTTAAAAAAGGACTCATCAGGATCTCCTGCTCTCGGTATCCCTTGTTTATAACGCATTTTTTCGTTGCCAGCGGTGAATTTGTGCGGTTGACTGGCGATGCTATGCTAAACAAACCGTTACCGCTTTTGAGGAGTCGCTATGAGCCGTTTTCGCCCGGTGGAGTTAATCCATGCCAGCCGTCTGCTCAACCATGGTCCGACGATACTCATCACCAGTTATGACGATCAAACCGAGCGCCGCAACGTGATGGCGGCGGCGTGGTCGATGCCGGTGGAATTCGAGCCGCCGCGCATCGCCATCGTGGTGGATAAATCCACCTGGTCGCGGGAGCTTATCGAGCGCAGCGGACGCTTTGGCATCGTCATTCCTGGCGTGGAAGCGACGAACTGGACGTATGCCGTCGGCAGCGTCACCGGCCGCGATGAGGACAAATTCAACTGCTACGGTATTCCGGTGGTGAATGGCCCGGTGCTGGGGTTACCGCTGATTGAAGAGAAATGCCTGGCGTGGATGGAGTGTCGCTTGCTGCCGCCCACCGCGGCGCAGGAAAAATACGACACGCTGTTTGGGGAAGTGGTGGCCGCTGCCGCCGACGCAGAGGCGTTTATCGNCGCAACACGTTGCATCACCTCGGCGCGGGCACCTTCGTCAGCAGCGGCAAGCTGCTGAAAGCCGGTTCTCAGGACTAACCTCAGACGCCGCGAAACTCCTTGCGGTAGCGCGATGGCGAGGTTTTCAGGGATTTCAGAAAATGGCGGCGTAATGACGTGGCCGACGCAAAGCCGACCTGGCTGGCAATCAGATCGATGGGCTGATCGGTTTTCTCCAGAAAACGCTGCGCCACAATGATGCGCTGATCGAGCAGCCAGCGCGAAAAGCTCTCACCCGTGGTCTGCTGAAAACGGCGGGTAAAGCTGCGACGGCTCATGCAGGCACGGTCAGCCAGCAGATCGATGGTCAGCGGCTGATGGAGATTTTCCGTCGCCCAGGAGAGCGTCATGGAAA
>NZ_JNGH01000093.1 GCF_001188485.1 Trabulsiella odontotermitis
TTAACTTCACCTGACAGGCCGGTGTTTACGCCGTTGTGCCGTGTCAGTGGAGGCGCATTATAGGGAGTTCTGCGGCGTTGACAAGCCCTCTTTTCAAAAAACTTTTCAACCGCCTTATTTTTGTCCAAAGTGAGATTAAACCGCCAGATTTTCGAGCGATTCAAAGCCGTAACGGCGCAAAACGGGTAAAAGTTGTTCGGTCTCCGGCGTCAGCGCCATACAAAACGCGATATTGGCGTCGGCAGATTTCGCATCCGGCGCTTCATGTTCCAGCAGCCAGGCCGTTCGACGCGCGATAGCCGCGCCGGAATCCACCAGGCGCGTCCCTTCGGGCAGCACCTGTAATAGCTCTTCCTGCAGTAATGGAAAATGCGTACAGCCCAATACGACGGTATCCGGCGGTTCCGGCATCCGCAGCCACGGGCGCAGAATACGACGCAGCTCATCAAGCAAAACCGGTTTGCCGTGCAGTTTGGCTTCGGCCAGCACCACCAGCTCCGCCGACCCCAGCATTTCGATGTGGCATTCATTCGCAAAACGATCGATCAGCTCGCGGGTATAAGGTCGCTTCACCGTACCACGCGTCGCCAGCAGGCCGACAATGCCGTTCGCCGTCAGACGCGCCGCCGGTTTAATCGCCGGAACGACACCCACCACCGGAAAGGCGAATTTCTCGCGCAGTGCAGGAAGAGAGACTGTACTAGCGGTGTTGCAGGCAATCACCGCGAGGGAAAGCGGATAGCGTTGCTGGACCGCCGTGACGATCTCAACAACACGCTCGACGATAAAATCCTCGCTCTTCTCACCATACGGAAAAGCGACGTTGTCGAAGGCATAAATGTAATGCAGATCCGGCAGCAGTTGCCGGATCTCATCATAGACCGACAACCCACCGACACCGGAGTCAAAGACCAGTACGGTGGGACGTGGATCAGAAGGTGTAGCTGCCAGACAAGGTGTATTCTCGTCCTGCAGTTTGATAGCCATAAACCGTCTCGTAATCTTTATCGAACAGGTTTGCTATTTTACCACGAACTGTGAGGTGAGAGGTGACCGGATACGAAACTGCGACATCCCACAAACTTACACCACCCAGTTTGACTTCACGCGTCGGATACGCACTAAAGTCATCGTCATAGCGCGTACCAAGGTAGCGGTATGCGAGATTCCAGTCGAGATCCCACACCTGCCAGTCGAGCTGATATTTCACCTGCTGTTTGGAGCGACGCTTAAGCACTTCATTGGTATTCGCGTTACGTGGGTCCACATAATCATAAGAGATCTGGTGCGCCAGCGGGCCAGTATCAAACTGCGCCGTAGCTTCGATTCCCTCGATTCGCGCTTTGTCGACGTTATAGAAACGGTAGTTCGCGTCATAACCAATCAGGTTATCAACATCATTTCGATACGCGCTGATACGCCAGTTTACCGGTCCCGTCAGCCCTTCAAAGCCCCCTTCCCACTGCTTGCTCTCTTCTGGCTTAAGATCAGGATTGCCATAATTTGCGCTGTGGATCTGGCTCATGGTCGGCGCTTTGTAGGCAGTACCGTATGAACCAATGATGCGATAGCCTTCGATAAACTCCCAGGCCGCGCTGGTTTGCCAGGTGCCGTGGTCGCCAAAGTTAGAGTTATCGTCACGGCGAGCTGCCGCCTCCAGCGTGACGCTATCGAACTGCTGCATAGCGGACACGAAGAGGCCGGTATTGCGCTGCTCGTAACCTTTCTCCAGGTAGCCGGTTCCCGCCTGGGTTTTCTGTTTCTGCCAGTCGATACCTGCGCCGATGTTACCGTGTCCCACCGTGAAATTATTCAGCCACTGCGCGGTGTATTGTTTCACATCATCAATGGTTGCGGAGTCGTCGTAGCGACCTTTACTTGGGTCGTAGTTAATATCCTTGCTGCGACCATAGCCTGCCACCAGTTGGGACTGATAAATACCCTGATTAAATCGCAATCCGGTATCCCAGTTCTGGCTATAGAGCTGGCGCGTGTCCGGCGTGCCATCCGCTGTATATGAGGCGTAACCGTCATAAGCGGTGCGGTTGTCATAACCATACCCACGCACAAACCCGCTCAGGTTATCGGTGAGCTGCTGCTCAACGGAACCAAACAGCGACTTACTCATAAAACCGTCGCGATCGGGCTGAGGCGGCGCATCATTCGCACCGATATCAAAACCACGCGTGTAGGTATAGTTCCCCCCCATCGTAATTTTGGTTTTATCGATTTCCTGCTGGAAAGCGCCGTCATAGGACTGATAGCCGTGAGTGCCCACGCCTGCAGAGATCTCCGCGCCCGGCTTATCACGTCCGGTGATAATGTTGATCACCCCGCCAATCGCATCCGAACCGTAAAGGGCAGAGCGTGGGCCGCGAATATATTCGATACGTTGAATCAGGGAGGTCGGTATCTGGCTCAGGTCGGGAGCGTTACTGATTCCGGCATTATTTAACGGAATACCGTCGATGAGCACCAGAACATGACGTGATTCAGTACCACGAATGTAGAAAGAAGACTGCGCGCCCAGACCGCCGCTCTGCGCGATATCCACGCCAGGCAAGCGCTGCATAATCTCTTCAACGCTCTTTGCCTGCCAGCGTTCGATATCTTCGCGAGTCACAACGGAGGTTGGTGCCAGAACGGTATTTACCGGCTGCTGAAAACGGGTTGNNACCACCAGCGTGTCAGGAGTGGCATCCTGCGCCCAGACGGAAAAAGCCGTGGCGGACAACGCCGTCCACAGCGAGACTTTCTTAATCATTGTTAAAGCATCCACAATATAAGAAGGATGCCGCAGGTCTCATCTATAGCACGCGATGATGAAACCAAATGCGACGTATACCGGCAGGTCTTCGGGCTTGAAAGTAAAACTGGATGATGACTTCCCACTTAATTAAGCAGTGTCTGCGAATCGCGATCATCCCACCTTTCCTTACCGCTGCGCGTCAGCTCCAGATTTTCACTGGATTCCCTTTTCACTCACAGGAGACCGGAAACAGAATGCTACAATTAGCGGCATATAGATGTCCAGACTGCTGTTAACCATTATGTCTGGACATCCCCGGCACAATCCCTACAATCGCCGCGTACTTTTATTAATCAGGATGCACCATGACCCCCGAACACCTTCCTACCGACCAATACGACGCGCAGCTGGCTGAGAAAGTCGTCCGCCTGCAAAAAATGATGGCGCCATTTGACGCGCCGGTTCCGGAAGTGTTTCGTTCGCCAGTAAGTCATTACCGCATGCGTGCCGAATTCCGCCTGTGGCACGAGGGTGACGACCTGTACCACATCATTTTCGATCAGCAGACCAAATCGCGCATTCGCGTCGACAGCTTCCCGGCTGCCAGCGAGCTCATCAATCAGTTGATGACCGCTATGATCGCTGGCGTGCGCAACAACCGCGTATTGCGCCACAAGCTGTTCCAGATTGACTACCTGACCACCATGAGCAATCAGGCGGTGGTGTCGCTGCTGTATCACAAAAAGCTGGATGACGAATGGCGCCACGCGGCGGAGGCGCTGCGCGACGCGTTACGGGCGCAGAATCTCAACGTGCATCTGATTGGCCGGGCGACGAAAACCAAAATCGCGCTCGATCAGGATTTCATTGATGAGCGTTTGCCGGTCGGCGGGCGCGAAATGATCTACCGCCAGGTGGAAAACAGCTTCACCCAGCCGAATGCGGCAATGAACATTCAGATGCTGGAATGGGCGCTGGATGCGACAAAAAACGCCACCGGCGATCTACTGGAGCTTTACTGCGGCAACGGGAATTTCTCGCTGGCGCTGGCGCGCAACTTTAACCGCGTGCTGGCAACGGAAATTGCCAAGCCCTCCGTGGCGGCGGCGCAGTACAACATTGCAGCCAACCACATCGATAACGTACAGATCATTCGCATGGCGGCGGAAGAGTTTACGCAGGCGATGAATGGCGTGCGCGAATTCAACCGTCTTCAGGGGATTGATCTGAAGGGCTATCAGTGTGAGACGATTTTTGTCGATCCGCCGCGTAGCGGACTGGATGGCGAGACGGAGAAGATGGTGCAGGCGTACCCGCGTATTCTGTACATTTCCTGTAACCCGGAAACGTTGTGTCAAAATCTGGAAACATTAGGCCAGACGCATAATGTCGCTCGTCTGGCGTTGTTCGATCAGTTCCCCTACACCCATCATATGGAATGCGGGGTTCTGCTGGAACGGAAGTAAGCGAACGAACTGGCCCTCAGCGCACAAGAAGAGGGCCAGCGCATCAGACTTCTTCCATGCGGCCCAGCAGCGCCTGTAAACGCTCCTGCCAGCCGTTCTGCTGCTCGCGCAGGTGGCTGTTTTCGCGCTCCAGCTCTTCGCGGCCCTGCTGTGCAGACTGTACTTCCTGCGCCAGCGTATTGTTCTTTTCTTTCAGCTCTTCGATTTCCATCTGCAGTAACGTGATGGTATCAATCGCCTGCTGTACTTTGGCTTCAAGTTTCTCAAACACTTCTAATGACATCGTCATACCTCTCCTGAACTTGCAAGGCGTTGATAGTAACCCAAACCTGTCGGGTTAAACTGACTCTCGTCCCGGAACTCCGGTGACGCCTTTACGAAAATAAGCGCACTACAGTAATGGCCCCGATTGTATGAAGCCCCGGCGCTGCTGTCCAGCGGCAAGCCGCGCAGATTGCGGTTTGCCAGCATTTTCAGTCTATACCTGGTGCGTTCAGCGCGAATACCTCTAAATTGTTAATCGGTTCGTTAATGAATTGATTCAGCTCACACTCTGCAAAAAGGTGCTTAAACACACAAAATGGCGCGAAAACGCTCATTTTATTGACACAGCACACACATTTTGATTTCGATATTTCTCGTTTTTGCTCGTTAACGATAAATTAACACTATGCCTACATGGCAGCATGGTCGTCTTCGGCCACCATGTACCCTATCATCATCACTTCGTCTTCAGGATCCGATTATGAGCCAGACATCAACGTTAAAAGGCCAATGCATCGCAGAGTTTCTTGGGACCGGCTTGTTGATCTTTTTCGGCGTTGGATGTGTTGCGGCGCTGAAAGTAGCCGGCGCCAGCTTCGGGCAGTGGGAAATCAGTATTATCTGGGGTCTGGGGGTGGCGATGGCCATTTACCTGACTGCAGGGGTTTCCGGCGCACATCTGAACCCGGCGGTAACCATCGCGCTGTGGCTGTTTGCCTGCTTCGACAAGCGCAAAGTCGTCCCCTTTATTATTTCGCAAATTGCCGGCGCCTTTTGCGCAGCGGCGTTAGTTTACGGGCTTTACTACAATCTTTTCTACAGCTTCGAAGAGACGCATCATATGGTGCGTGGCAGCGTCGAAAGTCTTGAACTGGCAGGTATTTTCTCCACCTATCCGAATCCGCACCTCAACATTGTGCAGGCCTTCGCGGTAGAAATGGTAATTACCGCAGTGCTGATGGGTCTGATTATGGCGCTGACGGACGACGGTAACGGCGTCCCGCGCGGCCCGCTGGCACCGCTGCTGATTGGCCTGCTGATCGCCGTGATTGGCGCCTCCATGGGGCCGCTTACCGGCTTCGCGATGAACCCGGCGCGTGATTTCGGCCCGAAAGCCTTCGCCTGGTTTGCCGGATGGGGCAACGTCGCCTTTACCGGTGGCAAGGACATCCCCTACTTCCTGGTGCCGCTGTTTGCCCCGGTGGTGGGGGCGGCACTGGGTGCGTTTAGCTATCGTAAATTGATTGGCGGCCATTTACCGTGTGACGAGTGTGAGGTTGTCGAAGAAAAGGAATCCGCCTCCACATCGCACCAAAAAGCGTCGCTGTAACTGACTACGGGACAAGAATCATGACTGACAAAAAATACATCGTTGCTCTCGACCAGGGCACCACCAGCTCCCGCGCTGTCGTGATGGATCATGACGCTAATATCATCAGCGTCTCACAGCGCGAATTCGAACAGATCTACCCTAAGCCAGGCTGGGTTGAGCATGACCCGATGGAAATCTGGGCCTCGCAGAGTTCCACGCTGGTTGAAGTACTGGCAAAAGCCGATATCAGTTCCGATCAGATTGCCGCGATTGGCATCACCAACCAGCGCGAAACCGCCATCGTCTGGGATCGCGAAACCGGCAAGCCGATTTACAACGCCATCGTCTGGCAGTGCCGCCGCACTGCGGACATCTGCGAACAGCTCAAGCGCGACGGCATGGAAGATTACGTGCGCAAAACCACCGGCCTGGTGATCGACCCGTATTTCTCCGGCACCAAAGTGAAGTGGATCCTAGATCACGTCGAAGGTTCACGCGAACGGGCGAAACGCGGTGAGCTGCTGTTCGGCACCGTCGACACCTGGCTTATCTGGAAAATGACCCAGGGGCGCGTTCACGTCACCGATTACACCAACGCCTCGCGCACCATGCTGTTCAACATCCATGATCTGGACTGGGATGACAAAATGCTCGACGCGCTGGATATTCCGCGCGCCATGCTGCCGCAAGTGCGCAAATCCTCCGAAGTGTACGGTCAGACCAACATCGGTGGTAAAGGTGGCACGCGTATTCCTATCGCCGGGATCGCCGGTGACCAGCAGGCGGCACTGTTTGGCCAGCTGTGCGTCAAGGAAGGGATGGCGAAGAATACCTACGGCACCGGCTGCTTTATGCTGATGAACACGGGCGAAAAAGCGGTGACCTCTGAGCACGGCCTGCTGACCACCATTGCCTGTGGTCCGCGCGGTGAAGTGAATTACGCCCTGGAAGGCGCGGTATTTATGGCCGGCGCGTCCATTCAGTGGCTGCGTGATGAAATGAAAGTCATCAATGACGCCTATGATTCCGAGTACTTTGCCACCAAAGTGAATGACACCAATGGCGTGTACGTGGTGCCGGCTTTCACCGGTCTCGGTGCGCCATACTGGGACCCGTACGCCCGCGGTGCTATCTTCGGCCTGACCCGTGGCGTGAACGCCAACCACATCATTCGCGCCACGCTGGAGTCGATTGCCTACCAGACGCGCGACGTGCTGGAAGCGATGCAGGCGGATTCAGGCATTCGTCTGCACGCCCTGCGCGTGGATGGCGGTGCGGTTGCCAATAACTTCCTGATGCAGTTCCAGTCCGATATTCTCGGCGCGCGCGTTGAGCGCCCGGAAGTGCGTGAAGTCACCGCGCTGGGTGCGGCTTATCTGGCCGGCCTGGCAGTGGGTTTCTGGCAGAATCTGGATGAGCTGCAGGAAAAAGCGGTCATTGAACGCGAGTTCCGCCCGGGAATTGAAACCACCGAGCGCAACTACCGTTACAGCGGATGGAAAAAAGCGGTGAAACGCGCGATGGCATGGGAAGAGCACGACTAAGCCACTGAGCCGTGAATTGAAGCCGGGCATGCGTCAGCGCCGCCCGGCTTTTTTATTAGCCGAAGATCGGCAGCATCAGATACAGCTTAATCACCAGCGCATTGACGATATCAATAAAGAACGCGCCGACCATTGGCACCACAAGGAACGCCATGTGCGACGGGCCGAAGCGTTCGGTAATCGCCTGCATGTTGGCAATCGCCGTTGGCGTTGCGCCAAGACCAAACCCGCAGTGCCCCGCCGCCAGTACCGCCGCATCGTAGTTTTTGCCCATCATGCGCCAGGTGACAAACATCGCGTACAGCGCCATCGCCAGGGTCTGCACCACCAGGATCACCAGCATCGGCAGCGCCAGCGACGCCAGCTCCCACAGCTTCAGGCTCATCAGCGCCATCGCCAGAAACAGCGACAGCGAGACGTTGCCCAGAACCGAGACCGCGCGCTCGAAGACACGATAAAACCCGAGCAGTGCCAGACCGTTACTGAGGATCACGCCGATAAACAGCACGCAAACAAATACCGGCAGTTCAAACGCGGTGCCCGCCAGCAGTTGCGCAACCACACGGCCCACGGTCAGGCAGATGGCAATCAGCGCGATGGTTTCAATCAGCACCAGCGAGGTGATCATGCGCCCGACGTCCGGCTTTTCAAACGCGGTGGGGACTTCCTGATCGTCCGGCGTACCGTCCGGCGTCGAAGAGTGCTTCACCAGATAACGCGCCACCGGGCCGCCAATCAGGCCGCCCAACACCAGGCCGAACGTCGCACAGGCCATCGCCACTTCCGTAGCGTTAGCGAAGCCGTAGCGCTCAACAAACAGTTTGCTCCATGCCGCGCCCGTACCGTGACCGCCCGACAGGGTGATCGAGCCCGCCAGCAGCCCCATCAGCGGATCGAGCCCCAGCACTTTCGCCATCCCGATGCCAATCGCGTTCTGCATCAGCAACAGACCCACCACGACGATCAAAAACGTGCCGAGCACTTTTCCGCCGAGCCGCAGGCTGGCAAGGTTAGCGTTAAGCCCGATGGTAGCGAAGAACGCCAGCATCAGCGGGTCTTTCAGACTCATATCGAAATCAATTTCGATATCCATGCTTTTCTTCAGCACCAGCAACGCCAGCGCCGTGAGCAGGCCGCCCGCGACAGGTTCGGGAATGGTGTATTTCTTGATAAGGGGAACCGTGTGGACCAGTTTGCGCCCCAGCAGCAGCACCAGCGTGGCAGCCACGAGCGTCGATAAGGTATCGAGGTGAAACATAAATAGCTCCTTATTAGCGCATGATCCATTCACACGCGATGTATTGTTCCTGTGCCGATTACGTCTCTTCATGAGAAATCAGGAGCCGGATTTTAATCAAAAAGTGGGCAAAAATTACAGAAAAAAGGTTTATGGCAGGTCAATTCTGGGGAAAAACCGGCTTTAGTGAAATAAAACGGTAAGTTTTCGCTGTTGCGTAAATCATGCCGCCAGCCTCAGCAAACGTTTGCTTTTGCTCCGCAGTTCGCTAAAATCCCCACTTTTCCACCACGGGACTGCCTTAGATGTCTGTTAACACCCTCGAGTCAGAAAGTGCGCAACCGGTTGCGCGGACTCAACCCAGCGAATTAATCTATCGCCTCGAAGATCGCCCGCCCCTGCCGCAAACCCTGTTCGCCGCCTTCCAGCATCTGCTGGCGATGTTTGTGGCAGTCATTACCCCGGCGCTGCTGATTTGCCAGGCGCTGGGATTACCGGCGGAAGATACTCAGCACATTATCAGCATGTCGCTGTTCGCTTCCGGTGTGGCATCCATCATTCAGATTAAGGCCTGGGGTCCGGTGGGTTCCGGGCTGCTCTCTATTCAGGGCACCAGCTTCAACTTTGTCGCACCGCTGATCATGGGCGGTACGGCGTTAAAAACCGGCGGTGCCGATGTCCCGACGATGATGGCGGCGCTGTTCGGCACGCTGATGCTCGCCAGTTGCACGGAAATGGTACTGTCCCGCGTACTGCATCTGGCGCGCCGCATCATTACGCCGCTGGTGTCCGGCGTGGTGGTGATGATTATCGGTCTGTCGCTGATTCAGGTTGGCCTGACGTCTATCGGCGGGGGGGANTGGCAGCGTGGGCGTTAGACATGCTGCCCGCAAACACCGCGCCGACCAATAACGATCTTATTATGGTGCCAACACCGCTCTATTACGGTCTGGGCATTGACTGGAATCTGCTGCTGCCACTGATGCTGGTCTTTATGATCACCTCCCTGGAAACTATCGGCGACATTACCGCGACATCTGACGTCTCTGAGCAACCCGTTTCCGGCGCGGTGTACATGAAGCGCCTGAAAGGCGGCGTGCTGGCGAACGGTCTGAACTCCTTTGTCTCAGCGGTGTTCAATACATTCCCGAACTCCTGCTTCGGCCAGAACAACGGCGTGATCCAGCTGACTGGCGTCGCCAGCCGCTATGTCGGTTTCGTGGTGGCGCTGATGCTGATCCTGCTGGGTCTGTTCCCGGCTGTCAGCGGCTTCGTACAGCACATCCCTGAGCCGGTCCTGGGCGGCGCGACGCTGGTGATGTTCGGTACTATCGCCGCTTCCGGCGTACGTATCGTCTCCCGCGAACCGCTGAACCGCCGCGCGATCCTGATTATCGCCCTGTCGCTGGCCGTTGGCCTGGGCGTCTCTCAGCAGCCGCTGATCCTGCAGTTCGCGCCGGACTGGCTGGAAAANATCGTGCATAACTCTCTTATGTGCACTTCTCAGGATGGAAGCCCATGAAATTTATCGGGAAGCTGGTTCTCTGGCTGCTGATCGCCCTCCTGGTGGTGATCCTCGCCTTCTATTTTCTGCTCCAGACGCAATGGGGCGCGCGGCAGGTCAGCGGCTGGATCACTGACAACACCCGCTATCGCCTCTCTTTCGANGCGATCGATCATCGCTTCTCCTCGCCTGCCCATCTGTTACTGAAAAACGTCACCTTCGGCCGCGACGACAAACCGGCAACGCTGGTGGCGAAAGCAGTGGACATCGGCCTCAGCAGCCGTCAGCTCACCGATCCGCTGCACGCCGACACCATTCTGTTGCAGGACGGCACGCTGAATCTCTCGCCGTCGACCGCGCCGCTTCCCTTCGAGGCCGATCGTCTGCAGCTCAGCAATATGGCGTTTAACAGCCCGCAAACGGACTGGGATTTGAGCGCCCAGCGCGTCACCGGCGGCGTTAGCCCGTGGCTACCGGAAGCGGGCAATATTTTAGGTAAAAAAGCCGCCATCCAGATGAGCGCCGGATCGATGACGCTCAACGGCGTTCCTGCCAGTAACGTACTGATTCAGGGCGCTATCGATAATGGCGTCGTCACGCTCGACACCATCGGCGCCGATATGGCGCGCGGGTCGCTGACCGGCAAAGCACGCCGCGATGCTGACGGTAGCTGGGTGATTGATAATCTGCGACTGGATGAAATCCGGCTGCAAAGCGACAAATCGCTGGCGGACTTTTTCACGCCGCTGACCACGGTGCCGTCGTTGCAAATCGGTCGTCTCGAAGTGACCGACGCACGGTTGCAAGGGCCTGACTGGGCGGTCACCGATCTGGACATGAGTTTGCGCAACCTGACGCTCAGCAAAGGCGACTGGCAGAGCCAGGACGGCAAGCTGTCGATGAACGCCAGCGAGTTTATCTGGGGCAGCATCCATCTGTTTGATCCGATCCTTAACAGCGAGTTTTCCCCGCAGGGCATCGCGCTGCGCCAGTTCACCTCCCGCTGGGAAGGCGGCATGGTGCGCACGTCCGGAAACTGGCAGCGCAGCGATAAAGCGCTGGTGCTGGATGACATCGCGGTGGCCGGGCTGGAATACACGTTGCCGAAAAACTGGAAACAGCTCTGGATGACGCCGATGCCGGCATGGTTGAACACGTTAACGCTGAAAAAAATGAGCGCCAGCCGCAACCTGTTGATCGACATCGATCCCGCCTTCCCGTGGCAGATCACCGCGCTGGATGGCTATNNAAAAAGGCATTCTGGAAGCCACGGCGACCGTTTCCCAACTGCCGCAGCGCCAGGTCAATGTCAGCCTGAACGGGCGCGGCGTGCCGCTGAATGTGCTGCAACCCTGGGGCTGGCCTGCGCTGCCGGTCACCGGTGACGGTAATCTCCAGCTCACCGCCAGCGGTAGCGTGCAGGCCACGGCGCCGCTGAAACCCACCGTCAACGGCCAGCTTAGCGCTGAGAACATGAACCATCAGAAAGTCAGCCAGACGATGCGCGGCGGTGAAGTCACTACGGCGCTTCAGCCTGCGCCTGAAACCCCCGTCACGCCCTAATCTACCCGCCCCTGACGCTGTTCAGGGGCACCCCCATCCTGCGAAACCTGTGCACATTTTGTGACTGTTTGTACCTATTTCTCGCAACTGGTTCCGGTTCGCCTGGGTAGTTGATATAACACCCTTACTGGAAGAGCATTTTAATAAATAAAAACTCCCTTTAAAAAGGTACAACTACTATGTCTGGGATACGTCAACGTATTCTGGAGAACATGCAAAAATTCTCCAGAGCCATGATCGGCGCAGTCTTGTTTTTACCTGTTATTGGTTTAATTCTGGCGTTAAGTTCGATATTAACCAATCCAACACTCATTTCAGAAACGAATTTTTTACATCAAATCGGCCAACTGTTGGGGGACACGTTCTGGCCGTTATTTGGTAATTTAGGATTATTATTCTGCGTAGGGATTAGTTACGGCTTAGCGAAGGATAAAAAAACCGAAGTCGCCCTGGTTGCAGTCATGTGTTTTATTATGTTCCTCGGCGCTAACCACTCCTGGCTGGAATATACCAACGGCATCGCCGAAAAAATTAATGGCGAATTTTACGGCACCGGGCAAACACAAATATTAGGCTTTGTGGTTGTCGATATGGGCGTTTTCCTTGGTATTATTCTTGGCTGCACCATTGCCTGGGTTCACAACAACGTGACCGGTATTGAACTGCCCGGCGCGCTGTCGATGTATGGCGGCGCAAAACTGACGCTGATTGCGATGACCCCGGTGATTATCCTCTACGCGATGGCCTTCACCTGGATCTGGCCGTTCATCACCCACGGCATTACGGCGTTAACCGGCTTCATGAAGAACGCTGGCGTGGCGGGCGTGTTTGTGTATGGCTTCTTCGAAAAATTCCTCATCCCTACCGGCTTGCATCATTTCGTCTGGTCACCGTTCCAGCTCACACAGATTGGCGGCACGCTGAGCGTTGACGGGCAAACGGTCTCCGGGACGCAGGCGATTTTCCTCGCCTACATGCGCCACCCGGATCTGACGCCGGTGATGAACGAGGCACTGCGTTTCTCGCAGCAGGGCATGACCACTATTTTCGGCCTGGCCGGGGCGGCGCTGGCGTTCTACCACACCGCGAAACCGGAGAAAAAAGTGCTGGCGAAGGCCATTCTGTTGCCTGCCATCATCACCTCCATGCTGACCGGGATCACGGAGCCGATTGAATTCACGTTCTTGTTTATCTCGCCGCTGCTGTGGGTGATCCACGCGACGCTGACCGCGGCATCGCAGGCAATTTGCGACATCTTCACCGTTCGCCCCTGGGGCGCGTCTGGCTTAATCGAATTCCTGATCTATAACCTGCCGCTGCCGGTCTCCTTAACCCGCTGGCCGATGTATGTGGTAATTGGTGTCGGTCAGTTCGCGGCGTATTACCTTATTTTCCGCACCCTGGTGGTGAAACTGAAGCTGAAAACACCGGGTCGTGAAGATGACGACGACGTGAAGTTATACAGCAAAGAAGATTACCGTCAGAAAATTAAACAGAATGCGCAAACCAGCAATAACACCACCGATGAAATTATTCGGGGGTTGGGCGGCAAAGAAAATATTATTTCCATCGACAACTGTTTTACCCGCTTACGGGTGGCGGTACATAACCCGGATATTGTTGACGATGCAATATTGAAAAGCACCGGCGCAAACGGCGTTGTGCATAACCGAAATGAAGTACAAGTTATTTATGGTGTCAGGGTGGGGCAAGTACGTTCCAGCGTTGATACCTGGCTGGCAAATAATTAAGTGGGAGACGTTATGAAATTAACCGTAATCGGTGGCGGCGGCGTCCGCTCAGCATTCCTGGCGAAATCGCTGGCGTACAACGCGCATCGCATCGGCTTACAGGAGGTGGTTTTTCTCGACAGTTCTGCGGAAAATCTGACGCTATTCGGTGAAATCGCGCGCTATGTATTTAATACCATTCGTCCGGATATCCATTTTTCCCTGACGACCGATCCCGTTGCGGCGCTAAAAAGCGCCCATTACGTGATCACCACGCTGCGCGTCGGCGGTGATGAAAGCCGGATCCGTGATGAACGCATCGCACTGGAACACAACACGCTGGGTCAGGAAACCACCGGCGCGGGCGGTTTCGCCATGGCGATGCGCTCCATTCCGGCCATTCTGAACTACTGCCGTCTGATTGAAGAGCATGCCGCCAAAGACGCCATCCTGTTCAACTTCACCAACCCGTCAGGGCTGGTGACGGAGGCAATCATTAAGTCCGGCTTTAAACGCCGGGTATATGGCATCTGCGATGCGCCGTCGGAACTCATCCGCGAACTGCCGTCGATTCTGGACTGCGACCCGCAGGATCTGAAAGTCGAGTGCTATGGTCTGAACCATTTCTCATGGTTTACCCATTTCACCGTGCGGGGCGAAGACGTCACGGACCGGTTAATCAACACCCCGGAGCTGTATCTCAAAACCGCCATGCAGTATTTCTCGCCGGAGCTGGTTCAGCTTTGCGACAAGCAGTTGCTGAATGAATATCTCTATTACTACTACTATCGGGAAGTGGCGCTGAAAGCGATTCAGGACGCGCCGGAAACTCGTGGCGAGCAGATTGCCAGCATCAACCACGATATGCGCCAGGAACTGGCGGGTATCAACGTGCGGGAAAACCCGGAAGCGGCATTTAACATCTGGATGAAACACTATCTGCGCCGTGAAAACAGCTATATGCAGAGCGAGTCGCATCAGGAAAAATTCAACACCCGCGAGCCGCTGACGTTGCAGCAGTTTATTGAAGAGCCTGATACTGGTGGATATGCGGGCGTGGCGCTTGATATTCTCGAAGCGGTTAACAGCAACACGACGAAACGCATCGTGGTTTCGCTTGCTAACAACGGCACGCTGGATTTCCTGCAGCCGGACGACGTCATTGAAATCAGCTGCGATCTCAGCAGAACGGGCCTGAAGCCGGTCACGCCGAAGTACGTCCCGACCGCGCAGAAAAATATGATTTCCTGCGTCAAAGAGTACGAGCGTCTGGCGGTAGCGGCGATCCTCAATCGCGACCGCACGCTGGCGGTGCGTGCGTTAATGGCGCACCCGTTGGTGGGCTCATGGTCACTGGCACAAAAACTGGTGACGGCGTATCTCAACGACACGCACTGTCAGGACTGGTAACGGTTTAGTCGGGGGTATCGGCAGACACCCCCGACGCAGTTTGCCTGAACCAGAGTTTAAGCAAATGCTCAAAGCCTAAAATGCAGTAGCCAAAGAAAGGGTTGCTCCAGTAAATATCATCATCGTATTTTTGCGGGTCGTGAATAATAAAGGAGGTATCCGCCGCCTGGGCTAACGGGCTTTGATAATCACCGGTAAAGCAAATGAGATCGATGCCTTTGCCTTCCAGTGCCTTAACCCAATTTAACGCCGAGCTGCTGCGGCCAGATTTCGACACAATCCAGATAGCATCAAATTTTGTTGCAGTTTTTTGTTCGAGTATTTCATAGTCCGGCCATAACGCCAGACTGGCATTAACGCCAATCACCAGGAATTTATTATAAATATATTGTGCAATAAGCTGTGAAAACCCGCTGCCGTGGATCAGAATGCGATAATGTTGTAATCCATTGAGCAGCGGGGTTAACTGCTCTGCAGGCTGAATCTTCATGAAATCTACGTCATTGGTGACGTCCAGCTTGGGCATGGTGATATTAAATTTAATGAAATAGACCAGCTCCAGCCAGCCACTGAATTTCAGTTTCTTTGCCAGACGCACCAGTGACGAAGGATTACTGTAACAACGTTCCGCGACGGCACGAATTCCGTCACGAATACATTGTTCCGGATCGTTCTGGATCGTACGCAAAACGGTTATTTCGGTTTTACTCAGCTTCACATCGCGGAAAATATTTTCCAGTTCCATACATGACCCCCGAATAATGAAAAAGGACTGTAACAGACATGTGGATTTCAGTATGTGTATTCTTTCACTTTTCCGGAATAATAATGCCATGAACAGAAATCTGTCTTTACTGGCGATGGTATTTTTCTTATGGGGGAATATTACCGCCATTAACAGCACCATCATCCTGTTCTTTTATCATTATTTCCAGATTAGCTGGCAGCAGGCGATGCTCATCACTGTCCTGTTTTATATCGCCCCGTTTATCACTTGCCTTCCCTGCTCCGTGCTGATCGCCCACTGGGGCTATCGCCGCGTCCTGCAATTCTCGTTATTGCTGAGCACTGCGGGTTGCCTGTTGCTCGCAGCAGCCATCAGCCTGAATACGTTTTACGGATCGCTGCCGGGCATGTTTATTGTCGCGACGGGGGTGGCCGCTATGCAGGTCGTCGCCAATCCGTACNCCTGAGCCTGGCCTCGGCGGTGAATTCGCTCGGCACCACGCTGGCACCGGTTTTTCTGGCGCTGCTACTAAAGCTGTATCCCGCCGATCCTTACCTGCATCAGGAGCCGGTCAGCGGACTGTGGTTCATGCTGGCGCTGGCCTCGATCGCGCTGCTCATCGGCAGCATCATCATTCGGTTGCCGGATGCGCCCCGCCCTCCGCCAGCAACCGCAGCAGTTGCTGAGCATTGCCGCCATTTTTGTTTACGTCGGCGTGGAGGTGGCAATCGCCACGAGCCTGGTCAAATACCTGACCCTCTCCGCTGGCTGGTCGCCGGAAACCGCCATGTCGCTGGTCTCGCTCTACTGGGGCGGCGCGCTGGTCGGGCGGCTGCTGTTTGGTCTGTTTGCTCACAACGCCCATAACGCCACCGTGTTTCGTGCCGCAGCGCTGCTGGGCGTACTGCTGGTTGCGCTGGCGACAGGGTTAAACAATGCTGCTGGCGGGTGGCTATTGCTGCTCACCGGCCTCGGTAATTCGGTGATGTACCCGATTATTTTTGGTCATACGCTCAGCCAGTTCCCGCAGCAAGCGAATCTGCTGGCGGCGGCGATGGTGATGGCGGGCATCGGCGGGGCGATCATCCCGTGGCTGCAGGCGGTCATCATCGACAACGTCAGTCTTCATCTGAGTTTCCTGCTGCCGATGGCGCTCTATGCACTGCTTGCGGTGTGGGGAAAGTTCGCCTTTGCGAAGGAGAAAAAAAGCGTGGCGCCCGATCGTTGCCCTCTCCCCTGAAGGAGAGAGCATATGCACGATTAAAGGGTTATCACCAGTTCGTTACGCTCCGGCGTCACCACCACGCCCCACTCGCTGCCAGTGGCAGTGCCGCCCTGCACACCCGCCACCTGCGGCACGTTGCGTAAGCAAAGTGACCAGTCGCGGGCATCGCCTTCGCCCTTAACGGTCACGGTGTTGCCACGACGCGTCGCTGTCAATGTAAACACCACCGTGCCGTTCGCCGCTGGCACCTGGCTTACGGCTTTCGCGCCGNTGCCAGGCGTAATCCGGTTTCTGGCTGTTATTCCCCAGCGCCAGTAGCGTGTTCTTCCGCACGTACACCGGCAGGCTGCGGAAATCGTGCTGCTGTTTCAGCCAGCGACCGCCTTGTACGTCATCGTTGTGCCACAGATGCGTCCAGCGCCCTTCCGGCAGGTAAAACTGCACGTCTCCCGCCTCTGAGAAGACCGGCGCAACCAACACCGCATCGCCGAGCATGTACTGCCTGTCGAGATAATCGCAGGCCGGATCGTCCGGGAATTCCAGCATCATGGCGCGCAGCATCGGCGTACCGCGCTCATGCGCCAGCGCCGCCTGACGGTACAGGTACGGCATCATCCGACATTTCAGTTCCGTGAAGTGACGCACCACATCGCAGGATTCGTCATCATACGCCCATGGCACACGGTAGGATTTGCTGCCATGCAGGCGGCTGTGGCTGGAGAGCAGGCCAAACGCGCACCAGCGTTTGTAGACGTGCGCCGGCGCGGTGTTTTCGAAACCGCCAATGTCGTGGCTCCAGAAACCAAAGCCTGACAGGCCAATCGACAGCCCGCCGCGCAGGCTTTCCGCCATTGATTCGTAGTTGGCGTAACAGTCGCCGCCCCAGTGTACCGGGAACTGCTGGGCGCCGACGGATGCCGAACGGGCAAACAGCACCGCCTCCTGCTCACCCACCGTCTCTTTGAGCACGTTCCACACCAGTTCGTTGTAGATGTATGCATAATGGTTGTGCATTTTCTGCGGATCGGCGCCGTTGTGCCACGCCACATCGGTAGGAATGCGCTCGCCAAAATCGGTTTTGAAGCAGTCGACGCCGATTTCCACCAGCCCTTTCAGCTTACTGGCGTACCACTCACAGGCTTCAGGATTAGTGAAATCGTAAATCGCCAGCCCTGGCTGCCATTTATCCCACTGCCACAGCGAGCCGTCCAGGCGTTTCAGCAGATAACCGTTCTCTTTCAGCTCATTGAATACGGGAGATTTCTGCCCGATGTAGGGGTTGATCCAGACGCAGATTTTCAGCCCTTTCGCTTTCAGGCGGCGGATCATCCCTTCCGGATCCGGGAAGGTCACCGGGTCCCACTCGAAATCACACCACTGAAACGCTTTCATCCAGAAACAGTCGAAGTGGAACACGTGAAGCGGCAAATCACGCTCGGCCATGCCGTCGATGAAACTGTTGACCGTCGCTTCGTCATAGTTGGTGGTAAACGACGTGGTGAGCCACAGACCAAACGACCACGCGGGCGGCAGCGCAGGGCGCCCCGTCAACCGAGTATAGCGATCCAGCACCGCTTTCGGCGTCGGGCCGTCGATCACGAAATACTCCAGATACTCCCCTTCGACGCTGAACTGCACCTTCGAGACTTTCTCTGAGCCAATTTCAAACGACACGCATTCTGGATGATTCACCAGTACGCCGTAACCGCGGTTGGTGAGGTAAAACGGGATGTTTTTGTAGGATTGCTCGGTACTGGTGCCGCCGTCACGGTTCCAGGTATCGACCGTCTGGCCGTTGCGCACCAGCGCGGTAAAGCGCTCGCCGAGGCCATAAACGGTTTCCCCGACGCCGAGATCCAGCCGTTCGAACAGGTAATTGCGCGCGGTGTTGGTGTCCTGCACGTAGCCATTATTTTTCACCTGGCTACCGGTGATGCGCTCGCCGTTGCGCAGGAAATCCAGCGACCAGAACTCACCTTTCGTAACGCGAACGCTGAGATTGCCGCTTTTCAGTTCGGCAAATTCCGCCGTGTTCTGCATTTGCACGTTCACGTCTTTCTGGACGTTCAGCGAATGGTGCGGGCCGTTGTCGATGGCACCCTGAAAATGCGCGATGCGCACACCAACCACACCTTCCTGCGGTGAGAAAAAGCGAAGGGTGAACAGTGGCGTGTCCAGTTGCCATGTCCGTTCCCGGACGTCCCGCGGCGCGGCGTAAACCACCATCTCGTTGCCCCGTTGTTCGACATCGAACACCTGGATCGGGTGGATCAGATTGAGCCCGGGCTGGATCAGCCAGTTTCCATCACTGATTTTCATCGTTTCATCCTCATAGTTCTTTGCTAACCGGTAGCTGTTCAAATTCCTGTTGATGTCGACGTGCGCCCTGCGCAAGTTCGTTCATGATCTTCGCCAGATAAGGGGTTTTCAGGGTGTAGTAGCGTTTGGCGATCACCGCGCTCAGCAGATAGCAGATGGCCGGAACGATAGTGAACAGTGCAATGATGATACTGATGGTGGCGCTGTTTTGCGTTTTCGCCGCCGCGTCATAACCGCCGCCCGCCAGCATCCAGCCAATCAACGCACCGCCCAACGCCAGGCCGAGTTTCAGTACAAAGAGGGTGCCGGCAAAGCTGATGCCGGTGAGGCGTTTACCGTTGCGCCACTCGCCGTAATCGACGGTATCTGACATCATCACCCACTGAATTGGCGTCACCAGCTGATGCAACACGCCAATGGCGAAAATGAACAGGAACATGGTGACGCTGGCACTCATCGGCACAAAGAACATCGCCAGGCTTAATACCGTCAGCGCGGCGTTGGTCCACCAGAAGACGCTGACTTTGCATTTCCAGTCGGTCAGCGGTTTCGCCAGCGCCGAGCCTATGAGGTTGCCGACGCAATAGGTGCCGAGGAAGGCGGTAAACAGCGCGGCATCGCCCAAAATCCAGGTGACGTAATACATCATCGCCCCACCGCGTACGCAGACCGCAAGAATATTGAGGATGGTCAGCAGCCCGACAATGCGCCACTGGTCGTTCTGCCAGATGTCACGCAGATCTTCACGCATGGAAGCGGTGCTCGGCGGCACCTGAATGCGCTCTTTGGTGGTAAAGAAGCAGAACGCCAGCATCAGGAACGCCACCACGGAGAGCACTGCAATCCCACCCTGAAAACCAAACGCTTTGTCTTCGCCGCCAATCAGATTCACCAGCGGCATCATCAGCACGGTAGAAAGCATGCCGCCTGCCGTCGCCAGCACAAAGCGCCAGGACTGCAGTGAGATGCGTTGTTTCGGATCGTCGGTGATCACCCCGCCCAGCGCACAGTAGGGAATATTGACGATGGTATAGAGCAGCGTCAGCAGCGTGTAAGTCACGGCGGCGTAAATCAGTTTGCCGTTATGCGTGAGGTCCGGCGAGCTGTAGGCCAGTACGCAGACGATGCCAAACGGAATGGCGCCGAAAATAATCCACGGCCGGAATTTCCCCCAGCGGCTACGGGTGCGGTCGGCGATCAGCCCCATGCACGGGTCAGAAATCGCATCCAGCGCACGCGCCAACAGGAACATGGTGCCGACGAAGCCAGCAGGGATACCAAAGATGTCGGTATAAAAAAACATCATGTACAACATGACGTTATCAAAAATGATATGACTGGCGGCATCACCCATGCCATAGCCAATCTTCTCTTTGACGGACAATACTTCATTCTTCATTTTCTCATCCTTCTGTGCCGAAGCGGGCGTAGAAACCGGTTACAGGATTTGTAAACCATCGCTCCAGGCGCGGGTATTCCAAAATCTTGTTATCAATTTACGTTTCTTGCTTTCTGTGATCGCGGTCGGAAGGAAGAATGTGAAAAAATGTAACTAGCGGATTTTATGAGGGTTTATAAGAAACGGCTTATCGCCGGGCAAAATGATGCGAAAAAAGTGCATGAAGTGATGTGGTAAATGCCTGAAAGTAGCTATAATGCGCCCGCCTCCATGTAGCAATGCAGGCGCGGAAGATCGTCGTCTCCGGTGAGGCGGCTGGACTTCAAATCCAGTTGGGGCCGCCAGCGGTCCCGGGCAGGTTCGACTCCTGTGATCTTCCGCCAATTAGCGTCTACTGAACTCTCCCGAAGTCAATAATCTCCTTTGTAATCCCTTATATATCAGGCCGTCCTTGTATCCTGAGGTCACCCGACTTCAACCCACATCAAGTTGTTTTTGGGGGTGCATTAGGGGGTACCATTTTCCTCTTAAAATATCAGCACCCCCATAATGGTAAAAATGAGAGATATAACAAGGGGTTTTAAAGACATCTTTGCTATACAAGGGGTGCATTGGGGGTATCAGGTTGATTACTGGCGGAAATCCCCCAGGAGGATGGATTCATCAGAAGCCGGAGGATGTCATGGCGCTAACCGATGTTAAAGTGAAAACCGCGAAGCCAAAAGAAAAGCCTTATAAGCTGGCTGATGGCGGCGGTATGTACCTGCTGATTAACGTTAATGGTTCTAAATACTGGCGTATGAAGTACCGCTTCGCTGGTAAAGAAAAGATGCTTTCTATTGGCGTATACCCCGATGTTTCGCTGGCCGACGCACGCGAAAAACGCAGCGAAGCCAGAAAAATCCTCGCTGCTGGAAGTGATCCGGGTGAAGTAAAGAAAGAAGAGAAAGTCGCCCAGCAAATGAGCTTGAAAAACACTTTCGAGGCCGTTGCCCGCGAATGGCATCAGACGAAATCCGATCGCTGGTCATTACGCTATCGTGATGAAATCATCGATACCTTTGAAAAAGATATTTTTCCCTACATCGGCAAGCGCCCTATTGCTGAAATCAAACCAATGGAGTTGCTGGAGGCCTTGCGTAAAATGGAAAAACGCGGAGCATTGGAGAAAATGCGCAAGGTCCGCCAGCGGTGTGGCGAGGTGTTCCGCTATGCAATTGTCACTGGCAGAGCTGACTACAACCCCGCCCCCGACCTTGCCAGCGCGTTAGCTACGCCGAAAAAAGTACATTTCCCCTTCCTTTCTGCCAATGAACTTCCTCACTTCCTAAACGATCTGTCGGGTTATACCGGCAGTATCATCACGAAGACAGCTACTCAGATCATTATGTTAACTGGTGTACGAACGCAAGAATTGCGTTTCGCACGCTGGGAGGATATCGATTTTGAGACAAAACTATGGGAGATCCCGGCAGAAGTGATGAAGATGAAACGGCCTCACATTGTGCCACTCTCGAAGCAAGTTGTTGCACTGTTTAAGCAACTTGAACCAATCTCAAGACATCACCCGCTGATTTTTATCGGCAGGATCGATCCTCGCAAACCTATCAGCAAGGAAAGCGTTAATCAGGTTATTGAATTGCTCGGGTATAAAGGTAGGCTGACGGGGCATGGTTTCCGCCACACGATGAGCACCATTCTGCATGAGCAGGGTTTTAACTCAGCGTGGATTGAAACGCAGCTTGCGCATGTAGATAAAAACTCGATACGTGGTACTTACAATCATGCTCAATATCTGGATGGAAGGCGGGAGATGATGCAGTGGTACGCCGATTACATTGATGATCTGGCACCAAGAAACATCATTATTAAAGGGATGTTTGGCAAAACCGCATAGTTGCAATGGTGGGCTGATTTTTTGGATGCTAATCGGGAAAAGGCGATTACGCCGTTTGATTATGAAAAAACAAACAACCCAATGCAATGAGCACTTTGCAGAGGCCATGATACTTACATCCATACTAAGTATCCTGAACAGATAAGGGAAATGTTGCAGGGTTACATTGACCAGCTTATCAGTTCATCAGCAGGCAATAGTTAGCGTTTGCCCCCCGGCCCTTAAGGGGCCAGGGGGTAGTCTTTTTTTTGTTCGGCGGATGGTGTGTAGTTCGTTAATTGAATCGGAGTTATGGTCGAGGGATCCGGTAGAACGGCAAATGAGTCACTAGGAACGTAACTCTGTGCGTGCGGCTTATATTCATAAGGCCGAACATCTGGGGGAGCGAAGGCTAATGCTGCAGTGGTGGGCTGATTATCTTGATGCGAATCGGGAGAAAGGGTTTAGTCCGTTTGACTTTAGGAAGCAAAACGCTGATTAATCGGTCTCAAATGGAAAAGATGTATTTACTTCTTAGACTTAACCCCATATCAGTAGACAGATTCTGTCTTTAAGAAGAGCTCTAGTAGAGGGGAGAGCGTCTTCAAAGTAGATATGTGTTTGCCGTGTACTACTGACTTGATAAACTACACTCTGTAGTAAGATGAGGTAAAAAATGGCCAGAGCCGACTTAGTGCTAAGTTTAGTTGAGACTGGGATGAAGGGTGACCTTCCTCGTTTCAAAATAACTGCAGAAGCGATTGCTGCAGAAGCAACAGCACGCCATCAATATCAGCTTGCCGATAAGCTGAAAAATATTCTTACCAGTACAGGCTCTGGTGAGGCGCGCCGTTATACCTACGATTCTGATCTCCAGAATGCCTTTTATGAAATCCAACCGCGTAAAATTCTGGATGATTTGATCATTCCTGAAACCGTGACTACTCAGTTTATGGAGTTGATAGAAGAGCATGCGCGTCGTGATCTGTTGCGGTCGTATAATCTGGAACCGCGTCATAAACTATTGTTGTCTGGGCCCCCAGGGAACGGCAAAACTTCAATTGCTGAAGCGCTAGCCAATCATCTCTCGCTGCCTTTCTTTACGGTTAAATACGAAGGAATAATTAACCGCTATCTTGGAGAAACAGCGCAGCAAATAGATAAGTTATTTGAATTTGTTAAAACTCAGCGCTGCGTTCTATTTTTTGACGAATTTGACGCCATAGGTAAAGAGCGCGAAGATGTCAATGACAACGGTGAAATGAAGCGTGTAGTGAATTCCTTGCTTAAACATATTGACCTATTACCTAGCCATGTTGTTTTTGTGGGAGCAACGAACCATGAAGCAATGCTCGATAAGGCCATCTGGCGCAGATTTCAGTTACAGATAACTTTGCCTTCTCCAACACAGAGTATGGCAACGAAATGGTTCGAAGAGTTTGAAAAACGTGTGGGTCATTCTCTCGGCCTTGCACCTTCGACACTTGCCAGAAAGCTGTCTGGCCTTAGCTTCGCCGAGTTAGAAGAATTTGCTCTCAATGTGCAACGTAAATACGTGCTTGGTCTCCCCGCAAGCGAAAAAAAACTGAAGCAAATTTCCGCTCACTGCCTTAAGCACTGGTCGGAGCGATATCGGCAAAAAGATTAATTTACCAATAAGGAAATTGAAATGGCGCAGAATCCTCTCTTAATATTCACCCCGCCAAAACCAGTTTTAAAGAGGGACGACCTGACGCCCAATCGTTCATCGATTCATTTTCCGAATATAGATATTCAGGCTGCACGGGTTTTTCCAAAAGTCGAAAGGCTTGAGCGTAATTTCGCAGAATATATCGAACTTGCTGAAACCGCTGACGGCTTTCTTCCTGAAAAAGTACTTGTGCTGGAAGTCGTCGGCGAAATACAAGGCCTTGCTACCGCACTTACCCGAGTTAAGGGTTTTGAATATCTTTCCTCCGCATTACTAGAAGAATCCTTTGATAGTGAAGATTATTACACTTTAAGCAACGGAACCCGTAGACCTGCTTCCAGAAACGCTTATCTGACAATGAGCAGCCAGGTTGGGCTCAGTCGTCTCTTGGCACTGTGGCGTGAATACCAAAAAAATAGGAAAGTAGAACGGGGATTTGGCGCTCTGAAGGCCGTCTTTGACCGACTTATAGATATTCGTTTTTGGGATACCCGAGACAGATTAGCTGCTACTTTCGTCCTAGAAGACTGGCAGGGACGTGTTGAGGATACGGCGGCTGGATATGATGATCCCGTTCCTTTCGAAATTGAGCTTTGGTATCGGTCGTCTCCAGAGGAACAGTCTAAAGCTGAATCACGCATAAGAGGTTTAATATCTCATGCAGGTGGCACCATTATCGGTGGATGCAAGCATAAAGGTATCAGCTATCACGCACTTATCGGTAATCTCCCTGTCAGTAAGGTTCAGGAGATACTCCTACAAGGGGGCGAAGCTCTGGAACTGATGCGCTGTGATGATGTAATGTTTTTTAGGCCACTAGGCCAGTGCGCTTTTCCCATTATTGAAGAAAATACTCAGACTGGGGACGAGATATCGACGCTGGTAGGTCAGAATCTTCCTGATCCCTATGCGAGCCCAATTGTCGCTTTACTCGATGGTCTACCACTTGAAAACCACTCGGCTCTCAGAGGTAGGCTTGAAATTGACGATCCGGATGACTTCGAATCCCTTTACACCTCGCCGTCCCATCAGAACCACGGTACGTCGATGGCATCTCTGATTGTCCATGGTGATCTTTCGAATCAGATCGAACCGCCTCTTTCTAGGCGTATTCATGTCAGACCGATCATGATTCCCGGGAGTATCAGTTTCGATGGTAGTGTGAGGGAGCAGATTCCTACTCAATATCTTCCTGCTGATCTGATCCATCGCGCCGTTGTCAGAATGAAAAAAGGAGAAAACGGTCAGCCGCCCACAGCTCCAGACGTCTCCATTATTAACCTGTCTATTGGAGATCCTTGCCGTATGTACGATGCCCAGATGAGTCCATGGGCAAGAATGTTGGACTGGTTGTCTGTTGAATATCAGGTACTGTTCGTCGTTAGTGCAGGAAATTCGAGTATGCCTTTAATTCTGGATAATGTCGCTGGGGATGATTTCTCTAATCTTACCCCTGCAGAACTGGAAGAGCATGCTCTTAAAGCAATCGCGGCTCAACGCCCGTTGCGTCGTTTGCTTTCACCTGCTGAATCAATAAATGCGTTAACCGTTGGTGCATCGCATCATGATGGCTTTACTGGCAATATTCCACCAAGACATGTTGATGTATTTTCAACTCATGGAATGTTTTCACCGATTAATACCATTGCGTTAGGAAGGCGAAAGTCGATCAAACCTGAGATCCATATGCCTGGGGGGCGTCAAACTTATGTGAATAAAACGAACACATCTCGCGATCCGGTCAGGCTTGATGTTTCCAAAACATTTCGTTTTGGACCGGGACTGAAATCAGCTATGCCTGGAGCGGAGGGGGCACTTAATCAGTGTGGTTTCACGGCGGGCACAAGTAACGCAGCAGCGCTAGCAACTAGGAGACTTGCGATGCTGCATGATACGCTCCAGGAAATGAAGGCATTCGGATACAAGGAAGCACTTTCAAAAGCATCTGATGCCCTTATTCTAAAGGCAATGATGATCCATGGTGCTGAACATAATACTCTCTCGAGCAGAGTAATTAGTCGCTATCTGGATGTGAACGGCAGCAGAACATTTAAATCTGATCTTAATCAGTATCTAGGATTTGGCCAGGTAAACGAAAGCCGAATTCACTTTTGTGCCGACAATCAAGCAACACTCGTTTATTCAAATGTTATCGAGGCTGAGACTGCCCAAGACTATTTTTTCCCACTCCCACCAAGTCTTGCCGCGAAAACTATTAATCGTCGCCTGGTAGTAACAGTAGTTTGGTTCTCGCCAGTGAATCATGGACATAAGGATTACCGCGGGGCTCAACTCTGGGCAAGTCCAGCTTATGGTAATATTAATCTTGATGAATTTGATTATTATCCTTCACATCTGAAAAATGGCACGGTGTTTCATGATGTGCGTAAAGGAAACCGTGCTTCAGCCTTTACTAAGGGAGATCAACTGGCAATCAGAATTAATTGTTACGGACGAGCAGGCATTAGAAAGCTCAAGGTACCCTATGTAGTCATTGCCACGCTGGATACACCAGGTACGGCGTTGCCGGTTTATGAGGAAGTACGAGAGGCGCTGAGTATCATGGCGTCACAGAATGCTTGATATTATTTAATGGCATTTGTTAGCACTCTTTCTCGAACTTGTGAAAGAGTGCTAAATAGCTGCGCGGAATAGAAGATCACTTAAAGGGAACTCAGTCCGGATTGTGCGATCTGAGCAATCTTTAATAAACAAGACGTGTTTATTCGATTACGACTGTTTGACGAGGAGACTTATTAGCCGGAGCTGTTTTGGGCTTACTACCTGAATAGATGAAAAACAATGCGATTCCCAGACAGATGATGGCACCGAGACGACTTATAGAAAACGGAATCGGATCATTACCCAGCCAACCGAAGTTATCGATCAGCATACTCATTGTGAGCTGACCAAAGATTACTGCAACAGTCGAGACCGCAGCGCCAATGTGTTGTACAGCCAGAACCATGATAACAATGTATGGCACGCCAAACATGGCTCCCAGCAGTTGCCATTTAGGTACGTCCAGCAGGGTCATTGAGTGCCCGGACTCGAAAAATAAAATCATTAGTCCGGTAACCAGCGCACCGATAGAAAACGTTAGAAACGCACTTTTGAATACCCCGACTTTACTTCCCAGTTGTCCATTAATGGCAGCCTGTATACTCAGCATGGCTCCGCCGACAACGGCCAAAAGAATCATAATGATAGTCATAATATTACCTTAACCCTGTGCAACCATAATTAGTGCTGCAATAATAAAAATCAGCGCAATGATGCGTTTGTTGTCGATTCTCCTGTGTGGCGTGCCGAGCAGGCCAAAATGGTCGATGATGAGGCTTTTAAATACCTGACCCGCGAGAATACCGATCATCGTCATCGCGATACCGATTGCTGGTGTTGCCACAGTCAGGATGATGACGTAGACCGGGCCCAACACGCCGCCCAGCAATTGCCAGGATGGTTGTGAAAAGAAAGAAGGGCTGTTACGAGGGCTGAAAAAAAGCATCAGCAGAAAGGTCAGCGCCGTGCCAACACCAAAAATACTGAAAGTGGCCCATAAGTCACCCACTTCACCACCTAACGGTCCGAGCAATCCTGCCTCTACGGACAGCCCCATTCCTCCGGCAATTACGATTAAAACCAGTAACAGTTGCATAGCTTTCAGTCTCCAGTTGTCCTGGCGGAGAAGCTTACGCCTGTCCTGAAGTTAGAAAAATGCCATAATACAGCAAACACCTGTGCAGGATATGCATCAATGTATGACATCGGAAATATCAATATTCGCTCGCTGCTTATCTTTATTGGCGTGTATGAAACACATAATTTTTCCATGGTCGCGCGACGTGAAGGCGTTTCAGCTTCACAGATTTCACGAATCATCCATCAGCTTGAAGATGCGTTGGGCCAGCAGCTTTTTTACCGCAACACGCGAGCTATCATCCCGACGGAAAGCGGACATCTTTTTGCCGGTTACGCGCGTGCCATGGCGGGAAATATGGGGGATGCGCGCAGGGAACTGGATGAGCGATCGTTGGAGCCTTCTGGTCTGATCCGTATTAATGCTCCGGTGTTCTTCGGTCAGAGGCACGTTGCCCCGGGCCTGCCGGGTCTGTCGGAGCGTTATCCCCAGCTCAACATTGAACTTACGCTCACCGATGATTATATCGATCCTCACAGGGAAGCTGCCGACGTAATATTCCGTATCGGCTCACTGACTGACTCCTCATTTCATGCACGCATTTTCGGGCAACAGTTTTACCACCTGGCTGCTTCACCAGCTTATGTGCATAAACACGGCGCGCCGGAAGGACCGGAAGATTTTGGTGTTCACAAATGTCTTGTCTATCGCGGAACTTCCGGACCTAACCGCTGGATGCTGCGCCGGCCTGGTGAGGCGTGGATTCACTATCCCGTCTCTCCGCTGATGTTATCCAATAACGCAGAAACGCTACTGATCGCAGCCTTGGGTGGAATGGGAATAGTACTTTTTCCTGACTGGTTGATTGGTGAGAAGCTGAAAAATGGAGAACTAATTGATCTTCTTCCTGGTATGGATATTTCTATCAAAACAGAGCCACAGAACATTGCGGCTATTTACCCTAATGCGCGGCATCCTCGTTTGAATGTGAGAGCTGTGATTGATTATTACGTTGAGGCGTTTGGAACACCGCTCTACTGGCAGTCAGATATTGGTGTTCGCAGGTGAACTGGACGTAACGCAGGATTGTACCTGCACAACACCCTGTTCATTCAGCCTTTGCCTAAAAATGCGGGCGTGTATCTGCCATATATTGTATCGAGACGCTGTTTATGTCATCTGGCACTCTACAGCATCTTTGGACCACAATCAGACTCAATCAGTGCAATACCGGCATTCAAACAAAAAATAAAAGAATGGACTCCCGGCCTCCTAAAGAGGGACGGGGTCTGCCCACTAATTATTACCTGCAGATGAACGGATAAGCTGGTCTGAAGCGGGTGACCACATCAGATACAGTGCTGCGCCCGATATTCAGACAGGCCGATATGCTCCTGTTGGCCAGGAGTCAGTCAAATTTAAGGCGCGGCAGTTCTTTAATTTTACTCATCCGCATTCTCAGTCTTGCTTTGGCGACACGTCTCCGGAAGATGGGTTATCAGGAGAAAGTGTTGTCCATGCTTTAAAAATGAAAAGCGCGGGATTCCGACGGATGGCCAGATTTGGCCGGAACAAATCGGAATCCGTGGTCGAATTAAATCGGAAAGTGCGATCGTATTACATCGGAATCAATGGTCGGTTTGCGTCGGAATATTCATTTACACATCACACACTAAACGTTCTTAATTTTTATTGTCCCAAGTGCATCGCTGAAGAGCCTATGATTTGCGATAGAATAAATTTCGTACGGCAGCCTATTTTTTTCTCCAGACGAAGTTTCCTGACATAAATTTCTCGTGGTTTAACCTTTTCTATCTCGATGATTTCCTTAAGACTTTTACCCTCGATAATATGCGTCAGCAAAGAGTACTCCTGACGATTAAGCTTTTCGCCAACTTTTCTGTTTGTAAAGTCACCTTTAAATAATTTTTTTATTTTATAATCGATTACTTCATCGCCATCAATGGAATAGATGACACCTCTAATCTCTTGCCTGTTCTGAAGCCAATAGTTTGCCAGAGGGGCCATTTTCTTATCAGCGACAATCACGATATGCATCTTTGTGCTCGCAAGAAAATCAATCCATGCCGAGCCCATAAAACACCGGATGTTAGGGAGAGAAAAATCAACAAAAACAAACCCATTGGATAAATAATTTTGATACTTCAATAAAAAACTACCAACCACACCGTTTTTAAAATAAATATTCGTCTCAGGCCAGACGGAAAATAATATGTTACCACAATATTGTGAACGAACAGTCTTTTCCGGGCTGATAAGACAGGATATATCACAACTGACGCAATGCATTTCTTTTTTAATGTCTTCACGCATATAAATACCGCCTTCTTATTTAAAGATATTTACATCCATAAAACCACAACGCTATGAAACGAATTTGCAAACTCAAACAATAAAAAAGATACACACAGCCATAAGATCTTTCCACTACAACATAGGATTTTTACATCAAAGATGATGTTTCCTTTACCTCCACAGTCACATCCTAATAAATTATGGAGTCGATACCATTCTTCATACTATAATAACGATAACTAAATTTTATCTAACCGCCGAAAAAGAATATAATGATATTTCATTAAGCGAAGCGACATGAGAAAAATGATATTTAACTAATTGTATATATTAGATTTTTTGTTGAGATTAACTTCTCATACCCAGCGATTCAAAAGAGACGCTAAGCGAATCACAGCGAGCAGTTGCTGTAGATACTACTCATGCATGGAGCTGCAAATTGTACGTAATCAATAATCTGGTTGAATTCAGACCGAATGAGAAAAGTTTGACAAACCGCTCAACTGGCTTAGTCGTGCCATTACTGCTTCCGGCCACGCTGTGCCTGCTTTGTCTGATTTCACATCAGGGAGAAGTAGTTCCCCAGAATACATTAATAAAAGAAGGGTGGGGAGTACGTGATGGGATAACCATACCAAATACCTTCTATCAGACAGTACTGACCCTGCGCAATGCCCTTGAAGAGGTGGGTTTATCCCGGGATATAATAAGAACGATTGCCCGTCGTGGTCTCACATTAATTGATACGACGATTATTGAGTATGTTAAACCGTCAGTGCCACAGAATAGTGTTGACACTGGTGTGGAAGACAATAAAGCCAACACAAGCCTGACCCTGACACTAAATAAAAAGATTCTAGCTTTATTAAAAACAGTTACCTTCGTGTTTTTTATTATCGCAGCAATTAACTGTATACTATTATATCAGCGACGCGCAACGATGCCTTTCCAGAATTTCGTTCTTTTATCAGCACCCGAGAATGCTAATAAAAAATGTAAAATATATTATGAGCCGACGGAACCTTCCATTGATTCATATGTTGATTTCGCTAAAAAACATCCTGAGTTTTGTATTAAAAAAGATTATGTGTACCTTTCAGGATATAGTAACACGGGGCGTATAGTTTCATTTGTGTGTAATAATGATGCCCGCCGCGATGTAAGTGCATTTTGCTCAACCAATTATTACTGGAGCCGCCACCAATGAAAATAAGATATCTTTTATTTTTATTGTTGTCTTGTTTTACAGCCGCATCTGTCTCGAGTTTATTTTTATGGCATGAACAACTCTTCCCTTCTCCGATATATTGCGTTGGTGAGGCAAACTGGAATATTGGCAATAAAAAATTTATTGGGACAGTATCCTGGCGAATGTACGAAAATGAAGGACTCGTCACGCTGACCGGTAATCTTTTGGAAAAGCATGAAGCTAACGTGAGTCGAAACGTTTACTTTATCTATACACAAAAATACAAGTCTCGCATATTTCGCTCAACTCGCGTCATTAAAACATTCACAGACTCCGCGGCAACAGAAGACTTTAACAAAGTTTTACCTGATTTTTTTAACATGCCTGGAAAAGAATTAAGCCTTTCGTTTTACGAATACCGGGGCGCTTATCTTTTCGCAAATACAAACGTTCCAATGTTTTATTGTAGAAAATACTCACCTTATATGTAAAAGACCATCTTCTGATGATGTTGATAAAGTACATTTCCAGTTGACTAACCTTTCCATCAGAAGATGATGCCTCACTAACGCCTTCTCAGCGTTCCCTCATCGCCTCTTTCGCTTTGTTGAATGGTTTAAGCAAATAATCCATCACCGTTTTCTCTCCCGTTTTAATATCTACTGTCGAAATCATGCCTGGCGAAATCGAAAAATGACGCCCGGCTTTGTTCACGAGATAATCGAGATTGGTGCGGATATAAACACGATAGTAGAAAATTTCCGGTTTTACTTCATCCTGAATGGTATCGGGTGAAATCGTTTCCACAACGCCATCTAGCCCACCATAAATGGCATAGTCATAGGCAGTAATTTTCACTAACGCCTTTTGGCCGGGATGAATAAAGGCAATATCCCGGGGAGAAAGGTGAGCTTCTATGAGCAGGTGATCATCAACGGGCACAATCTCCATGAGTTCCCCATTAGGAGGAACCACACCGCCAATGGTTGTCACTTTAATATTCTTTACGATACCGCGCACGGGTGAGCGAACCGTTAATCGCGTCACCGAATCTTCCCGTCCTTTAATAATGGCTGAAAGCATGTCCACTTCGGCGTTAGCTTTCGCCAACGCCTCTCGCGCCTGGACATAGTACTGTGATCGTAAATCGGTGAGCTTTAGCTCAAAATCGCTTTTTTGTCGTTGTAGCCGTAACACTTCCACATGGCTGGCCGCGCCTGTTTTTACCAGCCTCTCGGTAATGCCCAGTTCTTTATTCACCAAATCCAGCGCCTGATGAAGCTCAGACTCAGAATTTTCAAGCTGAGATCGACGTGAATGGTATAAACGGGTTTCTGAGGCCATCAAATCCGGCCAACGATTAAGCGTCTCAGGGAAAGTCAGTGGCTGGTCGTTTACTTCTGCATATAAACGGGCGCTGGATGCCAGGGATGCCCGGTAACGCGCCGCACTTTCACCTACGTTAGACTCCGAGCGCGTGGGATCCAGGCGAGCCAGGATTTGTCCGGCCTGAACGACATCACCTTCATGAACGTTCAGTTCCGCCAGTATTCCTCCATCAAGAGACTGTAATACTTGTTCACGAGAACTCGGGATCACCTTCCCCGTCCCTGTAGAAACCTCATCCAGTATTCCGAACCAGGCCCACACACCCATTAAAATAAAAAGCGCAAGGCTGTATAAAACCACTTTTCTCGCCCCTGAGTAGCCACTTTCCGAGTCAAGTGCATTGTCTATATCGTCGATGGAAGCATCACGCGGTTTGTTTTTCATGGTGAAGCTCCCCTCCCGTTGTCTGACGCTGCATATGGCTATTATTCACCGCCTGGTTTTTTGGCGTATCCATCACCAGAACCCCTTCATTTAATACCAACACGCGGTCTACCAGCTCCAGCACGGGTACGCGGTGCGTCGCCACAATCAATGTACGATTGCCCAACCACTGCGAAAGGCGGTGGATAAATTCCCTTTCGGTATGCTCATCCAGCGACGCGGTAGGTTCGTCCAGCAGGACAATATTGGGATCCCGCAATAGCATTCTGGACAACAGAATAGATTGTCGTTGGCCACCGGATAGACCAACGCCATTCTCCATAATGGGATGATCCAGCCCTTTCGGTAGCTTTTGCACAAACCTGGCGGCACCGCTCATGTCCAGTGCCGCATAAATATCGTCATCCGTCGCATGCGGCTTACCCAGTGTAATATTCTCGCGCAGCGTGCCGTAGAACAGGCGTGCATTCTGCGTCATAAAGCCGACATTACGACGCACATCCGCGATATCAAGGTGGGGCATAGCAATGTTGTCCAGACGCAACTCGCCACTTAACAGATCCATACTGCCCGCCAGCGCCTGTAAGAGGGTGGATTTTCCGGCACCGTTACGGCCCAGAACCGCCACATGCTCGCCGGGCCGGATCTCAAGTTTGTCGATCCGCAGAGCAATACGCTGTTCTTCGCCTCCATAGCAAAACTGCGCCTGATCGAACTGATAATGCCCACGTAGCACATCCCTGTGCACGGGCGTTTCGTCCCCTGCATTCTCTGTGGGCAGTTGCATGATACTGTCCAGACCTTCTTTTGCGGCCTTTGTCTGCTGCCACCTCGCTAACACACCGCATAAGGTCGCCATTGGCGCCACCATCCTTGACGCCAGTATCGAAGCGGCGACAACAGCACCGGTCGTCATATCACCATCAATGACCAACGGTGCGCCAACCATGACAACACCGGCATACACCAGGCTTTGCACCGTAATCCCCCAGCCAATCAGCCCTTGCGTTAACCCACGGGTAAGCAGACCGGACTCGGCGCTGATCTGAATGTAACTGTTCCACTGCTGCAAAAACCGATTTTCCGCCTGCATGAGCTTAATATCTTCCAGCCCCTGAATGCTTTCGACTAACACCGCGTTGCGCAATGTCGATTCATGGGTGGACTGATGCGCCAGCACGGCTAGCCGCTTTTGCAAAAGCAGGCCAGGCAAAACCATCAATATAGCGGCCACAGGCGCTATCCAGGCCAGTTGCGGCGCGATAATGGCCAGGACAATGACGAAGAGAAAGAAAAACGGCAAATCGACAATCGCCGAGATGGTGGAGGAAGTGACCATTTCACGGATCTGCTCTAATTCACGGAGCTGTGAAATAAAACTCCCTGTGGAACGTGGAATCGCACTGTTACGCAGACGGAGCGCATGGCCGAAGACCCTGTCTGAAACGCGCATATCCGCACGTTTACCCAGCAGATCCATAATATGCGCCCGGGCGATCCGCAGTAAGAAACCAAACAATACCGCGATCAGTACGCCAATGGTTAATACATAAAGCGTGGGAGAGGATTGTGCAGGTATGACCCGGTCATAGACTTGCATCGAGAACAGGATCCCTGACAACGACAGCACGTTAATAAAGAACGCCGCCAGCATCACGTAGCCATAAGGGCGAAGATCGCGCATCACTAACTGATATAACCAGTCAGGACGATAACGAGAAATATAAGCCTCAACGCGGCTGTCTTTTACCGACGCGAGTGGTCGTAACGCCACCACCTGCTGGATCTCAGGTAATAACTGACTCAGCGAAACATGATTATGTTGAGGGATGGCGTCGATAAAACAGACATCCAGCATATCCTCGCCATCAAAACGTTCAATCACGCCAATTTTTTGGTCATTGAGCTGAATGACCAATGGCAAATGCCAGCTGTTGATATTTTTCCGTTCAGAGGTGAGTATTTGAAACGAAAGCCCAGCATCTTTCGCCAGATGCATCAACGCCGTGAGTTTGGGCATTCCCTTTAGCCAGGCCGCACTCGCTAATAACGATCCCGGAGAGCACGACACCCGGTAATGGCTTGCCACATAGCTAAAGGTCTGTCCCCATTGTTGCAGTAACGCTTCCGTTAAGGGTTCTGCTTGATCTATTTCGGTTTGGCTCATGGCTGGATCTCCACAGACTGAATCGACTTATTCTCGAGATCAAACCGGTTCCGTAGTCGCCCTGTATTATAAAGACAGCTGATATGTAGCTGATGAAGTTGCCCCAGCGTTTGCTGCTGGGTGAAGCGTGACTGGAAAACTTCCTGTTCAGCATTCAACACGTCGAGTAAAGGGCGAGAACCGAGATCGAGATACTGCTGTTGATACAGTTCGCGCGTGCGTTCGCTGAGCATTTCCTGGCGTGCCTGGACCTGAATAGTATTCGCCAGACTTAACGCCTGGCTGCGTGATTCCATTAATTTCTGGCGAACCTCAAGGCGAGTACGCTGGATCGTGGATTGTGCGGCTTCAAGGGCATACCCTGCGGCAGCTCGCCGGGCATTCAGTCCTCCGCCCTGATAGAGCGGCATTTGTACTTTCACCCAGGCGGTATATTGGGTTTTATCCATGGTGGCATGATTGGTGTAACGATCGTTCAGGTAGTGCCTGGCCTCCGGCTCCAGTGAAATCGTGGGCGTCATTTGCGCCTCAGCGTTATCAAGATTGGCCTGTGCGACGTTTGCCTGAGCCCATGCGGCGAGCACGGCCGGGATAAGACGATCGTCAGGTTCTGCCAGATCGCAGCTCTGATTAAAGGTCTCGGGGTATTCACTGCTGACGTCGTTAAGGTTTTTCCACCCTAGATACGTCATTAGTGTCGCGCGAGCGCTGTTCAGGTTGGCCTGATATTGCAGCAACTGCGAACGAGCCCCCTCAATACGCGCTTCCGTCTGTACCACATCGGACAATGAGCTGGCGCCTTCATCGTTACGGCTTCGCGCTAATGTTCCGATAGCCGAAAGTGCCTCAAGCTGATCGTGCGCGATAATTACCATTTGTTGCCAGGTCTGCACGTCTATCAGTGCTGACGCTGTTTCTTGCACGACAGTGTCAATGCTGACCAGCACATTTGCCTGCTGTTGCACCACACCGGCGTTTTCGGCCCTCACCTGGCTCGCCGTTTTTCCGAAGTCGTATAACATCTGAGAAAGCGACACAACCAGGGACGGACTAAAACTACTGCTACCGTCGGCACTGGTATACCCGTTTTCTATTCCACCACTGACTTGCGGGTAATATTTCGATTTGGCGACGTTGACGGCTTCGGTCTGTTGATAGAGCTTTCCGATGGCTTCACTGATGGAGGGGTGCCAGAACACCGCACGATCCACCGCCTGGCTAAGCGTCAACGCGCCGGGTGCCGCCGGTGTATCAGGTAACGTCTTCAGGCCGTTCAGTGAAGGGAGATCTTGTTGTTCGTCAGTGAGTTCAGAACGAATAATCATGGGTGATTCTGCAAAACACGGCTGCATGCCTAACAGGCCACAGAATAGCCACCAGGACGGCAAACGTTTTCTCATAAATATCCCTGAAAAAAGGAACAGCAAATCCCCCCGAATTAAACGCTTTCGGGGGGACTTTATAGTTATTAACTTACGATGTGATTCTGCTGCATCAATTCCTCAAGCGTCGTATTGACATCTTCCAGAGTAATGAGTTGGGTAGAGGCATAGGTTGATCCCGCGGTACCATCCCGGTCGATGGAAATAACCGTATCACTGCCATTGGATGTCACCGTCAGGAAGTTGCCCAGCGAGGATGCCTGGCCGTCCCAGCCAACTAACAAATCACCAATATCAATCGCATCGCCCTGCGTCAGAGAGAAATTACTCCATGTATCCGACGTCCCATTTCCTCCTGTCGCATCCGTCGAATTCAGGAGCTGATAAATCAGCGTATCGCCATAGACGCTGCCGGTAACGGCATCCGCCTGTGAGGTACTGATCATCTGTGGATTGATATCAATCGTTAATATGGCGGTATCGGCATGCCCGTTTTGATCGTTAAGCGTGTAGCTAAATGTCTCTTTCGTGGTGATAGACGAAATGGCGACATTGCTGTTCAGCGTATAGGTGTAACTGCCATCAGAATCAATGGTGAGCGAGCCATAATGCCCCTGAACCACCCCCCCGGTATTACTGCTATCCGGGTTTAGCGTCGCGGTGCTGCCATTGAAGCCATTGATTGTCAGTTGGGTATGTACGCTGGTCAGTTGATCAACCACGCCTGCGGAATCCGTACCATCATAAATGTTGCCATTGATGACGCTGGTCCATGAGGTTTCAAAACTATCGAGGTGATACGTCGTCCCTGTAATACCGGGGGTGATCGTAATCGTACCAACGGAAAGCCCGCCTACCGACCCGGTATAGCTCAGCGTATAGTTTCCTGAATGGAGAATGATGTCTGTCAACGCGACGTCAATGGCACCACCCAATAGAGACGCACCAGAGAAACTGCCGTTCGTAATGACAGTGGCGCCATCCATCAGTTGCCAGTTCACAGTCAAGCCAGCCAACGCCAGCAGTGAATTCACATTAAAATGGAGAACAGCGTCTTTCACCGCGGTACCATCAGCGACTTCTATCGTGCCAGAGCCATTTCCTGAAGTATTGTTGATGAGCGATGTCGTCCACTGGACAGAGCCAATGCTGGAATCTGAAAACGCCTCTGAATCCTGCACGGTTGCGACCGTTTGCAACGCGCTGGTGTCGTCTGTCGCAGAGACGGCGGCCGGTGTCAGGGTAATATTCAGCGATGCAGAACTCGTATCGCCATCGGCACCCGTCACCTGATAGACGAAGCTGTCCGGCGTCTTAATGCTGTCAGCGACCACGCCATCTTTCAGGGTATAAGTATAGTTACCCTGCGCATCGATGGTCAGCGTGCCATAAAGCCCCTGAATCACCGTATCGCCAGTCGCAGAGACCGCCACATCATTAACTTCTGTTACGGTAAAGCTCACCGAACCCGCGTCGTTATCAAGCACGTTTCCGCTGGTTTCAGCACCGATACTGGCAACGCTGTAGGTATGGTCGTCAGTAATATTCACCGTATAGGCACTCACAGCGGTGATACCACTGGCAGTATCAAGCAAGAACAGATACTGTCCCCCCGGTAACGTTAACGTCAGCGGATTAGATGTCCCACCAAGCAACGTCACGTTAAGCCAGCTAGACTCTACGCGATAGGGCTCGTACTGCTGCGTGACATCGTTAAATTTATAGATATACAAATCGAATGAAGAGAGCGCACTGACACCAAGCATGCTCGCTTCAAGGGTCATGGTACGGGTTGAGCCTTCCGCAACATTGAAGATGATCGGATCGGTGAGATCGTCCAGCAGGTCAACATCCAGCACCCCTCCAAGGTTGATCCCCACCAGCGTAAAGCTGCCCTGTGACGATGTGCCATTATCGACGGCACTAACGTCCGTATCAAACGTCAACTGTGCACTGTCGTCTGCGGCGGTAATGCTGCTTGCCGACGCATCCTCACCCAACGTAATAACGAGATTTGCGGAATCACTATCGCCATTTTGCGTAATGGTATAAGTAAAGCTTTCCGACTTGCCGATCACAGACGTCGACATATCCGTCAGGGTATAGGTATATGATCCGTCCTGATTGATATGCAACGTACCGTACTCACCCTTTACATCAATACCCTCTGCCGGGATCGTAATGACATTACCGTCCGCATCCGTCACTGTACTGACCACCATACCTGAAGGCGCAGTATCGTTTCCATTAATAGGATCCACATCCGTAATGACGTTTCCTGTCCCCGACGTTCCCCCCGTGATCGTCCCTGCGCTGACTTCTTCTACATTCACATCAAGGCTGGTTGAAGAGCCAGTCGCCAGCAGACTGGTATTGTAACTGACAACGCGATAGCTTCCCCCATCCAGCCCTTCAAGGTTAAGCGTTATTCCACTACTTCCCAACGTGAGTAATGAAGCAAATTGAGGATCCGAACTATCGACAACCGTTGTCCACGCGCCAGTATCGGGATTATATTTCTGAACAACGATCTCCAGAGAATTAAGCAGTGATAATACAATTCCCGTTCCTGCCGCATCTATCGTGACATTCCCGGTACTACCTGCAGCGATATCAAATGTGACTTGTGCAGTATCATCCCCAAGGAGCGAAATAACATCCCCAAGCGCGCCAACCAGCAAGAACCCAAAATCGCTGTAATGCTCCGTTGTAATCGTTGCATCCGTTTCAATAGGTAGGTTCATCACGTTGTCATTGGCATCTAACGGCAACGCGCTGGTGTCCACCACGATATTCACTGGCGGACTCTCTGCACTGGTATTCCCGGTCGGATCGGTGGCGGTCACGGTCAGCGCATGGTTGCCCTCACCCAGCGGCGTGGATGGTGCCATGCTCCAGCTGCCGTCCGCTGCCACGGTGGTGCTGCCTATCGCCGTGCCGTTGTCGTACACCGTAATGA
>NZ_JNGH01000094.1 GCF_001188485.1 Trabulsiella odontotermitis
TGGTGTAGACGAACACGGTGTTACCGGCTTCACCAATACCGGTAATGGCCGGCTGGCTGTCATCGGTGGTGCTGCCATGGGTCACGTTGCCCTGTTGATCGCCAACGTTATCGGCAACTCCCGTAATTTTCAGTACATCTTCGCTGGCATCTGGCGGAGTAGAATCAACGCCAAAATCCAGTGAGTCAGAGACATCACTGGTATTTCCTGCCGGGTCGGTTTGCGTCACCGTAATACTATGTTCGCCATCACCCAGCGGTTCGTCCGGAGTAAATGACCACTTACCGTCATCGTCAATAACGGTGGTACCCAGGACTTCGTCACCATCATAAATCGTGACGGTATCACCCGGCTGCCCCCCACCGCTGAAGGTTGGTGTCGTATCGTCAGTAACGCCGCCATCCTGGATCTTACCGGTGATCGGGGCGCTGTCATCCTGCGCATTTGCCACATCGGGTTTCACCGGTGGTGTTGTATCGACCACAATCTGAATCGGATCTGAAGGGTCGCTGATGTTGCCTGCTTTATCCTTCTCAGACACTTCCAGCTCGTGCTTGCCTTCGCCCAAATCGTCTTTCGGCGTATAGCTCCATTTTCCGTCGTCGCCCACGACGGTCGAACCAATCTCTTCGCCGTTATCTTTGATGATGATGACGTTACCTGGCGTACCCTCACCGTTAAAAGTCGGTTTGGTTTCGTCAGTTACATCACCAGGCTCCAGCGGACCGGTTTTCGGACCAGTATTATCAAGAACGTCTGGCTGCTCAGGTTTTTCTGGTGCACTGGTGATGACGCTGAAGTCGCGAACCGGAGAAGGATCGCTGACGTTGCCCGCTTTGTCCGTCTGCGTGACAGTAATGTCATGATTACCATCCGCCAGATTCTGGGTCGGTTTGAAATACCAACGACCATCGGCGTTTACTTCAGTCTGCCCGATAGCTTTACCGTTATCGTAAATAGTGATAGTTGCGCCCGCTTCACCGGTACCGCTCATTTCCGGGCGGGTATCGTCGGTCCAGCCGTTATGGTTAACTTCACCAACGACATCGCCCGCCTTATCAATCACGTGTTGAATGGTGGGCGCGTTCGGAGCAAGGGTATCAACGGTAATAATAATCGGATCGGAAGGTGGGCTAATGTTGCCAGACGGATCTTCTTCCGCGACGGTAATGTCGTGCTTACCATCATCCAGCGGTTTCTCTGGCGTGTAACTCCACTTGCCGTCATCGCCGACTTTAACCGTGCCGATTTCTTTGCCGTTGTCGTAAATATGGATGGTATCGCCAGGTTCGCCGTGACCGCTAAGGGTTGGCGTAGTATCGTCAGTCTGATCACCACTCTTCAACGGACCAACAACGGAGCCCTCGTTATCGATGGCGCTACCAATGGCTGGCGTTTCTGGTGCAGAACGGTCAGTGATATTGTTGCTGTCATCTTCCATTGCAACGGCGGCACCGATACCCATTGCGCTGGCGGCAGCAAGGAAGCCCAACAGGCCGAATAAGGAGTCGTTATCATCACCGGGAGCAGTAAAAATTCCGCTACCGGGGCCCATAGGCTCACCGCCCAGGGCAACCGGTGACAGATTGCCATCAGCAATCAGATAGCCGGTGTCGTAACCTTCTCCGGATAAGGGGACGTAGGCATACAACTGACCATCTTCCGCCATGCCCAGCAGCACCGGATTATTAGGATCACCATCAAAGTAATCCTCGATAATAATGCTCGGCTGAGTATCCCCTTCCTGAATAACATGCAGCGCTTTTCCAACGCGCTTAAGTGTAATATTTTCTGGTGCGAAGTCATCATTGACATTCTTTAACAGATACTTATTACCTGGGATAAGTTTTACATTAACTGCCTTGCCAGCATCAGCGGTTAACAGACGCGTTTTTCCTTCTCCGCTGTTAATAGCCAGAATAATTTTATTTTCCATCTTTTATACTCCAGACATCATGATTCGTAACCAGGTTGCTTCCATTCTTGAATAGGTATAGATGACCCTTATCCGGAAGAGCTTTCGCTAACTTACCATCAATTATTTCGCCAAAACATGAGCACCATCTCGCTAGATTTTCACCTTTTTAACCCGCACTGAGAGTACTTAGTCATTCCTGGATTCTGTACAATTGTTAATTATTTGCTTTATAAAGAGATTTATTGCCCATGGATGGGGGCGTTAGTCACTGAAACCGCTCTCCCCTTAATAAAACAAAGAAAAAATAAGTAATATGCTTATAGATTAAGAGTTCCTTAAAGTCGCAATGATAAAATCGGGATCACAATACGAATACATCCCATGTTGCGTATATCACAGACACGGGGATACGAGCATGGAGGTAATATCGCAATCACGATATTACACCCATACTTCTACGAACGTTGTATTTGAAAAATATGTCAGCGGCAGTGGAAGAACAGATCAGAAAAACGCTTCACACCCAACTTTCTTAATATATTGGATTTATGCGCACTGATCGTTTTTTCACTACGAGATAAATGGATAGATATCGCCTTGTTAGTTGCGCCATCCAGACACATTTTCAAAATCTCGGTCTCCCTGCGCGTCAAACCGGCCGAAGCATAATACTCATCATTGAACATCGCCGCGCCATTATTCTTGATGGAATGAATATCCCAGGAATAGCAATAACCGCCGTCGCGTATGATATTGATAGTATTTATAAAAAACTCGACATCGCTTTCACGCTTAATCACGCCATGGACGTTGTCGATCTGTTCCAGGTACTTTTGCCACGGTTGATCGTCTTCGACCAGAAGCAGAACAGGGCAAGCCATCAGTTGCGACAGCCGCTTCAGATGCTGAATGGGGCTGGCGTACAGAGCCTTGCCGTCAATGATGCCAATACTGTAATGCCGCTCTTCTGCGTCTTCCTCCAGAAACTTATCGACCCCCTTCAGAGTTACCGAAGCGGTCTCATAACTGGACTCAATGATGCTGATAATCCCCAGGCTTCCGAGGTTCTTTTCACCAAGATATAACGCTTTCATAAATCATCCCTATATACACTGATGCCAAAAGCCCTAGTTTATACCGATAGCCAACAAGCGCCTGACCTTATTGCATTCCCTGCAATAGTGTGTTCAGGCTTTTCCTTATCGCTCATATAAACAGGGTGACAGCACCGTCTATTGAAGCAAACAACCGTGTGTAACATGGCACTGAATACTTTCTGTCTCATCGCGTAGGGATAGAGATTCTGTACCTCAATACAATAAATATTGAAGATGCAGAGATGAGATTAAGATTTTCTCGGGGTAAACCGTTTCCGTGAAAATGGCTAATACAATGTTAACAACGTATAAAACGTTATTAACACAGTTCTTAACAGATTCTGGATTACAACCCAAGAATATCCCCGACCTTAAAAATAGTCAATCCTTTGCACACAGAAACGTGTACACCAAGCCTCTGTCTTTTATACATATAAAAACAGCAGCTAAAAAAACTCGTATTTTATAATCTGATCTTTACTCGTATTTCCGTAAGAGAATGCTTAGAAAACATTATTCCAAATCAGTAATACTTAATAAAGCACCCTTTCACTTACGATTGCCTTAATAGAAACTAAGGCATCAGCAATCGAGAATAATTCTTAGTTTACATTTCTCAGTTAAAGAGAAGAAGTTTCATTTCACTTCATCGCCTCTCATGGTTAATGAATATTCTTAATATCACGACAGTATCACAGCATTTAAACGGGTTACAATAAGACAATTTTACATCGGCAGATTGTCTGAAATAAGCATCAATGTGCGGCACCTCCGTTTTTGAGGAAAATAGTAAAACTGTTTTCAAATAAGTATTCGGTTTGAAGTGTTTTTTAACATAAATTATACAATTCAGTATAACTGAGACAGAGATTTCATCATCTTCCAGGAAACGGTCTGAAAACCTGAAAGAAAAAATCTCACTATCGCATGATGCAATTAGGAACATTTGCCGGGGGGAAAAAAACCGTTGTTAGACTTTCCTCAACAAGAAAATCGCGCTGGTATAACTAAATCCACTAAACAGTGACTGTACATCTGCTTTCCCGAGCCTGTTTCATTTGGTTTTCTCCTGGTTTTTTATCCCCGCTCACAAATTTCATTTTTCCTTTATCCCAGCACTTGTCTGAACGAAATTTACCCTATAACGTCCTCTGTAACGATTTAGTGTAACGTTACAGAAGAATAAGAAAGTCGCAGTCATGCCCTGACAGACCGTGCTATCGGTCGGGAACAATAGAAAAATGTTTTCTCACAAGGACTAACATGATGAACATTCAGCAATCCGTTTTACGCAAAACCCTCGTTGGAACCCTACTTACCTCTATGCTGTTCGCGGCCGGTGCTGTCACTAACCTTGCCGAAGCCAAAGTCACTCTCCGTGTTTATTCGTCACTGACCGCGGATGACAACTCGGCGCACTACATCTGGTTCAAACGCTTACAATCCAATATTGAGAAAGATCCTCAGCTTAAAGATGAGATCAAACTGAACTACTTCCCTAACGCGATGCTTGGTAAAGAAGCGGACGCCACCCAGCAGGTGCGCATTGGCGCCATCAATATGATGATTTCCGGCACCTCTATCTGGGCCACGCTGGTCCCGGAAATCGGTGTGCTGGATCTGGGCTATCTGTTTAAAGACTGGAATCAGGTGGGTAAAGCGCTGGACGGTAACGCCGGTAAAGCACTTTCCGATCTGATGCTGAAAAAAGCCAACGTGGTAGTCATCGATTACGCCTACAACCTGGGCGCACGTAACATCTACACCAAGAAAGTGGTCGAAAAACCGGAAGACCTGAAAAACCTGAAAATCCGCGTGCTGCCGGTACCGAACTTTATCGCCACCATCAACCACATGGGTGCGGTCTCTATCCCGATGCCAGGCGGTGAAGTTTACTCCAGTCTGCAGATGGGGGTGATCGACGGTCTGGAACACGACTCCGCTACCGTGCTCGCCAACAAGTTCTATGAGATCGCCAAAAACGCGACCCTGACGCAGCACATCTATAACCCCATCATGATTGCGATGAATAAAAACAGCTTCCAGCAGATCCCGGAAAAACTGCGTCCTGGATTCCTGGCAGCCGCCCGCGAGGCGACCGAATATGAACGCCAGCAATCCTATAAGATTGAAGAGAAAGCGGTTGAGCAACTGAAAGGCCTCGGCATGGTGTTCCGCGAAGTGGATCGCAATGCCCTGCGCGCAGATGTGAAACCGGTCTGGGATGAATTCCTGGCAAAATATCCGCAGATGAAAACTGTCGTTGATGACGTAACGGCGGCGGAGTAATCCCCCCTTTCCTTCATCCAGGCGGCCGGTGATGGCTGGCCGCCTCCGACGGGAGCTTTATAACGAGGTTCGATATGGCTGACACATCGATGGCAATCAAAACCCCCTCGGGGCCGCTGGTTTACCTTTCCCGGCTGAATAAATTCCTGACGACCCTGACCGCCTGGGCCGGTGGGCTGGTTTTACTGATTAACGTTCTGGTGGTTTTCGCCTCCGTGATCTGGCGCTACGCTCTGCACTCCCCTATCGAATGGGCGGAAGAGATGGCGCGTGCAATGATGATTGCGCTGGTCTTTTTTGGCGTGGCGACCTCAACCGGGCGCGGCGGTCATATCGGCGTCGATCTCTTTTTGCGCTTTATTCCTGAATCCGTTCGTCCTTATGTGGTGCACGCCAGCCGCTGGGTGCTGTTCCTGGTGGCAGTCGGACTGGTGGGTTCGAGTGCTCCGTGGTGATGATGCTGGCGGCGCTTGAACATGCGCTGAAAGCGCGGGCGAAAGTGGTGCTGTTAAGCGGTGCGGGGATCGTGGTGCTGATCCTGTTGGGCTGGCTGAAACTCTCCCTGATGGCCGACCCGGCCACCGCCGCTGCCGGGCTGATGCTGTGGATCACTTCGTCCTGCTGGCGATCCCGTTCTTCCTGCTGGCCGGTGCGGCCATGGAAATCAACGGCATGTCAACACGTCTGGTCGAGCTGGTCGTGCGTGGGATGGGGCGTTTCCGCGGTGGTCTGAACATGACGACGGTGCTGTCGATGGCCTTCTTCTCCGGCATTTCCGGGTCGAAGCTGGCGGGCGTCNGTGCTGGGCTTTGTGGCGAACATCTCCATCGGCGCGCTGTTTATCGCCGGTCTGATGCCTGCCGCCTGCCTGCTGGTGTTGATGCTGATCGCCGCCAACCGTTTCGGCGGCAAAATCAACATTCGCGAAGCGTACCCGCAGATGCGTCCGCTGTTGCAGCTATGGTTAGGGGCGATTGTCGGCCTGGCGATGATTTTCATGATTGGCCGTGGTGTGATGATGGGCATCGCCACCTCAACGGAAATCTCAGCTTTTGCAGTCGTTTATGCGATTGTGATTGGTCGACTGGCGTTTCGTGAGCTGACTTTCCGTGCCACGGTGAAAATGTTCATCGACATTGCGGCGATGTCCGGCGTGCTGTTGTTCATCGTCGCCTGCGCCACCAGCCTGTCGTACGTGCTGACCATCCAGATGATCCCGCAACAGATTGCGGAGCTGCTGGTCGGAATTGGTCATTCGCAAGGCGCCTGGGTGTTCCTGCTACTGACCATCATCATCCTGATTGTCTTCGGCGCGGTACTGGAAGGTGCGCCAGCGCTGATCATCTTCGCGCCGATTCTGGTGCCGATTGCCGTACAGCTTGGCTTTAATGCGCTGCATTACGGTATCGTGATGATTCTGGCGATGGGTTTCGGGCTGTTCTCTCCGCCGATTGGCCTCGGGTTATACACCACCTGCGCCATTTGTGGGGTGGAAATGAAGAACGTTATTCGTCCAATGGTGAAATACCTGATGGTGTCACTGTTCGGTATCATCCTGATTGCGATGATCCCGATCATCACCACCTGGCTGCCGGGACTGGCAGGGTACTGATTAACAAATAATTGCGTCAATAATGAGGGCAGTATGGCTAATATCCGGGATGTTGCGAACCACGCTGGCGTGTCAGTCAGTAGCGTGTCGAATGTGTTGAATGGACGCACCAATCAGATGCGCCCGGAGACACTCGCACGCATCCGGCAGTCCATGCACGACCTGAATTATCTGCCGAACCGGGTGGCTCAGCAGTTGAAAACCGGCCAGGCACGCATGATTGGCTTACTGGTGCCGTCGATTGTGAACCCGAGCTTTGCGATGCTGACCCGTGAGGTCGACCGTGCCGCCAAAGCCAATCAGTACCGGGTGCTGTTAGGGAATACCTATCGCCAGGAAGATGAAGAAAAAGCCTTTCTGGAAGATATGTTTGCCCATGGCGTGAAGGGGGTGATTGTTGTCGCCACGGCGATGGATCGCCCCCACTTCGCCAACGCCGCCCGCCATGGCATGGTGATGGTGAACTACGACAGCCTGATGTCCGCCCATGCGCCGGACGGCAATCCGCCGTTCGACAGTGTGTCGATGGATAACGTTGAAGCCGGTCGGCTGGNNCGAACGCGGTTGTCGGCAGTTGGTGTTTGTCACCGAAGCCACGCAGCTCACCAGCCGTCTGCATAAAATTGAGGGTTTCTTTTCCGCCGTCAAACGACATGGCCTGCAGGACAGCGCACATGTGATTGAAGGCAAGGCCGAAGTGGCGTACGGCGATGCTGAAATGACCGAGTTGGGGCGTTCGCTGGCGGCAAAAGTGCTGCAGCAGTCGCCGCGCCCGGATGGCATTGTGGCAATCAACGACGCGATGGGCATTGGTCTGATGGCCGGGTTACGCAGCGCGGGAATACGCATTCCACAGGATATGTCAGTCATCGGCATCGATAACATTCCACTTGCCGATCTGGTTCAACCGCCAATGAGTTCGGTCATGCCACCGCTGGCTGACATGGTCAACATGATGGTCGACCGCCTGCTGACGCGCATTGAAACCCCGGATCTGACGCCCGAGGAGTTCTTATTTGTACCCAAACTCATTAGCCGACAGTCGGTTATTGAAAATGAAGAGCATTAATATTTTGTAAGTAAGGGCGGCAGCGAGTATATAGCTGCCAACACCAGGGAAATTTAATGATCACAAGATGATCAGGGCTGCCCGTTGCCTTAAATAAGCAACCAACGCCACAAAATAATAATTCAGATTAGCTGTTAGTCACTCGCAAAGATCAATAACAGGAGATTAAAATGGGTAATCTTTCCGGAAAAAAAGTGCTGATTACTGGCGCAGAACAAGGGATCGGCAAGGCGACCGCAAAATCGCTGATTGAAGCCGGATGCGATATTTATATCCATTACTTCAGCGGAGAAGAAGGCCCGAAAGAACTGGTCGCACTGGCGACCTCACTGGGGCAAAAAGCAGCATACGGCCATGCGGATTTAACCAGTGAAGTAGATGCCGCAAAATGTGTTGCTGTTGCGGCAGAATTCCTCGGCGGTATTGATATTCTTGTCAATAATGTCGGCGGAATTATTGCCAGAAAATGGATGGGCGAAATTGATCAGGCCTTCTGGCGTACCGTCATTGACGTCAATATGACCACCATGCTGAACGTCACGCAAAGCGCGCTGCCGTACCTTAAAGCCGCCAAAGACGGTGCCAGCATCGTTAACCTTGCCTCGCTGGCAGGCCGCTCCGGCGGGCATTCCGGCTCGCTGGTCTACTCAACAACCAAAGGCGCGATCCTGACCTGGACCCGCTCGCTGGCGGCAGAGCTCGGTCAGTATGGCATTCGCGTTAACGCCGTAGCGCCGGGGCTGATTCTCGGCACGCGTTTCCATAATGTGCATACCACTAAAGAATCCGCCGATGAAACCATCAGCGCGATTCCGCTGGGACGTGCAGGCACTGCCGAAGACGTCGCACGCACCATTCGTTTCCTTGCCTCGGAATACGATGGCTTTATTTCCGGCGCGACCATTGATATTAACGGCGGCATTTATCGTATGTGACGGAAAAGCAGTGGCAACCGTCAATCTGAACATGCCAGGGCAATCATGGCCTGGCACGTTTTACAGGGATTACTATGATTAAGACAGACATTATTCACCCGGAGCTATTAAGCGTTCTGGCAAAATGTGGTCATAAAACAAAAATAGTGCTCGCCGACAGCAACTATTCTTTCGTGACAAATTCTGCGCCCGGCGCAACGATTATTTATCTCAACTTTGCCCCCGGGATGATCAACAGCCCGTTTATTCTTGAAAAGCTGCTGAAATATATCAATGTGGAAAGCGCAACGCTGATGGCCTCGCCTGCCGACTTTGATAATACGATCGAAAAAGAGTATCAGCGCCTTTTATCGCCAGAGACGGAATTTACCTGGCTGTCGCGTGAAGAGTTTTATGCGCAGGCCAAATCGTCCGACACGCTGCTGGTCATTGCCTCCGGCGAAACGCGACGCTTCGCCAATATTATCCTTACCGTCGGGGTCGTGCGGGTGTAATTACCGCGCCGCAACCTCGCGCGCCAGCGCCAGAAACGCCGCCAGCCCGGCGGAGGGGTGACGTCTGCCTGGATAATAAAGACACAGCCCCGGAAACGGTGGCGTCCAGTCATCCAGCAGGCGCACCATGCGTCCGGCGGTAATATCCTCAATCACGTTCTGTTCGAGGAAAAAACCGATACCGAGCCCTTCCATCACGGCGGCGCGGCAGAGCGAGGCTTCATCGAGCGTCAGCGGCCCCTGTACCTCAACGTGCGCCACTTCTCCCTGCTTTTCCAGATGCCAGCGGTACAGCGCGCCGTCCGGCAACCGCACGCGAATACAGGCATGATTGAGCAGATCACCCGGCGTTACCGGCGTGCCGTGCTGCGCAAGATAGTCTGGCGAAGCCACCACCGCAAAGCGCTGCGGCTGCCCGAGGGAGAGCGCAATCATGTCGTTTGGCACCAGACCCGCCACCCGCACGCCCAGATCAAACCCTTCCGCGACGATATCCACCAGCCGCCCTTCCGTCACCAAATCGATATGCATCTGCGGGTAACGGCGCAGAAACTCGACGATCACCGTCGAAAACAGGGTGAGCGCGGCAAACGGCGGCGCGTTGATGCGCAGTACGCCGGACGGTGTACCCTTGCGGGCGCGCACCGCCTCCAGCGCAGCATTCACGCCCTGCAATGACGGCCCCATCTCTTCCACCAGCAACTGCCCGGCTTCGGTCAGCGCCACGCTGCGCGTCGTACGGTTAAACAACCGCACTTCCAGCGCCGCCTCAAGCCGGGCGATGGTATGGCTGAGCGCGGTGGTCGACATATCCAGATCAATCGCCGCCGCGCGAAAGGTTCCCCGGCGGGCGATGGCGATCACCGCCTGTAAATCATTGAGCGTGACGCGTGACATTATCCCGATTCCTTCATCATGGCATTCATGTTTATCCCCGTTGTCCAAATTATCTCGCTTCCCTAGAGTGAACAAGCACCATTAATCACAACAAGACGGGAGAATAAACATGGCGGAATTTTTGTCGCTGAAAGGCAAGCGCGCGCTCATCACTTCAGGCACCAAAGGCGCAGGCGCAGCAACGGTCGCGCTGTTTCGCGAACTGGGCGCGCAGGTGATTACCGTGGCACGTCACCGGCCTGAGGCGCTACGGGACGATGTCCAGTTTGTCGCCGCCGATTTAACCACCGAATCCGGATGCCAGCAGTTGGCGCAGCAGGTGGAGCAGCACCCTGGCGGCGTGGACGTAATAGTGCATATGCTCGGCGGATCGTCATCGCCAGCCGGGGGATTTGCCGTGCTGGACGAGGTGCAGTGGCAGCAGGAACTGGCGCTGAATTTACTCCCCGCCGTGCGGCTGGACAGGCTGCTGCTGCCGGGCATGATAGCGCGTGGCGCGGGCGTCGTTATTCATGTCTCCTCTATTCAGCGCCTGATGCCGCTGCCGGAAGCGACCACTGCTTATGCGGCGGCAAAAGCCGCGCTGTCGGCCTACAGCAAAAGTCTGTCAAAAGAGGTATCGCCGAAAGGCGTTCGCGTGCTGCGTGTCTCGCCCGGATGGATTGAAACCGAAGCCGCCGTCCATCTGGCAGAACGGCTGGCTAAAGAAGCAGGAACCGATTACGCGGGGGGTAAAAAAATCATTATGGATGCGCTGGGCGGCATTCCGCTGGGCCGCCCCGCAAGACCGGACGAGGTGGCGAATCTGATTGCGTTTCTGGCGTCCGACCGCGCAAGTGCGATAACGGGAACGGAGTATCTCATTGACGGCGGCACCGTTCCCACGGTGTGATCAACNGACACCGCCTTGCGCAGTCCGTTTACCCCGGTGGAGTTCAGCGGCGTGACTAGCGCGTAGTTGTAGTGCTCGTCGCTCCAGTACTGCGCCATCACGTCTTCGCCCTGACGCTCACCGTGGGGTAATTTTACCGGGCTGAGCGGGCGGATATACCAGCCGACACGGGT
>NZ_JNGH01000095.1 GCF_001188485.1 Trabulsiella odontotermitis
GATCGCCACCTCCTGCGCGGTCGCACCCGGGCGGGCAAACCACGGCGCACGCGGTGCGACACTCTGCGTTTGCGTCATTTCGCCGGTCAGCATTTCACGCTTTCGGCCAAAACCTTTGCGCTTCTGCATGGTGAACCCCGCCTCCTGCAGGCCGCGTCGTACAAACCCGGCAGAGGTAAAGGTCGCCAGCGTACCGCCGGGTCGGGACAGAAGCGCAGGCGTCCACATGTCCGGGTTTTTCGCCGGGGCGAAGCCATCCAGAAACCAGGCGTCGACCTTCTGATTTAGCGTGTCGTCGAGGGTCTCAGTCAGCGTGTTGATATCCCCTAACCACACATCCAGCGTGACGCGACCGCCGTCAAGCAGCAGGCGATGACATCCGGCGACCGGCAGGGGCCACCGCGAAGGTAGCGTCCGGGGAGGCGGCGTGAAACGCGTCAAACGCCTGCCACAGCGTCAGGAAGTTGAGCCCGGTGCCGAAACCGCTTTCCGCCACAACAAATAACGAACGGGGATGTTCTGAAAAACGCGCTGTAATCCGGTTTCCGCCGAGAAAAACATAACGGGTCTCTTCAAGGCCGTTATCATTAGAGAAGTAGACGTCATCAAAATCTCGGGAAACAGGTGTACCCTCATTGTTGAATTCAAGGTTGGCAGGTTGTATGGCGTTTTGTTTCACGTAAGTTACTCGTATCACGGGAAGTCTGACGATCTTAACGATGTGTGGGTGCAGGAGCAAATTTAAGCAGATTTTGTCTGATCGGACTTGTTCGGCGTACAAGTGTACGCTATCTTGCGACTCGAAACTTCAAAATAGTGCGACAAACAGAGGTATTGAATGAAACGTGCAGTGATTACTGGCTTGGGCATCGTTTCCAGCATCGGTAATAACCAGCAGGAAGTCCTGGCATCCCTCCGTGAAGGACGTTCAGGGATCACTTTCTCTCAGGAACTGAAAGATTCCGGCATGCGTAGCCACGTCTGGGGCAACGTCAAACTGGATACCACTGGCCTCATCGACCGCAAAGTTGTTCGCTTCATGAGCGACGCATCTATCTACGCTTACCTGTCCATGGAACAGGCAATCGCCGACGCAGGCCTTGCTGACGAGGTGTATCAGAATAACCCGCGTGTGGGTCTGATTGCCGGTTCCGGTGGCGGCTCCCCGAAATTCCAGGTCTTTGGTGCAGACGCCATGCGCAGCCCGCGCGGTCTGAAAGCCGTGGGCCCTTATGTTGTGACTAAAGCGATGGCTTCCGGCGTGTCTGCGTGCCTCGCCACGCCGTTCAAAATTCACGGCGTAAACTACTCTATCAGCTCCGCCTGCGCCACCTCTGCGCACTGCATCGGTAACGCGGTTGAGCAAATTCAGCTGGGCAAACAGGACATCGTTTTTGCTGGCGGCGGCGAAGAGCTGTGCTGGGAAATGGCCTGCGAGTTTGACGCCATGGGCGCGCTGTCCACCAAATACAACGAAACGCCAGACAAAGCCTCCCGTACTTACGATGCGAACCGTGATGGTTTCGTTATCGCAGGCGGCGGCGGGATGGNTGCACGGTGTTGATACCCCAATCGACTACCTGAACTCACACGGGACGTCTACCCCGGTGGGTGACGTGAAAGAGCTGGGCGCTATCCGTGAAGTGTTCGGCGATAAGAGCCCGGCAATCTCCGCGACCAAAGCGATGACCGGCCACTCTCTGGGTGCGGCGGGCGTGCAGGAAGCGATTTACTCTCTGCTGATGCTGGAGCACGGCTTTATCGCGCCGAGCATTAATATCGACGAGATGGACGAGCAGGCGGAAGGTCTGAACATCGTCACTCAGCCGACTGAGCGTAAACTGACGACCGTGATGTCCAACAGCTTCGGCTTCGGCGGCACCAACGCCACCCTGGTTATGCGTAAGCTGAACGCGTAATGGTTGTGTAAAACCATGAAAAGGGAGCCTTTGAGCTCCCTTTTTTAGTGCGTTGACAACCCCGCTGTACAAAAGGCAAACTCCACCTCCGCTTTTATTCTCTTGATTATTCATTACGCATGACGGCTGTAACCCATTCAGAAAGTACATCGAAGGCCAATGTCTCGCTATTTCGTATCGCCTTTGCGGTTTTCTTAACCTACATGACGGTCGGACTACCGTTGCCGGTGATCCCGCTTTTTGTCCATCACGAGCTGGGCTATGGCAACACCATGGTCGGGATTGCGGTGGGGATCCAGTTCCTCGCGACGGTGCTGACTCGTGGCTATGCCGGGCGGCTGGCGGATCAGCACGGCGCAAAACGCTCGGCGCTACAGGGGATGCTGGCCTGCGGGATGGCGGGGGCGGCGTGGTTGCTGGCGGCGCTGTTGCCGGTATCAGCCATGTGGAAATTCGCCTTGTTAATTGTCGGGCGTCTGATCCTCGGGTTTGGCGAAAGCCAGTTGCTGACCGGCACGCTGACCTGGGGGATGGGGCTGGTTGGCCCCGGGCGTTCGGGCAAAGTGATGTCGTGGAACGGGATGGCGATTTACGGCGCGCTGGCGGCCGGTGCGCCGCTGGGTTTGCTGATTCACAGCCATTTCGGCTTTGCGGCGCTGGCCGGGACGACGATGGCACTGCCGTTGCTGGCCTGGGCTTTTAACGGCACGGTGCGTAAGGTGCCCGCACATGCGGGTGAGCGTCCGTCGCTATGGAGCGTGGTCGGGCTTATCTGGAAACCGGGTATGGGTCTCGCGCTGCAGGGCGTCGGGTTTGCGGTGATCGGCACCTTCGTTTCCCTCTATTTCCTCAGCAAAGGCTGGGCAATGGCTGGTTTTACGCTGACCGCGTTTGGCGGTGCTTTCGTGCTGATGCGTATTCTGTTTGGCTGGATGCCGGATCGCTATGGCGGCGTGAAGATGGCGATTGTTTCGCTGTTGGTTGAAACGGCCGGTCTGGTGCTGCTGTGGCAGGCGACGGACGCGTGGATGGCGCTGGCAGGTGCGGCGTTAACCNGCAGGTGCGCGGTACCGCACTTGGCGGTTATGCCGCGTTTCAGGACATCTCTTACGGCGTGACGGGTCCGCTGGCCGGGCTGCTGGCGACCTCGTTTGGCTATCCGTCGGTGTTCCTGGCGGGCGCCATTTCCGCCGTGGTCGGCATCGTGGTCACGCTCGCCTGTTTCCGTCAGCGTTAAATCACTATCCACACCAGCGCCATCGCCACAAGCAGCGCAACCAGCAACAGTCCCGGGCGCGCCGACATCGTTTTAACGGCGTCGATGAACGGGGTGAACGGGCTGTAAATGGGCTGGATAGGTGTCCTGCGAGCGTTCGACGCGTCTGAGGAATATCTGATTTAGCAGATCCTGTACCTGGGCGATGGTCAGCGCGGATTGCGGCGTGACGTTCCAGGTTTGCTGCGCATAATCCTGCAGCGACTGCATCTCTCGCGGCTCGAGCGGCTGTTTGAGCGCTGCCTGAATCGAATGCAGCGTCGGCGTGGGCTGGCTGCTCAGCGNGTTGAGCAAAATGTTTGGCCGGGATCAGCTCGCCGGTTTTCACGCCGGAAAGTTCGAGCATCGACTGCCAGATAAGCTTACTGGATTCGCCGGTCGCCGCCGCCAGCCGGGTCACCAGCTGGTTCAGCGTATTATGCTCGGCAGGGGCCAACGGGCGATCTGTCGCCGGACGCTGCTGCGGTTGTGGAATAGACAGCTGACCGTTCTGCAACAGTTGCAGCACGCTTTTTAACTGCTCAGGCGTCAGCTGGCTCAGCGCGGTTTGCCCGAATTGCTGACGCACATAATCACTCACCGCCTGACGGTTGTTGCCCTGGCTCAGCAACTCGGTTAACTGCGACAGCGTCTGACGGGTGCTGAGGTTCTGCTGCGCCGTGGCCAGCCGCTGGTTTAAATTCTGTTCGGCGGCGGGAAAATGGCGCGAGAGCAGGGGCGCATCCCCTTTCAGTCCCAGATCGTGCTTGATCCCGGCCCACACTTCCGCGTTTTGCTGCGACGTCAGTGCCACCAGACGGGTGATCAGCCGCTCCAGCACCGTACGTTGCTGAGTTGATAGCGGTTGCTCGCCGGGCGTGGACGTGGCGGGAACGCCTTCACCGGGCGGGCGAACTGGCATGCCTGAAATGGGTTGCGTCATGAGAAATCCTTACCGTCGTGGCTGAGTCCACCAGGTTGCAGGTATGCCTGGCGGCGAGATTATGGCACACTTCTCCGGTTAACTCTCGTTCTCAGACAGGTACAAACTGTGAAAATCCTCGTTGATGAAAATATGCCTTATGCCCGCGAATTGTTCAGTCGCCTGGGCGAGGTCAGGGCAGTGGCGGGTCGTCCGCTTCCTGAGGAAGCGCTGAATGATGCAGACGCGCTGATGGTGCGTTCAGTCACGAAGGTCAATGCCGCGTTGCTGGCGGGTAAGCCGGTGAAGTTTGTCGGTACGGCCACGGCAGGCACGGATCATGTCGATGAGGAGTGGCTTGCGCAGGCGGGGATCGGTTTTTCCGCCGCACCTGGCTGTAACGCGATTGGAATATGTCTTTTCCGCGCTGCTGATGCTGGCGGAACGCGATGGTTTTGCGCTGGCTGACCGCACGGTCGGCATTGTCGGCGTGGGTAACGTTGGTGGTCGTCTGCAAAAACGGCTTGAGGCATTGGGGATCAAAACGCTGTTGTGCGATCCGCCGCGCGCTGATAACGGCGACGATGGCGATTTTCTGCCGCTGGACACGCTGGTAGAACAGGCGGATATTTTGACCTTCCATACGCCGTTGTTTAAAGACGGCCCGTATAAAACGCTGCATCTGGCAGACGAGGCGCTGATCCGCCGTCTGAAACCTGGCACTATTCTGATTAACGCCTGTCGCGGCGCGGTGGTGGATAACCGCGCGCTGCTGGCGCGTCTGGAAACAGGGCAAGCGTTAAGCGTGGTGCTCGACGTCTGGGAGCCGGAGCCGGATCTCAACACCGAACTGCTGGCTCGGGTGGATATTGGCACTGCGCATATTGCGGGCTACACCCTGGAAGGCAAAGCGCGCGGCACCACTCAGGTCTTTGAAGCCTATAGTGAATTTATCGGTCAGCGCCACCAGGTGTCGCTGGATACCCTGTTGCCAGCCCCGGAGTTCGGTCGTATCACCTTGCACGGTCCGCTCGATCAGGCAACGCTAAAAAGGCTGGTGCATTTGGTGTATGATGTGCGCCGCGATGATGCGCCGCTGCGACACGTGGCGGGTAAAGCGGGTGAGTTTGACAAGCTGCGCAAGAATTATCAGGAACGCCGTGAATGGTCCTCGCTGTATGTGCAGTGTGATGATGCCGGGGCGGCTGAAATGCTGAAAAAACTGGGCTTCAACGCCGTCCATCTCGCAACACGTTAATGTCTTCTTAATACGCTTCGCCGACAATTGCGGCGGGGCGGCTATTTTTTCTGGAGTAACCACCATGTCTGAAGGCTGGAATATTGCCGTACTGGGCGCCACGGGCGCCGTGGGTGAAGCCCTGCTCGAAACCCTTGCCGAGCGTCAGTTCCCGGTGGGTGAATTGCATGCGCTGGCGCGCAGCGAAAGCGCGGGTGAATCGCTGCGTTACGAGGGCAAAACGGTGCGGGTGCAGGATGCCGCTGAATTTGACTGGACGCAGGCGCAACTGGCGTTTTTCGTCGCCGGGGCTGAAGCGAGCGCACAGTATATTGACGAAGCCACTAACGCCGGGTGTCTGGTGATTGACGCCAGCGGGCTGTTCGCGCTGGAGCCGGACGTGCCGCTGGTGGTGCCGGAAGTGAACCCGTTTGTGCTGGCCGACTACCGCAACCGTAATATCATCGCCGTGCCGGACAGCCTCACCAGCCAGTTGCTGGCGGCGCTGAAACCGCTGATCGACGAAGGCGGTCTGTCGCGCATTGCGGTGACCAGCCTGCTGTCGGCGTCTGCACACGGTAAAAAAGCGGTCGATGCGCTGGCAGGGCAGAGCGCCAAACTGCTGAACGGTATTCCGATCGATGAAGATGATTTCTTTGGCCGCCAGCTGGCGTTTAACCTGCTGCCGCTGCTGCCGGATCGCGGAGGCNAAGAGCGCCGCATTGTCGATCAGGTACGCAAAATCCTGCAGGACGACGGCCTGATGATCTCCGCGAACTGCGTGCAGTCGCCGGTATTCTACGGCCATGCGCAGATGGTGAGCTTTGAAGCGCTGCGTCCGCTGGCGGCGGAAGAGGCGCGCGACGCTTTTGCCCGCGGTGAAGATATCGTGCTGTCGGAACAGAACGCGTTCCCGACGCAGGTGGGCGACGCCTCCGGCAATGCGCAACTGTCGGTGGGCTGCGTGCGTAACGATTACGGTATGCCGGAGCAAATCCAGTTCTGGTCGGTCGCCGACAACGTTCGCTTCGGCGGCGCGCTGATGGCGGGCAAAATCGCCGAGAAATTTCGATACCCACGCGCTGCGTAAAGACGCAGCGTGGACGCTGGGTGTAAATGCGAATTTGCCTGGTGACATCGCGGTGCGTTGGGTGAAACATGTTGCCGATGATTTTCATGCCCGTTTCAGCGCAACGGCACGCCGTTATCGCTACGTCATCTACAATCATCGCTTGCGTCCGGCGGTGTTAAGCCAGGGTGTGACCCATTTTCACCAGCCGCTGGACGCCGAACGGATGCATCGCGCAGCGCAGTGTCTGATTGGCGAAAATGATTTTACCTCGTTTCGTGCCGTTCAGTGCCAGTCGCGCACGCCGTGGCGAAACGTGATGCACATTGACGTTCAGCGTCACGGGGCTTATGTGGTGGTGGATATCAAAGCCAATGCCTTTGTGCATCACATGGTCAGGAATATCGTTGGCAGCCTGATGGAAGTAGGTGCCGGAAACCAGTCAGAGAACTGGATTGCAGAGCTACTGGCAGCGAAGGACAGAACGCTGGCGGCAGCGACGGCGAAAGCGGAAGGGTTGTATCTGGTGGCGGTAGACTATCCCGATCATTTCGGCCTGCCGAAGACGCCGATGGGCCCGCTGTTTCTGGCGGACTAAATGCGAAATTGCAGTAACTAAAGGCTAAGCAACTATGGATCTGATTCGCTTTCTGATTGATTTCATTCTGCATATTGATGTGCATCTGGCGGAGCTGGTCGCGCAGTACGGCGTCTGGGTATATGCCATTCTGTTTCTGATTCTGTTTTGCGAAACGGGTCTGGTGGTGACGCCATTCCTGCCGGGAGATTCGCTGCTGTTTGTGGCGGGGGCGCTGTCGGCATTGCCGACCAATGATCTTAATGTTCACCTGATGGTGCTGCTGATGGTCATCGCGGCGATTGTCGGCGATGCGCTGAACTATACGATTGGCCGCCTGTTCGGTGAAAAGCTGTTCAGCAATCCGGACTCGAAAATCTTCCGTCGCAGCTACCTCGATAAGACCCATGCGTTCTACGAGAAACATGGCGGTAAGACCATTATTCTGGCGCGATTCGTGCCCATCGTCAGAACTTTCGCGCCATTTGTGGCGGGAATGGGGCATATGTCTTATCGTCATTTTGCGGCGTATAACGTCGTCGGCGCGTTGCTGTGGGTGCTGCTGTTTACCTACGCAGGCTATCTGTTTGGTGACCTGCCGGTGGTGCAGGAGAATCTGAAGCTGCTGATTGTGGCGATCATCGTGCTGTCCATCCTGCCTGGCGTAGTGGAGATCATCCGCCACAAGCGGGCGGCAGCTAAACAGACGAAACCGATGAAGTAAGGGGTTCGACCACTTTTTTATCCCATGTTTCGAGCGCTTATGTTTTAATGTGCAACATTTCATGGTCTGTAAGCGGCAAAAATGGCATTATTCGCCTCTTACGGCAAAACTGGCATCGACCAGGTTCAGGCAGAAAGGTTATCAATGAGCTGGATTGAACGAATTAAAAGCAATATAACCCCCACCCGCAAGGCCAGTATCCCTGAAGGGATCTGGACCAAGTGTGACAGCTGCGGTCAGGTACTTTACCGTGCCGAGCTGGAGCGTAACCTGGAGGTTTGCCCTAAGTGCGATCATCACATGCGTATGACGGCGAGAAACCGCCTGCATAGCCTGCTGGATGAAGGATCTCTGGTTGAACTGGGGAGCGAACTTGAGCCGAAAGACGTGCTGAAGTTCCGTGACTCGAAAAAATACAAAGACCGTCTGGCGACTGCTCAGAAAGAAACGGGCGAAAAAGACGCGCTGGTGGTCATGAAAGGCACGCTGCACGGCATGCCGGTCGTCGCGGCGGCATTTGAATTCGCCTTTATGGGCGGCTCCATGGGCTCAGTTGTCGGTGCGCGTTTCGTCCGTGCCGTTGAACAGGCGCTGGAAGACAACTGCCCGCTGATCTGCTTCTCCGCTTCCGGTGGCGCACGAATGCAGGAAGCGCTGATGTCGCTGATGCAGATGGCGAAAACCTCCGCCGCGCTGGCGAAAATGCAGGAACGCGGTCTGCCATACATCTCCGTACTGACCGACCCGACCATGGGTGGCGTTTCCGCAAGCTTCGCGATGCTCGGCGATCTGAACGTCGCTGAGCCGAAAGCGCTGATCGGCTTCGCCGGTCCCCGCGTTATCGAGCAGACGGTGCGTGAAAAACTGCCGCCGGGATTCCAGCGCAGTGAATTCCTGATTGAAAAAGGGGCGATCGACATGATTGTCCGTCGTCCGGAAATGCGCCTGAAGCTGGCCAGCGTTCTGGCTAAGCTGATGAATCTCCCGTCGCCGGATCCTGATGAACCGCGCGAAAGCGTGGTGGTACCACCGGTACCGGATCAGGAACCTGGGGCCTGATAATGCAAAGGGCAGGGCCAGACGGCGCTGCCCTTTTTGTTTCGTTAACTATCGCGGGCATCATGGAAAAACAACGTACTCCTCAGGCCACGTCGCCGCTGGCTGCGTGGCTTTCTTATCTGGAAAATCTGCATTCCAAAACTATCGATCTTGGCCTTGAGCGCGTCAGCGAGGTTGCCGCGCGGATGAACGTGCAGAAACCGGCACCGTTTGTCTTTACCGTTGCCGGTACGAACGGCAAAGGCACCACCTGCCGCACGCTGGAATCGGTGCTGATGGCAGCAGGTTACAAGGTGGGTGTTTATAGCTCGCCGCATCTCGTACGCTATACCGAGCGCGTTCGTGTGCAGGGCGAAGAGCTGCCGGAAGCGGCGCATACCGCATCGTTTGCGGAAATCGAAGCCACGCGCGGTGATATTTCCCTTTCCTATTTTGAATTTGGCACCCTGTCGGCGCTGTGGCTGTTCAAGCAGGCGCAACTGGACGTGGTGATTCTGGAAGTCGGACTGGGCGGGCGTCTTGACGCCACCAATCTGGTGGATGCGGATGTTGCCGTGGTCACCAGTATCGCCCTTGATCACACCGACTGGCTGGGGCCGGATCGCGAAAGCATCGGCCGTGAAAAAGCGGGGATTTTCCGCCACGGCAAACCGGCCATTGTTGGTGAGCCGGACATGCCGTCGACCATTGCTGATGTCGCGCAGGAAAAAGGCGCACAGCTGCTGCGCCGTGGTGCCGAGTGGCGCTATGAGGTCAGCGATAACGGCTGGAACTTTAGCGACGCGCAGGGCGAATTGCGCGACNNCCACGGCGCTTGCCGCGCTGCGCGCCAGCGGACTTAACGTCAGCGAACAGGCGATCCGTACCGGTATCGCACAAGCCATTCTGCCGGGGCGTTTCCAGATTGTCAGCGAATCGCCGCGCCTGATCCTCGATGTGGCGCATAATCCTCATGCGTCAGCGTATCTTGCCGGACGTCTGAAAATGTTACCCGGAGCCGGTCGTCTGCTGGCGGTCATTGGTATGCTTCATGACAAGGATATCGCCGGTACGCTGGAGAATCTTACCGGGATGGTCGATAACTGGTATTGTGCCCCCCTGGAAGGACCGCGCGGGGCGACAGCGGAACAGCTGCTGGAACATTTGCCACGCGGCGCAGTCTATGCCAGTGTGGCAGATGCCTGGCACGCCGCAATGGCTGAGGCAAAACCAGAAGATACGGTGCTGGTGTGTGGTTCGTTCCACACGGTAGCGCATGTAATGGAAGAGATGGACGCGGGGAGAACCGGTGGCGAGTAAGTTTCAGAACCGTCTGGTCGGGACAATAGTGCTGGTAGCGCTGGGCGTGATCGTGCTGCCAGGGCTGCTCGATGGTCAGAAAAAACATTATCAGGATGAATTTGCGGCGATCCCGCTGGTACCAAAACCGGGCGATCGGGATGAGCCGGATATGCTGCCTGCCGCCACGCAGGCGTTGCCTGCTCAGCCGCCGGAAGGGGCCGCTGAAGAGGTGAGGGCGGGCGATGCGGCAGCGCCGTCGCTGGATCCTTCACGGATGACAGCCAATGGCAATAACGACATCGACGACGTACCCGCGTCGGTGACGCCGCCGAAGCCGAAGCCGGTGGAAAAACCGCAGCCGAAACCGACACCGGCCAAACCTGCCGCAGTGCCGGCCGAGACGCCGCCGCCAGCGCCCGTTGAGAAGCCGGCGCCGGAAGAGAAACCTGCGCCGACGGGCAAAGCCTACGTGGTGCAACTGGGTGCGCTGAAGAACGCCGATAAGGTCAACGAGATCGTGGGGAAACTGCGCGGTGCGGGTTATCGTGTTTACACGTCGCCTTCAACACCGGTACAGGGTAAAATCACCCGAATTCTGGTTGGTCCGGATGCCTCGAAAGATAAGCTGAAAGGTTCGCTTGGCGAGCTGAAACAGCTGTCGGGGCTGAGTGGAGTGGTGATGGGTTACTCGCCGAATTAACCCCGCTCCCCGGTGACGAACCGAATGGCGTTGAACATTTTTTCAGCGCCATTTTTATTTGAGCACGGGAAGGAAATCCCTACGCAAACGTTTTCTTTTTCTGTTAGAATGCGCCCCGAACTGGATGACAGGGCGTAAAATCGTGGGACACATATGGTCTGGATTGATTACGCCATTATCGCGGTGATTGGTTTTTCCTGTCTGGTGAGCCTGATCCGCGGCTTTGTTCGTGAAGCGTTATCGCTGGTAACCTGGGGTTGTGCTTTCTTTGTTGCCAGCCATTACTACACTTACCTGTCAGTCTGGTTTACGGGCTTTGAAGACGAACTGGTTCGTAATGGGATTGCGATCGCGGTGCTGTTTGTCGCGACGCTGATTGTCGGCGCTATCGTGAACTATGTCATCGGAGCGCTGGTGGAAAAAACTGGCCTGTCCGGGACCGACAGGGTGCTGGGGATCTGTTTCGGTGCGTTACGTGGCGTACTGATCGTCGCCGCCATTCTGTTCTTCCTTGATACCTTTACCGGTCTGTCTAAAAGCGAAGACTGGCAGAAGTCGCAGTTGATCCCGCAATTCAGTTTCATCATCAGGTGGTTCTTTGACTATCTGCAAAGCTCGTCGAGTTTCTTGCCCAGGGTATAAGCTTTGGGCAGTTCTTAACGAGGAAAATGACGTATGTGCGGTATTGTCGGTATCGCCGGTGTTATGCCGGTCAACCAGTCGATTTATGACGCGTTAACGGTGCTTCAGCACCGTGGGCAGGATGCCGCAGGCATCATCACCATTGATGCGAACAACTGTTTCCGGTTGCGTAAGGCCAACGGCCTGGTGAGTGATGTGTTTGAAGCTCGCCATATGCAGCGTATGCAGGGCAACATGGGAATCGGCCATGTGCGTTACCCCACAGCCGGTAGTTCCAGCGCATCCGAGGCGCAGCCTTTCTACGTCAACTCTCCTTTCGGCATCACCCTGGCGCACAATGGTAATCTGACCAACGCCCACGAACTGCGCAGAAAGCTGTTTGAAGAGAAGCGTCGTCACATTAACACCACGTCAGATTCTGAAATCCTGCTCAATATCTTTGCCAGCGAACTGGATAACTTCCGCCATTATCCGCTGGAAGCAGACAACATTTTCGCCGCGATTGCTGCCACCAACCGGCAGATTCGCGGTGCCTACGCCTGTGTGGCGATGATTATCGGCCACGGGATGATCGCCTTTCGCGATCCGAACGGCATTCGCCCGCTGGTGCTCGGCAAGCGCGATATTGGCGATGGCCGCACGGAATATATGGTCGCCTCCGAGAGCGTCGCGCTCGATACGCTGGGCTTTGAGTTCCTGCGTGACGTCGCGCCTGGCGAAGCCATCTACATCACCGAAAAAGGGCAGCTGTTCACCCGCCAGTGCGCGGACAACCCGGTCAGCAACCCGTGCCTGTTTGAATACGTTTATTTCGCGCGTCCGGATTCGTTCATCGACAAGATTTCCGTCTACAGCGCCCGCGTCAATATGGGCACTAAGCTTGGCGAGAAAATCGCCCGCGAGTGGGAAGATCTGGATATCGACGTCGTTATCCCGATTCCGGAGACCTCCTGCGATATCGCGCTGGAAATTGCCCGTATCCTTGATAAACCGTACCGCCAGGGCTTTGTGAAAAACCGCTATGTCGGCCGCACTTTCATCATGCCGGGGCAGCAGCTGCGCCGTAAATCCGTGCGCCGCAAGTTGAACGCCAACCGTGCCGAATTCCGCGATAAGAACGTACTGCTGGTGGACGACTCTATCGTGCGCGGCACGACCTCTGAGCAGATCATCGAGATGGCGCGTGAAGCAGGGGCGAAAAAGGTTTATCTGGCTTCCGCTGCGCCGGAAATTCGTTTCCCGAACGTGTACGGCATCGACATGCCGACCGCCAACGAACTGATTGCCCACGGTCGTGAAGTGGATGAAATCCGCCAGATCATCGGCGCGGACGGTCTGATTTTCCAGGATCTCAACGATCTCATCGACGCGGTACGCGCCGAGAACCCGGATATTCAGCAGTTTGAATGTTCGGTCTTTAACGGTGTTTACGTGACCAAAGACGTTAACCAGCAGTATCTCGACTATCTCGATTCCCTGCGTAATGACGACGCTAAAGCACTGCTGCGTCAGAACGAAATGGAAAACTTAGAGATGCACAACGAAGGTTAAGCCTCCCTCGGCGCGTTCTGTTGCCCGACAGGACGCGCTTTTCTTGCAACTCCCGCCCGTTTGCGGCATTGTCAGCCTGAAATTGTCGGGAGGAATCCATTTATGAAACGGCTGATTGTAGGCATCTCAGGCGCCAGTGGCGCAATTTATGGCGTGCGCCTGTTACAGGTGCTGCGTGATGTCGCCGGGGTGGAAACCCATCTGATCATGAGTCAGGCGGCGCGCCAGACGCTGTCGCTCGAAACCGACATCTCTCTACGCGATGTGCAGGCGCTGGCCGATGTGGTACACGATGCCCGCGATATCGCTGCTTGTATCTCTTCAGGCTCGTTTAAAACCACCGGCATGGTGATATTGCCCTGCTCCATCAAAACGCTCTCAGGGATTGTTCACAGCTATACCGACGGGCTGCTGACCCGCGCGGCGGATGTGATCCTCAAGGAGCGGCGTCCGCTGGTGTTGTGCGTACGCGAAACGCCGCTGCATCTCGGGCATTTGCGCCTGATGACTCAGGCGGCGGAAATAGGGGCGGTGATCATGCCACCCGTGCCGGCGTTTTATCATCGTCCTGAGACGCTGGATGACGTGATCAACCAGACGGTGAACCGGGTGCTGGATCAATTTGATATTGATTTACCTGAAGATTTGTTTACCCGCTGGCAAGGTGCATAACGACGCACCAAAGTAGTGCATATTCTCTCGCTTCGCCCTGTCCTGGGGCGATTTTGCAACCACGATCAAATCCTCAACATTTAATTTGTTTTTTTGCGCATCGCCGCTGCGGTTTATCTGCCAATGCTGTTATCTTTCCTTTTAGCGACAACATCGCAACCTTTTATTAACATATTTAACGTCGATTTTGCGGTACTTCGTGAATATGGCATAAAAGCTGCAAGAATTGTCTGCAACAACAACACACAACACACAACACGCAAACGACATAACAAGACACTTACTACATCACGACATTTTAAGGGTAATGTATGAAGAAGACGGTTCTGGCTCTCACGTTGTTATCAGGTATCTGCAGCGCTTCCAGCGTTTTTGCCGCGCTGCCGCAGACAGTTCGTATCGGCACTGACGCGACCTATGCGCCTTTCTCATCGAAAGACGCGAAAGGGGATTTTGTCGGCTTTGATATCGATTTGGGCAATGAGATGTGCAAACGCATGCAGGTGAAATGTACCTGGGTGGGCAGCGATTTTGACTCTCTGATCCCCTCGCTGAAGGCGAAGAAAATCGACGCGATTATTTCTTCGCTCTCCATCACCGAGAAGCGTCAGCAGGAGATTGCCTTCTCTGACAAACTCTACGCTGCGGATTCTCGTTTGATCGCCGCAAAAGGGTCATCGGTGAAACCGGATCTCGATGCGCTGAAAGGCAAACATGTTGGCGTACTTCAGGGCTCTACGCAGGAGGCCTATGCCAATGAAACCTGGCGCACCAAAGGCGTGGACGTCGTTGCCTATCAGAATCAGGATTTGATCTACTCTGACCTCGCCGCCGGTCGTCTGGATGCTGCATTCCAGGACGAAGTTGCCGCCAGCGAAGGTTTCCTCAAACAGCCTGCCGGTAAAGATTTCGACTTTGCTGGGCCTTCCGTAAAAGACAAAAAATACTTCGGTGACGGCACCGGCGTGGGTCTGCGTAAAGACGATGCCGAGCTGAAAGCTGCCTTTGATAAAGCGCTGGGTGAACTGCGTAAAGACGGTACGTACGACACGATGGCGAAGAAGTATTTTAACTTTAACGTCTACGGCGAATAAGTCGCATACCGCAGACCACTTACTGACGGAGAGTAATGCATCAAAATGATGACTCGTTTTGGTGCATTACCCTGATTAATGCATGGAAACCGCGACGTATATGCTGATTTGCGGTTTATTAGTGCATAGTTAAGCATTAACGATGCAAAAAAACGTGTCGACTTACGTCAAAAAATGGCACGATAACCTGTACCGTATTTTTGCTGAACCCCGTTAGAATGACAGTCTGTTGAGGATAGATATGAAAAAACTGGCGTTGTCTCTCTCTTTAATGCTGGCGCTTTCCAGCATATCCACCGTTTATGCAGCAATCCCGCAAAAAATTCGTATCGGCACCGATCCCACTTACGCGCCGTTCGAATCGAAAAATGCGCAGGGTGAACTGGTGGGTTTTGACATCGATCTGGCGAAAGATCTCTGCCAGCGTTTAAAAGCGCAATGTACCTTCGTTGAAAGCCCGCTGGATGCGCTGATCCCCTCTCTGAAAGCGAAGAAAATCGATGCGATTATGTCGTCGCTGTCGATCACCGAAAAACGTCAGCAGGAGATTGCCTTCACCGACAAACTCTATGCAGCGGATTCCCGTCTGGTGGTGAAAAAGGGGAGCAATATCACCCCTGATCTCGCCACGCTGAAAGGCAAACGCGTCGGCGTGCTGCAGGGCACCACGCAGGAAACCTATGGCAACGAACACTGGGCCGCGAAAGGTGTTGAAATCGTCTCCTATCAGGGGCAGGACAACATCTACGCTGACCTGACGGCAGGGCGCATCGACGCCGCGTTCCAGGACGAAGTCGCCGCAAGTGAAGGTTTCCTCAAGCAGCCTGTTGGCAGCGATTATGAGTTTGGCGGTCCGTCAATTAAAGACATCAAGCTGTTTGGCGTCGGTACCGGCATGGGCCTGCGCAAAGAAGATAACGAACTGCGTGAAGCGCTGAACAAAGCGTTTGCTGACATGCGTGCCGATGGTACCTACGAAAAATTAGCGAAGAAATACTTCGATTTTAATGTGTATGGTGACTAACCAGCACAAATGAGCCTTCGCGCCAACTGGCGCGAAGGTGCAACACAGACGGGACAGGCTGAATGTTGTACGGGTTTTCACAAGTCATTTTCCATGGCGCTATCGTGACGCTGGAGCTGGCCATCAGTTCCGTGCTGTTAGCCGTGGTGATCGGGCTGGCCGGGGCTGGCGCAAAGCTGTCGAACAATCGCCCGCTGGCGTTGCTGTTCGAAGCGTACACCACGCTGATTCGCGGCGTACCGGATCTGGTGCTGATGCTGTTGATTTTCTACGGTTTACAGATAGCGCTTAACGCCATCACGGATGCCTTAGGGCTGGCGCAGTTTGATATTGATCCCATGGTCGCGGGGATCATCACGCTGGGTTACATCTACGGTGCCTATTTTACCGAAACCTTTCGCGGCGCCTATCTGGCGGTGCCGAAGGGGCATCTGGAAGCGGCAACGGCGTTTGGCTTTACCCGCCGTCAAACCTTCCGCCGCATTATGTTTCCGGCCATGATGCGCTTCGCGCTGCCAGGTATCGGCAACAACTGGCAGGTGATCCTCAAAGCCACCGCGCTGGTTTCGCTGCTGGGGCTGGAAGACGTGGTCAAAGCGACGCAACTCGCCGGGAAAAGCACCTGGGAGCCGTTCTACTTTGCCGTGGTCTGCGGCGTGATTTATCTGGTGTTTACCACGGTGTCCAATGGCGTACTGCTGTTGCTTGAACGCCGCTATACCGTGGGTGTGAAGAGGGCAGACCTGTGATCGAAATTATTCAGGAATACTGGAAAGCCCTGCTCTGGACCGATGGCTACCGCTTCACCGGCGTGGCCATTACGCTGTGGCTGCTGATTTTATCCGTGGTGATGGGGGGGCTGCTGGCGGTGCTGCTGGCGGTAGGGCGCGTCTCCAGCAATAAATTGATCAGCATGCCGATTTGGTTTTTTACCTATATTTTTCGCGGAACGCCGCTTTACGTTCAACTGCTGGTGTTTTACTCGGGGATGTATACGCTGGAAGTGGTGAAGGGCACGGAACTGCTGAACGCCTTTTTCCGCAGCGGGCTAAACTGTACGGTGCTGGCGCTGACCCTGAACACCTGTGCGTACACCACGGAGATTTTCGCCGGGGCGATCCGCTCCGTGCCGCATGGTGAAATTGAGGCGGCGCGCGCGTACGGCTTCTCCAGCGTTAAAATGTATCGTTGCATTATTTTGCCGTCGGCGTTACGCATCGCTTTACCGGCCTACAGTAACGAAGTGATCCTGATGCTGCACTCGACCGCGCTGGCCTTTACCGCGACAGTGCCGGATCTGCTGAAAGTTGCCCGTGATATCAACTCGGCGACCTATCAGCCCTTTACCGCATTCGGGATCGCCGCCGTACTGTATCTGATCATTTCGTATGTGTTGATCAGCCTGTTCCGCAAAGCGGAAAAGCGCTGGCTGCAGCATGTATCACCTTCTTCAACGCATTGAGAGCATCATGGCTGAGAACAAACTAAACGTCATCGATTTGCATAAACGCTACGGCGAGCATGAAGTATTGAAAGGCGTCACGCTGCGGGCGAATGCCGGGGATGTTATCTCGATCATCGGTTCATCGGGCTCCGGGAAGAGTACCTTCCTGCGCTGCATTAACTTCCTCGAAAAGCCGAGTGAAGGAACGATTGTGGTGAACGGCCAGAATATCGGCCTGGTGCGCGACAAAGACGGTCAGTTAAAGGTCGCCGATAAAAACCAGCTGCGTCTGCTGCGCACGCGCCTGACGATGGTTTTTCAGCACTTCAACCTGTGGAGCCACATGACGGTGCTGGAGAACGTGATGGAAGCGCCGGTACAGGTTCTCGGGCTCAGCAAACAGGAAGCCCGCGAGCGGGCGGAAAAGTATCTGGCGAAAGTCGGCATTGACGAGCGCCAGCAGGGCAAATATCCGGTGCATCTCTCTGGCGGCCAGCAGCAGCGCGTTTCCATTGCCCGTGCGCTGGCGATGGAGCCGGACGTGCTGCTGTTTGACGAACCGACATCCGCGCTTGACCCCGAGTTGGTGGGCGAAGTGCTGCGCATCATGCAGAAGCTGGCCGAAGAGGGGAAAACCATGGTGGTGGTGACCCATGAAATGGGCTTTGCCCGCCACGTTTCTTCACACGTCATTTTCCTGCATCAGGGGAAAATTGAAGAAGAAGGGCACCCGGACGATCTGTTCGGCAACCCGCAAAGCCCACGCCTGCAGCAATTCCTGAAGGGCTCGTTGAAATAACATGATATAGCCCGCGGGTCGGGCTATTCCTTCTGGCTGCGGGAGCGGTTTCGTTCGAGTTGCTGAACGTAATGCAGAATGCTCTGCGCCTCCATTGATGAACGCAGTTGTAGCGCCAGGTTAAGACTGTCCAGCACGCGCGCATTCTCAACCAGCGGCGAATCACCCGAAATACGGTTTTCACTCACCAGCCATTCCACCACTTTACGCCAGCTCCAGAGCGGCGAATTGCCCTTTACGCGCTGTACCGGGGCGGGAAACCGGCCCCGGCCACGCGCGCCATCTTTCAGTAAGGCGACAGCCTGGCGGGACAGCCCGGTCAGTTCAGCGATGTCGCTGAGCCCGACCAACGTAGCGTCAACCGACTCTACACGGGCAGCAATGCCAGCAGATTCGATATCATGAACCGCAGTCAGAATGGCGCTGCTTAATGATTCGCTTTCACGGTCGAACTCCAGATAAACCGAAGTACCGTAAAAGCACACCAGCGCATCGTCGCAACCATTAGCGAAAAGCGCGTCTTCCAGCCCTAGCGTGCTGACGGTAACGCCGGACAGGGTCAGGGTGAAGTTAAATAATGGCATAGCAAATAACTCCTTTAGAATTGATAAGCCTGACGACCGGAGTACGCCGGTGTGCAACGATCCACCATGCGTATGATTTGCCTGGCGTGGTTGACGCCATTCCCCGGTGTGGACCAGACACTCATCATATGTTCCTTATGCTGCGGTATGCCGCAGCGTAAACGTCCAAAGCAATGGGCGCTTTTTCCGCCGGGGTGGAAAACCCAGCCGCGAAGGATCGCATAGTAAATTGCCGCCCGAATGTGTTTGTCTGGATGTTCCTTCATCATTTTGTTTCCTGCGTAGTGTGAAAGGAGTGTTGACTGATGTCAACACTGTTGATGCAATTAATCTCGCGAGAAACATTTATCGCTAAAGATTTTTAGCGTTCCGGAAACGACTTCACATTCGAACAGAAAACAGAGGGAACAAGTTTGTATTTTGCGTACCGTATTCCACGCATTATCGCGGGAATACGGTGACAGTCAGGAAGGGATTAACACGCGGTGCTTTCCAGCCGATATGCCCAGTCGTCGTAGTGCACGCCGTCAATCTCGTACGCTTTTTCCAGCATCTGCGTGCGCACAAATCCACACTTCTCCAGCACGCGCACCGAGCCTGTGTTCTCCGCCAGTACCCAGGCGTTCAGCGCGTTAACACCCGCCTGGGTAAAGGCGTATTCGCAAAGCGCGCGTACCGCCTCGCTGGCAATGCCTTTGCCGTGCGCCTGGGGGATAAACATATAGCCAATATCCGCTTCATCACGATGCTGCGGGCTGATTCTCAGGCCGATATCGCCCAGTGCGGTGGGATCGTCGTGGGTGCGCACCACAAAGGTATGCGGAGCGTTCAGGCGGGTGGCGAACAGCAGGCGGTTGTCTTTTTCAGCGGCGAGGCTGCCGATGTAGCGCATCACCGTCGCATCTTCACTCAAAGTGCGGAAGAAGTTCCAGTCCGCAGGCCGGAAGGGAGAAAGAATAAGCCGTGGGGTAGTGATTGTCGCCATAACGTTGCCATTCTGATGAGTTGGCCTTTCACTGTATCATGCGTCTGACTCGCGCAATCAACCTACCACATCTGACAGGGCCTCTTCTAAGTCGTACCAGCGGAAGGCGAAACCTGCCTCTTCCAGGCGCTTTGGCAGCGCGCGCTGACCGCCGAGCACCAGTACGGCGGGTTNNCATCATCAGGCGTATCGCGGTCGCCGGGGCGCGCAGTACGGCGGCACGGTGCAGCACATGGCCGAGCGTATGGGCGAACTGCTCGTTACGCACCGGGTAAGGCGACACCATGTTGAACGGGCCGCGCAGGTCGTTATCCAGCAGCCAGAGAATGCCGTTGACCATATCATCAATGTGGATCCATGCCAGGTACTGCCTGCCGTTGCCCATCGGGCCGCCGAGGCCGAGGCGGAAAAGCGGCAGCATTTTGGCGAGGATCCCGCCTTTGGGGGCCAGTACCACGCCGGTACGCAGCAGGCAGACGCGGGTGCGATCGCTTTGCGCGCCGCAGGCGATTTGCTCCCAACGGGCGCAGAGCTTGTGGGTAAATTCGTTGTGCGGCGGTTCCTCTTCCGTCACCACCACTTCACCGAGATCGCCGTAATACCCCGCCGCGGAACCGCTGATCAGCACCGCAGGCGGCGTTTCGCTGGCATGAAACAGATCGACCAGTTTCTGGGTGATGTTCCAGCGGCTGTTGCAGAGCCGCTGTTTTTGTTCGTCAGTCCAGCGCTTATCGGCAATGGGTTCACCTGCGAGATTGACTACCGCGTCGATGCCGTTGAGGTTCTGCCGATCGCCGAGCCCTTTCCATAGCTCAACGCGCTCTCCCAGCGCTTTGCGCGCCTTTTCCGGGTTGCGCGTGACGACGGCAACATCATGTCCCAGCTCGAATAGCCGGGGAATCAGGTGGCGACCAATGAGTCCTGTACCGCCGGTTATCAGAATTTTCATGCAACCTCCCGGTTGCGCTTAACGTCGCCAGCTCATGGTCATGGAAACCGAGTCGGCGTACCGCAGCGCATGAAGTTTGTCGATCTCCACTTCAGCATAAGTGACCCAGTGATGTTCGCGTGCGATGTCGAGCACATCCTGAGTTAATTTTTCCAGCAGCGAGAAGCGGTTATCTTCGATATGCCGGATGATGTTTTTAGTGATGGTGCGGTAGTTCAGCGCGTCGTTAATGTCTTCGCTGTTACGCGCTTTATCAGCAGGGTAGTGGATTTCGACATTCACAATCACATCCTGACGATTGGCGATCTCCTCTTCCTTGATGCCGATAAAAGTACGCAGGCGCAGGTTTTTAATTCGAATCATGGCGTCTGGCTGAGACATTGCAGGCTTCCTCTGTAACATGGTTGCCGCCATGATACATCATCTTATCCCGCTTGCGCCTTTTGCAACGCCTGTACGGTTGCCGGTCGGGTTCGGATGCGTTCAAACCAGTTTTTAACTGCCGGAAAGTTTTCCAGATCAATGCGCTGACGCTCATGAGCGTTGACCCACGGCCAGCAGGCGATATCGGCAATGCTGTACTCGTCGCCGCCCATCCACGGGCAGGTTTCGAGTCGCTTGTTGAGCACGTTGTAGAGGCGCAGCGTCTCGACCTGAAAACGCTCGATGGCGTAGGGCACCGGCTGCGGCGCAAAATGGTTAAAATGGTGATTCTGCCCGAGCATCGGCCCGAGACCGCCCACCTGCCAGAAGAGCCATTGCAGCGTGGTGAACCGCGCGCGGGGCTCCTGGCTGAGCAGTTTGCCGGTTTTTTCCGCCAGATAGACCAGAATCGCGCCCGACTCAAACAGGCTCAGCGGCGCGCCGCCATCCAGCGGCACATGATCGACAATCGCCGGGATCTTATTATTGGGCGACACCTCAAGAAATTCCGGGCGGAACTGCTCGCCTTTGCTGATATCCACCCGAATCAGACGGTAGGCCAGCTCGGCCTCTTCGAGGAACAGGGCAATTTTTTGTCCGTTAGGGGTTGGCGCGTAATACAAGTCAATCATCATCACTCCCGTGAATAAGCCGACGTGGTGAAACAAGGAGTATAGAAGCTCATTCGCGAGTGTGAGTTTTGATCAAGTGACAGCGCGCAAAAGAGGCGATATGGTGAAAGAAAACCCTATATAACGTTGAGGATACTATGAGCAAACCCGTCATAACGCTGTGGTCCGATGCCAGTTTTTATTCCCCGTATGTCATGTCTGTCTACGTTGCATTGCAGGAGAAGGGCTTACCGTTCACCCTTAAAACAGTCGATCTCGCCCGCGGCGAACATCTACAGGCTGAATGGAAAGGCTTTTCCGTGACCCGCCGTGTGCCGTTGCTGGAGGTGGATACTTTTGAACTGAGCGAATCGTCGGCTATTGCCGAATATCTGGATGAGCGCTTTGCGCCGCCGCAGTGGGAGCGCCTCTATCCTCACGATCTGGAAAAACGCGCCCGCGCGCGGCAGATTCAGGCGTGGCTGCGCAGTGACCTGATGCCCATTCGCGAAGAGCGTCCCACCGATGTTATTTTCGGCGGCGTGAAGAAACCGTCTCTGAGCGCGGCAGGGCGGGAAACCGCAGAGAAATTATTCGCTACCGCGGGTGATCTGCTGGCGCATGGCAATCCTAATCTGTTCGGTGAATGGTGTATCGCCGATGCCGATCTGGCGCTGATGATTAATCGTCTGGTGCTCAACGGCGACGAGGTGCCGGAACGGCTGGTGGATTACGCCACCTTCCAGTGGCAGCGTGCCTCGGTGCAGCGCTGGGTGGCGCTTTCCGCCAAACGCGCGGGCTGATCGGCTGCCGAAAATCCGTTAAACTGGTGCGGTTTTTTTGGTGGAGGAAAGGCGTATGAAACTGATGTTTGCCTCGGATATTCACGGTTCGCTGCCCGCAACCGAGCGCGTCCTGGGACACTTTGCGCAAAGCGGCGCGCAGTGGCTGATATTGCTTGGTGATCTGCTCTATCACGGGCCGCGCAATGCCCTGCCGGAAGGCTACGCGCCCGCAGAAGTCGCAGAGAAACTGAACACACAGGCATCACGTATCATTGCCGTACGCGGCAACTGTGACAGCGAAGTGGATCAGATGCTGCTGACATTCCCCATTACCGCCCCCTGGCAACAGGTGCTGACGGGCCGTCAGCGCCTCTTTTTAACCCACGGTCATCTTTTTGGCCCGGACAATCCGCCTGCGCTCGCCGCTGGCGATGTGCTGGTTTCCGGTCATACTCATATTCCGGTCGCCGAGAAACGCGACGGGATCGTTCACTTCAATCCCGGTTCGGTCAGTATTCCGAAAGGCGGTTTTGTCGCCAGTTACGGGATGCTGGAAGGTGATTATTTGCAGGTTTTAGCACTCAATGACCAACAGGTTATTGCACAGGTAGCGATTAACCCGTAACTTACCCGCAACCGTAAAACGCGCCGTGAGAGCGCTTTGACAGAAGGTTTCCCGATGGTGGATCAGAGTTCTTTGGCAAGCACAGAATGGGTGGATATCGTGAGTGAAGACAATGAGGTGATCGCGCAAGCCAGCCGCGAACAGATGCGCGCGCAGTGTTTACGCCATCGCGCCACCTACATTGTGGTTCATGACGGCATGGGGAAAATTCTGGTGCAGCGCCGCACCGAAATTAAGGATTTCATGCCTGGCATGCTGGATGCCACCGCCGGCGGCGTGGTGCAGGCCGATGAACAACTGCTGGAGTCCGCGCGTCGTGAAGCGGAAGAAGAGCTCGGCATCGCCGGGGTGCCGTTCGCCGATCACGGTCAGTTCTATTTCGAAGACCAACACTGCCGCGTATGGGGCAGCCTTTTCAGCTGCGTCTCCCACGGCCCTTTTGCGCTGCAGGAAGAAGAGGTCAGTGAAGTCTGCTGGCTGACGCCGGAAGAGATTACCGCTCGCTGCGACGAATTTACCCCGGACTCACTGAAAGCGCTGGCGCTATGGATGAGCCGCAACGCCAGCAGTGAAACGGCGAAGGCCGAGGAAACGGAGTAAACCGTTAGCAGCTATCGCGCAGACAAAGTTTTGACGCGATAGGTGCATGTGCCGTCCAGTTCCCGTCATTCAGGCGCGCCAGCAGGGCGCGCCCGGCTTCGATGCCAATTTTCCGGTGCGGCACTGCCATGGTGGTCAGCGGCGGCGGGCCCCGGCTGACGTCGCTGTCGCCAAATCCTACAATCGCCAGGTCGTCCGGCACTTTAATGCGCCGACGCTGGCATTCATAAAGCGCCCCACACGCCAGTTCATCCGATACGCAGACCAGCGCATCCAGCTCCGGCCACGCCAGAATAAACTCCGGTAGCTGTGCCGCGCCGGTGGAGAAGGTCGGCGGCTCTGCGGCGTTGATCACCCGGTTCGGTGACATATGGTGGCGCATCATGGCCTTGTACCAGCCCTGCAGATGCTGCTGAAAAATCCATTGTTCCTGATTGGCGCACAGCAGGCCGATGTTCTGATAGCCACGCTGAATCACGGTTTGCGTCAGTTCAAACATGGCGGCGACGTTGTCGATACCGATGTTCATATCGATGGGGTCAGCACGCGTCGCGCCCANAGGCCAGCAGTGTCTCCAGCAGCTTTTCTTCCTGTTCGACTCGGTGGCGGGACTCCGCCAGCATGATCTGATATCCGGCAGGCTGGAGCACTTCCTGTAGCCCGGCGAACATTTCCGAGCAGCCTGACTCGCCAAGATTCGGTACCACCATCGCAATGGTCCATGACGAGGCAGAGGCAAGGGCACTGGCGGCTAGATTCGGCATATAGCCCAGCGCCTGAACCGCCGCGTCTATTTTTTCACGTAATTTATCGGAGACCTGCTCGGGCGTGCGCAACGCGCGGGAAACGGTCATCGTTCCGACACCTGCCATCTGTGCAACATCGGCCAGCGTGACCTTTCCTGTGCTGCGTCGTTTTCGGGTTATCGACATAAAAGTTCCTGCGTAAACGCTCTGATCTCAGACGCTTATATTCATTTCTGCTTCCTGTGCCAGCAGTATACGCCCGAAATCCGGTGCTTTGCTGTGAAATGGTGCGCACTCGAACTGATAGCGCTATCACAATTTCGAATGATACGCTTTGGTAGCGCTATCTTTGTGAGTTTTATCACAGTTAATAAGATTTGCGTTGAATAAAGTTTGTCCATCGCAGAACGGACAAAGGGGAACCAGGTGCTAAACCGATGGCTGAATGACGCAACCATTATGCTGAGAGACCGGGTCGACAGTTGGCCGCAGGCGCTGGAAGTCTGTGCGCAACCGCTGCTGGCGCAGGGCGTCATCACGCCCGACTACGTGACCGCGATTGTCGCGCAGCATCACAAACTCGGGCCGTACTACGTGCTGGCACCGGGACTGGCGATGCCGCATGCGCGTCCAGAAGAGGGCGCGACCGGGATGGGATTGTCGCTGTTAAAACTGGAACAAGGCGTGTCTTTCGATGCGGATGAATTTGATCCCGTTGACGTGATTGTGATGCTGGCGGCACCTGACAGCCACAGCCATATCGAAATGATCTCTGCGCTTGCCGCGTTATTCTCAAGTGATGAAGATTTACTGCAATTACATCAGGCAAAAAGCCAGGAGGAAATAAAAACCATTATTTCACGCTTCTGATACAGACCCGTACCCGACAATGATTTCATGACGCATTATTGCGTCGTGCGCTCGTACTCTACCCAAAAAAGGTGATAACAATGAAAATCATGGCGATATGCGGCTCCGGCCTGGGCAGCAGTTTCATGGTCGAAATGAATATTAAAAAGGTGCTGAAGAAATTAAATATTGAGGCTGAGGTGGAACACTCTGATCTCTCTTCAGCGACCCCTGGCGCGGCTGATCTGTTTGTGATGGCGAAGGATATCGCCGCCAGCGCCAGCGTGCCGGACCATCAGCTGGTGGTGATCAACAATATTATTGATATCAACGAGCTCGAAGCAAAACTGAGCGATTATTTTAACCAACAATAACGTGAATAAGCGAGGCGGATATGTTTATCCTTGAAACGCTGAATTTTGTTGTTGATATATTAAAAGTACCCTCGGTGCTGGTGGGGCTAATTGCCTTAATTGGTCTGGTGGCGCAAAAGAAATCATTTTCTGATGTGGTCAAAGGTACCATTAAAACCATTCTGGGGTTTATTGTTCTGGGGGGCGGCGCCTCCGTATTAGTGGGCTCGTTAAATCCGTTAGGCGGCATGTTTGAACACGCGTTTAATATTCAGGGCATCATCCCGAATAATGAAGCGATCGTGTCTATTGCGCTGGAAAAATACGGTGCGTCGACGGCGCTGATTATGGCCTTCGGGATGGTAGCAAATATCATCGTCGCCCGTTTTACGCGCCTGAAATACATCTTCCTCACCGGACATCACACCTTTTACATGGCCTGTATGATTGGCGTGATCCTGACGGTCGCAGGCTTTGAAGGTGTTGGTCTGGTGTTTACCGGGTCGCTGATCCTCGGCCTGGTGATGGCGTTTTTCCCGGCGCTGGCGCAGCGCTATATGAAGCGTATTACCGGCAATGACGACATCGCCTTTGGTCACTTCGGCACCCTCGGTTACGTGCTTGCTGGCTGGATTGGCAGCCTGTGCGGCAAAGGTTCCCGCTCGACCGAAGAGATGAACCTGCCGAAAAACTTAAGCTTCCTGCGTGACAGCTCAATCTCCATTTCACTCACCATGATGATTATCTATCTGATCATGGCGGTGAGCGCGGGGCGTGAATATGTCGAAAGCCAGCTCAGCGCCGGTCAGAACTACCTGGTTTACGCCATCATCATGGCGATCACCTTTGCCGCAGGCGTGTTTATCATCCTGCAGGGCGTACGGTTGATCCTTGCGGAAATCGTTCCGGCGTTTACCGGTTTCTCCGAAAAACTGGTGCCGAACGCGCGGCCGGCGCTGGACTGCCCGGTGGTGTATCCGTATGCGCCTAACGCGGTGCTGATCGGCTTTTTGTTCAGTTTCCTCGGCGGTCTGGTGGGGCTTTTCCTGTTGGGGCAGATGAAGCTGGTGCTGATCCTGCCGGGCGTTGTGCCGCACTTCTTTACCGGTGCGACGGCAGGTGTGTTTGGTAACGCCACCGGCGGTCGCCGCGGTGCGATGCTGGGCGCGTTTGCCAACGGTCTGCTGATTACCTTCCTGCCGGTTCTGCTGTTGCCGGTGCTTGGCGCACTGGGCTTTGCCAATACCACTTTCTCGGATGCGGATTTCGGTGCCATTGGCATTCTGCTCGGTAATCTGGCGCGCTATCTCTCGCCACTGGCGATTACCGGGTTGGTGGTCGCGCTGTTCGTCATTCTGGTGATTTACAACGTGGTTAAAGGTAAATCTGCGGGCAATGGCGCCCGACAAGACACAGGAGCGAAATCGTAATGTCTGATGAACTCATTCAACTGGCCCGGGATATCCGCGNGACCCGGACTGGCCAGAACGCGACTACTTTGTGCTGTCGAAAGGGCATGCTGGCCCGGCGCTGTACAGTACGCTGGCGATCAAAGGCTATTTCCCGGTGGAAGAACTGAGCACGCTCAACCAGAACGGTACGCGGCTGCCAAGCCATCCGGACAGGCTGAAAACCCGTGGCATTGACGCAACCACCGGGTCACTCGGTCAGGGGATCTCCATCGCCGCCGGAATGGCGCTGTCGCACAAGCTGGCCGGGCGGCCTAACCGCGTATTCTGCATCGTTGGCGATGGCGAGCTGAATGAAGGGCAATGCTGGGAAGCGTTTCAGTTTATTGCCCATCACCGGCTCAATAATCTGCTGGTGTTTGTCGACTGGAACAAGCAGCAACTGGATGGCGAGCTGGATGAGATCATCAATCCGTTCGATCTGGAAGGGAAATTCCACGCTTTTGGCTTTGATGTACACACCGTGAAGGGTGACGACATCCCGGCGCTGCAGGCGATTGCAAAACCGGTGCTGGCAGCGGATGCGCGGCCGCGGCTGGTGATCCTCGACAGCATCAAAGGGCAGGGTGTGTCGTATCTGGAACAGTTAGGCAACTCTCACCATCTGCGCCTCACCGAGGAATCGCGAAAGGCACTTAACGAGACCATTGAGCAACTGGAGGCCATGCATGATTAAGGTCGCCCCGGTCGGGGGGAAAGACGCAACCGAAATGCGTAAAGTGTATGCCGGGTTTGTCGCGGAACAGATCAAGGCGGAGAGCGGTATTATCGCGCTGGAAGCGGATCTGATGAGCTCAATGGCGATGGACGGCGTGCAGCGCCAGTTCCCGAACCATGTGATTAACTGCGGGATCATGGAAGCGAACGTGATTGGCACGGCCGCCGGGCTGTCGCTGACGGGGCGTAAACCGTTTGTGCATACCTTCACCGCTTTTGCCAGCCGTCGCTGCTTTGACCAGCTGTTTATGGCGCTGGATTATCAGCGCAATAACGTCAAAGTCATCGCCTCGGATGCCGGCGTTACCGCCTGTCATAACGGCGGCACGCATATGTCGTTTGAGGACATGGGCATCGTGCGCGGGCTGGCGCATTCGGTGGTGATCGAGGTGACGGATGCGGTGATGTTTAAGGACATCCTGAATCAGCTGATCGCGCTGGAGGGCTTTTACTGGGTGCGTACCATCCGCAAACAGGCGCCAACGATCTACGAGGAAGGCTCCAGCTTCACTATTGGCAAAGGCAACGTGCTGCGCGAAGGCGACGATATCACGCTCATCGCCAACGGCATTATGGTGGCGGAGGCGCTGGAAGCGGCGCGGCGACTGGAGCGCGACGGCATCAGCGCGGCGGTCATCGACATGTTCACCCTCAAACCCATTGACCGCATGCTGGTGAAGAATTACGCCGAGAAAACCGGGCGCATCGTCACCTGCGAAAACCACAGCATTCACAACGGGCTGGGCTCAGCGGTGGCGGAAGTGCTGGTGGAAACCTGTCCGGTACCGATGCGGCGCGTTGGCGTGAAGGAGCGCTACGGCCAGGTCGGCACGCAGGAATTTCTCCAGCATGAATATGGACTGACAGCGGATGATATTGTGAAGGCGGCGAGAGAGCTGCTGTAAATAAAAAGGCGACCATATGGTCGCCTTTTTGATCAGACAAATATTACTGCTGAGACGACTGAATCGCGGTCAGTGCGATGGTGTAGACGATATCGTCTACCAGCGCGCCACGGGACAGGTCGTTAACCGGTTTGCGCATGCCCTGCAGCATCGGCCCGATGGAGATCAGGTCGGCAGAACGCTGAACCGCTTTGTAGGTGGTGTTACCGGTGTTCAGATCCGGGAAGATGAACACGGTAGCGCGACCGGCAACCGGTGAGTTCGGCGCTTTGGATTTCGCCACGTCAGCCATGACCGCAGCATCATACTGCAGCGGACCGTCGATCATCAGGTCAGGACGTTTTTCCTGCGCCAGACGGGTTGCTTCACGCACTTTCTCTACGTCGCTGCCCGCACCTGAGGTGCCGGTGGAGTAAGAGAGCATCGCAACACGTGGTTCAATACCGAAGGCAATCGCCGAGTCAGCAGACTGAATGGCGATTTCGGCCAGCTGTTCTGCGGTCGGATCCGGGTTAATCGCACAGTCGCCGTAAACGTAAACCTGTTCCGGCAGCAGCATGAAGAACACAGAAGAAACCAGAGAACTGCCCGGCGCGGTTTTGATCAACTGCAGCGGCGGACGGATGGTGTTCGCGGTGGTGTGAACCGCACCGGAAACCAGACCGTCAACTTCGTCCTGCTCCAGCATCAGCGTACCGAGCACCACGTTGTCTTCCAGTTGCTCACGGGCAACCGCTTCGGTCATACCCTTGCTCTTACGCAGTTCAACCAGACGCGCAACGTAGCTTTCGCGGACCACATCCGGATCGACGATTTCGATGCCCGCACCCAGTTCAACGCCCTGGTCCGCAGCCACACGGTTAATGGCTTCCGGGTTACCCAGCAGCACACAGGTCGCGATGCCACGTTCAGCACAAATCGCCGCCGCTTTTACGGTACGCGGTTCGTCGCCTTCCGGCAGCACAACGCGTTTGCCCGCTTTACGCGCCAGCTCAGTCAACTGGTAGCGGAACGCTGGCGGAGACAGGCGACGGCTGCGCTCGGAAGTCGCAGACAGGGAGTCGATCCATTCGGCGTTGATATAGTCGGCCACGTATTCCTGCACTTTCTCGATACGCGCGGTGTCGTCCACCGGCACTTCGAGGTTGAAGCTCTGCAGGCTCAGCGAGGTCTGCCAGGTGTTGGTGTTCACCATAAATACCGGCAGGCCGGTGGCGAATGCGCGTTCGCACAGTTTGGCAATCGGCGCGTCCATGTCGTAACCGCCGGTCAGCAGCAGCGCACCAATCTCAACGCCGTTCATGGCGGCGAGACAGGCGGGAANCAGTACATCAGGGCGGTCGGCGGAGGTCACCAGCAGCGAGCCCGGACGGAAATGTTCCAGCATGTGCGGAATGCTGCGCGCACAGAAGGTCACGGATTTCACGCGGCGGGTGGCGATGTCACCTTCGTTGATGATGGTGGCATTCAGGTGGCGAGCCATGTCGATAGCGCGGGTGGCGATCAGATCGAAGCTCCACGGCACCACGCCGAGGATCGGCAGCGGGCTGGAACCCTGCAACTGTGCCGGATCGATCTTCACGACTTTCGCTTTAGACGAGTCGTCAAAAATCTCGGACAGGTCAGGGCGGGTACGGCCCTGCTCATCCACCGGCGCGTTCAGTTTATTGATAATCACGCCAGTGATGTTGGTGTTCTTTGAACCGCCAAAGCTGCTGCGAGTCAGTTCGATACGTTCTTTCAGCTGTTCCGGGGTGTCGGTGCCCTGAGACATGACGAAGATGATTTCCGCATTCAGCGTTTTCGCGATTTCGTAGTTCAGGGACTGCGCAAACTGGTGTTTGCGGGTCGGCACCAGACCTTCAACCAGAACCACTTCCGCGTCTTTGGTGTTCGCGTGGTAGTTCGCAATGATCTCTTCCATCAGCACATCTTTCTGATTGCTGGAGAGCAGAGACTCAACGTGGCTCATTTTCAGCGGTTCAGCGGCTGGCAGATTAGATTTTGCCCTCACGATGGTGGTGGTCTGGTCAGGCGCATCGCCACCGGCACGTGGTTGAGCGATAGGCTTAAACACGCTCAGGCGCACGCCTTTACGTTCCATTGCACGGATAACCCCGAGGCTGACGCTAGTCAGGCCGACGCTGGTTCCGGTTGGGATGAGCATAATAATACGGGACACGATTTATCCTCTTTCGTTACCGCCGACACGTTTCGGCGGGTTACAAAACAGCACCGCCAGCGTTGGCTGGCGGTGTGGAATCAGGCGGTAAGACGGCTGGCGTCTTGCGCGATAACCAGTTCTTCGTTGGTCGGAATGACCACTGCCGGACGGGTGCCTTCTTTGTTGATGAAACCAGACTTGCCGAAACGGGCAGCCAGGTTACGTTCGTGATCAACCTCGAAGCCAAGCACGCCCAGTTTGCCCAGGGACAGCTCGCGTACCATCGCCGCGTTTTCACCGATACCACCGGTGAATACGACCGCATCCAGACGACCATCCATTAGCGCCGTGTAGGAGCCGATGTATTTCGCCAGACGGTGACAGTAAACGTCCATTGCACGTTTAGCGTCTTCTTTGCTGGTGTAGTTGTCTTCAACATAACGGCAGTCGCTGGTGACTTCGGTCAGACCCAGCAGGCCGGACTCTTTGGTCAGCAGCTTGTTGATCTGATCCACGCTCATGCCCAGAGTGTCGTGCAGGTGGAACACGATAGCCGGATCGATATCACCGGAACGGGTACCCATCACCAGTCCTTCCAGCGGGGTCAGACCCATAGAAGTGTCAACGCATTTACCGTTGCGAATCGCAGTAACTGAACCGCCGTTGCCGAGGTGGCAGGTGATGATATTCAGTTCATCAACCGGTTTGTTCAGCACTTTCGCCGCTTCCTGAGTCACGTAGAAATGGCTGGTGCCGTGTGCGCCGTAGCGGCGGATGCCGTGCTCTTTGTACAGGCTGTACGGCAGGGCATACAGGTAAGACTCTTCCGGCATGGTCTGATGGAACGCGGTGTCAAACACGGCAACGTTCTTGCTTCTCAGCTGCGGGAAAGATTTAAAGGCTTCAGCGATACCGATCAGGTGCGCCGGGTTATGCAGAGGTGCGAAAGAGGCTGCATCTTTGATACCCTGAACCACGGAATCGTCGATAACCACTGAGCTGGTGTATTTTTCGCCGCCGTGAACAATACGGTGACCAATTGCCGTCAGCTGTGCGGACAGTTCTGGTTTTTGTGCCAGAATAGTGTTAACGATAAAGTTCAGCGCTTCACTGTGAGCGGCGCCTGCGCCTAAAGCCGCTTCTTGTTTGCTGCCGTCCATCTTCCATTTAATGCGTGCTTCAGGAAGGTGGAAACATTCGGCCAAACCAGAGAGGTATTCGTCACCGTTAAGCGCATCGATGATAGCGAATTTCAGTGAAGAACTACCGCAGTTCAGAACCAGTACTAACTTACTCGACATGGAAGTACCTTTTGATACGTGGCTAAAAAAACGTCAGAGAGTCACAAAGCGTAGCGCAGGATGACATCGACATTTATGATTAACATCATGCCTCGGGTGTTTTAAGGCATGAAGGAAGTAATACTTATTGATTCTACGTCATTTTGCACAATTTTCAGCCAGCGGCAGAATGTGCGATAATTTGACAAACCTGATGCGTGGGTCTACGCCCATCTCAGGCTGGCACAGGATACCCGATCGCAGGGGACAATGACAAAATCTTTTGAACGTTGTCATACACAGTTGTGAGTTTGCACATTTTTTTAATATTTGTTCGTGAAGTTGAGGTAAACGCCATGTCGACACCAGACAATCGCCCGGTTAACTTTTTCAGTTTGTTCCGTCGGGGACAACACTATGCGAAGACGTGGCCAATGGAAAAACGCCTCGCGCCTGTCTTTGTGGAAAACCGCGCCATTCGGGCTACGACGTACGCCGTTCGCCTCATGCCGCCCATCGCGGTCTTTACGCTTTGCTGGCAAATCGCCCTCGGTGGTCAGCTCGGTCCGGCAGTCGCCACCGCGTTGTTTGCGCTGAGCCTGCCGATGCAGGGATTATGGTGGTTAGGGAAACGCTCGGTCACGCCGTTGCCGCCTACTATTTTGCACTGGTTTTATGAAGTGCGCGGCAAACTGCAGGAAGCCGGGCAGGCGCTCGCGCCGGTGGAAGGAAAGCCAGATTACCAGGCGCTGGCTGACACGCTTAAGCGCGCCTTCAAACAACTGGATAAAACTTTCCTTGATGATTTGTAATTGATGCGCAAAAACGCATATAAAGAAGACACAGAAACTGTGTCTTTTTTTATGCCCTACGCCCAACAGGAGTCAAAAAATGGAAATGACCAACGCTCAACGCCTTATCTTGTCGAATCAGTACAAGATGATGACGATGCTCGATCCAGACAATGCTGAAAAGTATCGTCGTTTGCAGACTATCATTGAGCGCGGCTATGGGTTGCAGATGCGGGAGCTGGATCGCGAATTCGGCCAGCTGACAGAAGATACCTGCCGCACGATTATCGACATCATGGAGATGTACCACGCGCTGCACGTCTCCTGGGCCAATCTGAAAGATCCCAGCATTATTGATGAGCGCCGCGTGACGTTCCTTGGTTTCGACGCAGCAACAGAAGCGCGATATCTCAGCTACGTGCGCTTTATGGTGAACATCGAAGGCCGCTATACCCACTTCGACGCCGGTACCCACGGCTTTAACTCCCAGACTTCAATGTGGGAAAAATATCAGCGCATGCTGAGCGCCTGGCATGCCTGCCCGCGTCAGTATCATCTGAGCGGCAACGAAATCGACCAGATTATTAATTCCTGATGGAGGCGCGTGTGCACTGTAAAGGCTTTCTGTTTGATCTGGATGGCACGCTGGTAGATTCTCTGCCGATTGTTGAGCGGTCATGGTGTCACTGGGCGGACCGCCACGGTCTTGCCCATGACGAGGTCCTCAGTGTTATCCATGGTAAACAGGCCGTCACCTCATTACGCCACTTCTTGCCCGGCAAAAGCGACGCCGAGATTCAGTCCGAATTTGCGTACCTTGAAAATATCGAAGCGACCGATACCGACGGGATCACCGCGCTGCCCGGCGCCATGGCATTGTTGAATCAGCTTAATGAAGCAGGAATTCCGTGGGCGATTGTCACGTCCGGTACACGCCCGGTGGCGCATGCGCGTCATGAGGCGGCCGGATTACCGACGCCGGAAGTGTTCGTCACCGCAGAACGCGTGAAACGCGGTAAACCTGAGCCGGATGCTTACCTGCTGGGCGCCGAGTTGCTCGGCCTGTCGCCGCAGTCGTGTGCGGTGGTGGAAGATGCGGGGGCGGGCGTGTTGTCAGGTCTGGCGGCCGGGTGCCACGTCATTGCCGTGAACGTGCCCGCCGATGCGCCACGCCTGCAGGAAGCTGATTTGATCCTGACCTCGCTCGAGCAACTGGTTATCACCAAAAACGCTGACGGCACGGTAAAGGTTGCAATAAAAGCATAAACCTATGATATAGCCCCGGATTGGCGGGGCGTTTTTATGGCACTATTTTCTTCACTATTTTCATTCCGACTTCAGACAAGGACACGTTGTGAACGGTGAACTGATTTGGGTGCTGTGCCTGCTGGCGGTTGCCGTGGTGTTATTCGCCACCGGTAAAGTGCGCATGGATGCGGTGGCACTGTTGGTGATTGTCGCGTTTGTACTGAGCGACACGCTAACCCTGAGCGAAGCTTTCTCTGGCTTCAGCGATCCGAACATTATTCTTATTGCGGCGCTGTTTATCATCGGCGACGGTCTTGTGCGCACCGGCGTCGCAACCAATATGGGCGCCTGGCTGGTCAAAGTGGCCGGTAACAGCGAAACCAAAATGCTGGTCTGCCTGATGCTGACCGTGGCCGGACTGGGCGCGTTTATGAGCTCCACCGGCGTGGTGGCTATTTTTATCCCCGTCGTGTTAAGCGTCTCGATGCGCATGGAAATCTCCCCCTCCCGGCTGATGATGCCATTAAGCTTTGCCGGGCTTATCAGCGGCATGATGACGTTAGTCGCGACGCCGCCAAACCTGGTCATCCACAGCGAACTGATCCGCGAAGGGTTCGACGGATTCAGCTTCTTCAGCGTCACGCCGATTGGCCTGGTGGTGCTGCTGATGGGGATCGTCTACATGCTGCTGACGCGCTTTATGTTGAAAAGTGAAAAGCAGGACACCCCCGGCGATGGCTGGAAACGCCCGTCGTTTCGCGATCTTATCCGCGAATATCGCCTGACGGGTCGCGCCCGGCGGCTGGCTATCCGCCCCGGCTCACCGATGATCGGCCAGCGGCTGGACGATCTGCGCCTGCGTGAACGTTACGGCGCCAACGTCATCGGTGTGGAGCGCTGGCGGCGCTTCCGGCGGGTAATTGTGAACGTGAACGGTGTTTCCGAGTTCCGTGCCCGCGATGTGTTGCTTATTGATATGTCTGCCGCGGATGTCGATTTGCGTCAGTTTTGCAGCGAACAACTGCTGGAGCCGATGGTGCTGCGTGGTGAGTATTTCTCCGATCAGTCGCTGGATGTGGGGATGGCGGAAGTGTCGCTGATCCCGGATTCTGAACTGCTCGGCAAAACCGTTCGTGAAATCTCCTTTCGTACCCGCTACGGCCTGAATATTGTCGGCCTGAAGCGCGGCGGACAGGCAATGGACGGCGCGGTGGTGGATGAGCCGTTGCAGCATGGCGACGTGGTGCTGGTGGTGGGAAACTGGAAACAGATCAGCCTGCTGGCGCAGAACGGGCGCGATTTCGTCGTGCTCAATGTGCCCATCGAAGAGAGCGAGGCGTCCCCGGCACACAGCCAGGCGCCGCACGCGATTTTTTGCCTGGTGTTGATGGTGGCGCTGATGCTCACCGACGAAATTCCCAATCCCATCGCGGCGATTGTTGCCTGCCTGCTGATGGGCCGCTTTCGCTGCATCGACGCCGAGAGCGCCTACAAAGCGATTCACTGGCCGAGCATTATCCTGATCGTCGGCATGATGCCCTTCGCCCATGCGCTGCAAAAGACCGGCGGCGTGGATTTGATCGTCCGCGGATTGATGGACATCGGCGGGCAGCAGGGGCCGTATCTGATGCTGGGCTGTCTGTTCGTGATGTGCGCGGTGATTGGCCTCTTCATTTCTAACACCGCCACGGCAGTGCTGATGGCGCCTATCGCGCTGGCGGCGGCCAAAACCATGGGCGTTTCGCCGTATCCGTTTGCGATGGTGGTGGCGATGGCGGCTTCGGCGGCCTTTATGACGCCAGTATCGTCACCGGTCAACACGCTGGTGCTGGGGCCGGGGAATTATACATTCAGTGATTTTATGAAACTGGGGATCCCGTTCACCGTGCTGGTGATGGTGGTTTGTGTTCTGCTGATCCCGGTGCTGTTCCCGTTCTGAGGAGAATGCCGGGCAGGGCGCCCGGCAACCGTTAAAGCGGCGAATCCTGGCTGATTTCGTCCAGCGACAGATGAAAGCTCGGCACAAACACCTGCATGAAATAATCCATCTCCTTGCTGCGGCGCGATTCCAGCGTTTTCTCCAGACGCGCTTTGGCCAGCAGAAACTCGTTGTTGCCTGCGGACAGCTCTTCCAGGCATTTCAGGTAGGCGCAGAGCGCGTCTGCCTGCTTGACGATCGACTTCTCTTCTTCGCTGTACTGACGGTCATCAATCAGCGGTTCAAAGATATCGCGTAGCTCCTCCGGCACCATATCCACCAGCTTCTGCTGGGCGATCTTTTCGATGGCTTTGTATTCCTGGGCGATCTGCGAATTGAAGTACTTTACCGGCGTCGGTAAATCCCCGGTCAGCACTTCGGAGGCGTCGTGGTACATCGCCAGCAGCGCGATGCGATCGGCATTCACCTGACCGCCAAACTTACGGTTTTTGATTGCCGCCAGCGCATGCGCCACCATAGCGACCTGCAGGCTGTGCTCGGAGACGTTCTCTGTACGGACGTTACGCATCAGCGGCCAACGATTGATTAACTTCAGGCGTGAAAGATGGGCAAAGAAGTGACTCTGGCTCATAGCGATCCTTAATCAATAACAGCGTTCGGAATATTGTGCGCAGAGATGACCGCCGGATGCAAACCCCGGCGGTCAGGAAGATTACAGCTGATGATACCCGGAGAGGAAGCGACCGAAGCGGGTGATAGACATCTCCAGCTCGTCGAGGCGGGGCAGGGTGACGATGCGAACGTGGTCCGGCCACGGCCAGTTAAACGCCGTACCCTGAACCAGCAGCACTTTTTCCTGTAACAGGAAATCGAGGACCATTTTCTGGTCGTCATGAATATTGAAGCGTTTGGCATCAATTTTCGGGAACATATACAGCGCGCCTTTCGGTTTCATGCAGGAAACGCCCGGGATCTCGTTAATCAGCTCCCACGCGCGGTTACGCTGCTCGTACAGACGACCGCCCGGCATGATGAACTCGCTGATGCTCTGATAGCCGCCCAGCGCCGTCTGAATGGCGTGCTGTGCCGGAACGTTGGCGCACAGGCGCATCGAGGCCAGCATCTCCAGCCCTTCGATATACCCTTTGGCGTGTTTTTTCGGCCCGTTAAGTACCATCCAGCCCTGACGGAAACCGGCAACGCGGTAGGTTTTCGACAGACCGTTAAAGGTAATAGTGAGCAGGTCCGGCGCCATTGCGGCAATAGAATGATGCTCGGCATCATCGTAAAGAATCTTGTCGTAAATCTCGTCGGCGAAAATAATCAGATTATGCTGACGGGCGATTTCGACGATCTCCATCAGCAATTCTTTGGAATAGACGGCGCCGGTCGGGTTGTTCGGATTGATGATCACAATCCCACGGGTGCGCGGGGTGATTTTGGCACGAATGTCGTCGAGATCCGGGAACCAGTCAGAGGACTCATCACACAGATAGTGCACCGCTTTGCCGCTGGAAAGCGACACGGCGGCGGTCCACAGGGGGTAATCCGGTGCCGGTACCAGCATTTCGTCGCCGCTGTTCAGCAGCGCCTGCATCGCCTGCACGATAAGCTCGGAGACGCCGTTACCGATATAGATATCTTCAACGGTCACGTCACGCATACCGCGCGCCTGATAGTGCTGCATGATGGCTTTACGGGCAGAATAGAGACCTTTGGAGTCGCAATATCCCTGCGCCGTCGGCAGGTTACGAATCACATCAACCAGAATCTCATCAGGGGCGTCGAAACCGAAGGGCGCCGGGTTGCCGATATTCAGTTTGAGAACTTTATTGCCTTCTTCTTCAAGACGTTTTGCTTCTTTCAGAACCGGGCCGCGGATGTCGTAACAGACATTATCAAGTTTGCTGGATTTTTCGATGGGGGACATGAATCGTTGACCTTTTAGCTATTATTGTGACTCCCTGCCGTGGAAGTCAGCACGGAATAATGTACTCCCCACAGGGGGGTTTTAGAAGGGTCAGCAGACGAAGATTTTGCCAGTGATGGTCAATTATGCTGCTCTGTTTTGCTGTTACGGCAAGCGGAAATGGCGATATGTTGCATGTTTTTATCGTATTGATGGTAAGACATGCTGAGAAAGACGGATTTTAGTGGATCATATGCTAAATAAAAAATATGACCTCTATCAGACTCTGTGCCAGGATGAGGAAGCGAAGCCGCAACAGGAAAGAGAAAATAGCGGCATTATTGTCGTTTTCTCTTTTTTAAATGAAACATTCTCTGTAAAAGCAATGTTAAGTGATGTTAATGATTAAATAATTAAACAATTAATCATCCTTTATTAAATGCAAAATAGTTCACAGGCTTTCTTATTTACGATTAAAGTACTTTGAAAACTATAAGAAAATTTGTGTGAGTTTCTTCTCATTAACACTTATAAATATAATGGTTTTAGGTTAGGATACGGATGTTAATTATTCAGTTTGGCGGTTTCCCGCCGTGCGAAAGCCGAATGTTAACATGGATAACTATTTGTTATTGCTGATATTTTGTTTAATTGTTGCTACGGTTTAGTTCTATTCTTTTTATGGCAAGCTACCTGGAATTTTTGCGAGACCTGAGAGTTTACTAAAGGTTACTGCAATAAAAGAGGGAACTGAATAACTACAAAAAATCAATGATAAACAAAAATATAGCTAAGGGGTCTGTTCACGTCAGAGCAGGCAAGCGTATTCAATGCAATAACGCTCTTTCAGGCGGTTTTCTGGTGGGTTCTCACTGCCAGAGACACGATTCAAATGGAATTGCCTGAAGTTTTGAGCACAGCATTAACCGGGCAGGTCAGCACGAGCAACCTGTAAGTGAAGAATCATGATAACTGCAAATCGTCCGATACTGAATCTCGACCTCGATCTGCTGAGAACGTTTGTTGCGGTCGCTGATCTGAATACTTTTGCTGCGGCAGCGTCTGCAGTGGGTCGTACCCAGTCCGCCGTCAGTCAGCAGCGCCTGGAACAACTTGTCGGGAAGGAGCTTTTCGCCCGACACGGGCGCAATAAACTGTTGACGGAACATGGCATTCAGCTTTTGGGATACGCGAGGAAGATCCTTCGTTTTAACGATGAAGCATGCACATCGTTAATGTTTAGCAACTTGCAAGGCACGTTGACGATTGGCGCATCTGATGAGTCAGCCGATACGATCCTGCCGTTTTTACTCAATCGAATCAGCTCGGTATATCCCAAGCTGGCACTGGATGTTCGTGTAAAGCGTCATGCGGAAATGGCGGATATGCTGCACAACCACGATGTGGATCTGGCGCTAACGTCGCACCGCTTGGTGCCGTTCGACAGCCATATTCTGCGCACGTCGCCGACGTTGTGGTATTGCGCTGCTGAATATGTCATGCAAACCGGTGAGCCCGTGCCGCTGGTTTTGCTTGACGATCCGAGCCCATTCCGTGACGTCATCCTTGAGGCACTGGATGCGGCGCACATTCCGTGGCGTCTGGCCTATGTCGCCTCTACGCTTGCGGCGGTGCGTGCGGCGGTGAAAGCCGGCCTGGGGGTAACCGCGCGTCCGGTAGAGATGATGAGTCCGGAACTGCGCGTGTTAGGGAAAACCGACGGGCTGCCCGTCTTACCGGATACGGAATATTTACTGAGCCGCAATCTGCACAGCACAAATGAACTGGTGGATATCATCTTCCAGTCGCTAAGCCAGCAGCATAATCCGTGGTATCGGTACGGGTCGTATACTCCCGAAGGAGGAGATGACACCCGTGAGCTGGAACCGGGTTTTGAATAACCGTTTAGCTTAATTCTGGTAACAAATTGTAATTCCAGAAATGCGCCACAGTTTTGCATTTTTTGCACTGTGGCCAACTTTTTGCATATCGTTCTGGCGTAGCGTCTGCGCTATGTCGCTTTGTCAAAGCATTTCAGCGTGTTAACCCCCGGCCTGCACTCTTTACGCTTCTTTATTTCACCCTCTCCGTCAGAACTGCTAATGTTAAAAAAACGGTGGGATTGTTGCTGTTTTTATTAGGCAATTAACAAAACCGTGTCACAGATCAAGAAAATACTCCTCATTAGGGGGAGGAATCCCGGAGAAATCCTGTCAAAATAGGACGGTAATTCTCGTTTACACTTGGGACGGACACGATTCAACAACAAGAAATTCCTAACGCGATTGTGCTGTTTTACAGAAAATCGCATTAATTGTTAATGAAATGGGTCTCGTGTAAATTAATGTGAGGATACTTTTGTTAAAGTTGACAAAAGGTTATAGAAAGGAGTAAAAAACTCCAGCATTTAGCCGCCTGCGCACTACTTCAGGCACATTAGTTGGGTTTTTTGTTCCTCCCCATGAATCGATGTGGCGTTCATCTGCCAGCAAGAGCAGCGTTTTTGACGTCACCACTTTGGTTAAGCAATGCGTATGTCAACATCCACTGAAGTCATCGCTCATCACTGGGCATTCGCTATATTTCTCATCATCGCCATTGGCCTTTGTTGCTTCATGCTGATCGGTGGTTGGTATCTTGGTGGTCGCGCACGCGCGCGTAGTAAAAACACCCCCTTTGAATCGGGTATCGACTCTGTAGGTTCTGCCCGCTTACGCCTCTCCGCAAAGTTCTACCTCGTTGCCATGTTCTTCGTCATCTTCGACGTCGAAGCCTTGTATCTGTACGCATGGTCAACCTCCATCCGCGAAAGCGGCTGGGGGGGNNGCGCGCTGGACTGGACGCCTGCACGTTCACGTCGCACGCTGGTAAATCCGGAAGCAGAAAGCGCCACTAACCGTCATACGCAGTAAAAGCGAGGCAATAAGATGGATTATACGCTCACCCGCATAGATCCTAACGGTGAGAACGACCGTTACCCCCTGCAAAAACAGGAGATCGTAACCGACCCCCTGGAGCAAGAAGTCAATAAGAGCGTGTATATGGGGAAACTCGAACACGCGCTGCACGACATGGTCAACTGGGGCCGCAAGAACTCAATCTGGCCTTACAACTTTGGCCTGTCCTGCTGCTACGTTGAAATGGTGACGTCATTCACTGCGGTGCATGACGTCGCGCGTTTTGGTGCCGAGGTACTGCGTGCGTCCCCGCGTCAGGCTGACCTGATGGTGGTCGCCGGAACCTGCTTCACCAAAATGGCCCCGGTTATTCAACGCCTTTACGACCAGATGCTGGAGCCGAAATGGGTGATTTCCATGGGCGCCTGTGCAAACTCTGGCGGTATGTACGACATTTATTCTGTTGTGCAGGGCGTTGACAAGTTTATCCCGGTTGATGTGTACATCCCTGGCTGTCCGCCACGCCCGGAGGCCTACATGCAAGCGCTGATGCTGCTGCAGGAATCCATCGGCAAAGAGCGTCGTCCGCTCTCCTGGGTAGTGGGAGACCAGGGAGTTTATCGCGCTAACATGCAGTCCGAACGCGAGCGTAAACGCGGCGAACGTATTGCGGTAACGAACCTGCGCACTCCCGACGAGATTTAACTTGCGCCTGCGGGTCGTGGATTTCCCCTTCGCAGATCACAATAAATAACGCGAAGCCACACCCGACAGTCACCACGGACCTTTTGCAATGGTGAACAATATGACCGATTTAACCGCGCATGACGCCGCCACATGGCAAACCCGGGATCATCTCGACGATCCTGTTATTGGCGAACTGCGCAACCGTTTTGGGCCGGATGCCTTTACTGTTCAGCCAACCCGCACCGGGGTACCCGTTGTTTGGGTGAAACGCGAACAGCTGCTGGAAGTGGGCGATTTCCTTAAGAAACTGCCGAAACCTTACGTCATGCTGTTTGACTTACACGGCATGGACGAACGTCTGCGTACCAACCGCGAAGGGTTACCTGCCGCGGATTTCTCCGTTTTCTATCACCTGATTTCAGTAGACCGCAACCGCGACATCATGCTCAAGGTGGCGCTGTCTGAAAACGATCTCCATCTGCCCACGTTCACCAAACTGTTCCCGAACGCCAACTGGTATGAGCGGGAAACCTGGGAGATGTTCGGCATTACCTTTGACGGTCACCCGAATCTGCGCCGCATCATGATGCCGCCGACCTGGGAAGGGCATCCGCTGCGTAAAGACTACCCGGCGCGCGCCACCGAATTCGATCCGTTTGAGCTGACCAAAGCCAAACAGGATCTCGAAATGGAAGCGCTGACTTTCAAACCGGAAGAGTGGGGCATGAAGCGTGGCACCGAAAACGAGGACTTCATGTTCCTCAACCTCGGTCCGAACCACCCGTCCGCGCACGGTGCGTTCCGTATCATTCTGCAGCTTGATGGCGAAGAGATTGTCGACTGCGTCCCGGACATCGGTTATCACCACCGTGGCGCCGAGAAAATGGGCGAACGCCAGTCCTGGCACAGCTACATTCCGTACACTGACCGTATCGAGTACCTCGGCGGCTGCGTGAACGAAATGCCCTACGTGCTGGCGGTAGAAAAACTGGCGGGGATCACCGTACCGGATCGCGTTAACGTCATCCGCGTGATGCTCTCTGAGCTGTTCCGCATCAACAGCCACCTGCTGTATATCTCCACGTTTATTCAGGACGTCGGGGCGATGACGCCAGTCTTCTTCGCCTTTACCGATCGTCAGAAAATCTACGATCTGGTTGAAGCGATCACCGGTTTCCGTATGCACCCGGCGTGGTTCCGCATCGGCGGCGTCGCGCACGATTTGCCGCGCGGCTGGGATCGCCTGCTGCGTGAGTTCCTCGAGTGGATGCCAAAGCGTCTGGATTCCTACGAGAAAGCCGCGCTGCGCAACACCATTCTGAAGGGACGTTCTCAGGGCGTCGCCGCGTATAACGCGAAAGAAGCGCTGGAGTGGGGTACCACGGGCGCTGGCCTGCGTGCGACCGGTATCGGTTTCGACGTGCGTAAATGGCGTCCGTACTCGGGTTACGAGAACTTTGACTTTGAAGTCCCGGTGGGCGGCGGTGTTTCCGACTGTTACACCCGCGTGATGCTGAAAGTAGAAGAGCTGCGCCAGAGTCTGCGCATTCTTCAGCAGTGCCTCGATAACATGCCGGAAGGCCCGTTCAAAGCGGATCACCCGCTGACCACGCCGCCGCCGAAAGAGCGCACGCTGCAACATATCGAAACCCTGATTACGCACTTCCTGCAGGTTTCCTGGGGTCCGGTAATGCCGGCCAACGAATCCTTCCAGATGGTTGAGGCAACCAAGGGTATCAACAGTTACTACCTGACCAGCGACGGCAGCACCATGAGCTACCGCACCCGTATCCGTACGCCAAGTTTTGCGCACCTGCAGCAAATTCCGGCGGCGATCCGCGGCAGTCTGGTTTCTGACCTGATTGTCTATCTGGGTAGTATCGATTTTGTTATGTCAGATGTGGACCGCTAATTATGCACGAGAATCAACAACCACAAACCGAGGCTTTTGAGCTGAGTGCGGCAGAGCGTGAGGCGATTGAGCACGAGAAGCACCACTACGAAGACCCGCGTGCGGCGTCCATTGAAGCGCTGAAAATCGTTCAGAAACAGCGTGGTTGGGTGCCGGACGGCGCAATCTATGCCATTGCTGAGGTGCTGGATATACCGGCCAGCGACGTAGAAGGCGTGGCAACGTTCTACAGCCAGATCTTCCGCCAGCCGGTTGGCCGCCACGTGATCCGCTATTGCGACAGCGTGGTGTGTCATATCACCGGCTACCAGGGCATTCAGGCCGCTATCGAGAAAAAACTCGATATCAAGCCGGGCCAGACCACCTTTGATGGCCGCTTTACCCTGCTGCCGACCTGCTGCCTGGGTAACTGCGACAAAGGGCCGACCATGATGATTGACGACGACACGCACAGTCATCTGACGCCGGACGCCATCCCGGACCTGCTGGAGCGGTACAAATAATGAAAAACATTATTCTGACGCCGGAAACACATCCGCTGACCTGGCGTCTACGCGATGACAAACAGCCGGTATGGCTGGATGAGTATCAGANCTCTCTGGCATGGCACCGGACGAGATCGTCAACGCGGTAAAAGACGCTGGCCTGAAAGGGCGTGGCGGCGCGGGCTTCTCCACCGGTTTGAAGTGGAGCCTGATGCCGAAAGACGAATCCATGAACATCCGTTACCTGCTGTGTAACGCCGATGAAATGGAGCCGGGCACCTATAAAGACCGTCTGCTGATGGAACAGCTGCCGCACCTGCTGGTGGAAGGCATGCTGATTTCCGCGTTTGCGCTGAAAGCGTACCGTGGCTACATCTTCCTGCGTGGCGAATACATCGAAGCGGCGGTAAACCTGCGCCGTGCGATTGCCGAAGCCACCGAAGCGGGCCTGCTTGGCAAAAATATTCTTGGTACCGGGTTCGACTTCGAACTGTTCGTACACACCGGGGCAGGTCGTTATATCTGCGGTGAAGAGACCGCGCTGATTAACTCCCTCGAAGGTCGCCGCGCGAACCCGCGTTCGAAGCCGCCGTTCCCGGCAAGCTCCGGCGTATGGGGCAAACCGACCTGCGTCAACAACGTTGAAACCCTGTGTAACGTCCCGGCGATTCTGGAAAATGGTGTCGAATGGTATCAGAACATCTCGAAGAGCAAAGATGCGGGTACCAAGCTGATGGGCTTCTCCGGTCGCGTGAAGAACCCGGGCGTCTGGGAACTGCCGTTTGGCACCACCGCGCGTGAAATCCTCGAAGACTACGCGGGCGGCATGCGTGATGGCCTGAAATTTAAAGCCTGGCAGCCAGGCGGTGCGGGCACCGATTTCCTGACCGACGCACACCTTGATCTGCCGATGGAATTTGAAAGCATTGGTAAAGCGGGCAGCCGTCTGGGTACGGCGCTGGCGATGGCCGTTGACCATGAGATCAACATGGTGTCGCTGGTGCGTAACCTGGAAGAGTTCTTCGCACGCGAGTCCTGTGGCTGGTGTACGCCGTGCCGTGATGGCCTGCCGTGGAGCGTGAAGATCCTGCGCGCTATCGAACGTGGCGAAGGCCAGCCGGGTGATATCGAAACGCTTGAGCAGCTGTGCCGCTTCCTCGGCCCGGGCAAAACCTTCTGTGCGCATGCGCCAGGTGCGGTTGAGCCACTGCAGAGTGCGATCAAATATTTCCGTGACGAATTCGAAGCAGGCATCAAGCAGCAGTTCAGCAATACTCATCTGATTGATGGGATCCAGCCGAACCTGCTGAAGACGCGCTGGTAATCAAAGAATTTTTTAATTTTGGAAGCATGCTAATGGCTACGATCCATGTAGACGGCAAAGAATACGAGGTGAACGGGGCGGACAACCTGCTGCAGGCTTGTCTCTCGCTTGGCCTTGATATTCCGTACTTTTGCTGGCATCCGGCGCTGGGAAGCGTTGGGGCTTGCCGCCAGTGTGCGGTGAAGCAATATCAAAACGCGGAAGACACGCGTGGCCGCCTGGTGATGTCCTGTATGACACCAGCATCTGACGGCACCTTTATCTCGATTGATGACGACGAAGCGAAACAGTTCCGCGAGAGCGTGGTCGAGTGGCTGATGACCAACCACCCGCACGACTGCCCGGTCTGTGAAGAAGGCGGCAACTGCCACCTGCAGGATATGACCGTGATGACCGGTCACAGCTTCCGTCGCTACCGTTTCACCAAACGTACCCACCGCAATCAGGATCTGGGGCCGTTCATCTCTCACGAAATGAACCGCTGCATCGCCTGCTACCGCTGTGTGCGTTACTACAAAGATTACGCGGATGGCGAAGATCTGGGCGTGTATGGCGCTCATGACAACGTCTACTTTGGTCGCCCGGAAGACGGTACGCTGGAAAGCGAATTCTCCGGCAACCTGGTCGAAATCTGCCCGACCGGCGTCTTCACCGACAAAACGCACTCCGAGCGTTACAACCGTAAATGGGACATGCAGTTTGCGCCGAGCATCTGCCAGCAGTGTTCCATTGGCTGTAACACCAGCCCGGGCGAGCGTTATGGTGAACTGCGTCGTATCGAAAACCGTTACAACGGTACCGTTAACCACTATTTCCTCTGCGATCGCGGTCGTTTTGGTTACGGCTATGTGAACCTGAAAGACCGTCCGCGTCAGCCGGTTCAGCGTCGTGGCGACGATCTGATCACCCTCAACGCCGAACAGGCGATGCAGGGCGCGGCAGATATCCTGCGCCAGTCGAAGAAAGTGATCGGTATCGGCTCCCCGCGCGCCAGCATCGAAAGTAACTTCGCGCTGCGCGAACTGGTGGGTGCGGAAAACTTCTATACCGGTATCGCCAAAGGCGAGCAGGCGCGTCTGCAACTGATGCTGAAAGTGCTGCGCGAATCGGGCGTGCATACGCCGTCGCTGCGTGACATCGAGTCTTATGATGCGGTGCTAGTACTCGGCGAAGACATCACTCAGACCGGTGCACGCGTTGCGCTGGCGGTGCGTCAGGCGGTGAAAGGCAAAGCACGCGAAATGGCCGCGGCCCAGAAAGTGGCTGACTGGCAGATTGCGGCGATCCTCAACATCGGTCAGCGCGCGAAACATCCGCTGTTCGTCACCAACGTCGATAACACCCGTCTGGACGACATCGCCGCGTGGACCTACCGCGCACCGGTAGAAGACCAGGCGCGTTTAGGTTTCGCCATCGCCCACGCACTGGACAACAACGCCCCGGCAGTCGACGGCCTGAGCAACGATCTGAAAGGCAAAGTTGACGTTATCGTGCAGGCACTGGCGGGTGCGAAGAAACCGCTGATTATCTCCGGCACCAACGCCGGTAGCGCGGAAATGCTGCAGGCCGCGGCGAACGTCGCCAAAGCGCTGAAAAGCCGCGGTGCCGACGTTGGCGTGACGATGGTTGCCCGTGCGGTGAACAGCGTTGGCCTTGGCATGATGGATGGTGGCTCGCTGGAAGCGGCGCTCGATGAACTGGAAAGCGGCGCGGCCGATGCGGTCATCGTGCTGGAAAACGATCTCCACCGCCACGCTTCCGCCGCGCGCGTTGATGCTGCGCTGGCTAAAGCGCCGCTGGTGATGGTGGTTGACCATCAACGCACCGCGATCATGGAAAAAGCCCATCTGGTGCTGTCCGCTGCAAGCTTTGCTGAAAGCGACGGCACGGTCATCAACAACGAAGGCCGCGCACAGCGCTTCTTCCAGGTATATGACCCGGCGTACTACGACAACAGCAACATCATGCTGGAAAGCTGGCGTTGGCTGCATTCGCTGCACAGTACCGTGGAAAACCGTGAGGTTGACTGGACGCAGCTGGATCACGTGATCGACGCGGTTATTGAAAAACTGCCGCAGTTCGCCGGGATCAAAGATGCCGCGCCGGACGCGTCCTTCCGCATTCGTGGTCAGAAACTGGCGCGTGAACCGCATCGCTACAGCGGTCGTACGGCCATGCGCGCGAACATCAGCGTGCACGAGCCGCGTCAGCCGCAGGACAAAGACACCATGTTTGCCTTCTCGATGGAAGGGAACAACCAGCCATCTGCCCCGCGTTCGCAAATTCCGTTTGCCTGGGCGCCGGGCTGGAACTCCCCGCAGGCCTGGAACAAATTCCAGGACGAAGTGGGCGGCAAACTGCGTCATGGTGATCCGGGCGTACGTCTGATTGAAGCTTCCGACACCGGTCTGGATTATTTCACTGCCGTTCCGGCGGGCTTCCAGGCGGAAGAGGGGAAATGGCGTATCGCGCCGTACTACCATCTGTTCGGCAGCGACGAAATGTCGCAGCGTTCACCGGTCTTCCAGAGCCGCATGCCGCAGCCGTACATCAAGCTCAACCCGGCCGATGCCGCGAAGCTTGGCGTAAATACGGGCGCGACAGTGGCGTTTAGCTACGAAGGTCAGACGATCCGTCTGCCGGTTGTCCTTTCCGAAGGGCTGACGGCAGGGCAGGTCGGGTTACCGATGGGCATGCCGGGCATTGCGCCGGTACTGACCGGGGCGCGAATTGATAATCTGCAGGAGGCCAAAGCATGAGTTGGTTAACACCGGATGTTATCGACATTCTGTTAGGCGTCCTGAAAGCGGTTGTCATTCTGCTGGTGGTGGTCACCTGCGGCGCGTTCATGAGCTTCGGCGAGCGTCGTCTGCTCGGGCTGTTCCAGAACCGTTATGGACCGAACCGTGTGGGCTGGGGTGGTTCACTCCAGCTGGTCGCGGACATGATCAAGATGTTCTTCAAAGAGGACTGGACGCCGCGCTTCTCGGACCGCGTGATCTTCACGCTGGCACCGATGATTGCGTTCACCTCGCTGCTGCTGGCCTTTGCGATTGTACCGGTCAGCCCGAGCTGGGTGGTGGCCGATCTCAACATCGGCATCCTGTTCTTCCTGATGATGGCAGGCCTGGCGGTGTACGCCGTGCTGTTTGCCGGCTGGTCGAGTAACAACAAATACTCGCTGCTCGGTGCGATGCGTGCTTCCGCGCAGACGCTGAGTTACGAGGTGTTCCTCGGTCTGTCGCTGATGGGCGTAGTGGCGCAGGCGGGGTCATTCAATATGACTGACATCGTCAACAACCAGGCGCATCTGTGGAACATCATCCCGCAGTTCTTCGGCTTTGTGACGTTTGCGATCGCGGGCGTGGCGGTGTGTCACCGTCACCCGTTCGACCAACCGGAAGCCGAGCAGGAACTGGCGGACGGCTACCACATTGAATATTCCGGCATGAAGTTCGGTCTGTTCTTCGTGGGTGAATATATCGGTATCGTCACCGTGTCAGCGCTGATCGTCACGCTGTTCTTCGGCGGCTGGAATGGTCCGTTCTTACCTCCGTTCATCTGGTTTGCGATTAAAACCGCATTCTTCATGATGATGTTCATTTTGATCCGTGCTTCATTGCCGCGTCCGCGTTATGACCAGGTAATGTCCTTCGGCTGGAAAGTGTGCCTGCCGCTGACGCTGATCAACTTGTTGGTAACGGCGGGGGGGGTTTTTTTNCAATAAGGGGTGAAAAGACCATGACCTTAAAAGAATTATTGGTAGGCTTCGGCACCCAGGTTCGCAGTATCTGGATGATCGGCCTGCATGCGTTCGCCAAACGCGAAACGCGCATGTATCCCGAGGAGCCGGTGTATCTGGCACCGCGCTATCGCGGACGCATTGTCTTAACGCGTGACCCCGACGGTTCTGAGCGCTGCGTCGCCTGTAACCTGTGTGCGGTAGCGTGCCCGGTAGGCTGTATTTCTCTGCAAAAAGCAGAGACGGTAGACGGCCGCTGGTATCCGGAGTTTTTCCGCATTAACTTCTCACGCTGCATTTTCTGCGGTCTGTGTGAAGAAGCGTGCCCGACCACGGCGATTCAGTTGACCCCGGACTTCGAGCTGGGCGAGTACAAGCGTCAGGATCTGGTGTACGAGAAAGAGGATCTGCTGATTTCCGGTCCGGGCAAATACCCGGAATATAACTTCTACCGGATGGCGGGTATGGCAATCGACGGCAAAGATAAAGGCGAGGCGGAAAACGAAGCCAAACCGATCGACGTCAAGAGCCTGTTACCGTAAGGAGAGGGGCAATGGAATTCGCTTTTTATATCTGTGGCCTTATCGCCATCCTGGCCACCCTGAGGGTGATTACCCACACCAATCCGGTGCATGCGTTGCTGTACCTGATCATTTCGCTGCTGGCGATCTCCGGGGTGTTCTTTTCGCTGGGCGCTTACTTCGCCGGTGCGCTGGAAATCATCGTCTACGCCGGGGCCATCATGGTGCTGTTCGTCTTCGTGGTGATGATGCTCAACCTGGGCGGTTCGGAAATCGACCAGGAGCGCAAATGGCTGCAGCCGCAAATCTGGATTGGCCCGGCCATTCTGTCAGCGGTGCTACTGGCGGTGATCGTGTACGCCATTCTTGGTCTTAACGATCAGGGCATTGATGGCAACGCCATCAGCGCGAAAGAGGTGGGTATTACGCTGTTCGGGCCGTACGTTCTGGCAGTTGAACTGGCGTCCATGCTGCTGCTGGCGGGTCTGGTTGTAGCCTTCCACGTCGGGCGTGAAGATCGCGCCGGTGAAGTGCTGAGCAACCGCACCGACGACCGTGCGAAAAGAAAAACGGAGGAACACGCATGATCCCCTTAACACATGGACTGATCCTCGCCGCGATCTTATTCGTTCTCGGTCTTACTGGTCTGGTTATCCGCCGCAATCTGCTGTTTATGCTGATTAGTCTGGAAATCATGATCAACGCCGCGGCGCTGGCGTTTGTGGTTGCCGGCAGCTACTGGGGCCAGACCGACGGTCAGGTGATGTATATCCTCGCGATTAGCCTTGCGGCTGCGGAAGCGAGTATTGGCCTGGCGCTGCTGCTGCAGCTCCATCGTCGCCGCCAGAATCTGAACATCGATTCAGTAAGTGAGTTGCGTGGATGAACATGCTTGCCTTAACCATTATTCTGCCATTGATTGGCTTTGTGCTGCTGGCCTTCTCCCGCGGCCGCTGGTCGGAAAACCTTTCCGCCACGGTGGGCGTCGGCTCGATTGGCCTGGCGGCGCTGGTCACCGCATTTGTTGGCGTTGAGTTCTTCAACAATGGCCAGCAGGCGTTCAGCGTCCCGCTGTGGACCTGGATGTCGGTCGGCGACTTTAACATCGGCTTCAACCTGGTGCTGGACGGCCTGTCACTGACGATGCTGTCCGTAGTCACCGGCGTGGGCTTCCTCATCCACATGTTCGCCTCCTGGTATATGCGTGGTGAAGAGGGCTACTCCCGCTTCTTCGCCTATACCAACCTGTTCATCGCCAGCATGGTGGTTCTGGTGCTCGCCGACAACCTGCTGCTGATGTACCTCGGCTGGGAAGGCGTGGGCCTGTGTTCTTACCTGCTGATCGGTTTCTACTACACCGATCCGAAAAACGGCGCGGCGGCGATTAAAGCGTTTGTCGTGACCCGTGTGGGTGACGTTTTCCTCGCGTTCGCGCTGTTCATTCTCTACAACGAACTGGGCACCCTGAACTTCCGCGAGATGGTCGAACTGGCACCGGCGCACTTTGCTAACGGCAATAATATGCTGATGTGGGCAACGCTGATGCTGCTCGGTGGTGCGGTTGGTAAATCCGCGCAACTGCCGTTGCAGACGTGGCTTGCGGACGCGATGGCCGGTCCTACCCCGGTTTCTGCACTGATCCACGCGGCGACCATGGTGACCGCGGGCGTTTACCTGATTGCCCGTACTCACGGCCTGTTCCTGATGACCCCGGAAATTCTGCATCTGGTCGGTATCGTCGGTGCGGTCACGCTGGTGCTGGCAGGGTTTGCGGCGCTGGTTCAGACCGACATCAAACGTGTTCTCGCATACTCCACCATGAGCCAGATTGGCTACATGTTCCTGGCGCTGGGCGTTCAGGCGTGGGACGCGGCGATTTTCCACCTGATGACCCACGCGTTCTTCAAAGCGCTGCTGTTCCTGTCGTCAGGCTCGGTGATCCTCGCCTGCCATCACGAACAGAACATTTTCAAAATGGGTGGCCTGCGTAAATCTATTCCGCTGGTGTATGTCTGCTTCCTCGTGGGGGGCGCGGCGCTGTCTGCGCTGCCGCTGATCACCGCGGGCTTCTTCAGTAAGGACGAAATCCTTGCCGGTGCGATGGCGAACGGTCACATCAATCTGATGGTGGCGGGTCTGGTCGGGGCGTTTATGACCTCGCTCTATACCTTCCGTATGATCTTCATCGTCTTCCACGGCAAAGAGCAGATCCACGCCCACGCAGGGAAGGGGATTACCCACCATCTGCCGCTGATTGTGCTGCTGATCCTCTCCACCTTCGTTGGCGCAATGATTGTGCCGCCGCTGGCGGGCGTGCTGCCGCAGACTACGGAGCTTGAGCACGGTCGCGTCATGACCCTGGAAATCACCTCCGGCGTGGTGGCGATTGCCGGCATTCTGATTGCCGCCTGGCTGTGGCTGGGTAAACGCACGCTGGTCACCGCAGTGGCCAACAGCGGTCCGGGCCGTCTGCTGGGCGCCTGGTGGTTCAATGCGTGGGGCTTCGACTGGCTGTATGACAAAGTCTTCGTGAAGCCGTACCTCGGCATTGCATGGCTGCTGAAGCGCGATCCGCTGAATGCGCTGATGAACATTCCGGCGATTCTGTCCCGCTTTGCAGGCAAAGGTCTGCTGTTCAGCGAGAACGGTTATCTGCGCTGGTATGTCGCATCCATGAGTATCGGCGCTGTGGTGGTATTGGCGCTGTTGATGGTATTGCGTTGATTTCAAGTACTGAATTTAGAATATAAGGGACATACGCAGCTATGTTATTACCTTGGTTAATTTTAATCCCGTTTATCGGCGGGGTTCTGTNNGGATCCCGCGCTTCGGTATCAACATCCACCTGGCTATCGATGGTCTGTCGCTGCTGATGGTGGTGCTGACCGGTCTGCTCGGCGTGCTGGCGGTGCTCTGTTCCTGGCGCGAAATCGAGAAATACCAGGGCTTCTTCCACCTCAACCTGATGTGGATCCTGGGCGGCGTTATCGGCGTGTTCCTTGCCATCGACATGTTCCTGTTCTTCTTCTTCTGGGAAATGATGCTGGTGCCGATGTACTTCCTGATCGCGCTGTGGGGCCACAAAGCGTCAGACGGTAAAACGCGTATCACGGCGGCGACCAAGTTCTTCATCTACACCCAGGCGAGCGGTCTGGTGATGCTGATTGCTATCCTGGCGCTGGTATTTGTCCACTACAACGCGACCGGCATCTGGACCTTCAGTTACGAAGATCTGCTGAAAACGCCGATGTCTCACGGCGTGGAATATCTGCTGATGCTGGGCTTTTTCATCGCGTTTGCGGTGAAAATGCCGGTAGTGCCGCTGCACGGCTGGTTGCCGGATGCGCACTCCCAGGCACCGACGGCGGGTTCCGTTGACCTCGCAGGGATTTTGCTGAAAACCGCGGCCTACGGTCTGCTGCGCTTCTCGCTGCCGCTGTTCCCGAACGCCTCTGCAGAGTTTGCACCGATTGCCATGTGGCTCGGCGTGATTGGCATCTTCTACGGCGCGTGGATGGCCTTCGCGCAGACGGACATCAAGCGTCTGATTGCTTACACCTCCGTCTCGCACATGGGCTTCGTGCTGATTGCCATCTACACCGGCAGCCAGCTGGCGTACCAGGGCGCGGTGATTCAGATGATCGCGCACGGTCTGTCTGCGGCGGGTCTGTTCATCATCTGCGGTCAGCTGTATGAACGTCTGCACACCCGCGACATGCGCATGATGGGCGGTCTGTGGAGCAAAATTAAATGGCTGCCGGCGATGTCGCTGTTCTTCGCCGTGGCAACGCTGGGTATGCCAGGTACCGGGAACTTCGTGGGTGAATTCATGATCCTGTTCGGCAGCTACCAGGTGGTGCCGGTCATTACCGTGATTTCAACGTTCGGCCTGGTTTTCGCGTCCGTTTACTCGCTGGCGATGCTGCATCGCGCTTACTTCGGTAAAGCGAAGAGTGAACTGGCGGTGCAAGAGCTGCCGGGGATGTCGCTGCGTGAGCTGTTTATCATCCTGTTGCTGGTCGTGCTGCTGGTGCTGTTGGGCTTCTACCCGCAGCCAATTCTGGATACGTCGCACTCTGCAATGGGCAATATCCAGCAGTGGTTTGTTAATTCTGTTTCTACTACAAGGCCGTAAATCGCCATGACAATAACTCCACAACAACTGATTGCGCTGCTCCCGCTGCTGATCGTCGGCTTGACGGTGGTGGTTGTGATGCTCTCCATTGCGTGGCGACGCAACCATTTTCTCAATGCCACGCTGTCGGTCATTGGGCTGAACGTCGCGCTCGTATCACTCTGGTACGTGGGTCAGGCCGGGGCGATGGACGTCACGCCGCTGATGCGCGTCGACGGCTACGCCATGCTCTACACCGGGCTGGTGCTGCTGGCGAGCCTCGCCACCTGTACGTTTGCCTATCCGTGGCTTGAGGGCTACACCGACAACAAAGACGAGTTCTATCTGCTGGTGCTGATTGCCGCGTTGGGCGGGATCCTGCTGGCGAACGCGAACCATCTGGCGTCGCTGTTCCTCGGTATTGAACTTATCTCTCTGCCGCTGTTCGGCCTGATTGGCTACGCGTTCCGTCAGAAACGGTCTCTGGAAGCGAGCATCAAGTACACCATCCTCTCTGCCGCAGCGTCGTCTTTCCTGCTGTTCGGTATGGCGCTGGTGTATGCGAACGCCGGCAGCTTGTCGTTCGTCGCGCTCGGTAAGAGCCTGGCGGACAACATGCTGCACGAGCCGCTGCTGCTGGCGGGGCGCTGGTGCCGTTCCATCTGTGGACGCCAGACGTGTATCAGGGTGCGCCTGCGCCGGTCTCCACCTTCCTGGCGACCGCCAGCAAGATCGCCATCTTTGGCGTGGTGATGCGCCTGTTCCTGTACATGCCGGTTGGCGACAGCGAAGCAGTGCGCGTGGTGCTGGGTATTATCGCCTTCGCGTCTATCATCTTCGGTAACCTGATGGCGCTGAGCCAGACCAACATCAAGCGTCTGCTCGGTTACTCTTCCATCTCTCACCTCGGTTACCTGTTGGTGGCGCTGATTGCCCTGCACAGCGGCGAGATGTCGATGGAAACCGTCGGCGTTTACCTGGCCGGTTATCTGTTCAGCAGCCTCGGCGCTTTCGGCGTGGTGAGCCTGATGTCCAGCCCGTACCGTGGCCCGGATGCCGATTCCCTGTTCTCCTACCGTGGTCTGTTCTGGCACCGTCCGATTCTGTCGGCGGTCATGACGGTGATGATGCTGTCGCTGGCGGGTATCCCGATGACGCTCGGCTTTATCGGTAAATTCTACGTGCTGGCTGTGGGTGTGAATGCGCACCTGTGGTGGCTGACGGCTGCGGTGGTGATTGGTTCTGCTATCGGTCTCTATTACTACCTGCGCGTGGCGGTGAGCCTGTACCTGAGCGCGCCGCAGCAGCTGAATCGCGATGCGCCGACCAACTGGCAGTACAGCGCTGGCGGTATCGTGGTGCTGATTTCCGCGCTGCTGGTGCTGATCCTCGGTGTCTGGCCGCAGCCGCTTATTAGCATTGTCCAGTTAGCAATGCCGATGATGTAAAAACAAAAAACCCGCTTCGGCGGGTTTTTTCATGGGCGATTCGGTTACGCGATTTGCCGACGACTGATCAGCGGCCCACCCGTTTTCTGGTCGGCGCGCTCCAGCACTTCTTCAATCACGGACGACAGCTCGTTAATCTCAAATTTCGCCACATAGCCATCGGCACGCACTTTGCGGATATGATCTTCGTTGGCATTCCCTGACAGCGACGAGTGGATCACCACCGGAATATGCTTCAGCCGTTCATCGGTTTTGATTTTGCGCGTTAACGTAAATCCGTCCATTTCCGGCATTTCGAGGTCGGTGAGCACCAGCGCGATCTTATCGGAGATCGGCACGCCAGCCGCCTGCGCTTCTTCTGCCAGCTTCTCGATTTTTTCCCACGCTTCTTTACCGGTCACGTGCATCTGCGCCGGGATATCCATCGCCTTCAGCCCTTTTTCGAGCATCGCGCGCGCCACTTTGGAGTCTTCGGCAACAATCGCCGTCGCACCCGGTTTGATCTTCATTTTGGGCGCTTCAAGATGTGTTGCATGGAGGTCATGATCGGCAGGGACGATGTCATACAGGATCTGTTCAACGTCGATCACCATCGCCAGGTTGTTGCTGTCCTTATCGTCATCCAGACAGGCGATACTGGTGATGTATTGACCGTTAACCGCTTTTTCCGCCGTGTGGATCTGCGTCCAGTCGAGGCGAATAATGTTTTCCACGGATTCCACGGCAAACGCCTGCACGCTGCGGGCATATTCGGTGATCAGCAAAATATTCAGCCCGTTAGCAGGCTTGCAGCCCGCCACCGATGGCAGGTCGATAACCGGAATGATTTGATCGCGGATATTCACCATGCCCAGCACGGGATGTTTAATACCGGCGGGTTTGGTATAGGCGGGCATAGGGACGATTTCGCGTAGTTTGAAAACGTTGATGCCAAACAGTTCTGATTTTTCACCCTGCACGGTTTCACCAAGACGAAACAGCAACAGCTCAAAGCGGTTAGACAGGGTGAGGTTCGCCCTGTCGTCGATATCTTTCTGGAAATTATCCATCGTGCCCTCAGAAGAAAGGAAAATGCTCTACTCCTGAGTTATCGGCATCGGTGGATAAAAGTGCAGCGTATTTTAATGTTTAAAGCGAAATTGTCATAAAGTCCTCCGCTAACACGGTGTTAGCGAAGCGCGAGCGGGATTCGGCCAGTAAACGCTGGCAACCCTCGGCATCGTAGCGCGAGCTTATATGGGTAATGACCAGCCGTTTTGCCCCTGCCGCTGCCGCCAGCGCGGCGGCCTGAAGGGTGGACGAGTGGCCGCGACTGTTAGCTTTTTCTTCCATTGCCGCTTCGAGCGTCGCTTCGTGCACCATCAGATCCACATCACGCGCCAGATCCAATGCCGCCGGGCAGGGGCCGGTATCACCAAAAATCGCCAGTTTCCGCCCCGGCGTGGCGGGGCCGAGGTACTGTTTACCGTCAATGGTGCGGCCATCGTCCAGCGTCACCGTCTGGCCCTGCTTGAGCAACTGGAACAGTGGGCCGGGCGGCACACCGTCTTCCATCAGTGCGGCGGCATTCAGCGTGCCAGGCTTGTCATGCTCCTCAATGCGATAGCCATAGCACTCCAGCGGATGCTCAAGCGGACAGGCCGTCACGGTAAAGTGCTGATCGCTAAATACCTGCCCTGCGGAAATTTCTTCCACGGTCAGCGGGTAATCGGTCCACGAACCGCTGAGCCGCAGCGCCACCTCAACAAACTCTTTCAGCCCTTTGGGGCCGTACAGCGTTAACGGCAGCGAATTCCCCTGCATCGAGCGGCTGCACAGCAGTCCCGGTAAACCGAACAGATGGTCGCCATGCAGGTGAGTAATAAAGATTTTATTCAGTTTGCCAGGGTGAAGATCCGTTTTCAGGAACTGATGCTGAGTGCCTTCGCCACAGTCAAAAAGCCAGGTTTCTGCCACCGTAGGCTGTTGCAAATTCAGTATTATCGACGTCATATTACGGGTACGGGTCGGCACGCCGGCGGATGTCCCCAAAAAAATCAATTCCAAAACCGTTTCCCCATTACCGCATTAACGAAAGTAAACAGTATAACGGAGCACAACATGATTCAGTGGCAGGATCTTCATCATTCGCAACTTTCCGTTCCGCAACTTTACGCGCTGCTGCAATTGCGCTGTGAAGTGTTTGTCGTGGAGCAAACGTGCCCGTATCAGGATGTCGATGGCGAAGATCTGGTCGGTGAAAACCGCCATATTCTCGGCTGGGGCGGGGACCGGCTNACGATGAGCTGGAGCCGGTGGTCATTGGCCGCGTCATCATCAGCCCCGCGGCGCGCGGTGAAAAACTCGGCTATCAGCTGATGGAACAAACGCTGGAAAGCTGCCGCCAGCACTGGCCGCAGAAGGCGTTGTATCTCGGCGCCCAGGCCCATTTACAAGGGTTTTACGGCCACTTTGGCTTTGTACCGGTCACCGATGTGTACGACGAAGATGGCATTGCGCATATCGGCATGGCGCGCGAGGTTGCTCCATTTTGACTATAGTTAGCGGACAGGCTCAAAAAATGGGAGAAAAAGTAATGTCTTATCATTCTTATGAATCGCGTATTGATGACGACCTGACTCTGCTAAGTGAAACGCTGGAAGAGGTATTGCGCTCCTCTGGCGACCCGGCTGACCAGAAGTATATCGAGCTGAAGGCGCGTGCCGAGCAGGCGCTGCACGATGTGAAAACCCGCGTCAGCCAGGCGTCGGATACGTATTATTACCGTGCCAAACAGACGGTTTATCGCGCGGACGATTACGTTCATGATAAACCGTGGCAGGGGATTGGCGTCGGTGCCGCTGCCGGGCTGGTGCTCGGTTTGCTGCTGGCTCGCCGCTGATTGTTGGAACCTCCCTAATGTGGGGTACTGCTCTTTTTCCGTAGTACCCTGTATAGTATGTGGTTTTTAGATCCGGGGAGGTTCACGTGCATTCTATATCCGCTGCGCTGGAGAATCTGCAGGCCGCATTATCCGCCGATTTTCCGGATTCGCCAGGCGTGCGGGTGGTTGACGTCGCCTTCCCGCTGAACGACGCCTTCGATCCGCTCTCCTGGCTGTGCAGCCAGCGTTGCTGGCCACAATTTTACTGGCAACAGCGTAACGGTGATGACGAAATCGCGGCGCTGGGGGCGGTAAAATCCTTCTCATCGCTTGCCGATGCCAGTCATTTCCTGCAAACGCCGGCACTCCCCGACGATTTACGTATTTGTGGTATGAATGCGTTTAACCCACAGCAGGGCGCGCTGTTTCTGCCGCGTCTTGAGTGGCGGCGCAATGCCGGAAACGCCGAACTGCGGCTGGTACTCTGGAGTGATCGCTCGCTGCGCGAGGACGCCCTTCAGGCGCGCGAATTTTTTGCCTCTCTGAAAGAGGGGAAACTCCTGCCGCCGCTGCAGGTCACGTTACAGGCGGAACGGCATCATCCCGATCATCCCCACTGGATACAGCTGGTCAGCGAGGCTATCGCCACCATCGCCAGCGGCGCGCTGGATAAAGTCGTGCTCGCGCGGGCTACTGATCTTGTCTTTACCGACGCGCTCAACGCCGGGGCGATCATGGCCGCCAGCCGTCGTCTTAATCTCCGTTGTTATCATTTCTATCAGGCTTTTGATGCTGGTCACGCTTTCCTTGGCTCTTCCCCCGAGCGCTTGTGGCGTCGTCGTGGCAAACTGCTCCGCACCGAAGCGCTGGCGGGGACGGTGGGNNTTCAGACGCTGGAGGTGCTGCCGCCGCAGGTGGTCACGCTGCGCAAAGTGCAGCATCTGCGGCGCTGTATCTGGACGGAACTTGCCGACGCGGATGACGAACGCTGCCTGCACCTGCTGCAACCGACCGCCGCCGTCGCAGGTTTGCCCCGTACACCGGCGCGCGCGTGGATTGAACAACATGAGCCTTTTACCCGTGAATGGTACGCCGGGTCAGCGGGCTATTTATCACGCCAGCAGAGCGAGTTCTGCGTAGCCCTGCGCTCGGCTAAAATTGACGGTAAGACGTTACGCTTATATGCCGGTGCCGGGATCGTGAGCGGTTCCGACCCGGAACAGGAATGGCAGGAAATCGATAATAAAGCCGCAGGCTTGCGGACGTTACTCTTCGAATAAATAGTAAGACGACTCATATCAAAAACCCATCCTTTCGTATTATCTATACTGAGTCGCAATATTGATACCGGACAAACTCATGTCAGTAAGCGCATTTAACCGACGCTGGGCGGCGGTGATCCTGGAAGCATTAACTCGTCACGGCGTGCAGCATGTCTGTATTGCGCCTGGCTCGCGGTCGACGCCACTGACGCTGGCGGCTGCGGAAAACCGTTCACTCATTCACCACACCCATTTTGACGAGCGCGGGTTGGGGCATCTGGCGCTGGGACTGGCCAAAGTCAGTAAGCAGCCGGTGGCGGTGATTGTGACCTCCGGTACGGCGGGGGGGGATCTTTNATCCCACTCAAACACTTTCTTTACCGCGCCCCAGCCAGGATATTCCGGCGCGCTGGCTGGTCTCCACTATTGATAACGCCCTCGGGCAGCAACACGCGGGCGGTGTGCACATCAACTGCCCGTTTGCTGAACCGCTGTACGGCGAGCTGGATGACACCGGTCTTGGCTGGCAACAGCAGCTTGGCGACTGGTGGCAAAGCGACAAACCGTGGCTGCGTGAAGACATTCAACTGGAAAGCCAGCAGCAGCGCGACTGGTTTTTCTGGCGGCAGAAGCGTGGTGTGGTTGTCGCCGGGCGAATGAGTGCCGACGAAGGCAAGCGGGTGGCCGAATGGGCGCAAACGCTCGGCTGGCCGCTGATTAGCGATGTGCTGTCGCAAACGGGGCAGCCGCTGCCTTGTGCAGATCTGTGGCTCCGGCACAGGCGCAAATCGTGGTGCAGCTCGGCAGCAGCCTGACCGGCAAACGCCTGTTGCAGTGGCAGCAAACCTGCGAACCACAGGAATACTGGATTATCGATAACCTGACCGGGCGACTCGATCCGGCGCATCACCGCGGGCGTCGTCTGGTCAGCAGCGTTGACCGCTGGCTGGAACAGCATCCGGCAGAAAAACGCACGGCCTGGAGTACGGAAATACCGTGCCTCTCTGCGCAGGCCTGGGACGCGGTCGCCGCGACGCGCGAGATGTTCGGCGAAGCGCAACTGGCGCACCGTATCCGCGATTATTTACCGGAGCAGGGGCAACTGTTCGTCGGCAATAGCCTGGTGGTGCGTCTGATTGATTCGCTGGGACAGCTTCCGGCGGGATACCCGGTCTACAGCAACCGTGGCGCCAGTGGTATCGACGGGCTGATTTCCACGGCGGCAGGCGTACAGCGCGCCAGCGCCAGACCGACGCTGGCGATTGTTGGCGATCTGTCTGCGCTGTACGATCTCAACGCGCTGTCGCTGCTGCGGCAGACTTCCGCGCCTTTGGTGCTGATCATCGTCAACAACAACGGCGGGCAGATTTTTTCCCTGCTGCCCACGCCGCCGGACGCGCGTGAACGATTCTACTGCATGCCGCAGAACATTCAGTTTGAACATGCCGCCGCGATGTTCGGCCTGCGTTACCACTGCCCACAAAGCTGGGAAGCGCTGGAAACCGCGCTCGACGGCGCCTGGCGCATGCCGGTGGCAACCATCATTGAGCTGGTGGTCAACGACACGGACGGCACGCACACGCTGCAACAGCTGCTGGCGCAGGTCAGTCAGTTATGATCCTGCATGCTGTCGCCCGACGAGGCGATCCCGCGCGTCCGTGGCTGGTNCGGGATTTCGCGGAAGTGCGTGAATTGCTTCGTGCGACCTTACTTAGTTACAACATACTAAATTACTGGCTCGTCGGGTATTCGCTCGGCGGCCGCATTGCGATGGATTTTGCCAGTCAGCCGGGCGTGGCCGGGCTGGCGGGCATCGTGGTGGAGGGCGGTCATCCCGGGCTGCAACAGCCTGGCGCGCGTGCGGATCGCCTGCGTTCCGACAACGCCTGGGCTGCGCGTTTTCGTACCGAACCGCTGCACTTGCTGTTTCACGACTGGTATCTGCAACCGGTGTTCGCCACCCTGACGGTGGAACAGCGTGAGGCGCTGGTGGCACTGCGCGCACAAAATAAGGGCGTTGCGCTGGCGGCGATGCTGCAGGCAACATCGCTGGCGGTGCAGGACGATTTGCNNGCGACTATCCTTTCTGGTATTTATGTGGTGAGCGCGACAGCAAATTTCGGGCGATAGCCGAAGAGCTTGCCGTGCCTTGCTTTCTGATTCATAACGCCGGACACAACGCGCACCGGGAAAACCCCGATGACGTGACAGAACGTCTGGCTCAGATATTGCGTCTCTGACTAAAGGACACACTATGATCTACCCTGATGAAACAATGCTTTACGCGCCGGTTGAATGGCATGACTGTTCCGAAGGCTACACCGACATTCGCTATCAGAAATCGACGGACGGTATTGCCAAAATCACCATTAACCGTCCGCAGGTGCGTAACGCATTTCGTCCTCTGACCGTCAAAGAGATGATTCAGGCGCTGGCGGATGCGCGTTATGACGACAATATCGGCGTCATCGTCCTGACCGGCGAAGGCGACAAAGCGTTCTGCGCCGGTGGCGACCAGAAAGTGCGCGGCGACTACGGCGGCTATCAGGACGATTCCGGCGTTCATCACCTCAACGTGCTCGACTTCCAGCGCCAGATCCGCACTTGTCCGAAACCGGTGGTGGCGATGGTGGCCGGTTATTCCATCGGCGGCGGTCACGTGTTGCACATGATGTGCGATCTGACCATCGCGGCGGAAAACGCCATTTTCGGCCAGACCGGACCGAAAGTCGGCTCCTTCGACGGCGGCTGGGGCGCGTCTTACATGGCTCGCATTGTCGGGCAGAAGAAAGCCCGTGAAATCTGGTTCCTGTGCCGTCAGTATGATGCGAAACAGGCGCTGGACATGGGTCTGGTTAACACCGTGGTGCCGCTGGCCGATCTGGAAAAAGAGACCGTGCGCTGGTGCCGCGAAATGCTGCAGAACAGTCCGATGGCGCTGCGCTGCCTGAAAGCGGCACTCAACGC
>NZ_JNGH01000096.1 GCF_001188485.1 Trabulsiella odontotermitis
TTACCCCCCAGCCATGTCGATAATCGGCGCCGACAGTTGCTGTCGCCGTCCGGCAGCGTTTGGCCACCCGGCCAGCATACTGTTGCGGCGCTGACGGACGACGGTCGCGGATCCTCAGGTAGCCCACCTTTGATGACGGAGGCGCGCGACAGCAGCAGATTATTGACCTGATTCAGCAGCGGCACCGCGCTGGCGAAGCCAAACTGCCCGACGACGGGCGTGCCGTCCGGGCGCCCGGTCCAGATGCCAATCACATAGCGCGCATTAACGCCAATCGCCCATGCATCGCGATAACCGTAGCTGGTGCCGGTTTTCCAGGCCAGTGGCACGGTTTTCAGCAGCGAAGCGTCCGGTACCGGCTGCTCTNGCAACTGCCCCGCTTTTCCGTGACGCGCCAGCGCGCTGTAGGCGGCAACGATATTTTCCAGACGCGCGCCCGCGCCGCCTAAAATCAGCGACAGATTAGGCTCCGCGCCCGCAGGCAGAATCAGCGGCAGCCCGGCATTTCGCAAGCGAGCGGCAAACTGTTTCGGGCCGTAGGCTTCCAGCACCTGCACGGCAGGAAGATTGAGGGAGCGCACCAGCGCGTCGCTCATGCTCACCGGGCCATGAAATCCGCTGTCAAAATTGCCGGGGCGATAGTCGCTAAACCGGCGCGGCACGTCCTGCAGCAGCGAGGCCGGGTGGATCAGACCGTCATCCATTGCCAGGCCGTAAATAAACGGTTTCAGCACCGATCCCGGCGAGCGCACCGCCGACACCATGTCGATATGACCAAACCGCGTGTTGTCGGTGATATCCACCGAGCCTACCCAGCCCCTGACTTTCATGCTGGTATGATCGACCACAACAATCGCCAGCGAGCTGCGCGGCGGCAGGCGGCTTTCCCAGTTCAGCGCCATCTCTTCCAGCTGGCGTTGCAGGCTGGCATCCAGGGTGGTGACAATTTTCGTCCCCTGACCTCGCGCCAGCACGCGGCGGGAAAACAGCGGCGCCAGCTGCGGCATTTGCCGTGGCGCGAGCCATACCGGCTCTTCGCGCGCCTCTTTCACCACCGTGGCGCTCCACACGCCTTGTGTCTGCATGCNNCAGGGTGAGGATCTCCTGTTTCGACAGATGCCACTCCAGTTGTAACGCGCGCCACAGCTGGCGGAACTTGCCACCAAACGTGCGGGGGTGCGGATCGAGCAGCCGCGCCACCTGCATGGTCAGCGTACTGCCCCCGGAGATCACTTTCCCGGCGGTGAGATCCTGCCAGGCCGCGCGGGCAATGGCGAAAGGATTGACGCCGGGGTGATCCCAGAACCAGCGGTCTTCGTACTGGATCAGCGCGTCAAGATAACGGGGAGAGACATCCTTGAGAGTGACCGGGTAGCGCCNGGCGCAGAAAACGCATGTTATGGTGCGACGATCAGCGGTCCGCTGGCCTGACCGTTCGCCCGCCACTGCGGCACATACATCGATTCCACCTGCGGCGCGGGCACCTGATACGTCCCCGGCGTCACCGCGCGCGCCAGATAAACCAGCGTCACCGGTTGGCCGTCGTTCACTGCCACCGCCGCAACAAAACGGTCATCGCGGAATTCGATATGCTGAATATCCGCCTGCTGCATCTGGTTAAGCAGGTTCTGCACCTCGGCGCCGTTGTCCTGCAGGCTGGCGCTGCTATTCGCCAGATTCTGGTTTTCCAGCTCCAGCCCGGCTGGCAGCAAATCCACCACCAGCGCATCCGGTACGTTCTGGTTTGCCGTCACCTGCAGATGCACCAGCACCAGATCGCCGCTGCGCAGCGAGGTGAGCGATTTCTGTTGCCCGTCGGTGCCCAGGAACTGGCGCTCAATCTGCAAGACGTTGCTGTAAGGCTGCGGCGGGTTTTGCGGATAACCGGTGCTGTCGAGACGCACCCACAGCGGCTGCGCGCCGGTGTTGGACACCTGCAACACCGCCAGTTGATCGCTGGTCAGATTGCGGGTCTGAGCTTTGTCGCCCGTCAGCGGCTGCGCATCCAGCGAGGTTTTCGCCTGCCAGTCACCCGGGAAATCCTGCAACCCTTTCGCAGCGAGGAACAACGCGTTCATCTCCTGCGTCGACAGCCAGCGCTGCCCGAACGCCTGTTCGGAGAGCGTAGTCAGCAACGCATTTTGCGCGTCTGGCCGCACCTTGTTCTCTTCCAGCAGATTCAGCATCAGCGCATTATCGCGCAGTGCGCTGCCGTAATCGGCCATCCAGCGCTGTTTGTCCTGCCGCGAGGTGGTCAGCGCCAGCGCAATCGCCTCTTCGCTGCGCGGCGCATCGCCCATCGCTTTCAGCGCCAGGCCCAGCTGCATCAGCGGCAGACCCGCCCCGGCCTGATTGTGACGCTCCCAGACTTCACGCAGCGCACCCAACGGCGCTTTCTGTTGACGCGCCAGCACCAGCGCCGCATAGGCCTGCACCGCAAAGCGGCTTGCCTGCGTGTCGTCGCTGTAGCGGATGGTCATCAGACCCGGCTCCTGCAGATAGCGCAGCAGACGGTTGTTGCCACGGGTCAGGGCATCCGCAGGCACGCTGTACCCCTGCTCGCCCGCGCGGATCAGGAAATCCATTACGTAGGCGGTGAGCCAGTACTCTTCCGGACCTTCTTTGTCCCACAGCGCAAAACCACCATCGTCACGCTGCATTTGCAGCAAACGTGAGATACCCAGATCCACCGCCGCACGACGTTTTTCGTCGCTGTCGCCCGCGATGCCAAGTTTTTTCAACTGCGCCGCATTGGTATACAACGACGGGAATAGCCCGCTGGTGGTTTGCTCCAGACAGCCGTAGGGATACGCCTTCAGTTCACGAATATAACGCGCAATGTTGAGCGGCGGGTTGGCGCAAGCCTTCGAGATGGTTCTGCGGTGCGGTCCAGCTTTCGCCTGGCTGCAGTGCGCCCCACGAGCTCACGGTTTCTGCCGGGAAGGCCGGGCGTACGCCAAGTTTCCACTCTTTATTGACAGGCGTTGCCGTTTCGCCAGGTAAATTCAGACCGGTTATCACCGCGCTGATTACCCCGTCGCCAAAGCCCTCTTTCGCCCGCACCGGCACAAACAAGGTAGTACGCACGCCCGGCGCCAGTTCGACCGGCTGCGGCTGCGTGCCTTCCAGTTGAATCAGACCCGAGGCGGTGAGCTGTACGTTGAGGGTTTGCGGCGTGTCGGTCAGGTTAGTGATATCCAGCACCAGCCGCGTGGTATCGCCACCGGCGATGAAACGCGGCATGCTGATGTCGGCAATCACCGGCGCGGCAACCACCACTTTGCTTTCGCTGCTGCCAAAATCATCAGCATTCCACGCCTGCGCCATCACGCGCAGTTCACCGTTGAAATCGCCAATCGGCAGCGTCACGGTGCCTTCGCCGTTGTCGTCGAGCATCACCGGTTGCGCCTGCTGCGCCACGATATTCACATGGTTCACCGGCGGCTTACCGCCACGTTTGAGCTCGTCGCCGTCACCACCAAAGCGCAGGCTGGCGAGACGCCCCTGCCCTTCGATGACCTGGCCGTAGATGTCATAGATATCAGCACCGTAGCGTTTCTGACCAAAGAAAGCGTTCCACGGGTCCGGCGTCACATAATCGGTAATATTCAGCACCCCGCTGTCCACGGCGGAGAGCAGCACGTTAACCTGCTTCGGCGTAGTGCCGTCTTTGACGCTGGCTTTCACTTTCACCGTCAGCGGCTGATTCGGCCGCATTTTGGTTGGGCTTTCCAGCGCGATATTCAGGCGACGGTTCTCATCGCCCAGCGGCAGATGCAACAGACCCACGGCGCGTTTCGGCGTCGCGGATTTCGATTTGTCGCCCGGGCGGATCACCAGCGTGCTGAGGTAAATATCGTGACGATTCCAGCTTTTATCGACCGGGATGGCGAGATCCATGCCACCCTGCGGAACGTCAATTTCCTGCCACCACAGCGGGCCTTCGCTCGATTCCACCATCGCGTAGCCCTTACCGGCAGCCGGTGCGGCGATGTTCAGCTTAATGGTATCGCCCGGTTTGTAGGACGGTTTGTCGAGCTTCATGGTCACGCGATCCGGACGCGCGGCGCCGGTACCGTCGCTGTTATCCTGCCAGCTGTAACCCGCCCAGAAACGCACACTGCTGACGGTGTCGTCCGGCGTTTTCACTTCCAGGCGATAAGAGCCCCACTCCACCGGGAACGAAACCTTGCCCGTTTCATCGGCTTTAAGATGCAGCGCCTGCTCGCCTTCCACCAGATCTTTTTGATCGTACTGCGACTGCCAGCCATCGCTGTCAGACCAGTTCCAGTAGTAGTCGCGACGCTCGCGAATCAACCGCACCTGCAGACCGGAGACCGCCAGCTTTTGCCCCTGCGCATCGGCATAGACAATATTGAACGCAGCGTTGCTGTCTTCATCGACAATCGGCTGGTTGACGGTGGTGTCGGTGCGATAGTCGTACACCGCTTTCATCGCAAACTCAGGGCGGATCCCCGCCAGCGCGGGCGCGGGCCAGATGGCCTGTTCCGCACGACGCGTCACCGGACGCCCGCCGGACTCCAGCAGACTCGCCTGGAGCACCACCTGCAACGGCGAGTGGGCCTCTTTCCACTGGCTTTCTGTGCTGACTTCTCCACGCCCTTTATCGTCCAGCTTCAGCTGGATTTCATCGAGGGTGCGGGAGAGATTCTCTTCTGAAATGTCGCCAAACTGGAACCCCGGCAGCGCAGGCACGGCCTCACGCAGCGGGCGCAGGAACAGCTTGCCCTGCATTTCGTTGCCGTTGGCGGGCGCACCGTAGAGGTAGTAACCGGCCACATCAAATTTCACCTCGTCGGCAGGCGACAGCGGCGCTTTTTGCGGTGTCAGGTTGAGCGCCATCCGTTCTGGCATAAAGTCTTCGACGTGGAAATCCCACGCCCGCGAGCGGTTGTCACCGGTGTTAGCGCGAATCTGCCACATGCCGGTGGCGGCACCGCCGTCAAGGGCATAAGTGAACTGATAAAGGCCGTTAACCGGTTTGCTGACCACGGTGTGGATCACCTGACCATCCGGCTTAACCACCTCCAGTTTTACCGGCTGCTCTGCGAGCGGTTTGCCGTCACTGTCGCGCAGCAGGCCGTTAAGGATGACGGTTTCGCCAGGGCGGTAGAGATCGCGCGGGCCAAACATGAAAAACTGCTTGTTGTAACCCGGTGCGCCGGCGATGGAAAACTCGGCGAGATCGAGGGCCGGCAGTTTCAGGTCGAGCATTGTGGTCTGACCGTCTTTGCGGGCCAGCAGCAGCGCCACGTCCTGATCAACGTTCAGCGTCACATGGCCCTGCGCGTCGCTGGTGGCCTGCGATATCGTCTGACCGCGGGTGTTTAATAGTTGCACTTCAATGCCTGCCTGGGCCGCGCCGTTTTCCAGGCTCTGGGTAAAGACATCAAGGCGGTTATGATAACGGTGCGCCGAGACGCCAAGATCGCTCAGGGTGAACAGCGTGGCGGCGTTACTGTAGTTGTAATGCCCGGCCTGATTCATCACTGCGACGTAGACGCCAGGCGCCTGCAGCGGCTTGATGTCACGCAGCGGCAGCAGCAGTTTTTCCCGCGTNGTTACGCTGCGGATTGAGGTCAAACCGACCGGTATAAACCAGGTCCGCCATTTTCAGGAGATCGTCAGATTCCCAGTTGGTCAGCGCGTTGCGGTATTCCCACTGGCTGATAAACGAGGCGAGCAATTCCGGCTTGATGCGGAAGAAATTCACATCGACATTGTTGACGTTGAGCGCCATCACCGGCAGGCCATCTACTACTTTCCCTGGCAGCAGCGAGCCGCGGCTGGCAAAACCAACGCTTGGTTGTACATCACGGGTGGCGATGGTTTTTTCTATGCCAGCGCCGAGCGTCGCCTTGTTCAACGCCACCAGCTCAGGATCGACCGTCAGCAGCAACTGGCGTTTCGGCTCAAGATGACGCAGACGCAGCTCTTTCAGGTTTGGCGACAGTTCCCACGCGCCATCAACTTTGCCGCTGGTTTTGTCCACCAGATGCACGCTGCGGGAAAAATCCTGTTCCGGCTGTAGCGGTACGGAGAAAGTCAGCACCAGCGTGGCGGCACCATCCAGTTGCACTTCCGATGCGTCCAGCAAGGTGAGCGCTTTCCCCTCGCTTTGCGCCGTCAGTTTCGCCAGCGTCGCGCTGTCGGGTTTGGCGGGCGTTTGCGCCGCGGGTTTTTCCGCAGCAGGTGCTGGCGTGGCAGCAGGTGATGTTGTCGCTTTCGGCGCATCATCGTTGTCACACCCGGTAAGAGAGAAAGCGGCAATCAGCGCCAGTGAGAGCGCTGCCAAACGTAACGGTTTCATCCTTTAACCTCGGCCGGTTTGATGTTTTAACTCAGTATTATGCGTGAATCCCGCTTTTACCAGTAGCGGCAATTCTGTCATTTTTCGGCCTTTTTCAGCACGGAGAGGCCATCTGTGTGACCTCATAGCGAATTAGCAGGTCGCAGACTTGTCGATATTCGGAAAAACATCGACAATTTGTGGGTAAAATTTTGCGGGAGGCAACCATGACGACGTCTTATTTTGTCGCAGCCGACTGGCTGGCCGAGCATATTAATGATTCAGATATTCAGATTCTTGACGCACGCCTGGCACCACCAGGCCAGGAACACCGTGACATGGCCGCCGAGTACCGGGCGGGTCATCTCCCGGGCGCGGTATTTTTTAATATCGAAGCCCTTTCCGATCATACCAATCCCCTTCCCCACATGCTGCCGCGTCCTGAAGCCTTTGCTGTCGCTATGCGCGAGCTGGGCATCAGCAACGACAAACATCTGGTGGTGTATGACGAAGGCAACCTGTTCTCCGCGCCGCGCGCGTGGTGGATGCTGCGCATCTTTGGCGTTGAGCGCGTGTCGATTCTGGCGGGCGGGCTAGCGGGCTGGCAGCGCGATGATCTGCTGCTCGAAAAAGGCGACGTCACGCTGCCGGAAGGGGATTTTGAAGTCGCTTTTACCGGCGATGAAGTAATGCGCCTGACCGATGTGCTGCTGGCAAGCCACGAAGGTTCCGCGCAGATTGTTGATGCGCGACCATCGCCCCGCTTCGACGGACTGGCGGATGAGCCGCGTCCGGGTCTGCGTCGCGGCCATGTTCCGGGTGCGAAAAACGTGCCGTGGGGCGATCTGGTGATTAATGGCGAACTGAAAACCACCGATGAGCTGGAAGCGATTTTCGCCCGTCAGGGGGTCGATTTGCATCGTCCGATTATTACCAGCTGTGGTTCCGGTGTCACCGCCGCTGTGGTGGCGCTGGCGCTGGCGACGCTGGAAGCCGATGAAGTCGCGCTGTACGACGGCTCCTGGTGCGAATGGGGTGGTCCGCCTCAATGCCAATCAGCAGCACCGGCTGCTCGTCGGCGCTCTCTTTCAGCGAGCACAGAAACGCGCGTTTCACCGGTTTGATGGTTTTAAACAGCGTGGTCAGCGAGTCAATCATCTGCGCAGGCGGTTCCGCCACTTCCGACAACAGCAGCGACGCGCCGCCTTCTCTCACTTCCTGCGTGTGCAGCGGATGGCCTTCGTCGCCAATTAACAGGCTGATTTCGCGTGGCGTGAACTCTTTGCCGGTCGGCAGTTTGGCGTTGAGAAACAGGGTTTCGCCGAGCGTCATTTCAAACAGGGTACGAACCGGCATGACGACAAACGCCTGTTCGTCTTCTACTGCCTGCTGCAGGGCGTCCAGCGAGGTGAAAAACGGGATCACCGTCGCGCCATCGTCTTTTTCCCAGTGCTGTAAATCCAGCGCGCTGTCTTCCACCACCGCATCGCCTTCTGCTGCGGTGCCTGGCACCCAGACGGTGGATTCCAGCAGCGTGCGGAAAAACGCCGGGCGATGCGCTGGTTCGGTGGCCGCCTGTTCCAGCAGGGTTTCTAATTCGTTTTTTGTTTCGGACATAGTTTGGCTACTTCAACATAATGCCGGGTGGCGCTACGCTTACCCGGCCTACAAACCCCGTAGGCCCGTGCAAGTGCAGCGCCGCCGGGCAAGTTATTCGGCGGTCAACAAATTCGCAAGAGTGCGTACACCGAGACCGGTCGCGCCCGCCGCCCACTGTTCCACCGCGGCTTTGCGATAGGTCGCCGAGCAGTCGATGTGCAGCCAGCCTTCATGGCAGTTTTCCACGAAATGCGACAGGAAACCGGCCGCAGTGCTGGCCCCGGCCGGGAACGCCGCGCTGGCAGTGTTGTTCAGTTCGGCAAAGTTGGACGGCAGCTGATTGCGGTGGAATTCTGCCAGCGGCAGGCGCCAGAACGGTTCGTTCTCTTGCGCCGCGCTCGCCATCAGGCGGTTCGCCAGCTTATCGTCAAAGCTGAACAGCGCGTGATAGTCATTACCCAGCGCGGTTTTCGCTGCCCCGGTCAGCGTCGCGGCATCGATCAGCAGTTCTGGTTTCTGTGCAGAGGCGTCAATCAGCCCGTCCGCCAGCACCAGACGGCCTTCGGCGTCGGTGTTCATCACTTCGACGTTTTTACCGTTACGGTAGCGAATGATGTCGCCAAGTTTGAAAGCGTTGCCGCTGACCATGTTGTCGGCGCAGCAGAGGTAAAGTTTGACGCGTTTGTTGAGACCGCGGGTGATGGCAAACGCCAGCGCGCCGGTGACCAGCGCTGCGCCGCCCATGTCGGATTTCATCGAATCCATAAACGCGCTTTGTTTGAGGCTGTAGCCGCCGGAATCAAAGGTAATGCCTTTGCCCACGAGGCAGGCAAACACTGGCGCGTTTTCGTCGCCAGTCGGGTTGTAATCGAGCGCCAGCAATACCGGAGCACGCTCGGAGCCGCGTCCGACAGTGTGGATCCCCATGTATTTCTGCTCGCGCAGATCTTCACCTTTGGTGATACGGTAATGAACGTTGTCGCAGGCCACGTTGCACAGCAGATCGACTGCGCGCTGCGCCAGTTGCGACGGCCCTAACTCTTCGGCTGGCGCGTTAATGGTGTCGCGGACCCAGTCGATAATCAGCAGACGGTTGTCCAGCTCCTGACGCTGCGCGTCGTCGAGATCGGCCCAGTCAATCTGGCGGCTGCCTTTCGGCCCTTTGTAGCCGGCCCAGAACGCCCAGCTACGGTCGGTGTCCCAGCCTTCGCCGGTCAGCGCGACATGTTTGATGCCCATGCCGTCGATTTTGCGCGCCGCGCGCTGGATCAAACCCAAATCATCTTTACCGTTCAGGTGCAGAGTAATGCCATCGTTGTTCACGCTGTAACTGGCTTTGTCGCCCCAGCGCGCATCGGCGGGCTGAGTGGACAGCGTAATCTTCATCGCTTCTGTCATTGTTGTATCCTTCTTAGCAAGTGGGCTGCCAGAAGGCAGCCCACAATATCTTCATTCTGCTTCGTCTAACCAGACTAGCAGAATCGCTTCCAGAATTTTTTCATTGGATGCGTTGGGATCATCGTCGAAATCGTCCAGATCGCAAATCCACTGATGCATATCGGTGAAGCGAACGGTTTTCGGGTCGAGATCCGGGTTGGCGTCGTACAGCGCCTCGCCGATTTCACGGCTGTCGGTCCATTTCAGTCCCATATTAGTGCTCGCGTGCGTGGTTAATAGTGTAACGCGGGATTTCGACCACCAGGTCTTCATCGGCAACGCGCGCCTGACAGCCTAAGCGGCTTTCCGGCTCCAGACCCCAGGCTTTATCCAGCATGTCGTCTTCGTCTTCGGTGCTTTCCACGAGTGAGTCAAAACCTTCACGGACTACACAGTGGCAGGTGGTACAGGCACAGGATTTTTCGCAGGCGTGTTCAATCTCGATGCCGCTACGCAAGGCCGCATCAAGGATAGATTCGCCGGTCTCAGCTTCCACAACTGCGCCATCCGGACAGAGATCCTGATGAGGCAGAAAAACAATCTTTGGCATATTAAACCTCGTCCACGGAATGGCCTTTCAGCGCGGTACGAACAGATTTGTCCATCCGGCGAGCGGCAAATTCCTGGGTTTGTTTGTCTACGTTTTTAATGGCTTGTTCGATAGCGTCAGTGTCATCGCTTTCCGCTACGGCACTCAGATGCGCAGCGGCGTCGTCAATCACCTGACGCTCTGCGGCGCTTAACAGCGCGGCATCGGCGGGGAGCNTCCGCCAGCATGCGCGCTTTCACGTCCTGCTCGGCAAAGCTCATGGAATCCTGAATCATTGAAGCAATTTCAGTGTCGGTCAGACCGTAGGACGGTTTTACCTGAATCGCGGCTTCGACGCCGGTGGATTTCTCCATCGCCGAGACGCTCAGCAGGCCATCGGCATCGACCTGGAAGGTGACGCGAATATGCGCGCCGCCCGCCGGTAACGCCGGAATGCCACGCAGCGCAAAACGCGCCAGCGAACGGCAATCCTGCACCAGTTCACGCTCGCCCTGCATCACGTGGATAGCCATCGCCGTCTGCCCGTCCTTAAAGGTGGTGAATTCCTGCGCGCGCGCCACCGGAATGGTGGTGTTACGCGGGATCACTTTCTCCACCAGACCACCCATGGTTTCGAGGCCAAGTGAGAGCGGGATAACGTCGAGCAGCAGCATTTCGCTGTCCGGCTTGTTGCCGACCAGAATATCGGCCTGAATTGCCGCGCCGATGGCAACAACCTTGTCCGGGTCAATGGCGGTTAACGGCTGGCGACCAAAGAACTCGCCCACGCGTTCACGCACCAGCGGCACACGGGTAGAGCCGCCGACCATTACCACTTCCAGCACTTCACCGGCGTCAACGCCTGCGTCTTTCAACGCGCGGCGGCAGGCCAGCAGCGTACGCTTCACAAGCGAAGCGATGAGTTCATTAAACTGGTCGCGGGTGACGGTGCCTTTCCAGCCCGCCACCTCAACGGTGGTTTCGTCGGCATCGCTGAGGGCGATTTTTGCCGCGGTGGCCGCATCAAGAAATTCACGTTCAATGCGCGCGTCGCGACGATCGAGAATACCCGCCTGTTCGCGCAGCAGATCCGCCAGCAGATGGTCGAAGTCGTCGCCGCCCAGCGCGGAATCCCCGCCAGTGGCCAGCACTTCGAACACGCCACGGCTCAGGCGCAGAATGGAGATATCAAAGGTGCCGCCGCCGAGATCGTAAACCGCAATCACCCCTTCCTGACCGGAGTCCAGGCCGTAAGCAATCGCCGCCGCGGTCGGTTCGTTGAGCAGACGCAGCACGTGCAGTCCGGCCAGACGCGCGGCGTCTTTGGTGCCCTGGCGCTGCGCATCGTCAAAATATGCTGGCACGGTGATCACCACGCCGTCCAGTTCACCCCCAAGGGTGGTGGTGGCGCGGGCAGCCAGCGCAGTGAGAATGTCGGCGGAGACGCGAATCGGGTTTACGATGCCCGACACGGTGTGAATCATCGGCAGGCCGTTTTCGCTTGCCTGCAACTGGTATGGCAGGTGCGGGTAACGCGCCTGAATGTCGGCAAGGGAGCGGCCCATCATACGTTTGACGGAGCTTACGGTGTTGGCGGGATCCTGCGCAGCAGTGGCGCGGGCCTCATAGCCAACCAGGTGCCCTTCCGGCTGGTAGCGGACCACCGATGGCAGCAAATGACGACCGTGGTCGTCGGCCAGCGTTTCCGCCTGACCGCTACGCACGGTCGCCACCAGGGAATTGGTGGTGCCTAAATCAATGCCCGCCGCCAGACGACGCTGGTGCGGCGCAGCACTCAGACCAGGCTCACTAATTTGTAATAAGGCCATAATTGCTTCCGAAATTAAAAATCGAGCAGCTTTTCTTCGAGTAGTTCAGCACTGCTTCGCAGTTTATCGAGAAAGCGGAGCTTGCGCACGGTATCCGCCGCCGCGTCCCACGTCTCGCTATTCAGTTGTTCCACCATCTGTTGATGACGGGTGTCAAACATGCCTTTTACCCGTTTGATAAATGCCTCAAGACGCGGCTCGTCTTTCGCCTGTTCGATGTCGTCGAGCTCTTCGCGCAGTTCGAGTTGTTCCATCAGAAACGCCGTGTCACGCACCGTGTGCTGTTCGCTTGCCAGATCGAATCCGTGCAGGGAGAGCATATATTCGGCGCGCATCAGCGGATGGCGCAGCGTCTGCCAGGCCTGGTTGATGGTCGCGGATTGCTGCACGGCGGCAAGCTGTTCAGACTGCGGGTGGCTGGCGAATTTGTCCGGATGGAACTGTCGCTGCAAATCCTGGAACCGGGTGGCGAGTTGTTGCGTGTCGAGCTGGTAGCGGGCTGGCAACCCAAAGAGGGTGAAATAATCCATAACATTCTCAGGGTTAACGTGGTAAAGCAAACCCCACTCACGCAGGCGCGGTGGGGTTATCGGGACATGCTGTTAAACGTTGAAGCTTTCGCCGCAACCGCACTCATCTTTCACGTTCGGGTTGGTGAATTTAAACCCTTCGTTGAGGCCTTCTTTGACGAAGTCCAGTTGAGTGCCGTTGAGGAATTGCAGGCTTTTGCCATCGATAACAACCTTCACGCCCTTGTCTTCGAACACGGTGTCTTCCGACGTGGGCTCGTCAACAAACTCCAGCACATAGGCCATGCCTGAGCAACCGGAGGTACGTACGCCTAAGCGCAGGCCAAAGCCTTTACCACGGTTGGCCAGGAAGGAATTTACTCGTGCTGCAGCACTGTCGCTAAGGGTAATCGACATACAACGACCTCAACTAATTATTTGGCTTCACGTTTGCTTTTGTAATCCGCAATCGCGGCTTTAATCGCGTCTTCTGCCAGGATAGAGCAGTGAATTTTCACCGGCGGCAGTTCCAGTTCGTCTGCGATATCGGTGTTTTTGATCGCCTGCGCTTCGTCCAGGGATTTCCCTTTCACCCACTCAGTGACGAGGGAGCTGGACGCGATAGCGGAACCGCAGCCATAGGTCTTGAAACGCGCGTCTTCAATAATACCTTCATTGTTGACTTTGATCTGCAACTTCATCACGTCGCCACAGGCCGGTGCACCGACCATGCCGCTGCCGACGTTCTCGTCGCTGTTGTCGAAGGAACCCACGTTACGTGGATTCTCGTAATGATCGATGACTTTTTCGCTGTATGCCATGATGAATTCTCCTTATTAGATACCGATTAGTGATGTGACCATTCGATGGTGTTCAGATCCACGCCCTGCTTGAACATGTCCCACAGTGGAGACAATTCGCGCAGACGGCCGATGGATTTGCGAACCAGTTCGATGGTGTAGTCAATCTCTTCTTCGGTAGTAAAACGACCTAAAGAGAAACGGATGGAGCTATGTGCCAGCTCGTCATTCATGCCCAGCGCGCGCAGCACGTAGGACGGCTCCAGGCTTGCGGAAGTACACGCAGAACCGGAAGAGACAGCCAGATCTTTCAGCGCCATGATCAGCGACTCGCCTTCAACGTAGTTAAAGCTGACGTTGAGGATGTTTGGCGCACCCTGCTCAAGGTCGCCGTTCAGGTACACTTCTTCGATATCGTTAATGCCGTTCCACAGACGGTTACGCAGACCGCGCAGACGCGCCATCTCGGTTTCCATCTCTTCTTTGGCGATGCGATAAGCTTCACCCATGCCCACGATCTGGTGCACCGGCAGCGTACCGGAACGCATGCCGCGCTCGTGACCGCCGCCGTGCATTTGCGCTTCGATGCGGATACGCGGTTTACGACGCACGTACAGCGCGCCGATGCCTTTCGGGCCATAAATTTTGTGACCGGAGAAGGACATCAGATCTACTTTCAGCTGGCTGAGGTCGATAGGCAGTTTGCCGACGCTCTGGGTGGCATCAACGTGATAGATGATACCGCGCGCACGGCACATTTCGCCGATGGTGGCGATATCCTGCACCACGCCGATTTCGTTGTTCACGTGCATGATGGAAACGAGGATGGTGTCGTCACGCATCGCCGCTTCGAGCTCTTTCAGGTCGATGATCCCGTTGCGCTGCGGTGCCAGGTAAGTCACTTCAAAACCTTCGCGCTCCAGCTGGCGACAGGTGTCCAGCACGGCTTTGTGTTCAGTTTTGCTGGTGATGATGTGCTTGCCTTTTTTCTGATAGAAGTTGGCTGCACCTTTGATCGCCAGGTTATCGGATTCGGTCGCACCGGAGGTGAAGACGATTTCACGCGGGTCGGCACCAACCAGCTCAGCAATCTGATTACGGGCGATATCTACCGCCTCTTCAGCCTGCCAGCCAAAACGGTGAGAACGAGAAGCAGGGTTACCAAACGTTCCGTCCAGGGTCAGAAACTGCATCATTTTCTCGGCAACACGCGGATCCACCGGCGTGGTTGCGGAGTAATCGAGATAAATCGGTAATTTCATTGCTCTTAAACTCCGTACATCACTCAATGCAAGGAACCAGGCAACCGGCTGGATGTACGACCGAGTACACGGGGCGAGATGCCCCGGCCTGATTCTGAAATACTTATTTTTATTTACGCGCGCAGTTTAACGTTAATAGAATCCTGCGTGCGGTTGCTGCGTTGGGTTTCGTGCGACTGCTGGCGGCCGGAGACATCCAGGATTTCCTGATTGTTCACCAGTTCACCAAGGGTAATATTATTCAGGAAGCCGGTCAGGCGATCGCTCAGATCGCGCCACAGCGCATGGGTCAGGCACTTATCACCGCCCTGGCAGCCGCCTTTACCCTGACAACGGGTGGCGTCAACGGATTCATCCACCGCGCTGATCACTTCGCCCACGGCGATGCTGCCGGCGTCTTTGCCCAGCAGATAGCCACCGCCGGGTCCACGTACGCTGGACACCAGGCCATTTTTACGTAAACGGGAGAACAACTGCTCCAGATAGGAAAGTGAAATGCCCTGTCGTTCTGAAATATCTGCCAACGGAACCGGGCCCGCTTCGGAGTTGAGCGCAACGTCCAGCATCGCGGTCACGGCATAACGCCCTTTAGATGTCAGTCTCATGTCTTACTTAACCTCAAACTCGCCCCTGCCCGGGGTTTTTATTAATATGGGGATATTGCATAGCAGGGCCAAGTCTGACATTCCCGAGTAAATTGGTCAACTATTTACTTGACTAAATTAGTCAGGTATTTAGCGATCCGTGCGCTCTTTCTGCGTCTGTTCAATCGACGCCAGAATCCCGCGCAGGATGTTCAGTTCCTGGCTTTCAGGACGGGCGCGCGTGAACAAGCGGCGTAGCTTATTCATCACCTGCCCCGGATGGTTTTCACGGATAAACCCGGTCGCCAGCAAGGTTTTTTCCAGGTGACCATAAAACCGTTCGAGATCGTCCACCAGCGGATACGGCGTCTCATCGTGCGCATCGGCACGCTCAGCATTTTCTTGCGTCGCCAGCCAGGCCATACGGACTTCGTAGGCAATCACCTGCACTGCCATCGCCAGGTTCAGCGAGCTGTACTCCGGGTTCGCGGCAATAGCGACGTGATAATGGCACTTCTGCAGCTCATCGTTGGTCAGGCCAACGCGCTCGCGACCAAACACCAGCGCCACCGGCGCGTGCGCCGCTTCACCTATGCTCTTCAGGCCGCATTCGCGCGGATCGAGCATCGGCCATGGCAGCGTGCGTGAACGCGCGCTGGTTCCGACGACCAGACTACAACCTGCGAGCGCCTCGTCAAGCGTATCAACGATTTGTGCGTTGCCAATCACATCACTGGCCCCTGCCGCCAGGGCGATGGCCTGAGAATCGGGTTTTACAAGGGGGTTAACCAGCCAGAGATTGGTGAGGCCCATCGTCTTCATAGCGCGGGCGACAGAGCCCATATTGCCGGTGTGGGAGGTCTCCACCAGCACGATTCGAATATTTTGCAGCATTGGTTTTCTTCGATAAAAGATTATTTGTCCATATTATCATAAAGCGGAGACAGATTCCGAATTCGCTGCTATGATATGCGCCGTTTTTCCGTTCTTTAACATCCAGTGAGAGTAACCGATGCATCCGATGCTGAACATCGCCGTACGCGCTGCGCGCAAGGCGGGTAATTTAATTGCCAAGAACTACGAAACCCCGGACGCTGTAGAAGCGAGCCAGAAAGGCAGCAACGATTTCGTGACCAACGTTGATAAATCCGCCGAAGCGGTGATTATCGAAACGATCCGCAAATCCTACCCGCAACACACTATTATCACCGAAGAAAGCGGTGAGCACGCAGGCGAAGATCTGGATGTACAATGGGTTATTGATCCACTGGATGGCACCACCAACTTCATCAAACGTCTGCCGCATTTCGCGGTGTCTATCGCCGTACGCATTAAAGGCCGTACCGAAGTCGCGGTAGTTTACGATCCGATGCGCAACGAACTGTTCACCGCCACCCGCGGTCAGGGCGCACAGCTGAACGGTTACCGTCTGCGTGGCAGCACTGCCCGCGACCTGGATGGCACCATTCTGGCGACCGGTTTCCCGTTCAAAGCCAAACAGCACGCCACCACCTATATCAACATCGTCGGTAAACTGTTTACTGAATGCGCGGATTTCCGTCGTACCGGTTCCGCCGCGCTGGACCTGGCCTACGTGGCCGCTGGTCGCGTTGACGGTTTCTTTGAAATCGGTCTGCGTCCGTGGGATTTCGCCGCAGGCGAACTGCTGGTACGTGAAGCGGGCGGCATTGTCAGCGACTTCACCAAGCGATGCTGGCGAACATGCGTGAAGAATTAAGCGACGCGCTGAAGCGCTAATCGCTCTGCCCGGCGGCGTTCTGTTCGTCGGGCTCCCCTCCTCCCCGCACGGCTTCGTGCATCAAAAATTCTGTGAACTGCGCCTGCAATCCTTGCGCAAACCCCGGCGGCTGCGCTTTCGCCTGTGGATCCTTTAGCTATTCTTATCAAAAACCCTAACTGGAATCTGACAGATGATGACCATGCTTGATACACCATCTGCGCTTTCCAGTCCGCAGCGCCGTTGCCAGACGCTGCTGATGTTATCTCTTCCGGGGCAGGAGATTACCCATCAATACATCAGCAATGTGAATAATGTCGATGACGACACCGCCAGACTGGATATCGCTGATATTAACGATGAACTTCAGCGTTACCATCGGCTCACCATCGCCACGCATGATAACGGCTGCTACCGGATTGAAGGCACCCCACTCGATCAGCGCCTGTGTCTGCTGCACTGGCTACGCCGCGCGTTGCGTTTATGCCCGACGTTTATCAGCCATCACTACACCCCCGCGCTAAAAAGCCAGCTCAAGCTGGCGGGCATCGCCCGCACGCTGTACGACGACACCAATTTACAGGCGCTGATCAACCGCTGCGCCCACGGCCTGCACCGACAGTTTGAGTGTCGGGATCTGCATTTTCTGCGGCTCTATCTGCAATACTGCCTGCTGCAACATCATCTCGGGTTGACGCCGTCCTTCACTGCGGCGCAGCAGAACTGGACCGAGGCGCGTATCGAGCATCAGGTGGCGGAAGAGATTGTCCGCCACTGGCAGCGTCGCATCCACCAGCTTCCGCATGAAGACGAACACCGTTTCCTGACGCTGCTGTTTATGATGTTGCGCACCCCTGATCCCATTCACGACGGCCACCTGCACGACCGCCGTCTGCAACGGGCGATCTCACGGCTGATTGACCGTTTTCAGGGCATGGCTGGTCGCGGCTTCAGCGACGAACAGGGGTTGCGCGATCAGCTCTATATTCATCTCTCACAGGCGCTGAACCGCTCTATTTTCAGCATTGGCATCGATAACAGCCTGCCGGAAGAGATTAATCTTCTCTATCCGCGCCTGATGCGCACCACGCGGATTGCGCTGCATGAATTCGAAGAAGATTTCGGTATTCGTTTTACCGAGGAGGAATCGGGGCTGGTGGCGGTGATTTTCGGCGCCTGGCTGATGCAGGAGAGCGACCTGCATGAAAAGCAGGTGGTGCTGCTCACCGGTGACAATCCGTATCTGGAAAGCGAATTAGAGCGGCAATTGCGCGAGCTAACCCTGCTGCCGATCAACATCAAAAACCAGTCGGTGGAGCATTTTGAGAAAGAAGGCGCGCCTAAAGACGTGACGCTGGTCGTCACCCCATACGCCATCACGCTGCCACTGTTTTCGCCGCCGCTGATCCATGCCCGCGACCTTCTCAGCGAGCATCAGCGGCAGCAAATCTGCAAAATGCTGGAGACTTAATTGACCGCCTTCGGACGCACGAACAGCGCCGGAACCGCCACCAGCGCCATCACCCAGAATACGCCCTGGTGCAGGTGCTGATAGAGGAACCCGGCGAAAACGGTCATCACCGCGATGCTGCCACCCATGGCGACGGCGGAATAGACCGCCTGCAGGCGAATGACTTCACTGCCCTGCCGCGCGGCGATATAGCGCATGGCCGCCAGATGGCAGACGGTGAAGGTGCCGCAGTGAAGGATTTGCGCGACAATCAGCCACGGTAGCTCGGTGGTCCAGCCCATGATCCCCCAGCGCACAATGCCGCACACCGTCGAGAGCAGCAGTAGATCGCGGGCGCTGAAACGGCGGAATACTTTTTTACTCAGGGCAAAGATGACCACTTCAGCGACCACGCCCAGCGACCAGAGATATCCTACCGCCGAGGCCGAATACCCTGCTCCCTGCCAGTAAATGGCACTGAATCCGTAATAGGCCGCATGCGCCCCCTGCAGCAGACAAACACAGGCAAGGAAGCGCCAGCTCTGCGCCACCAGCGACCGCCATGCGGGCCAGCCTGCGGTCTCCTGATGCCGCGTTTCACCCTGCGGCAGCACCGACGGACGCACCAGCATACCGAGCAGCATGGAGGCGATGCCAATGCTGATCAGCACCAGAATCGCCCGGTAATCAAACAGACTGACCAGTTTGCCCGCCAGCGCCGAGCCAATGACAAAGGCTATCGATCCCCACACCCGCACCCGGCCGTAGTCCATTGTGATCTGTTTTTGCCAGGTGTTGGCCAGCGCGTCGGTGAGTGGCACCAGTGGCGAGAAAAAGAGGTTAAAACCGATCATCACCACCATCAGCCAGGCCACGCTCTGACCGGCCCAAAACGCCAGCACGAACAGCAGCGCGAGCAGCGCCAGCACGCGCAGGGCGGTGATCAACCGTGAAGGATCGCTGACGCGGGGCGCAATCAGCAGGCTGCCAAGAAAACGGGCAACCAGCCCCGCTCCCAGCAAAATGCCGATGGTTTCCGGCGTCAGGCCCGTCCCCTTGAGCCAGACGCTCCAGAAAGGCAGGAAAATGCCGTAGCTAAAAAAGTAGGTGAAATAACTGAGCGCCAGCCAGCGCGTGGAGTGCAAGACCATGATCCCTCCCGAAATGGTGGCGATAGTCTGGCGATAAACGGCGGCGGGCGCAAGGTACCGGTTAACGGCGAATTAACACGGATCTGACGATGTATTGACCAGAATCGTCATTCCGAAGCGGGTTTCATCGCCCTGCTGAAGCAGCACCAGTCCGGGCTGACCCTGCTGACGGTGGGCGTTGACCGGGTGGCTCTGAGGTTCAAGGCAGAGGAATGACTGACCCGACATCCTGAACAGCATCAGCCACGGAGTTTGCGCAAGAAGCGTGATGCTCATCACATCATGAAATATCTGCGCCCGTCCACTCCAGCCGGAATAGCAAACGTTCAGCCATTCGTCGCGTCCATATTGCGGGTGACTGAAATCGGCGGCATCAGGCAGTTGCGGCTGCCACCCTTGCGGCAAATGCTGTTCCCCTTCCGGCCAGTAAACCCCAGCCCATAAAGCATCGGCACCGCGCCGCAGTGGGTCAGTTGCAGCGTGGCGTGCAGCGCGTTGTCCTGAAGCTGATACCGCAGACGCGCCAGATAATCGAAACCGCACGGATGCTGACTGCGTAACTGCAGCTCGCAACCGCTGGTGGTCTGCTCAACCACCTGCCAGTGTTTCAGCCAGCCGTCACCGTGCAGGTAAAAATCGGCATTGCGTCCATTAACGCATGGACTCCGGGTTAGCCCCTGCCAGGTGTTTCTGGTGCAGTTGCGCCAGCTGTGCTTCCAGCGCCTCCAGCGTCACGCCTTTGGTTTCCGGTACGTTGCGCAGAATATAAAGATACCCCGCCGCACAAATCACGCCATACAGCAGGAAACTGCCTGCCGCACCGAGGCTAGCGTTCAGCAGCGGGAAGGTATACGTCAACAGGAAACAGGCAATCCACAGTGCCAGTGTGCCGAGCGACATCGCCAGACCGCGCACGCGGGTCGGGAAGATTTCCGACAGCAGCACCCAGGTCACCGGTGCCAGCGTCAGCGCATAAATAGCAATCGCCGCGAGGACCAGCACCAGCACCGGCCAGCCCATCACGCCCATCGCGTAGGCACCGGCAATCAACACATAGATAACGGTCAGGCCGGACGCACCAAGCAGCATCAGCTTGCGGCGACCGAGTTTATCCACCAGTGGCAGCGCAGCGATGGTAAAGACAAGATTAATGATCCCGGTGGCGACGATGGATTTCAGCGTACCGTTGATATCAAACCCGGCGGAGGCAAAAATCTCCTGCGCGTAGTTGAAGATGACGTTAATCCCGCACCACTGCTGGAACACCGCCAGCACCATGCCAATAATGACGATGGGTTTGATCTGCGGCTGCAGCAGCGTGGAATAGGAAACTTTATGGTTGTCCTGTTGCAGCGTCTGTTCGATATCCTGCAGCGTCTGCGCGGCATAGCCTTTCGAACCAATACGTTCCAGCATCGTTCTGGCACGCTCTGGTTTTCCGGCTTTCACCAGCCAGCGCGGGGATTCCGGAACAAAGAACATCAGCACCAGAAACGCCAGCGCCGGAACCAGCTCTGCACCGAACATCCAGCGCCAGCCCGTCTGGCCGTTCCAGGTGTCCACCAGCATTTGCTGCGTCGCGCCGCCTGGCACCGGATCGGCGATGATCAGGTTGATAAGCTGTGCCGCCAGCACGCCAATCACAATCGTCAACTGGTTGACGGCCACGAAGCGTCCGCGTTTTTCCGCCGGGCTCACTTCGGCGATATACAGCGGGCTGAGCGCGGAGGCGAGGCCGATACCGACGCCGCCGACGATGCGGTAGATCACGAACATGTCGAAACTGGTGGCGAGCGCCGTTCCCAGCGCCGAGGCGCTGAACAGGATGGCTGAGAGGATCAGCGGCAGGCGGCGGCCCAGTTTGTCAGCGCACCAGCCCGATATCAGCGCGCCAAACACGCAACCGGCCAGCGCAGAGCTCATCGCCCAGCCCGACTGCGCCGGATCGGTGATCGAGAACCACGCCTCGTAAAACGGCTTTGCCCCGCCAATCACCACCCAGTCATAACCAAACAGTAATCCACCGCAGGCGGCGACCAGACAGATAGTCCAGACGTAGCCCATATTGAGTTGTGTCTGCGTATTGTTCATAAAAGTGCCTCTAAAAGGGTAACGCAGTAACAAAGGGGTGTGGGCAGGGCGCGCCTTGCCCACGTTGAGAGTCACGCGAAAATGCCGCTCGCCAGCGCATGACGCAGCAGATGCGCTTTGTCATGGGCCGGGTTGAGCGTTAACAGATTTGTCATCGTCACCTCGCAGGCAGCAACATCCCCCGTGCCCAACTGGCCGAGCGCCGCGATGAACAGACAGTGCTCGCGATGACGATGGGACGGCGGCGTATCCAGCACCACCAGATCCGGCAGCGAGACGGCGAAGAAATCGGCTTCCGGGATGGTCTCCTGATGCGCCGTGACCCAGTCCGCAAAGGCGCGGAAATGACGTTCCGCATCCGATGTCCGCCCGAGCGCCCGCATCGCCATCCCCTGCCAGAAGAGATAATCGGCGGGCTGATCGTTGTAGTAGCGGCCAGCATCGAGGCTGGAATCGCCCTGCGATGCCTGACGGTAGTGCGCCTGCGCCTGCTCATGATTACCAAGCCGCGCCGCGCAATAGCCAAGCAGATACCAGATGTCGTTGTCGGTCTGCCCCGGCAAACGTCCCTCGCCCAGGTTGTGCGGGTAGCGCAGCGCGGCGGTTAACAGCCCCTGCGCCTCGCTGTACTTCCCTTCCGCAATGGCCGCCAGCGCCCGGTGTTGTTGATTGAGCAGATACTGGCCGGTGACTTTGCCCTCGCCCCCTTCCCAGGGGTGAAAATCATGTTCCTGCAGCACCTGCGCCGCCGCGTCGTAATGACCGCTACTGTTCCACAGGCTCAGCAATTCGGCGGGGNAGTTCAAACAGGAAGCGGGCGTTTTCCGGCTCCAGCTCAACCGCCCGTTGCAGCGCCGCCAGCGCCTGCTGCGCATCCTGCTCCTTATTCCAGGCATAAATTCCCAGCAGACGGTGCGCCGGGGCGAAATCCGGGCGCTGTTGCAGCGTCGACTGCCAGCAGGCCACCGCCGGGGCATAGCGCCGTTTGCTGTACCAGAAACAACCCAGCAGATAGCGGGCAAAAGGCGCATCCTCAAGGGACTGCAGCATCTGGACTTCGTCGAGGGTGTTAGGGAAGCGAACATGACGTGCATGCTGCGCTTCGGCAGTAGCGATCAGCCGCTGGCGTGTTTGCGCATCGTCCGAAAGAGACGCCAGCCACAGCAGCGGCAGCGGTTCGTGNNCATCGCGACGTATCGCCCAGCGCACGTAATACAGCGGATAGTTCAGCGGATAACGCTGCAAACAGTCGGAAATGTATGCCAGTGCGGCGGTATCGCCCTGTTGATGCGACAGCGCCAGCGCTTTCAGCCCCATCGCCAGCAGGTTGCTGCCGTTAAAGTGCAGGCTGAGATCGACGTGCGACAACGCATCCTGCCAGTTATCTGCTTTCGCGGCGAGACGCGCCAGCGACCACCAGGCCACATCGCGACAGTTGCCGCTCCAGCTCGCTTTGAAATAATGCTCACGGGCTTCGGCGTCCTCGCCCTGACGCTCCAGCGCACTGCCGAGCAGCATGCTGGCTTCGCCATCGCGCGGATTTTTATTCAGCCGGTGCGCTCTCGCCAGCGCCGCACGGGCGCACTGCTCCGCCTGTTGCCAGTCGGCGCTGTTGAGTGCCAGCGTGCCCAGCGCGACGTTATTGCGATAGTCCTGCGGATCGAGTTCCAATGCCCGGCGATAATAATCAGCAGCAAAGCGGCTGGCGTGGTTGTACTGCTCAAGATGCTGACCGATGAAATACAGCTCATCGCCGTTGGTGATGTCCTGCGGTTGCGCGGGCGCGCGGGCCGGATCCGGCAGCGGCGTCTCTTCGGCGATATGCTCCTGATAGTGGAGCAGCGTCTGGCCTGTTGTTGAGCGCACCGTCAGGGTCAGGCGTTGCGGCCAGCGGTCAGTCAGCGTCTCCCGCCAGCTGTTGCCCGGTTGCAGCGACAGCGTGGTTTCCCACAGCGGCGCGCCGTCCGCGCTCAGTTCGACAACCACATCCTGCAGCGGCGCAATGGCGTAAACGCCCAGCACCAGCTGACCGTTTTCCCTTTCCAGCTTCAGCGCCAGCGCGGTACTGGCGTTCTGCACCGTTGCCAGCTCGCTGTAGGGCAGAAAATTCTGCACAAACACTTTTTCTTCATAAGGCGCCAGCCAGGTAAAATCAGGCTGGTTGTCGGTGAACACGCCGGTCATTAGTTCGATGTACGGGCCGTTGCGATCGGTCAGATTGCGGTCCCACGCCTGGCCGAAATCATCGTAACCCCACGACCACTGTTTTTTGCCTGGGGAGATGTGGTGATCGGCCACATGCAGCAGGCCGCCGCGCTCGCCGTGGTGATACGCGCCGACAAAATCGTAGTCTGATTTTTCCGCCATGTAGGAAGTCGGTACCGGCACGTTTTTGTAGCGGGAGATATCGACGCCTGCGGAGTAATCCACTTTGTAATAGGTGCCGGTGGCAATCGGGAATGCCGAGACATCGCGCTTACCGTGGTCAAACACCGCCGTGACGTCTGGCGGAAAAACGCTCTGATGATCGTCCCCGCCCTTCACCGCCGGGTTCGCCCACCACAGGAAATGGCGCGGCGTGGCGTTGCCGTTAAACACTTTGCCGGTAATTTCAATCAGCGCCCGATCGGGGTAAAGCGTGAAGCCGGTCATGACCTGTAACCCGCGCATCGGTTCGGCCTCGCCCATCCACACCGTCTGCGCGCCGTTGTCTGATTCCTGAACAGTAAAATCAACTGGCATAAAGGTGGTCGGGCGGTGATGCTGCGGCCAGTTAAATTCGATGCCGCCGGAGATCCACGGTCCCAGCAGCCCCACCAGCGCTGGTTTCACCACCTCGTTGTAATACACAAAATCACGCTGTTTGACCTTGTCATAAGCGCGATGGATGCGTCCGCCCAGCTCCGGCAACAGCAGAATGCGGATGAAGTCGTTTTCCATCCACACCGCCTGATAGTCACGCATTTCGCGCTGGCCGGTCAGCGTGTCGATAACGCCGTACGGATAGACCGCCCCGGATGAGCCCTGGTATACGCGTTTTTCCAGAAACATCGGGTTCGGATCTTCCGCCCCGGTGGTCCATGTGGGAAGCGAAAGCGTCTCCTGCCACACCTTTACTGAACCGTACATGCTGTTCTCCACTAAATGAAGTAAAGTAAAACCAAAGGTTAAAGCGAGTGTAGTGGGCAGCATCGTACATAAAGCAGGCAACGCTCACGCATTACAGTTAAGGGAGTTAAGTGTATGTTGCGATCGGGTTTCAACAATGCGCGCGTTCGTGAGGCAAATAAGGCCATTTTCCTGGCGCATCTGTGGCGGGAAAAACAACTCAGCAAGTCCCGGCTGGCGCAGCTCACCGGGCTGTCGATTCCGGCGGTGAGCAATATTTTGCAGGAGCTGCTGGACGAGGGGCGCATCAGCCATTCGACAGAGAAAATGAGCGCCCGGGGTCTGAACAGCGGCAGCTATCAAATTCCGCTTAACGGTCCGTGGACGCTGTGCATGAATATCACCCCCACCAGCATTGACAGCCAGCTGGCGGATGCGCGTTTGCTGCCGGTCGGCGAGCAGGGGCATCTGTCGTTTGACGCGCAAACCCCGCAGGTGCTGCTCAATCACATTGCTGAACACTGGCGTCAGTACCGGCTGCGTTTCCCGGACCAGCGCATCAATCTGGCGCTGGGGGTTCACGGGCAGGTGGATCCGGTGACCGGGGTGTCGCAAACCATGCCGCAGGCGCGCTGGAAAACGCCGGTCGAAATGAAGTATCTGCTGGAAGAGCGCCTGGGCGTACAGGTGCGAATGGACAACGACTGCGCAATGCTGGCGCTGGCGGAAAAATGGCAGAACCCGGCGGGCTTGCAGGATTTCTGCGTGATCAACGTCGATTATGGAATCGGTTCATCGTTCGTGATTGGCGATAAGATCTGGCGCGGCAGCCTGTACGGCAGCGGTCAAATCGGTCACACCATTATCAACCCCGACGGCTCTGCCTGCGACTGCGGCCGCTACGGCTGTCTGGAAACCGTCGCCTCGCTTAGCGCGCTGAAAAAGCAGGCGCGAGTCTGGCTGAAAACCCAGCCTGACAGCACGCTCAACCCGGACGCGCTCACCACGGCGGCGCTGATTGACGCCTGGCGCAACGGCGATGTGCGCATTCAGGCGTGGGTGGAACATGCGGCCAGCGCCATTGGCCTGAGCCTGTATAACTTCCTCAATATCCTTAATATTAATCAGATCTGGCTGTACGGGCGCAGTTGCGCCTTTGGCGAGCGCTGGCTGAACACCATCGTCCGGCAAACCGGGTTCAACCCGTTTGATCATGGCGACAGCCCGCAGGCGAAAGCGACGCAAATCAGCTTTGGCAGACTGAGCCGCGCCCAGCAAATTCTTGGCATTGGCTATTTGTACGTCGAATCTCAGTTGAACGATGAGGAAGGATAGTCGCGTTTTGCCTGTCTCGATTCAGTTCACAAACTGGAAACATTTTTTTCGTCTGTTCTGGCGCTAACGGTGAAAAAAACGTCGTCTCGCGCGGATGTTTGCTGCTCATTTGTTAATTTTTCGTTTCAATAAACGTTTTATTTAACATTTAAATCCACACAGCGTCTGAGAATATTGTTAAAAATAACCAATATTTAACCATAAATTATCCATAATTTTACATTTTTGGGCATCAATCACATTCCTGAAAAGTGTGATTCATTCCCTCTTCCCTTCGTTGATAACCTCCTGTCCGTGACATGCCTCTGTCTCCCCAAAAGGTACAACTATGAAATTCAAACTCGCATTACTCAGTGCAACTCTGGTTTCTGCTTGCATGTTGTCCGGTCCTTCCTTTGCGGCGGAAAAATATGAAATCGCGGTCGTGGCGAAAGTCACCGGCATTCCGTGGTTCAACCGCATGGAAACAGGTGTTAACGAAGCGGCTAAAAAATTAGATGTCAACGCGTATCAGACTGGCCCGTCAACGCCCGATCCTGCACAACAGGTGAAGGTGATTGAAGATCTGATCGCCAAAAACGTGAACGCTATTATCGTGGTGCCAAACGACGCCAAAGTGCTGGAGCCGGTGCTGAAAAAAGCCCGCGACAAAGGCATTGTCGTGCTGACCCACGAATCTCCGGACCAGCAGATCGGTCAGTGGGATATTGAAACTATCGACAGCGAGAAGTACGCGCAGGCCAACATCGATGAGCTGGCGAAGGACATGGGAGGTAAAGGCGGGTATGCCATTTACGTGGGCTCCTTAACCGTGCCGCTGCATAACGCATGGGCGGATTCCGCCATTAAGTATCAGAAAGAAAAATACCCGGATATGTTCGAAGTCACCTCGCGTCTGCCGGTGGCGGAAAGCATCGACAAATCCTACGCTACCACCCTGGATCTGATGAAAACCTATCCGCAAATGAAAGGGATCATCGGTTTCGGTTCGCTCGGCCCTATCGGTGCCGGTCAGGCGGTGCAGAAAAAACGCGCGAAAGACAAAGTCGCGGTCGTGGGTATCGCCATGCCAGGTCAGGCAGCACCTTACCTGATGCGCGGCGACATCAAAAAAGCGCTGCTGTGGGATCCGCGCGATGCCGGGTATGCACTGGTGACGGTGGCCGATCAGTTGCTGCAGGGTAAAGCCGTTACTCAGGATCTGACCATTGAGGGATTAGGGAAAGCCGACGTCGACATGGAGAAGAAAGTGATCCGCTTTAACAAGATCCTCGAAGTCACCAAAGATAACGCACAATCACTCGGTTTCTGAGGCTTTTTGCCCACACCAGGGAACCACAACGCCGGCCGTCTGGCCGGCAATTATCACCCGGATTTACACTCGCGCCCCCCGGGGCGCTTGCAGGGGCATTGTCATGACAGACACCACCGCATTTATCACTCTTGAGAATATCAGCAAGCAATTCCCGGGCGTGCTGGCGCTGGATAACGTGAGCCTGACGCTGAAAAAAGGCGAAGTTCACTGTCTGGCAGGACAGAACGGCTGTGGTAAAAGCACCATCATTAAAGTGATCTCCGGGGTATATCACCCGGAAAAAGGGGCGCAGATTTTACTCGACGGCAAACTATTCCATCATCTGACGCCGTCGCTGTCCGCCCATTATGGTATTCAGGTCATCTATCAGGACCTGTCGTTATTCCCCAATTTCAGCGTGGCGGAAAATATTGCCGTGAACCGGTATCTGCCGGGTGGCGATATCTGGGTCCGCCGCGGTGCCATGAAAAAACAGGCGCTGGCTGCAATGCAGCGTATTGGTGTGCGCATCGATCCGGATAAAAAAGTCGAAAAACTGTCGATTGCCGACCGCCAGCTGGTGGCTATCTGCCGCGCTATCGCCGCCGATGCAAAACTGGTGATCATGGATGAGCCCACCGCCTCCCTTACCCGTCAGGAAGTGAACGGCCTGCTGCGGGTGGTTAACGAACTGAAAGCGGCTGGCATCTGCGTGGTGTTCGTCAGCCACCGTCTGGATGAGGTGATGGAAGTGGCGGACCGCATCAGCGTGATGCGCGACGGTAAACTGGTCGGCACCTTTCCGGCGCAGGAACTCGACAGCCATGAGCTGGCGTTCCTGATGACCGGGCAACGTTTTCACTACAGTCCGCTGCCGGAAAAACCGCCAGTCGAGCAGGAGCCGATGCTGGAACTGCGCGGCCTGAGTCGCAAAGGCAAATACCGCAATATCAACCTCGCGCTGCGCAGCGGTGAAATCGTGTCGATTGTCGGCCTGCTGGGCGCCGGGCGCACCGAGTTATGCCTGAGTCTGTTCGGCATGACTCACCCGGAAAGCGGTGAAATCCGCATTAACGGCAAACCGGTTACGCTTCGCAATAACCATGACGCCATCAAACACGGCATCGGCTACGTCTCAGAAGACCGCCTGACGCAGGGGCTGATTATGGAGCAGTCGATCTACGACAACACCATCGTCACAGTTTTCGACAAGCTCCACACCCGCGGCGGTCTGCTCGATCACCACAAAGCGCAAACGCTGGTGAGCGATCTGATTCGTGAGCTGAATATTAAAGTTTCCGATCCGCAACTGCCGGTGAAAACCCTGTCCGGCGGTAACGCGCAGCGTATCGCCATCGCCAAATGGGTGGCGACGAACCCGCGTATTCTGATCCTCGACTCCCCCACCGTCGGCGTGGATATCGCCAACAAAGAGGGGATCTACCAGATAGCCCGTAACCTGGCGGAACAGGGCATGGCAGTGCTGATGATCTGCGACGAAATCCAGGAAGCGTATAACAACAGCCACCGCGTGCTGGTGATGCGCCGCGGTGAACTGGTGGCGGAATTTAATCCTCATCGCTGTCGTGAAGAGGAGATTGCTGAGGTGGTCAATGAATAACGCACGTCTCTCGCACCTTTTAGGGCACCATGAATTCTGGCTTGGCCTGCTGGTAGTGGCGCTGGCCGTGGGGCTGAGCCTCGGCACCGATGAGTTTCTCTCGCTCGGCAACCTGACGGATGTCGCCACCAGCTATGCCATTCTCGGCATTCTGGCCTGTGGGCTGTTTGTGGTGCTGATTTCCGGCGGGATCGATATCTCGTTTCCGGCAATGACCGCCATCGCTCAATACGTGATGGCAACGTGGGTCATCGCCCATGGCGGCAATTTCGCGCTGGCGTTGCTGATCGCTATCGCCGTCGGGCTGGTGTTGGGGCTGTTCAACGGTTTCCTTGTCTACTGGCTGCGCGTACCGGCAATCATCATCACCATTGCCACGCTCAACGTCTATTACGGGCTGCTGGTCTACGCCACCAAAGGCACCTGGTTGTACGGCTTCCCGGACTGGTTTATGAACGGCATCAACTGGTTCTCTTTCACCGCCGCGGACGGTTATGACTACGGCCTGACCCTGCCGTTGCTGTGCCTGGCGGGGGTAATTATTTTCACCGCAGTGCTGATGAACTACACCCGCCTCGGACGGCAGATTTACGCCATGGGCGGCAACCGCGACGCGGCCTCGCGCCTGGGGCTGAATCTGCTGAGACTGCATTTTTACGTGTACGGCTACATGGGGATCCTTGCCGGGATCGCCGCCGTAGTACAGGCGCAAATCACCCAGTCGGTGGCGCCTAACTCACTGCTCGGTTTTGAACTGACGGTGCTGGCGGCGGTGGTACTTGGGGGCACCAGCATGAGCGGCGGACGCGGCACGCTTATCGGCACGCTGCTCGGGGTGATCCTGCTGGCCTTTTTGCAGAACGGCCTGACGCTGCTCGGCGTCTCCTCTTACTGGCACACCGTCTTTAGCGGCGCCATTATCCTGGTCAGCATCAGCGCCACGGCCTGGAATGAAAAACGCAAACTCGCAAGGGAGCTTTGAGATGAAAGCGATCGCACGATTCTTACCCGGTGATGCCATCATCCGCCTGCAGTGCGTGATCATTATTGTGGTGGCGGTGGTCTTTTCCCTGCTGCTGGGCGGCCGCTTTTTCAGCATCGCCAACTTCCAGTCCATCAGCTCGCAGCTGCCGATCCTCGGCATGCTGGCGCTGGGAATGGGCATCACCATGCTGACCGGCGGGGTTTACAGCGCCAACGCCTGCTCGCTGGCGATGGCGGCAGTGATTGTCAGCCACCCGGACAACCCGCTGTTTGTGGTGCTGGCACTGCTGGCGGGCGTGCTGGTGGCGGTGGCTATCGGCACGCTGAACGGCGCGCTCATCGCCTGGGTTGGCGTTTCGCCGATCCTCGCCACCCTCGGCACCATGACGCTGATTTCCGGGCTTAATATTCTGCTCTCCAACGGGACGGTGATTTCCGGCTTCCCGGCGGTGATCCAGTTCTTCGGTAACGCGATGGTGCTGGGTATTCCCGTGGCGCTGCTGCTGTTTATCCTGGTGGCGGTGTTGCTGTGGGTGTTGCTTGAGCACACCACACTTGGCCGCAGCCTGTACCTCGTCGGCTCGAACGAACAGGCCACCCGCTACAGCGGCGTGAACACCGTTCGGGTCCAGATTTCCGTGTACGTTATTTCCGCGCTACTGGGCTGGGTGGCGGCCATTCTGATGATGGCGAAATTTAACTCCGCCAAAGCGGGTTATGGCGAATCCTACCTGCTGGTGACCATCCTCGCCTCCGTGCTCGGCGGCATTAACCCGGACGGCGGTTTTGGTCGGGTTATCGGCCTGGTACTGGCGCTGGTGGTGCTGCAAATGCTGGAGAGCGGCTTTAATTTGCTGGGGATCAGCAGCTATCTGACCATGGCGCTCTGGGGCGCTGTGCTGATCCTCTTTATCGCATTACAGAATCGTAAAGCCTGATTTCAGGAGAAGAATAATGGCGAGTTACTTCATTGGTGTGGATGTTGGTACCGGAAGCGCCCGCGCAGGCGTGTTTGACCTGAACGGCAGGATGGTGGGTCAGGCGAGCCGGGCCATTGAGCTTTATCGCCCGCAGGCTGATTTCGTTGAGCAATCCTCGGACAATATCTGGCAGGCGGTGTGTAACGCCGTTCGCGATGCGGTCAACCAGGCCGATATCAACCCTATTCAGGTCAAAGGGTTAGGTTTTGACGCCACCTGTTCGCTGGTGGTGCTGGATAAAGAAGGCAAGCCGCTGACCATCAGCCCTTCCGGGCGCAGCGAGCAGAACATCATTGTGTGGATGGATCACCGCGCGATTTCGCAGGCCGACCGCATCAACGCCCTGCACCACCGGGTGCTGGACTATGTCGGCGGAATTATTTCCCCGGAAATGCAGACACCAAAACTGCTGTGGCTGAAACAGCATATGCCGAACACCTGGGCGAACGCCGGGTACTATTTTGATCTGCCGGATTTCCTGACCTGGCGCGCCACCAACGACGACACGCGCTCGCTGTGTTCGACGGTTTGTAAGTGGACCTATATGGGCCATGAAGACAAATGGGATGCCAGCTACTTCCGCCAGATTGGGCTGGAAGATTTGCTGGAGCATGATGCGGAGAAAATTGGCCGCTACGTGAAAACCATGGGCGAGCCGCTCGGCCACGGGCTGACGCAGCGCGCCGCCAGCGAAATGGGGCTGATCCCCGGTACCGCGGTCAGCGTGTCGATTATCGATGCGCATGCCGGGACGCTCGGCACGCTGGGCGCCAGTGGTGTTTCCGGTGACGTGGCGGATTTTGACCGACGCATCGCACTGATTGGCGGCACCTCAACGGGGCACATGGCGATCTCCCGCGAAGCGCGGTTTATTGGCGGCGTCTGGGGCCCCTATTATTCTGCGGTATTACCGGGTTACTGGCTCAACGAAGGCGGGCAGTCGGCCACTGGCGCGCTGATCGACCATATCATTCAGTCACATCCGTGCTATGAGACGCTGCTGGCGCAGGCCAAAACGCAGGGGCAAACCATTTACGAAGTGCTGAACGCACTGCTGCGTAAGATGGCCGGTGAGCCAGAAAACATCGCCTTCCTGACCCGCGATATTCATATTCTGCCCTACTTCCACGGCAACCGTTCGCCGCGCGCCAACCCGACGCTGACGGGCACAATGACCGGCCTCAAGCTGTCGCGTACGCCGGAAGACATGGCGCTGCACTATCTGGCGACCATTCAGGCGATTGCCCTTGGCACGCGACATATCATCGAAACCATGAATCAGAGCGGTTACGCCATCGACACCATCATGGCGAGCGGCGGCGGCACCAAGAACCCGATTTTCGTGCAGGAGCACGCCAATGCCACCGGCTGCGCCATGCTGTTGCCGGAAGAGAGCGAAGCGATGCTGCTCGGCGGCGCGATGATGGGCACGGTGGCGGCAGGCGTTTTTGACACCTTCCCGGAAGCGATGTCGGCGATGAGCCGTATCGGCAAAACCGTCACGCCGCAGACCAACCGCATTAAGCAGTATTACGACCGCAAATATCAGGTGTTCCATGCGATGTATCAGGATCACATGAAATATCGCCAGCTGATGCAGGAGGACGCATGACCAGCGCATGGCAACAGGCCACCGGGACGTGGACGCTTTACAGTGACGCGCTGGCCGGGCTTGGCCAACATCTGAATGAATCGGTCTGGCAGTCACTGATGGCTGAGTTGCGCGGCTGCAAAGGCAAAATTGTGGTCACCGGCGTCGGCACGTCCGGCATCGCGGCGCGCAAAATCGCCCATATGTTCGCCTGCGTCGAGCGCCCGGCGATCTACCTGAGCGCCACCGATGCTGCCCACGGCGATCTCGGTTTTCTGCGCGAGGACGACCTGGTGATTATGCTGTCGCGCGGCGGCAACTCCGACGAACTGACCCGCCTGCTGCCGGGGCTGGCGAGCCGTCATGTGCCGGTGATTAGCGTGACTGAAAACCCGGCGTCGGCGATCGCGCAGGCTTCGCGACTGGTGATTTCCACTGGCGTGCAGCGCGAGGCCGATCCTCTCGATATGCTGGCGACGACGTCGATTGTGCTGGTGCTGGCGATTTTCGATGCCGCCTGCGTCTGTCTGATGAACGAGAGCGGGTACACGAAAGAGACGCTGTTGGCGGTACACCCGGGCGGCGATGTGGGGTTAACACTGCGTCAGGAGCAATAACAGAACCGGGGTTGCATGGCAGAGCGGAGAAATGTGTATTACGTTTAAATCACATCTGCTTAAGAGGGAACTGTCATGCATTCGCTTCGTTATTTTGAGTTTGGCCAGTCGCGTCACCTGTTGCTGTTGATTGCCCGCATCGCCATCGTGCTGCTGTTTATCATTTTCGGTTATCCGAAAATGCTCGGCTTCAGCGGCACCGTACAATATATGGCGAGTTCCGGCGCGCCGTTGCCGACGCTGTCGGCGATCATCGCGATTATTATGGAAGTCCCGGCGGCGATCCTCATCGTGCTCGGCTTTTTCACCCGTCCGCTGGCGGTGATTTTCATTTTCTATACGCTGGGAACGGCGGTGATTGGTCACCACTTCTGGAATATGAGCGGCGACGCCGTGCTGCCGAATATGATTAATTTCTACAAAAACGTGAGTATCGCCGGGGCGTTTTTGCTGCTGGCAATCACCGGCCCGGGGGCGATTTCCCTCGACCGACGCTAGAAGACGCGAGAAACAGAAAAGGCCGCAAAAGCGGCCTTTTTTACTGGGATGTGATTATGCGTAAACCGGGAAGCGGGCGCAGATATCCAGCACTTTGCCTTTGATACGCTCGATGGTCGCTTCGTCGTTGATGTTGTCCAGCACATCGCACATCCAGCCAGCCAGCTCTTTTACTTCCGCTTCTTTAAAGCCGCGGCGAGTAACGGCCGGAGAACCGATACGCACACCGGAGGTCACGAACGGGCTCTTCGGATCGTTCGGCACGCTGTTTTTGTTCACGGTGATGTTGGCACGGCCCAGCGCGGCATCGGCTTCTTTACCGGTCAGGTTTTTGTCGACCAGATCCAGCAGGAACAGGTGGTTTTCAGTCCCGCCAGAGACCACTTTGTAGCCACGGTTCAGGAACACTTCCACCATCGCTTTAGCGTTTTTTGCCACCTGCTGTTGGTAAACTTTAAACTCTGGCTCCATCGCTTCTTTCAGCGCCACGGCTTTCGCCGCAATCACGTGCATCAGCGGGCCGCCCTGCGCGCTTGGGAATACGGCAGAGTTCAGTTTCTTATACAGCTCTTCGTCGCCACCTTTCGCCAGGATCAGACCACCGCGTGGGCCGGCCAGCGTTTTGTGAGTGGTGGTGGTCACGACGTGCGCATGCGGAACCGGGTTCGGGTAAACGCCCGCCGCAATCAGACCGGCGACGTGCGCCATATCGACGAACAGATACGCGCCGATGCTGTCGGCGATTTCACGCATTTTTGCCCAGTCAACGATACCGGAGTAGGCCGAGAAGCCACCGATGATCATTTTCGGTTTGTGCTCTTTGGCCTGCTTCGCCATATCTTCGTAGTCAATTTTACCGGTCGCATCAATGCCGTAAGGGATGATGTTGTAGAGTTTACCGGAGAAGTTAACCGGAGAACCGTGCGTCAGGTGACCGCCCTGCGCCAGGTTCATACCGAGAACGGTATCGCCCGGCTGCAGCAGCGCGGTGTAGACCGCGAAGTTAGCCTGAGAGCCGGAGTGCGGCTGCACGTTGGCGTAGTCAGCGCCAAACAGCGCTTTTGCACGGTCGATCGCCAGTTGCTCAACGATATCCACATATTCGCAACCGCCGTAGTAGCGCTTGCCCGGATATCCTTCCGCGTATTTGTTGGTCAGCTGAGACCCCTGCGCCTGCATCACGCGCGGGCTGGTGTAGTTTTCGGAGGCGATCAGTTCGATGTGCTCTTCCTGACGTACTTTTTCCTGCTCCATAGCCTGCCACAGTTCGGCATCATAATCGGCAATGTTCATTTCACGCTTTAACATCCGCATCTCCTGACTCAGCTAACGATAAAAATTTCAACCCTGAAAAGGGGTCCGGTTTGGACAACGGCCCACAGTATAACTGATTAGTTCTGCGATAACAGGTCTTGACAAAGTAATTTACGCAAACGATTACGTCGTGGCAGCACAAGGAATTGAGGAATAAAGCCCTTCCCATTACTTAAGGATTTCTTTTCAGGTTTGTGATGCAAATTTTTCATGCGGCAAAGATCCATTTACATTGCAGGGGTATTTTTATAAGATGCATTTCAAATACATCATTAAAGTAACATAAAAAGGAAGTTGCTATGCTCGACGCTCAAACCATCGCTACGGTCAAGGCCACCATTCCCCTGCTGGTCGAAACCGGTCCTAAACTCACCGCCCATTTTTACGATCGTATGTTCACGCACAACCCGGAGCTCAAAGAGATTTTCAACATGAGCAACCAGCGCAACGGCGATCAGCGCGAAGCCCTCTTTAATGCCATCGCCGCTTACGCCAGCAACCTGGAAAATCTGCCGGCGCTGCTGCCGGCGGTGGAAAAAATCGCGCAGAAACACACCAGTTTTCAGATCAAGCCGGAGCAGTACAACATCGTTGGCGGCCACCTGCTGGCGACGCTTGACGAAATGTTCAGCCCGGGTCAGGACGTGCTCGATGCCTGGGGCAAAGCCTACGGCGTGCTGGCGGGCGTGTTCATCAACCGTGAAGCGGAACTTTATCAGCAGAACGCCAGTAAACAAGGCGGCTGGGAAGGCACGCGCGCGTTCCGTATCGTTAGCAAAACGCCGCGCAGCGCGCTGATCACCAGTTTCGAGTTCGAACCAGTCGACGGCCAGCCGGTCGCCGATTATCAGCCGGGGCAGTATCTGGGCGTATGGCTGAAGCCGGAAGGGTTTAAACATCAGGAAATTCGTCAGTACTCACTGACCCGCAAGCCGAATGGCAAAGGCTATCGCATTGCGGTGAAACGCGAGGACGGCGGTCAGGTTTCCAGTTGGCTGCATAACAGCACGAACGTCGGTGACGTGGTGCATCTGGCCGCACCGGCAGGTGATTTCTTTATGGCCGTTGAGCCGACGACGCCGGTGACGCTGATCTCCGCAGGCGTGGGTCAGACCCCGATGCTGGCAATGCTCGATACGCTGGCGCAGAGCGGCCATCAGGCACAGGTGAACTGGTACCATGCCGCCGAAAACGGCCAGGTGCATGCGTTTGCCGATGAAGTGGCGGCGCACGGCAGCAAACTGTCGGCATTCAACGCCCATACCTGGTATCGCATTCCGCAGGAAGGCGACCGTTTTGACAGTGAAGGGATGATGGATTTAACGGCGCTGGAAGGTCAGTTCACCGATCCGCAGACCCAGTTTTATCTGTGCGGCCCGGTCGGTTTCATGCAGTTTGCCGCGAAGCAGCTGGTGGCACTGGGCGTCAATCAGGACCACATTCATTACGAATGCTTCGGCCCGCATAAAGTGCTGTAAGTGTTAAAAACAGACGCCCCTGCTCCGTTGCGAAGCGGGGGCGTTTTGTTATCAGATGGCCGCGTCATCTTCTTCACCGGTACGGATACGAATCACCCGCGCCACGTCGAAAACAAAAATCTTACCATCGCCAATTTTGCCGGTCTGCGCCGTGCGAATGATCGTGTCCACGCAGGTATCCACGATATCGTCGGTAACGACGATTTCAATCTTCACCTTCGGCAGAAAATCCACCATGTATTCCGCGCCACGATACAGCTCTGTATGTCCCTTCTGACGGCCAAAGCCTTTCACTTCCGTCACCGTCATACCGGTGATGCCGACTTCTGCCAGCGCTTCACGCACGTCGTCGAGTTTGAAGGGTTTAATAATCGCATCAATCTTTTTCATGGTGTTCCTGTTTTGTACGCGTAACCGGTTGCTTACCGTATCATATCGTCGGAAAAATTGTGGAGCTACTCTTTAAAATCGTTCGCGTCCAGCTCGTGGCGGGACAACAGCTTGTAAAACTCCGTGCGGTTGCGACCTGCCATGCGCGCGGCGTGGGTGACGTTGCCTTTGGTGATTTGCAGCAGCTTGCGCAGGTAGTTTAGCTCAAACTGATTGCGCGCTTCGACAAAGGTCGGCAGCGCGGTGTTTTCGCCTTCCAGCGCCTGCTCCACCAGCGCATCGCTAATGACGGGCGACGAGGTCAGCGCCACGCACTGCTCAATGACGTTCACCAGCTGGCGCACGTTGCCCGGCCAGCTCGCGGCCATCAGCCGTTTCATGGCATCGGTCGAAAACGCGCGTACAAACGGTTTGTGCCTGTCCGCCGATTGCCGCAGCAGATGATTGGCCAGCAGCGGAATGTCTTCTGTTCGCTCTGCCAGCGCCGGGATCTTCAGGTTCACCACGTTGAGTCGATAGAACAAATCTTCACGAAACTCACCGCGCGCCATCGCTTTTGGCAGGTCACGGTGCGTGGCGGAGATGATGCGCACGTCGATATCGATATCGCGGTTGCTGCCCAACGGCCGCACTTTGCGCTCCTGCAACACGCGCAACAATTTAACCTGTAACGAAATCGGCATGTCGCCAATCTCATCAAGAAACAGCGTGCCGCCTTCTGCCGCCTGGAACAGCCCTTCTCGATTGCTGACCGCGCCGGTGAACGCCCCGCGCGCATGGCCGAACAGTTCCGATTCCAGCAGCTGTTCCGGCAACGCACCGCAGTTAATGGCGATAAACGGCTTGCTGTTGCGTGAGCTGGCGTTGTGGATCGCCTGAGCGAAAATCTCTTTACCGGTGCCGCTCTGTCCGACGATCAGCACGCTGACGTCCGACTGCGCCACCATGCGGGCCTGCTCGAGCAGACGCAGCATCAGCGGGCTGCGGGTGACGATGGATTCCCGCCACTGGTCGTCACCGGCAGGGGCGGGANNGCGTCGCGGTCGACGGGTTTGGTGAGAAAACTGAACACGCCTTGTTGCGTGGCGCTGACCGCTTCCGGGATCGAGCCGTGCGCGGTGAGAATAATCACCGGCATGCCCGGCTGCACTTTCTGGATTTCTGCGAACAGCTGCAGGCCGTCCATTTCATCCATCCGCAAGTCGCTGATCACCAGGTCGATCTTTTCCCGCGACAGCACACGCAGCCCTTCCTGACCGCTTTCGGCGGTGACGACGCTGTAGCCTTCGCTGCTGAGGCGCATGCCAAGCAACTTCAGCAGACCGGGATCGTCATCGACCAGTAAAAGGCGGGCAGGCTTGCGGGTTATCATGGCTTATCCTCTTCGGGCGGAACGTCATCCTTCGCGGCCGGGGGTTTGTCCCCCGCATGACTGGCGTCCGGATTGAAATTTCCGGCGGGTTTGCGGGTGGAAAGCTGACGCTCGATATCGGTCAGGTTCTCCAGTTTCCGCGTGGTCAGATCCAGTTGCGAACGCAGGTGTTGCTGCTGCTGGCGCAGAATGTCCAGCTCGCTGTCGCTCGTCTGTTGTAGCTTCGCATAGCGTGAGCGCTCGTCAGAGAGCTGCAGTTGCAGCGCCTGACCGTCGCGCCAGAGTTCGAACAGCGGACGCACCTGGGTGGGGATCTGACGGCTCTGCGCATCCATATGCGCGACCAGATCGCGGCGTTCGACAGGGTTAATTTTGGCGTTACCCAGCAAAATGCCGCGCTTGAACGCCTCCTGCCAGCGATCGCTGTCGAGCATGCGAGCTTCGGTACGCGCCTGTTCCGGCGTCAGGCGTGCCGCGCAGTCGATGCCGCGCAGCCAGTAAAGCGGGTTTTTGTCCGTCACTTCACCTGTCAGTGACCAGATATCGGCACAATCGGTCGACAGAAAATCAGCGACCTGCTGCTGCGGCAGGTTTTCGTCTATTTTATCGCCCACAGCATGATGGATAAGGCCCGACGTACATCCAGCCAGCATCAGGCTGGACACAGCGGGGAATATGACGCGGCGCCAGTGCACCGCGTTAAAAATTGACGCTAAGAAATGGGACATATTCACCAGACTGATATTTATTTGTTAGTGTGTTCCGGCCCGAAGGCAGGGAGCTCGATGCGAAAACAGACGTCGCTCGTGCTGTCATCCACAAGATTGAGTTCGCCGTGCATACGACGCACACAATCCCTGGCAATGCTTAACCCCAGCCCACTCCCTTTTACCGCACCTTTACGCTGATGGCTTCCCTGATAGAACGGTTCAAAAATCATCCCGCGTTCAGCCTCAGGTATTGGCGTTCCCGTATTCACAACCTCAATGCGTACCTTGTCATCCAGGGTATGGCTGCGAATATAAATGTTACCGGATTCAGCACCGTAGTGCACCGCATTAGAGTAGAGATTGTCCAGCACGCTCATTAACAGCATCGGCTCCGCGTGGCACTCGCGCGCTTCCAGCGCCACCTCGGTATGCATCATTTTAGCCCGTGCCGGTAAACTGTGGGCGGAGACGACCATTTCCACCAGCGAAACGATGTCGACGTTTTCCATTTCCGTCGCGCTGTCCGCCAGTTTACGGTTGTAATCCAGCAGTTGTTCAATCAGCTTTTGCAGGTTGCGGCTGCTGTCATCCAGAATGTCGACCACCTCTTTCTGCTCCGGCGTCAACGTACCGACCACCTCATCCGCCAGCAGCTCGGTGCCTTCACGCATGCTGGCAAGCGGCGTTTTCAGCTCATGAGAGAGGTGGCGCAAAAACTGGTGGCGCTGCGACTCCAGCCACGCCAGACGCTCGCTCAGCCAGATGATGCGCTGCCCAACCGACCGCAGCTCGCGCGGCCCTTTAAAGACCACGGTATTCCCCAGCGACCGCCCTTCCCCCAGCCGGTTGATCATCCGCTCGATGCCCTTCACCGGCCCGATAATCATGCGGGTGAACAGCAGCACCATCACCAGACTCACCAGAAACAGTACCAGCGCCTGCCAGCCAAAGAACTGGCCGCGTTCGGCAATGGCGTGCTGGAGCTGCTGCCCGCGCGAGAACACCACCGTGCGGGTGGCCTGCACCATTTCAGTATTGGCGCTGGCGAACGCCTCCAGCCGTGCCGCTGATGGCGCGTCCGGCCCGCTGTTTTTGCACTGGATAGTCTCCAGCGCATCCAGATCCTCGCGCAGTGACTGGTAGAGCTTGTCATCCGGCAGAATGCCCGCGTGCGCATCCAGCATCTCCGCATAGCGTCGGCGCTGGCTCTGATAGACCTTCGCCAGCGTTGCATCATCAAGCACGCAGTACTGACGATAGCTGCGCTCCATCTCCAGCGCCACGTTGGTCATCGCTTCGCTGCGGCGGGCGTCAATCAGCGTAGTGCGGTTCGTCTGCGCCGCCTGGGCGCTGAGAGCGTTCAGGCTCTGCCAGGCCTGCCAGGCCAGCACCAGCAACGGCAGCAGGATCAGCAAAAAGGAGAGCATGACCAGTTGACGCAGCGAACGGGGGAAAAGAGACCAGCGTTTCAATGATATCGTCTCAACATGTAAGCATTCAGGAAGGGTAACTGAGGACGAGGTACAGATACAATAAAGCCGGGTAAAAACCCGGCTTTATCATGAAATAAGGCGGTGCCTAACTCGACGTTTCGCCCGGAGGTTGATATAGCAATGCTGATATCAGAAGTTGGACGGCAGGCACCTGTTTGTGCGTCATTCGAGGTTTATGTAGCACGTCCCGAAGGGGCTGACATAAGAGAGTGAATGAGCCACTGCTAATTATTATGCACTAACTATGCCAGCTTGCAAAACAATTTATTAACATAATGATATATAAGCGTTTTATTGATGATCAGCAATGCATTGACTTGGTATATCTTTTAACCAGAGTGTCTCTGATTAGCAACAGCATCGTGTCGACTCATTAACATCGTTATAAATCAACAGGTTAAATGTCTCCGATTAGCGACACAGGTAATGCGTGATTGTCGCGATTTCCCGACAGCAATAAAAAAGCCCGGTGGCGCACTGCGCTCACCGGGCTTACACGCTCATCAGCCCAGCTGTTTACGCGCGTTGCGGAAGATACGCATCCACGGGCTGTCCTCGCCCCAGTTTTCCGGGTGCCAGGAGTTCGACACCGTACGGGCGACGCGTTCCGGGTGCGGCATCATGATGGTGACGCGGCCGGTTTCGCTGGTCACTGCCGTGATGCCGTTCGGGGAGCCGTTCGGGTTCGCCGGATAGGTTTCCGTGACGTTACCGAAATTATCCACGTAGCGCAGCGCCACCAGTCCTTTGCTTTCCAGCGATGCCAGATGTGCGTCATCACGCACCTCAACGCGGCCTTCACCATGCGAAACGGCGATCGGCATTTGCGAACCCACCATGCCCTGCAGCAGCAGCGACGGGCTCTGGGTCACTTCCACCAGGCTAAAACGCGCTTCAAAGCGGTCCGAGTGGTTACGCACGAAGCGCGGCCACAGCGAACTGCCGGGGATCAACTCACGCAGATTCGACATCATCTGGCAGCCGTTACAGACGCCCAGCGCCAGCGTCTGCGGACGGTGGAAGAAGGTTTCGAACGCGTCGCGCACACGGCTGTTGAACAGAATGGATTTCGCCCAGCCTTCGCCCGCCCCCAACACGTCCCCGTAAGAGAAGCCGCCACAGGCCACCAGCGTCTGGAAATCGTCCAGCCCGGTGCGCCCGGCCAGCAGATCGCTCATATGCACGTCGATCGCATCGAAACCCGCGCGGTGGAACGCCGCCGCCATTTCGACGTGTGAGTTAACGCCCTGTTCGCGCAGAATAGCCACTTTCGGACGCGCGCCGGTAGCGATATAAGGTGCCGCGACATCATCGTTGATGTCGAAGCTGAGCTTAACATTCAGACCCGGATCGTTGTCGTTGGCTTTGGCGTGATGTTCCTGATCGGCACATTCCGGGTTATCGCGCAGGCGCTGCATCTGCCAGGTGGTTTCTGCCCACCACAGACGAAGCTGCGCACGGCTTTCGCGGTAAACGTGTTGCCCGTTGGCTTCGATGAGGAACTGGTCACCCGCTATGGCCTGACCAAGGTAGTGAACGCAATCGCCGAGACCGTGGGTCGCCAGCAGCGCGGCGACCGCATCGCGATCCGCAGCACGTACCTGGATCACCGCGCCCAGCTCTTCATTGAACAATGCCGCCAGACGATCCTCACCCAGCGCGGCGATATCCACCTGCACGCCACAGTGACCGGTAAAAGCCATTTCTGCCAGCGTCACCAGCAGGCCGCCGTCAGAACGGTCGTGATAAGCCAGCAGCTTACGCTGCGCCACCAGCGCCTGCATCGCATCGTAGAAGCCTTTCAGCTGTGCCACGTCGCGCACATCAGCTGGTGTGTCGCCAAGTTGACGATAAACCTGTGCCAGCGCCGTTGCGCCAAGCGCGTTGCGGCCCTGACCGAGATCGATCAGCAGCAGCGCGTTATCCTCGGTAGAAAGTTGCGGCGTCACGGTGCCGCGCACGTCTTCGACGCGGGCAAACGCGGTGATCACCAGCGACAGCGGCGAGGTCATTTCGCGCTGCTCGCTGCCTTCCTGCCAGCGGGTTTTCATCGACATGGAGTCTTTACCCACCGGAATGGTCAGCCCCAGCGCCGGACACAACTCTTCCCCCACCGCTTTAACGGCTTCGTACAGGCCTGCGTCTTCACCCGGGTGCCCTGCCGCCGCCATCCAGTTCGCGGAAAGCTTAATACGTTTGATGTCGCCAATCTGCGTGGCGGCGATATTAGTCAGTGCTTCACCGACAGCCAGACGCGCCGAGGCAGCAAAATCGAGCAGCGCCACCGGCGCACGTTCGCCCAGCGCCATCGCTTCGCCGTAGTAGCTGTCGAGGCTGGCGGTGGTCACCGCGCAGTTCNATGGTGACGAGGAAGGTTTTTTCCGCCACCGCAGGGAGGTGCAGCACGCGGTTCACCGCGTCGGCAACGGTAATACCCTGGCGATCCAGCGCATCGCCTTTCGCGGTGAGCGTGGTGACGTTACGGGTCATTTTCGGCGTTTTACCGAGCAGCACGTCCAGCGGCATATCGATCGGCTGGTTGTCGAAATGGCTGGCGGTNNATCATGAATAAACAGAATCGGGTTGTCGTTGCCCATCTGCCAGCAGCGGTCGATCACTTCCTGACAGCGGCGCTCCATTTCCGCGTTGTCACGCTGAACGGAGGCAAAATCAAGATCGGCGTCGGACTGGCCGGACGCCATCGACGACGCCGCACCGCCGCCGAGACCGATGTTCATCGCCGGACCACCGAGCACGATAAGCTTCGCGCCTGGCGGGATCTCGCCTTTCTGCACATGATCGGCGCGAATGTTGCCGATACCGCCCGCCAGCATGATCGGTTTGTGATAGCCGCGCAGCTCTTCGCCGTTGTGGCTGTTCACTTTTTCTTCGTAGGTACGGAAATAACCGTTCAGCGCCGGACGACCAAATTCATTGTTGAACGCCGCGCCGCCCAGCGGGCCTTCGGTCATGATATCCAGCGCCGTGACAATGCGATCCGGCTTGCCGAAATCTTCTTCCCACGGTTGTTCAAAGCCCGGAATACGCAGGTTAGAGACGGAGAACCCCACCAGCCCGGCTTTCGGTTTCGCCCCGCGCCCGGTCGCCCCTTCATCACGGATTTCACCACCAGAGCCGGTCGCCGCGCCCGGCCACGGCGAAATTGCCGTCGGGTGGTTATGCGTTTCGACCTTCATCAGAATATGCGCCGCTTCCTGATGGAAGTCGTAGCGACCCGCCTCGTGATCGGCAAAGAAGCGTCCGATCTCAGAGCCTTCCATCACCGCCGCGTTGTCTTTGTAGGCCGACAGCACGTGATCCGGCGTTTTCTCAAAGGTGTTCTTGATCATTTTGAACAGCGATTTAGGCTGCTGTTCGCCGTCGATCACCCAGTCGGCGTTAAAGATTTTATGGCGGCAGTGCTCAGAGTTGGCCTGCGCGAACATGTAGAGTTCGATGTCGTTTGGGTTGCGACCGAGTTTTTCAAACGCGGCCTGCAGATAATCAATTTCATCATCCGCCAGTGCCAGACCGAGACGCAGGTTGGCGTCGATCAACGCCTGACGTCCCTGCCCCAGCAGGTCAACCGCCGTTACCGGCGCAGGCTGATGGTGAGCAAACAGTTTTTCCGCCGCTTCCAGAGAGGTAAACACGCTCTCCATCATGCGATCGTGCAGTTCCGCTGCGACGGCGTTCCACTGTTCTGCGGTCAGCGTACTCGCCTCAATATACCAGGCGACGCCGCGCTCCAGGCGAACCACTTGTGATAATCCGCAGTTATGGGCGATGTCGGTAGCTTTGGAAGACCAGGGGGAGATGGTGCCGGGGCGAGGGGTGACGAGCAGCAGTTTTCCGGTGGGCGCATGGCTGCTCAGGCTCGGGCCATACTTGAGCAGACGTTCAAGCCGGGCATGTTCTTCGCCGGCGAGCGGTGCGCTCAGTTCGGCAAAATGAACATATTCAGCGTAAATATCGCTGACCGGAAGGTTGGCTGCCTGGAAGCGCGTCAGTAATTTGTTGATCCGAAATGCCGACAGTGCAGGCGAACCTCGCAGAATTTCCATCATAAGTCTCTCGTCTTCTGGGTTTCAGTGTACGCAAGGGGGAAAACGGGCGTCATTATAGAGGATCCTGGGCGGCGACGTAACCGTTTGCGTCGAAATAAAATCACCGTTTTATTTTGTCAATTGGTGTGACTTATCTCTCTAATTAGTTGCCAACTGGCGCATTGTTAAGCAAAATGCCGCTCACATATCTCAATCTCCCTGACATCATTATGGTAACGGCTGACTGACATTCACTCAGCGCAGAGAATTAACTAATTGAAAAAATTAAAGATTAATTATCTGCTTATCGGCGTTGTTGCTCTGCTGCTGGCAGCGGCCCTTTGGCCTTCTATTCCCTGGTTCGGCAAAGCCGATAATCGCATCGCGGCGATTCAGTCGCGGGGTGAGCTGCGCGTCAGCACTATCGCCTCGCCGCTGACCTGGAGCAATATCAATAATAAAGCGGTGGGGCTCGATTACGAGCTGGCACAACAGTTCGCCGATTATCTGGGCGTGAAGCTGACTATTACCGTGCGTCAGAATATCAGCGAGCTGTTTGACGATCTCGATCATGACAACGCCGATATGCTGGCCGCCGGGCTGGTGTACAACACCGAGCGCGTCAAAAACTACCAGGCCGGGCCAATCTACTACTCCGTCTCACAACAGCTGGTCTACAAAGTGGGAACGCCTCGCCCGCGCTCGCTGGAAAACCTCAACGCGCAGCAGCTGACGATTGCGCCAGGGCACGTCGCGATTAACGACCTGCAGGCGTTAAAGGAAAAAAAGTACCCTAATCTTTCCTGGACCGTGGATGATAAACGCGGCACCGTGGCGCTGATGGAAGACGTGCTTGAAGGCAAAATCAACTACACCATTGCTGACTCTGTCGCTATCAGCCTGTTCCAGCGCGTTCACCCTGAGCTTGCCGTCGCGCTCGACGTCACCGACGAACAACCGGTGACCTGGTTCAGCCTGAAAGACGAAGACAACACGCTCTCTGCGGCAATGCTCGATTTCTACAATAATATCAACGAAGACGGCACGCTGGCCCGTCTCGAAGAAAAGTATCTCGGTCACGGCGACGATTTTGATTACGTCGATACCCGCTCATTCCTGCGCGCGGTGGACAGCACTCTGCCCGACCTGCAGCCGATGTTCGAGAAATATGCTCAGGAGATCGACTGGCGCCTGCTGGCCGCCATTTCTTATCAGGAATCGCACTGGGATCCGTTAGCCACCTCACCGACCGGCGTGCGCGGTCTGATGATGCTGACCAAAAATACCGCCCAGAGCCTGGGGCTGACGGACAGAACCGACGCCGAGCAGAGCATCAGCGGCGGCATGCGCTATCTGCAGGATATGATGAGCAAGGTGCCGGAAACGGTGCCACAGGAAGAGCGGATCTGGTTTGCGCTAGCAGCCTACAACATGGGCTATGCGCATATGCTGGATGCGCGCGCGCTGACGGCGAAGCAGAAAGGCAACCCGGACAGCTGGGCGGACGTGAAACAGCGGTTGCCGCTGCTCAGCCAGAAGCCGTACTACAGCAAACTCACTTACGGCTACGCGCGCGGGCATGAAGCTTACGCCTACGTAGAGAATATCCGCAAATATCAGATTAGTCTTGTGGGCTATTTGATGGAAAAAGAGAAGAAAGCGGCGCAGGCGGTACAAATTGCGCAGGATTACCCGGCGGTATCGCCGGACGAGCTGAATGATAAACGGCCAGGCATGCTGCCGTTCTTATCAATTTTCCCGGGTGAGCACGGTGGGCCGCTGCAGGTCAAAACCCCCCGCCTGCTGGTCGACGTGCCGCGTCATTAAGAGGCGTCCTGTGCGCTGGCGGCGTTCTTTAGCGCTTTTTTCTCTGCCCGGCGGTGGCGGAAAAAATCACTCAGCATGGCGGCGCATTCGTCGCTCAGCACCCCTTCGATAATGTCGACCCGATGGTTCATCCCCGGATGATGCAGCACGTCAATGAGTGAACCGGCCGCGCCGGTTTTAGCGTCCCGGGCGCCGAATACCAGTTGCCCGATGCGGCTGTGCACCATCGCCCCCGCGCACATGACGCAGGGCTCGAGAGTGACATACAGCGTGGTGTCGATCAGACGGTAGTTTTGCAGGACCGCCCCGCCCTGACGCAGCGCCATGATTTCCGCATGGGCGGTCGGATCGTGACGGCCAATCGGGCGGTTCCAGCCCTCGCCAATCACCTGATTATTGTGCACCAGCACAGCGCCGACTGGCACTTCCCCTTCGTCCCAGGCGCGTTTAGCCAGCGTTAACGCATGGCGCATCCAGTATTCATGGTTGTGTTCGTTGTCGGACACGTCAGGCACTCCAGAAATGACAGCGGGGCGCATTATACACAGCCGTTATTGAATTACCCACTATTCCAGCTGTTGCAGCTCACCATGCGGCGTGACGCGCCAGCGGTGCTCACAATAGCTGAGCAGCGGGTTATCCTGGCGGCTGTCACTGTAACCGCTGTACAGACGCAGCGGCGCGCCAATTTTACGCTCCAGTTGCACCACTTTTTCATAACCCAGGCAGCGCAAGGTTAACACCCAACCACCGTGGCGGCGCGCGATCTGGCTGGCGATAACATTCACCCGTGGCAACCAGAGCGTATCGAAATAGACCTTTTCAACCAATGAATGCGGCGAACCGGTGATCAACCATACGTCGGCGTCTGAACTGGTGAGATACTGCGTCAACCGTTCATGTACCACCGGAAACGCGGTCACGTTCTCCCGGAACCAGGCGACAAATTTGGTTTCCTTCGCTCTCAGGCTCGCTTCGCTATGGCCAAATGTACAGGCCCACAGCAACAGGCTCATCGGCCAGCGGGCGGCGCGGCCTTTTATTCCCAGCGCGATAGCCACCACCGGCAGCAGTGGGAGCACCAGCAGCAGATTCAGCGGCTGATGACGCAGCAGGTAGCGGACAAAACTGCCAAACAGATCCTGCTGATGCAGCGTTCCATCCAGATCAAAAAAAACGACTCGACGCGCGTTACTGACCACACTTCACTCCTGAAAATCATTAACCGGCAATCCTGATGAATAGCCTAACAGAGATAACCTCACATTTCCGAAAACCTGCCGTAATGTGACTTTATCTCTTCTGAAAGACAGCGTATCCTGTTGATTAAAATAATAAATAGCTTAAAAACGCAACAAATCAAGCGCTTTTAAGATGACCGTTATTCGTCGTGATGCCCTATAATTGAATAAAATATTCTCACAGGCAGGTGTAATGAATTGTTTAATCCGCATCCGCCAGCGCTATCCTGGGCTGGCGCAAAGCGACAAAAAACTGGCTGATTTTATCCTTGCCGAGCCCGATGAGGCCCGTCATCTCAGTTCACAGCAACTGGCGAAGGAAGCCGGTGTCAGCCAGTCAAGCGTGGTGAAGTTTGCGCAAAAACTAGGCTTCAAAGGGTTTCCGGCACTGAAACTGGCGCTCAGCGAAGCGCTGGCGAGCCATCCGGATCCGCAATCCGTGCCGGTACATAACCTGATCCGCGGCGACGATCCGCTGCGTCTGGTGGGTGAGAAACTCATCAAGGATAACGTGGCAGCGATGCACGCCTCGCTGGACGTCAATGCCGAAGACAAGCTGCTGGAAAGCGTGGCGCTGCTGCGCGACGCGCGGCGCATTATTCTGACCGGTATTGGCGCCTCCGGTCTGGTGGCGCGGAACTTTAGCTGGAAGCTGATGAAAATTGGCCTCAATGCGGTAGCCGAGCAGGATATGCATGCGCTACTGGCGACCGTGCAGGCCATGGAATCGCAGGATCTGCTGCTGGCGATTTCCTACTCCGGCGAGCGTCGGGAGATAAACCTGGCGACAGAAGAAGCGTTGCGCGTCGGCGCTAAAGTCCTCGCCATCACCGGGTTTTCGCCGAATACGTTACAGCAAAAAGCCAGCCACTGCCTTTACACTATCGCTGAGGAACAGGCGACCCGTAGCGCCGCGATTTCGTCCACCAGCGCGCAGATGATGCTGACTGACTTGCTGTTTATGGCGCTGGTGCAGCAGGATCTGGAGCATGCGCCGGAGCGCATTCGTCACAGCGAAGCTCTGGTGAAAAAACTGGTCTGAACAGGGAATGCGCGTATAATGCCCGCCCTGTTTGTGTTGTTTCCGAGAATTTCCTGATGGCGCTGTTAATCACCAAAAAATGCATCAATTGCGATATGTGCGAACCGGAATGTCCGAATGAGGCCATTTCGATGGGTAACAGCATTTATGAGATTAACAGCGACCGCTGTACTGAATGCATCGGCCACTACGACGTGCCGACCTGCCAGAAAGTGTGCCCTATCCCCAATACCATCCTTAAGGATCCGGCACACGTCGAAACGGAAGAGCAACTGTGGGACAAATTCGTCCAGATGCATCACGCCGATAAGATCTGATCTTAACTTTCGATAATTACCGTCGCGCAGGCGTAATGGCGTTCATCCGCAAGCGTAACGTGAATGCTCGCCACGCCCAGACTCTCGGCCAGATTTTTGGCTTCGCCCCACAGACGCAGCCGGGGTTTACCCAGCGCATCGTTGTACACTTCGAACTGATTAAATGCGAGCCCGTTGCGAATGCCGGTGCCAAATGCCTTCGCGGCCGCCTCTTTGACGGCAAAGCGTTTCGCCAGAAAACGCACCGGCTGCTGGTGCGCTTCCCAGATGGCCCATTCGTTATCGCTCAGCACGCGTCGCGCCAGGCGATCGCCACTGCGGGCGATCACCGATTCGATACGGGCGATTTCGACGATGTCGGTGCCTAAGCCCAGAATAGCCATTACTTACGCGCTTCCAGCATCAGGCGTTTCATTTCAGCCACCGCCTCTTTCAGACCGCTCATCACTGCGCGACCAATAATCGCGTGGCCGATATTCAACTCATGCATTTCCGGCAACGCGGCAATCGGTTTGACGTTGTGATAGGTCAGCCCGTGCCCGGCGTTTACTTTCAGCCCAAGACTGGCGGCAAAGGTCGCGGCGTTGGCGATTCGCTCCAGCTCACTCGCCTGGGTGGCTTCGTCTTTGGCATCCGCATAGCAACCGGTATGAATTTCAATGTATGGCGCGCCCACTTCAGCAGCGGCTTTGATCTGCTCGACGTCGGCGTCAATGAACAGGGAAACCTGAATGCCCGCGGCGGCAAGGCGCTGGCAGGCATCGCGCATTTTGTCGCGTTGCCCGGCGACATCCAGACCGCCCTCGGTGGTCACTTCCTGGCGCTTTTCCGGCACCAGGCAGCAGAAATGGGGTTTAGTGTCGCAGGCGATGTTCACCATCTCTTCGGTGACCGCCATTTCAAGGTTCATCCGCGTGTCCAGCGTCTGACGCAGAATGCGGACATCGCGATCGGTAATGTGGCGTCTGTCTTCACGCAAATGGACGGTGATGCCGTCCGCACCAGCCTGCTCGGCAATAAACGCCGCCTGCACCGGGTCCGGATAAGCAGTGCCGCGCGCGTTACGCAGAGTGGCAATGTGATCAATATTGACGCCTAACAGTAATTCAGCCATGACAATCCTCGGTGTTATTTTCGTTCGTGTCACTCACCGCTTCGGCATAAACTGCCGGAACAGCTCGCGGCTTTTGAGCGGCTTTCCCCCCAGGTAGGGTTTCAGCGCAATACGGGTAAAGCGTTTCGCTGCGCGCAGCGTGTCAGCATCCGGAAACTCGCGGCTGGCGAGCGCTTTCAGATGGTGCCCGGTAAAGGTGTTGTTATCAATCACCAGGCTGGCAATAAAGCCCTTCTCTTCACGGTAACGGTAGGTCATGGTGTCGTCCACCGCTTCACCGCTTCCGGCGCAATGCAGAAAATCAACGCCATACCCCAGATGCCCCAGCAGCGCCAGTTCAAAGCGGCGAAGCGCCGGTTCAGGCGAACCACTCCCCCCCGCCAGCGACTGGATACAGTGCAGGTAATCAAAAAAGAGTTCAGAGAAGCGGGTCTCATGTTCGAGCACGCGAGCAATTAATTCGTTGACATAGAGACCGCTGTAGAGCGCGATACCGCTTAAGGGCAGCGCCAGTGAGACAGCTTCCGCGTTACGTAGCGTTTTGACATCACCACGCCCACCAAAACGGACCAGCAGAGGAGTAAAGGGCTGCAATGCGCCCTTCAGGTTTGAACGTTTAGAACGCGCGCCTTTGGCCACCAGGCGCACGCGACCCGACTCTTCCGTGAAGACGTCCAGCATCAGGCTGGTCTCGCTCCAGGGACGACTATGAAGGACGAAAGCGCGTTGCCAGCCCTCCATGGGAGTCTACTCAGAGATCATCAACGTAACCGAGACTACGCAACGCGCGTTCGTCGTCGGCCCAGCCGGATTTCACCTTCACCCACAGTTCCAGGTGAACCGGTGCTTCGAACATCTCTTGCATATCTTTGCGGGCTTCGATGCCGATGGTTTTGATTTTGGCACCTTTGTTGCCAATCACCATCTTCTTCTGCCCTTCGCGCTCAACGAGGATCAGCCCATTGATGTCATAGCCACCGCGCTCGTTGGTCTGGAAGCGTTCGATTTCAACGGTCACAGAATACGGCAGTTCGGCGCCCAGGAAGCGCATCAGCTTTTCACGGATGATTTCAGACGCCATAAAGCGCTGAGAACGGTCGGTGATGTAATCTTCCGGGAAGTGATGGACTGCTTCCGGCAGATGCTTACGCACGATTCCGGCGACAGTATCCACGTTCAGACCGGTTTCCGCTGAGATCGGCACGATATCAAGGAAATTCATCTGGCTGCCGAGGAACTGCAGATGCGGCAGCAGATCGGCTTTTTCCTGCACGTTGTCGACTTTGTTGACCGCGAGGATCACGGGCGCTTTGCCTTCGCGCAGCTTGTTCAGCACCATTTCGTCATCCGGCGTCCAGCGGGTACCTTCGACAACGAAAATCACCAGCTCAACGTCACCGATAGAGCTGCTTGCTGCTTTGTTCATCAGGCGGTTGATCGCACGCTTCTCTTCCATGTGCAGGCCCGGGGTATCGACATAAATCGCCTGATACGCGCCTTCCGTATGGATGCCGACAATGCGGTGACGGGTGGTCTGCGCTTTGCGGGACGTGATAGAGATCTTCTGCCCGAGCAGATTATTCAGCAGCGTGGATTTGCCAACGTTCGGACGACCGACGATGGCAATAAATCCGCAGTAGGTTTTTTCTTCGCTCATTCCAGCTCCAGCTTCTTCAGCGCCTGTTCGGCGGCGGCCTGCTCAGCCTTGCGACGGCTGGAACCTGTGCCAACCACCGGTTCGCTCAGGCCGCTGACCTGGCAGTGGATAGTAAATTCCTGATCGTGGGCTTCGCCACGCACCTGCACCACCAGATAGGTGGGCAGCGGCAGATGACGACCCTGCAAATATTCCTGCAGACGCGTTTTCGGATCTTTTTGTTTATCGCCCGGACTGATTTCGTCCAGACGCGTCTGATACCAGGAGAGGATCAGCTTCTCGACATTCTGAATATCGCTGTCGAGGAAAACACCGCCAATCAGCGCTTCGACCGTATCGGCAAGAATAGATTCACGACGAAAACCACCGCTTTTCAGTTCGCCAGGCCCAAGGCGCAGACATTCACCCAGTTCAAACTCGCGGGCGATTTCCGCCAGCGTATTACCGCGAACCAGCGTGGCGCGCATACGGCTCATATCACCTTCGTCAACCCGGGGGAAGCGATGGTAGAGCGCGTTGGCAATCACATAACTTAAAATTGAATCGCCCAGAAATTCCAGACGCTCATTGTGTTTGCTGCTGGCACTGCGGTGGGTTAATGCCTGTTGCAACAGCTCCTGATGATGAAAAGTGTAGCCCAGCTTCCGTTGAAGCCGATTAATTACGATGGGGTTCATGCGTTACCAATAAATGAATGCGTCAACAATTCAGCACACGAAACCGACCTGAAAAAGCATCACCAACGCGGTTTCGTGTGCCGTGGCTCCTGTGCAGGAGACAACCAAAACTTTCGGGGGAATATTCTATACACAACGGGAAAGGAAGTCGTTAGTCAGAACGATTTATATCTTAAATAATTCATGTTGCCGCCATTGGCTGGCGACAACATGAACGGANCCCCACGGCGCGGCCCACAAGGTTCGCTTCCGGGACAAAACCCCAGTAGCGGCTGTCGGCGCTGTTGTCGCGGTTGTCGCCCATCATAAAGTACTGTCCTGGCGGCACGACCCAGGTCGCCAGCGGCTGACCGGCCTGCTGGTAGTACATGCCCAGTTGATCCTGAGCGATAGGCACGGTCAGAATGCGGTGAGTCACCTCGCCCAGCGTCTCTTTACGTTCCGTCAGGCGAATACCGTTTTCTTTGCTTTCGCTTTTCGGCAGTTCCCAGAAACCGCTGGTCGCTTCGCCGCCGTTACGACGGGCAAACGTCTGCACGAAATCGCTCGGCTCAACGTTGGAGTAAGTCACCGGCAGCGCGTTGCCGCATGCCTGGCCGGAGCTGCAGCCTGGCTGGATGGTCACCTCTTTCGCGACCGGATCGTAAGTGACTTTATCGCCCGGTAGACCCACGGCGCGTTTGATGTAATCCAGACTCGGCTCTTCCGGGTATTTAAAGACCACGATATCACCACGTTTCGGGTGACCGGTTTCGATCAACGTGTTCTGGTAAATCGGATCTTTAATGCCGTAAGCGAATTTCTCCACGAGGATGAAATCGCCGATCAGCAGCGTTGGCATCATCGAACCCGATGGGATCTGGAAGGGTTCATAGATGAATGAACGCACCACCAGCACGATCGCCAGGACCGGGAAAATCGATGCGCCGGTTTCCAGCCAGCCCGGTTTCGGGCCGACTTTCTTCAGCGTTTTTTTATCCAGTTGATCGCCCGTCGCTGCCTGCGCGGCGGCCTGGCGTTCACGACGCTTCGCTGCGAAAAAGAACTTATCCAGGCACCACAGCAGCCCTGTTATCAGGGTCGCGATCACCAGGATTACGGCAAACTTGTTCGCCATGCCAACTCCTTAGGGTTATTTACCGTCTTTACCGACATGCAGAATGGCGAGGAATGCTTCCTGCGGCAGCTCAACGTTACCGACCTGCTTCATTCGCTTCTTACCTTCTTTCTGTTTCTGCAGCAGCTTTTTCTTACGGCTCACGTCACCACCGTAACATTTTGCCAGCACGTTTTTACGTAACTGTTTCACGGTAGAGCGCGCAATAATGTGGTTTCCGATAGCCGCCTGGATCGCGATGTCAAACTGCTGACGCGGGATCAACTCTTTCATCTTCTCAACCAGTTCACGACCACGGTACGGCGCGTTATCGTTGTGGGTGATCAGCGCCAGCGCATCGACGCGCTCGCCGTTGATCAGCACGTCCACACGCACCATGTTGGACGCCTGGAAGCGCTTGAAGTTGTAATCCAGCGACGCATAGCCGCGAGAGGTCGACTTCAGACGGTCGAAGAAGTCGAGCACCACTTCCGCCATCGGAATTTCATAAGTCAGCGCCACCTGGTTGCCGTGGTAGACCATGTTGGTCTGCACACCACGTTTTTCCACGCAGAGCGTCATGACGTTGCCCAGATACTCCTGCGGCAGCAGCATATGACATTCGGCGATCGGCTCACGCAACTCGTCAATGTTATTCAGCGGCGGCAGCTTGGACGGGCTGTCGACGTAGATCACTTCTTTGTTGGTCGTCTGAACTTCGTACACTACCGTTGGCGCGGTGGTGATCAGATCCAGATCGTATTCACGCTCCAGACGCTCCTGGATGATCTCCATATGCAGCAGACCGAGGAAGCCGCAGCGGAAGCCAAAGCCCAGCGCCGTCGAGCTTTCCGGCTCGTAGAACAGGGACGCATCGTTGAGGCTCAGCTTGCCGAGCGCATCGCGGAAGGCTTCGTAATCATCAGAGCTCACCGGGAACAGACCGGCATAGACCTGCGGCTTCACTTTTTTAAAGCCCGGTAATGCTTTATCGGCAGGATTACGTGACAGCGTGAGGGTATCGCCCACCGGCGCGCCGAGAATGTCTTTAATCGCACATACCAGCCAGCCCACTTCGCCGCATTTCAGTTCAGTGCGATCCACCTGTTTCGGCGTAAAGATGCCAAGGCGATCGGCGTTGTACACCTGACCGGTGCTCATTACCTTCACTTTGTCGCCTTTGCGCAGGGTGCCGTTTTTCACGCGAATCAGGGAAACGACGCCCAGATAGTTATCAAACCAGGAGTCGATAATCAGGGCCTGCAGCGGTGCGTTTTCATCACCTTCCGGTGCCGGGATATCACGGACCAGTCGCTCCAGCACATCCTGAACGCCCACGCCGGTTTTCGCCGAGCAGCGCACCGCATCGGTAGCGTCGATGCCGACGATATCTTCAATTTCTTCCGCCACGCGCTCAGGATCGGCGGCAGGCAGATCGATTTTGTTCAGAACCGGAACCACTTCCAGATCCATTTCAATGGCGGTATAGCAGTTCGCCAGCGTCTGCGCTTCAACCCCCTGCCCTGCGTCAACCACCAGCAGCGCACCTTCGCACGCGGCCAGAGAACGCGAAACTTCATAGGAGAAGTCGACGTGGCCCGGGGTATCGATAAAGTTCAGCTGATAAGTTTCACCGTCGGAGGCTTTATAATCGAGCGTCACGCTTTGCGCTTTAATCGTAATGCCGCGCTCGCGCTCCAGGTCCATGGAGTCGAGAACCTGCGCTTCCATTTCGCGATCAGAAAGGCCACCGCAAATCTGGATAATGCGGTCAGACAGCGTCGACTTACCGTGGTCGATATGAGCAATGATCGAAAAGTTACGTATGTTCTTCATATATTAATTATTTATGCCTTACGAATACCTTGAGGCCGCTGTTCTGTGCCTGACGTTTTGTCGTTCGAAAACGCCGCATTCTACACTACAACGCCACAACCAGGAAATGCTCTTCCGGTAAGCTTAGCGGGAGATCTGATGCGAGATGTAAGTAAAACGAAAGCCAGCGCGATCACTGACCTGTTTCGGAGGGAGATGCGTCAACGCGCAGCATGTCAGGAGGCAGGCCAACGCTCAGGATGACCGGCTGCCATTCAGCCCGGGCCGCCAGCTTAGGCGACAGTCCGCGGGCGAGTAAAAAGCCGCCGACGCCGCCGAGCAGCGCACCACAGAGCGCCGCAAGATCGCCGCCAAACAGCACCTGAAAGAGGCCGCCCACCACAAATAACCCCACCAGCGGCGACATATATACCAGCAGCGCAGAACTCAGCAGGCTGCCTTCCGCAATCCCCAGTTCCACTTTTTGCCCGGCGACCAGCGGCTGCTCGCTTGGAACGACGATAGTGTGCTGCGTTTGCGGCCCGAGTTTATTCAGGATACGTGAGCCGCAACCAGCACGAGACGCACAACTGCTGCACGACGCTTTGACATCACAGCTGACCTTCGCCAGCCCGCTCTGCCAGGAAACCACCGTTGCCCACTCTTTGATCATTGCGCTGCCCCGAATTTAACGCTTTCGGCGATGCGTTTCGCCGTAGGTGGCGGCAATTCGCCGACGATGGTGATTTCCGCGTTATCGCGAATCGAGGTGGTCACCGTACGACGCCCCGTGCGCAGCATTTGCTCGCTGCTGGTCGGGGTTGCCCGGCTGATATTGACGGAGAAGCTAAACAGCCCGTCAGAATAGAGGCGTGACTCCACCGGCAGATTGAGCGTAGGTAATGTGCGGCGGCTGCTGGAGACTTCACTGAAGCCCTGCGGCACCCAGGAGGTGGTCCAGCTAAAGCTGGATTTGTCACCCGCTGGTACCGACAGTAGCGGCGGCAGGCTGGCTTTCGCCAGATTTTCCATGCTGTCACTCACGTTGTTGTTCACCGTGAACGCAATCACCCGGAACTGCTCCAGCGTTTCCCCGTCGCGATCGAGCAAATCGACGCGCAACGGCAGTTTGGTTTCAGAATCCAGCCAGACGATGTAGCTGTAACGCGTGCCGTCTTTGGCCACCACGCGAATCACTTCGCACAGATGATCGGCAATACGGGTACGCCCGACGGAGATGAAATCGTAGTAAGGCGACAGGCGTTTGAAATCGGTATAGACCAGCGAAGGTAAGGAATCAACGATGTAGTCGCCATTAAGCGTGAAGGGCTCAAGCCCCGGCTCAAAATAGCTGATCTCATTACCGCGCTGGACGACTTCACGGCGCGGGCCATCCATCTGCAACAGCTGAGATAACGGTTGATTGTTGAGACGAGCGTGGCGATAACGCAGTGATTCGACGCCTTGCTTGCTGATGCTGACAAATGACAGCTCGTAATTGAGTGACTGGCTCGCCAGGTTCATTTGCTGCAACAACGCCCCGGACGAAACATCAGCCGAGGCGTTGACAGAGAAGAACAGGCTACCAACCACAAGCGGTATGGCACACCAAAGTTGCTTCATTACTGCGATTGCGTTCCTAAAGTTTGATACCCTGGCACCTGAACAGCGGCTTGCTGGGTTTGTGCCTGTTCAAACTGAAGCTGTTCGGAGTGCAAACGGCGCTGCAACTCATAATCTTGCAACATTGCATTGATACGACGGCGCTGCTCCTGCACCTGCTGTTGCTGGCCGGTGCCGGCAGTCGCATCAGTAGGTACGCCCAGGCTTACCGGGCTGGCTTTACCCATCATAGGCAACGTGTTGAAGACGGGGGCTTCAGGCTGCTGGGATGATTCAGATTGCCCATTATACTGCTGCACGCCGACGATGACTGCAAGTGATACACAGGCGGCGACGCCCATTTGGGTAAGTGAGCTGGCCCACGGGCGCACTTTCTGCCAGAACGGCATTTTCTGCCACTGGTGCGGTGCCGGCTGGGCTTCGGGAATCAGCGGCGTTGCCTGGCGCACAGGCTCGTTTTCAATGGCGGCCATGACGCGGGCAGAGATATCAAAATGCAGCATCTCGCCGGTATCGCCACGGAGTGAATCGCGGATGAGGTGGTAGCTTTCCCAGGTTTTTTGCAGTTCAGGAGAACTACTCAACGTGTTGAGAAGCTCGTTATCCAGCGTTTCGCCATCCATTAAAGCGGAAAGTTGTTCTTTCTGCATGCCTAAATACCTTTTCCAGTATCCCGCTATCGTCAACGCCTGATAAGCGGTTGAACTTTATTATCAATAGCTTCTCGCGCCCGGAATATACGTGAACGAACCGTACCGACCGGACAATCCATGATAGCGGCTATTTCTTCATAGCTCAGGCCATCCAGCTCCCGCAGGGTAATTGCCATGCGTAAATCCTCCGGAAGCGACTCAATGGTACGAAAAACAATTTGTCTCAGTTCTTCTGACAACATTAAGTTCTCAGGGTTCGAAATTTCTTTCAGCGCGCCGCCACTTTCGTAGTTTTCTGCTTCAATTGCGTCTACGTCACTGGATGGCGGACGGCGCCCCTGAGCAACCAGGTAATTCTTTGCCGTATTCACAGCGATACGATACAACCAGGTATAAAAAGCGCTATCCCCCCGGAAAGAATCCAGCGCGCGATAGGCTTTAATAAAAGACTCTTGTACGACATCAGGCACGTCACCTGACGGTACATAGCGGGAAACCAGGCTCGCCACCTTATGCTGGTAGCGCACTACCAGTAGGTTAAACGCTTTCTGATCTCCCTTCTGGACCCGTTCAACAAGGACCTGATCCGTTAACTGCTCGCTCATCCGAGGTAATGTCTCCCCAAACCTAATTCCCATGCGTAATCAGAACGCCACTCCATCACTGCACTATGAGCAAGCAATCGGTTAGAGTTTCTGATAATCATAAAGTTCCGTTACGCCATTGTTTTTTTGTTAATCACTGCAGACCTTTCATTATCATTCATTATAAGTCTCTCAATGCTTAACAACGCGTCTGATCGTAATTAAAGCGTTCTGTACGCCAGCAGGGTAGCTTAACACAGGGTTTATTTCATCATAAAATCTGAAGCTAACGATCTGCTTCGCAAAATATTTCCTCTCTTTCAGAGTAGTTCTTTCTCCAGCCTCTCTGTTTAGCCATTACAACTTAGCCGTAAAAAAGTGTGCGGAAAGACCAATCTGAGTGGTATGCTGGCCGAACCATGTTTAGTACATTAAACAAAAAAGATGAATACGACGCCCAACCACGCTTGTGATGTCCTTATTATCGGCAGCGGTGCTGCGGGTTTATCGCTGGCACTACGCCTCGCGGAACACAGCTCAGTCATTGTTTTAAGCAAAGGCCCCGCCAGCGAAGGCTCCACCTTTTACGCGCAGGGCGGTATCGCCGCCGTGTTTGATGAAACCGACAGCATCGAATCGCATATCGAAGATACCTTAATTGCCGGTGCCGGGATCTGTGACCGCCATGCGGTGTCATTTGTCGCCAGCAACGCCAAATCCTGCGTGCAATGGCTTATCGATCAGGGTGTGTTGTTCGACACGCAAACCCAGGCCAACGGCGAAGAGAGTTATCACCTGACGCGGGAAGGCGGTCATAGCCATCGCCGCATTCTTCATTCCGCCGACGCCACCGGTAAAGCCGTGGAAACGACGCTGGTCAGCAAAGCGCTGAACCATCCCAATATTCGTATCCTTGAGCGACATAACGCGGTCGACTTGATCATCTCTGACAAAATCGGCCTTCCCGGCACGCGGCGCGTCGTCGGGGCGTGGATCTGGAACCGCAATCAGGAACGCGTCGAAACCTGTCAGGCAAAATCGGTGGTGCTGGCGACAGGTGGCGCGTCGAAAGTGTATCAGTACACCACTAATCCGGATATCTCCTCAGGTGATGGCATCGCCATGGCATGGCGCGCCGGGTGCCGCGTGGCAAACCTCGAGTTTAATCAGTTTCACCCGACGGCGCTCTATCACCCACAGGCAAGAAATTTCCTGCTGACGGAAGCGCTTCGCGGTGAGGGCGCGTTATTAAAACGCCCGGATGGCTCGCGCTTTATGCCTGATTTTGATGAACGCGGCGAGCTGGCACCGCGTGATATTGTCGCCCGCGCCATCGACCATGAGATGAAACGTCTTGGCGCGGACTGTATGTATCTGGACATCAGCCACAAGCCAGACGATTTTATTCGCCAGCACTTTCCGATGATTTACGACAAGCTGCTCGGTCTGGGTATCGATCTGACGAAACAGCCGGTGCCGATTGTGCCCGCCGCGCATTACACCTGCGGCGGCGTGATGGTGGATGACTACGGGCGCACCGATGTTGACGGCCTGTATGCGATTGGCGAAGTGAGCTATACCGGGCTGCACGGCGCGAACCGGATGGCCTCCAACTCGCTGCTGGAGTGCCTCGTGTACGGCTGGTCAGCGGCAGAAGACATTAAAAAGCGGATGCCCTATGCGCGTGCAACGCCGTCCCTCCCCGCATGGGATGAGAGCCGCGTTGAGAACCCGGACGAACTGGTGGTGATCCAGCATAACTGGCACGAGCTGCGCCTCTTTATGTGGGATTACGTCGGCATCGTGCGGACCACCAAACGGCTAGAGCGCGCGCTGCGTCGCATCAACTTATTGCAGCAGGAGCTGGATGAGTATTACGCGAAATTCCGCGTGTCTAATAATTTGCTGGAATTACGTAACCTGGTGCAGGTAGCTGAACTGATTGTCCGCTGCGCGATGCTGCGCAAAGAGAGTCGGGGATTACACTACACGCTGGATTATCCGCAGCCGCTGTCGGAATCCGGCCCGTCAGTGCTTTCCCCACTGGCTTACATGAATAAATAGAACGCCTGCGTCAGGGCAGTATACCCTTCGGAGTATTGCTGCTCTGGCCCACGGATCACCAGCCGATCGCAAAAATACTCCCCTGCTTTTGGCGAGAACGCTAACAGCACGCGATGCGGCGGACGGAGTTCGGTTTCGGCAATGTCCGTTCGCAGACGCAGATTCCAGCCGAGCGACAGCGCTTTCTCAGTAAACGCTGTGCCGATGCTTTCCGGCAGCACCAGGCAGAAAAATCCCTCTTCGGTGATCGCTTCGGCGGCGCAATTCAGCAGTGCGGTATGATCAAGCGTCGTGGTATAACGGGCTTGCTCGCGCTGTGGCGTCGCGCATTCCGCGCCCTGCTCATAATAGGGCGGATTGCTGACAATCAGGTCATAACGACGGGTTTGCTGATGAAGCCACTGCTGGATATCCGCGTGATGGACCGTCACACGCGCAGACCACGGCGATTCCGCCACGTTTTCTTGCGCCTGCGCCGCGGCGGCGTCATCAAGTTCAACAGCGTCGATGGTGACCTGATCATCGGTTCTTTGCGCCAGCATCAACGCCAGCAGTCCGCTGCCCGCACCGATATCAAGAATGCGTTTGACGCGGGCAATCGGCGCCCAGGCACCCAGCAGGATGCCGTCGGTCCCCACTTTCATGGCACAACGATCGTGCGCGACAAAAAACTGCTTGAAGGTAAATCCATTACGACGCAGCACGGATTTTGGGTCGAACATAACATGCATCCTGGCAAGTAAAAGGGGGATTTGCTTTAGGCTATGCACAATACCTGAGAACAGATAGCCACACAAACAGATGAACATTGCAGCCGTAACGTCTATAATCAGCGCCCCACACAGAGGTAGATCATGACTGTAACGACTTTTTCCGAACTCGAACTCGACGAAAACCTTCTGGATGCTCTCCAGGATAAAGGTTTCACTCGCCCGACCGCCATTCAGGCTGCCGCTATTCCGCCTGCGCTCGATGGCCGTGATGTCCTTGGTTCCGCGCCGACCGGTACCGGTAAAACTGCGGCATATTTACTGCCTGCGTTGCAGCACCTGCTCGACTTCCCGCGCAAAAAATCCGGGCCGCCGCGAATTCTTATCCTGACGCCGACCCGCGAGCTGGCCATGCAGGTCGCCGATCACGCCCGCGAACTGGCCGCGCACACTCATCTGGATATCGCCACGATCACCGGCGGTGTGGCCTATATGAACCATGCGGAAGTCTTCAGCGAAAACCAGGATATCGTTGTCGCGACGACAGGTCGTCTGCTGCAATATATTAAAGAAGAAAATTTCGATTGCCGCGCGGTAGAAACGCTAATTCTTGACGAAGCGGATCGCATGCTCGATATGGGCTTCGCGCAGGACATCGAACACATTTCAGGTGAAACCCGCTGGCGCAAGCAAACCATGCTGTTTTCCGCCACTCTGGAAGGCGAGGCCATTAAGGATTTTGCCGAGCGCCTGCTGGAAGATCCGGTGGAAGTTTCTGCCACACCGTCCACCCGCGAGCGCAAAAAAATTCATCAATGGTACTATCGCGCCGATGACGTTGAGCACAAAACCGCCCTGCTGGTTCATCTGCTGAAACAGCCAGAAGCCACGCGTTCTATCGTCTTTGTGCGCAAGCGTGAGCGCGTGCATGAACTGGCGACCTGGCTGCGCGAAGCGGGCATCAACAGCTGTTATCTCGAAGGTGAGATGGTACAGGGCAAACGTAACGAAGCGATTAAACGTCTGACCGACGGTCGCGTTAATGTGCTGGTTGCCACCGACGTTGCCGCGCGCGGGATTGATATCCCGGACGTGAGCCATGTTTTCAACTTCGACATGCCGCGCAGTGGGGATACCTACCTGCACCGCATCGGCCGTACCGGTCGCGCAGGCCGTAAAGGCATCGCGATTTCGCTGGTCGAAGCGCATGACCACCTGCTGCTGGGGAAAGTGGGTCGTTACGTTGAAGAGCCGCTGAAAGCGCGCGTTATTGACGAACTGCGTCCGACGACGCGTGTGCCGAGCGAAAAGCTGAAAGGTAAACCGTCGAAGAAAGCGCTGGCAAAACGCGAAGAGAAGAAAAAAGAGAAAGACAAAGAAAAACCGCGCGTGAAGAAACGCCATCGCGATACCAAAAATATTGGTAAACGCCGTAAGCCGAGCGGTAGTGATAACTCAACGCCGTCGACTGAAGAATAAAAAAATGCCGGGAAACGTCCCGGCATTTTTATTTCCGCGCCCGTAAAAATTACAGGCTTTCGGTAAAGGTACGCGCAATAACGTCGCGCTGCTGTTCCGGGGTCAGGGAGTTGAAACGAACGGCATAACCTGAAACACGGATGGTCAGCTGCGGGTATTTTTCCGGATGCTTAACGGCGTCTTCCAGCGTTTCACGACGCAGCACGTTGACGTTCAGATGCTGACCGCCTTCCACGCGCACTTCAGGTTTAACATCTACCGGGATTTCACGGTATTCGATATCGCCCAGATTGCTGACAGCAACAACCTGATCTTCCGTGAAACCGCCTTTTGCGCACAGGCAGCGAGCTTCACCCTTCTCGCTGTCCAGCAACCAGAAAGAGTTCAGCAGATTGTCATTTGCGGCTTTAGTAATCTGAATACCTGTAATCATTTGATGCCCCCTTAGGCTCTGCATATTCATTTTAACCGGCCGGTTTCCGGCCAATTGGTAAAACCATTGTTGCTTGAGTGTATGTATAACAGTGCGACACCCTTGATTCTTTGATTTATATCAATAAAAACCACACCACAAAGAAGGGTATATGGGAAATTACTTGTTTTATATCAAGTTACACACCCCATATTGCTTAATTATTTTTGTAAATTTTCAACTTTTTTTGTGGCGATACCAGAGTTTCTGGTTTACGGATTTTGTTATGCAGAAAGAAGCAGTTAAGCTATTAGCATACACATTCGCAGGAGAGCGAAATGACAACCGAATTAACCTGGCACGATGTGCTGGCTGACGAAAAACAACAGCCCTACTTTTTGAATACGCTGAAAACGGTCGCCAGCGAGCGGCAGTCCGGTATCACCATCTATCCACCGCAGAAAGATGTGTTTAATGCTTTTCGCTTTACCGAGCTGGGCGATGTGAAAGTGGTGATCCTCGGTCAGGATCCCTATCACGGCCCGGGTCAGGCGCACGGTCTGGCATTTTCTGTACGCCCCGGTGTCGCTACGCCACCCTCGTTGCTCAATATGTATAAAGAACTGGAGAAATCCATTCCCGGCTTTAACCGTCCGGATCACGGTTATCTGGAAAGCTGGGCGCGCCAGGGTGTTCTGCTGCTTAATACCGTGTTAACGGTACGCGCTGGTCAGGCACACTCGCACGCCAGTCTGGGATGGGAAACGTTCACCGATAAAGTCATCAGCCTGATCAATGAGCATCGCGAAGGGGTGGTGTTTTTACTGTGGGGTTCGCACGCGCAGAAGAAAGGGGCGATTATCGATAAGCAGCGCCACCACGTCCTGAAAGCCCCTCACCCGTCGCCGCTATCGGCGCATCGAGGCTTTTTCGGCTGCAATCATTTCGTGCTGGCCAATGAGTGGCTGTCGCGGCATGGCGAAACACCCATTGACTGGACGCCCGTGCTACCGGCGGAAAGCGAGTAATAAAAAAGCCAGCGTCTTCGCTGGCTTTTTTGCATCAGGCTTTGTTCTGTCGCCACCATTCGGCAAGCAACACGCCGGTCGCGACCGAGACATTCAGGCTTTCAACATGCCCTGTGCCATTGATTGAAACGCTCAAATCTGCGCTGTCCAGCGCTGCGTCAGTCAGACCGTCACGCTCCTGGCCCAGCACCAGCACCATTTTCTTCGGCAGCGTGGCTTTAAACAGCGGCGTGCCTTTGTGGCTGGAGGTGGAAACGATGGTGTAACCCGCGCTGCGGAACTGATCCAGCGTGTCAATGAAGCTGTCACCGGTGATCGGCTCAACGTGCTCAGCACCGCCTTCTGCGGTACGGATCGCCGCACCGGATTCCAGCAGCGCCGCATCCTGCACCACGACGCCTTTCACGCCGAAGTGCGCGCAACTGCGCATCATCGCGCCGAGGTTGTGCGGGTTGCCGACATCTTCCAGCGCCAGCACGCAATCCTCTTCCGCCGCCTGGCTCACCCACTGTTTTACCGTGGTGCCGTTACGTTTTTTGATCAGGAAGCAGACGCCGCCGTGGTGTTCAGTACCGGACGCTTTGGTCAGTTCCGCGTCATCCACCACGTGGTACGCTTTCCGGTTCGCCGCCATCCAGCGCAATGCTTCTTTAAAACGCGGCGTTACGCTCTGGATAAACCAGGCGCGAACGATAGAATCCGGACGGCTCTGGAACAGTGCCTGGCAGGCGTTTTCGCCATACACCCGCGTCTCTTCCGCGCGCTGACGACGTAGCACTTCCGGATCGATAAAACTTTTACCGCTGATACCGCCGTGATCCGGTTTCGCCGGCGTGTCATCACCCGGCGCACGGGAAACGGTACGCCACGGGGAAGCATCACGATCACGGTCATTGCGATCGTTGCGATCGCGGCTGCGCTCGCGGGCAGGCTGCGCGGATTTGCCATCACGCGCCGGACGACGACCACCTTCAGTACGGGAAGCGCCAGTGCGCCCTCCCCCCTTTCCGGTACGCGGATTCTGGGTGCGTTTATCCGAGTCATCATCACTGCGGACATACATCACTTTGACCTTGCCGCTTTTATTCTTCAGTTCGTCGTTCATCTATTCCTCCACCTGCGCTGCGCGAAGCGCGAAGATTACCCGATGTGGTCGCGCTTCGCCATGACTTCCTACAAAAGACTATGACTATTGTACTCATTGAATAAACCGCTTTGTCCATTTGCCCGCCATCGCCGATAATATGTAACATTATCGAAACAATATGGCAGCGACGTGAGGCCGTTGCCCATTCAGATCCGAGGTTAGTTATGAATACCGTTTGTGCCAGCTGTCAGGCGCTCAACCGCATCCCCGACGATCGTCTTAACGACGCTGCAAAGTGTGGACGCTGTGGTCACGACCTGTTTGATGGTGATGTGATCAACGCCACCGACGCAACGCTGGATAAACTGCTGAAAGACGATCTGCCTGTGGTGGTTGATTTCTGGGCGCCGTGGTGCGGACCCTGCAAAAGCTTTGCGCCGATCTTTGAAGATGTCGCCGAAGAGCGCAGCGGGAAAATGCGCTTTGTGAAAGTGAATACCGAAGCGGAACGCGAGCTGAGCGCACGTTTTCGTATCCGCAGCATTCCGACTATCATGATTTTCAAAAATGGCGAAGTGATTGATATGTTGAATGGCGCCGTTCCGAAAGCGCCGTTTGAAAGCTGGCTGAACGAGGCCACGCCCTCCTGATCCTCCCGGGGCACAGCTTGTGCCCCCTTTTAACCTCTGCGACAATGGCGTTTTTTCTGCCAGACACTCATGACTGATAACGCCGTTCTCAGATTACGTGCCGAACGCCTTGCGCGCGCCACCCGTCCTTTTCTCGCCCGGGGAAACCGTATTCGTCGTTGTCAGCGCTGCCTGCTGCCGCTCAAACAGTGCCTGTGCGATACCCTCACCACCGCTCAGGCGAGAAGCCGTTTTTGTCTGGTAATGTTCGATACCGAGCCGATGAAACCCAGCAATACCGGGCGACTCATCGCCGATATTCTGCCTGACACCGAGGCGTTTCAGTGGTCGCGAACGGCGCCTCCGCAGGCGCTACTGGATCTGGTGCGTAACCCGGCTTATCAGCCGATGGTGGTATTCCCGGCGTCTTACGCCGACGCCGAGCGCCAGGTGATCAGCACACCAGCCAGCGGTAAGCCGCCGCTGTTTATTATGCTCGACGGCACCTGGACCGAAGCGCGGAAAATGTTCCGCAAAAGCCCCTGGCTCGATCACCTGCCGCTGATTTCGGTCGATCTGTCGCGCGTGTCGGCTTACCGGCTGCGTGAAGCGCACGCCGAAGGGCAGTACTGTACGGCGGAAGTGGCTATCGCCCTGCTGGATCTGGCGGGCGATACCGGTGCCGCCACCGCGCTCGGGGATCACTTTGGCCGTTTCCGCTCACGCTATCTGGCAGGAAAAACACAGCATAAGGGAAACGTCACAGCAGAAATGGAAGAAAGCGTTTAGAATCATCCGGTCACTTGTGCAAAGGAGACCGGTATGAGCCAACGTGGCCTGGAAGCGCTACTTCGACCCAAATCTATCGCTGTCATTGGCGCCTCAATGAAGCCTCAGCGTGCCGGTTATCTGATGATGCGCAATCTGTTGTCCGGCGGATTCAGCGGGCCGGTGTTGCCCGTGACGCCGAACTGGAAAGCGGTGCTGGGCGTTCTCGCCTGGCCGGATATCGACAGCCTGCCGTTTACGCCCGATCTGGCGGTGCTCTGTACCCATGCGAAACGCAATCTCGCCTTACTGGAAGCGTTAGGCGCAAAAGGATGCAAAACCTGCATTATTCTTTCCTCGCCGCCGGAACAGTTCGCTGACCTGAAAGCCTGCGCCCGCCGCTATCAGATGCGGCTGGTGGGGGCAAACAGGCTTTGGGGCTGAACGCCAGTTTTTCGCCGGTACCGATTCGTCGGGGCAAGCTGGCGTTTATTTCGCAATCTGCCGCTGTGTCTAACACGATCCTTGACTGGGCGCAGCAGCGCGAGATGGGATTCTCCTACTTTATCGCGCTGGGTGACAGCCTGGACATCGACGTTGACGATCTGCTCGACTACCTTGCCCGCGATACCAAAACCAGCGCCATTTTGCTCTATCTCGAACATCTCAGCGATGCGCGTCGGTTTGTCTCCGCCGCACGAAGCGCCTCGCGGAATAAACCCATTCTGGTCATCAAAAGCGGCCGCAGCCCGGAAGCGCAGCGCTTGCTGCATGTGAATTCCGGTATCGATCCGGCCTGGGACGCGGCTATTCAGCGCGCGGGTTTGTTGCGTGTGCAGGACACTCACGAGCTGTTTTCTGCTGTAGAAACGCTCAGCCATATGCGCCCGCTGCGCGGCGACAAGCTGATGATCGTCAGCAACGGCGCGGCCCCGGCGGCGCTGGCGCTGGATGAATTGTGGCTGCGCAACGGCAAGCTGGCGACGCTGAGCGAAGAGACGCTTGCACGCCTGCGAGTGGCGTTGCGTGACGGCGTTGACGTGGCTAACCCGCTGGATTTGCGCGACGACGCGCTTAGCGAGCATTACATCACTGCGCTCAATATTCTAATGGACAGCCAGGACTTTGATGCGCTGCTGGTGATCCATGCCCCCAGTGCCGCATCGCCCGGTACTGAAAGCGCGCTGGCGCTGATCGACGCCCTGAAAAAACATCCGCGCGGTAAATATGTGAGCGTCCTGACCAACTGGTGTGGTGAATATTCCTCACAGGAAGCGCGTCGCCTGTTCAGCGATGCAGGAATTCCGACCTATCGCACGCCGGAAGGGACGATTACGGCTTTTATGCATATGGTCGAATACCGGCGTAACCAGAAACAACTGCGTGAAACACCGTCCATTCCGCTGAACCTGGCCGCCAACGCGGCAGAAGCCCACACGCTGCTGCAAAAAGCCATCGCAGCGCGGAGGCGGTGCATATCGCCGGGCAGATTGGTTATCCGGTGGCGTTGAAATTGCGCTCGCCCGATATTCCGCACAAATCTGAAGTCCAGGGGGTTATGCTCTATCTGCGTACGGCGGCGGAAGTCCAGCGCGCGGCGGATGCGATGCTCGACCGCGTGAAAATGACCTGGCCACAGGCGCGCATTCATGGCCTGCTGGTTCAAAGTATGGCGAACCGTGCGGGTGCGCAGGAATTGCGCGTCGTCGTGGAGCACGATCCGGTATTTGGCCCGCTGATCATGCTTGGTGAAGGCGGCGTTGAATGGCGCGCACAGGATCAAGCCGCTGTCGCGTTACCGCCGCTGAACATGAACCTCGCCCGCTATCTGGTGATTCAGGCGATCAAGAATAAAAAGATCCGCAGTCGCAGCGCGTTACGTCCGTTGGATATCGCCGGGCTGAGCCAACAGCTGGTACAGGTGTCAAACCTGATTGTGGATTGCCCGGAAATCCAGCGTCTCGACATTCACCCGTTGCTGGCGTCGGGCGCTGAATTTACCGCTTTGGATGTGACGCTGGACATCGCCCCCTTTGAAGGCGACAGCGAGAGCCGCCTGGCGGTACGTCCGTATCCACAACAGCTGGAACAGTGGGTCACGATGAAAAACGGTGAGCGTTGCCTGTTTCGGCCTATCCTGCCGGAAGATGAGCCCGCGTTGCAGCGGTTTATCGCGCAGGTGACCAAAGAAGATCTCTATTATCGCTATTTCAGCGAGATCAACGAATTTACCCATGATGATTTAGCCAATATGACCCAGATCGACTACGATCGAGAAATGGCTTTCGTCGCGGTGCGGGCAACTGACAACGAGCCAGAAATCCTCGGCGTCGCGCGCGCGATTTCCGATCCCGATAACACCGATGCGGAGTTTGCCGTACTGGTGCGTTCGGATCTTAAAGGATTAGGCCTGGGGCGCATGCTGCTGGAAAAAATGATTGGCTATGCCCGCGACCATGGTCTGGCGCGCCTGACGGGGATTACCATGCCACATAATCAGGGTATGGTTGCGCTGGCGCGCAAGCTCGGTTTCGAGGTGGACATTCAACTGGAGGAGGGTATCGTTGGCTTAACGCTCAAACTGGCACCCTCCGGCGATCGTAAGTAAGCTGCTGGAAATGTTGACCACTTTAGCCAGTAGTGGTGGTATTATTGTTCGCTTCTGTCGTCTGCATGGTACAGAGGACCCTTCAATAAACAGAGAAGAATTGCACTGTGATGTTGTCAAAATTTAAGCGAAATAAACATCAACAACACCTTGCTCAACTACCTAAGCTCTCTCAGTCAGTTGATGATGTCGAGTTTTTTTATGCTCCCGCGGATTTTCGGGAAGCCCTGCTGGCGAAGATTGCCAGCGCCACGCATCGTATCTGTATCGTTGCGCTTTATCTTGAGCAGGACGACGGCGGCAAGGGTATTTTGCAGGCGCTGTATGACGCCAAACGTCAACGCCCTGAATTAGACGTCCGCGTACTGGTCGACTGGCATCGGGCGCAGCGTGGACGTATCGGTGCGGCGGCATCGAACACCAACGCAGACTGGTATTGCCGCATGGCGCAGGAAAATGCGGGCGTCGACGTGCCCGTCTATGGCGTGCCAGTGAATACCCGTGAAGCGCTGGGCGTGCTGCATTTCAAAGGCTTTATCATCGATGACTGCGTGCTCTACAGTGGCGCCAGTCTGAATGACGTCTACCTGCATCAGCATGATAAGTACCGCTACGACCGTTACCACTGCGTTCGTAATCAGCAGATGGCGGATATCATGTTTAACTGGGCCGATCAGAACCTTGTGCAAGGGCGCGGCGTGAATCGCCTTGATGTGCCTGACCGCCCGAAAAGCCCGGAAATCAAAAACGATGTGCGTCTGTATCGCCAGGAATTGCGCGATACCGGCTATCACTATCAGGGCGATGCCGACAACGAGCAGCTTTCAGTGACACCGCTGGTCGGGCTGGGCAAATCGAGCGTCCTCAATAAAACCATCTTCCATTTAATGCCCTGTGCGGAGCATAAGCTCACCATTTGCACACCGTATTTCAACCTGCCTGCCCTGCTGGTGCGCAATATCATCCAGCTGCTGCGGGAAGGAAAGAAGGTGGAGATTATTGTTGGCGACAAAACCGCCAATGACTTTTACATTCCCGAAGATCGGCCTTTCAAGATCATCGGCGCCCTTCCGTATCTTTATGAGATCAACCTGCGTCGCTTCCTCAGCCGCCTGCAGTACTACGTCAACACCGATCAGCTCGTGGTGCGTTTATGGAAAGATGACGACAATACCTATCACCTGAAAGGCATGTGGGTGGATGATGAATGGATGCTGCTGACGGGGAACAACCTGAACCCCCGCGCCTGGCGACTGGATCTCGAGAACGCCATTCTGATCCACGATCCGCAGCATCAGCTGGCGTCATCCCGTCAAAAAGAGCTGGAACTGATCCGCACACATACTACCGTGGTGAAGCATTATCGCGATCTGCAGAGCATTGCCGATTATCCGGTGAAAGTGCGCAAGCTGATCCGCCGTCTTCGTCGTATCCGAATAGATAAGCTGATCAGCCGTATTCTGTAATTCTCTGGCCCCGTTCACTATGGGGCCGTTGTTATGGAGCCTGCCCGTCATATGCGCGTCTTCCTGCTTTTAGCAGCATTCATCCTCAGCGGCTGTAGCCATATGGCTAATGACCAGTGGACCGGGCAGGATAAAGCGCAGCATTTTCTGGCTTCCGCCATGCTTTCGGCGGCGGGCAATGAATACGCGCAACATCAGGGAATCAGTCGCGATCGCAGCGCGGCTGTCGGATTACTGTTTTCCGTCAGCCTTGGGGCGGGTAAAGAGTGGTGGGACAGCCGCCCGTCAGGAAGCGGCTGGAGCTGGAAAGATTTTGCCTGGGATGTCGCCGGCGCCACAACGGGCTTCGCCGTGTGGCAACTGGCGCATCAGTAATACCTAGAGACGCAGCCCTTTTCCCTTCGCGTGCAGCATCAACGACACCAGAAACGCCAGCGCGCCCATCAGGGTCACGTACCAGAAAAACGCTGTCTCGACGCCAACCGACTTCAGTGACAGCGCGACATACTCCGCCGAGCCGCCAAACAGCGCATTCGCCACCGCATACGACAAACCAACGCCTAACGCCCTGACCTGCGCCGGGAACATTTCGGCTTTCAGGATGCCGCTTATCGAGGTATAGAAACTGACGATGAGCAGCGCGCACATTACCAGCGCAAAGGCCGCTATGGGCGACGTCACGCTTTGCAACGCGGACAGAACTGGGACAGTACATACCGTTGCCAGCCCACCGAAAATGAGCATGGATGTCCGACGACCAATTTTGTCTGACAGCGCGCCAATGATCGGCTGTATCAGCATGAATACGAACAACGCCGCCGTCATCAGAATGCTGGCGGTATTGGCATGCATTGCAAACGGGATCCGCCAGCCCCAGGCATGGAGATCTTCACTGCTTAGTACCTGTTGCAAAACCACAACAACCAGCAGCGCCAGCAACTGGCCGCCAATCAACGTGACGTACTGAAAGGAGGCGTAAAATCCTTTGCGCCCTTCCACAGCGACTTCACTCATGTATGTCGCACTGGTGCCATATTCACCGCCAACCGACAATCCCTGAAACAGGCGAGCCAGTAGCAACAGCGCCGGAGCCCAGGTACCGATGGTGGCGTAGCCCGGCAGACAGGCGATCACTAGCGAGCCAAAGCACATCATGCAGACGGAGATCAGCATGGATTTTTTACGACCGTGGCGATCGGCGAGACGGCCGAAAAGCCAGCCGCCGATAGGACGCATCAGGAATCCCGCGGCGAATACACCGGCTGTTTGCAACAATTGGGTGGTGGTATTGCCTGCCGGGAAAAAGATATGGGCGAAATAGAGAGAGCAAAACGAGTAGACGTAGAAATCAAACCATTCAACCAGATTACCTGAAGAGGCGCCGACAATCGCCCATACCCGCCGCCGGGTATCGCTGCCCGTCAGTGAATCACGCGCAGCTATGCTCGTTTCGGTCATTGTCACGTTCTCCTGCCAAAGATGGAAGCTTGTCTCAACGGGCGTTACACGCCGCTAAGATGACAAAATAAGTGATGAAAATGTTACATAATTGTTACTTATGATTATGAGACTACGATCACGAATTCTGTTAGCAAGATCACGAATCAAGATTTAACGCAGGTGGGAGGAATAAGTTTTTGAGATGCACAAAAACGCAAAAAGGCCATCCTTCCGGATGGCCTCTTCACGTAATTAATGCCTGGC
>NZ_JNGH01000097.1 GCF_001188485.1 Trabulsiella odontotermitis
GCAGCAGGGCGGTTGGGGTCAGCCTCAGCAGCCGCAGCAGCAGGGTGGCGCACAGTTCAGCGGCGGTGCGCAGTCCCGTCCGCAGCAGCAGTCTGCACCGGCGCCGTCTAACGAACCGCCAATGGATTTCGACGACGACATCCCGTTCTGATCCCGAGTTCCGCGGTCATCAGGCAAAAAAACGCTTCCCCTGGGAAGCGTTTTTTATCAGGTTAATACCATCGGCCATTCTGGCGGTGCCTGGTTCATCACTTCAATCATCACGTCTTTAATGTTGCCCCAGGTGGTGGCGATATCAACCAGCGTGATGCCCAGTAAGCCGGTCGCGAACCAGCAGGCGGCGGCCACGCCGAGACCGCTGCAAATCACCGCCAGCCCGGCGTAGTCTGATTTGCGTAACTGAATGTTGAGCGTACTGGCTAAAAACATCAGCACTGCACTGAAAAGTGGCCAGCGCAACAGCACAACGCCGGTGGTGATCGATGCCATGAATCTTTCCTCAGAAAAACAGTTGCCTTTGACAGCGCGAACGTCATTGCAGGCTGGCTATCTCAAGGCATTTAGCGATTGAATGAAACGAAATTTCTTTTGCATTAGGTTGTGTGAACTATATCACATTTGCTGTTTTATTCGCCAGTTCAAAAAATGACTTTTTTCGCCAAATAATGTTGCGAGGCATCACGGGAACAAAGAATATATTCTCCGCTAATCACTCCCTTTATTTACGACCCTTCCATGCCAATTCAGAGGGATAGCCAAATCTGTACCGCCACAGCCCGCCTTGTACACTGTTGACAGGATTTACAGGCTCCTCCAGCTGGATTATGCTGCCGTGGACAGTTATTTTTTACTTGCAATAAGGCAATCAGCGGCTGGATTTACTGGGTTGTTTTGATTTCTTGTAAGCATTGCTGAACACCTTTCTCATGGTTGTATTCATTCCTGAACATTTGCGGCGCAAATAGGTTGCGTAGGCTGGGTCGTCGTCTGATTTTCATTGCAGGTTTATTCACTCCTCTTAACCTGTGATTGATAAAATGAATAATGAAACGCTACACACAGCAATAAATGATGCAGCTTTAGGGCTGCATATGCTAGCGCAACTGATGCCCGGGTTATCCACACATCAGCCGCTGCGTCCCTTGCTTTTTACGATTAACGCCTCGCTCGGTGCCTGCTTAACATGGACGATGATCGACGACGGCAAAGCGCCGCGGCTGGAGGTCGCGGGCGATCTGGCGTGTAATCATCAGCACGTCGCGCGTCTGCTGGCACACATCCGGCGTGAACCGGAACGCAACTGGCGTATTCGATACTGGCGCCATCAGGCGGGCAGATTGCTCTATCCCGAATCCCACCCGGACGCCGGAATAATACAAAGCGCCGCGTTATGCAAAATTCCATTACAGGGCGCCAGCCACAGAAACTATTTATTCGTTGCTTTTCCCCATTCGTTAACCCCCTCTTCGGTGATTAAAAGCATCGCTATTATTCTGGCGGAAAAACTCAAGGGCTATCTTTCAGAGGTTATTCTTAAAGAACGTACCGCCAGCGAATTGAATGCCATTATGGTGAAATATCAACTGATGCTGGACTGCGCGCCGATATTATTAAATTCGTTTGATGCCAGTCGGCGCTGTATATTATGGAACCGGGCCTGTGAACGATCGTTTGGCTGGACGCAAAACGATATTAACCATTACACCGATCCGCTGGCATTATTTTATCCGAACCCGGAGATGCGCGAGCTGGTCCGGCTTTCTTTTAGTCCATTCAATGATACGCCCGTGACGGAAATGCACACCCGTTACCCGGTACGGCGTGATGGCGCAACGCTGACGACGCTGTGGTCCAATATTACGATGAGCGATGGCGCGATATTGAATATTGGCGTGGATGTTACTGGCTTAAAAAAAAGCGCTAACAGGAGAATGTAACGTAAACTGGTGGATAATTATTGCCTCTAATAAAAACGTCGGCTTGTCTTCTGATTTGTCTTACGGTGGAATAAAATCGTCATAACGAAAGATGAAGATAATAGAGCAAAAAGACGGTTGCTAATGTTGTTTGATTCATGCAACGTAATCACCTGCAATCAAAGCCGTGGGCCAGACTTTCAGGCACAATGAAAACAGGGATATCGGGCTGGATGAATCGTAGGGTGCGAGACAAGGTGCTGCGCATTGTCGGCGTTATCATGGTGGTGTTGTTACCCGTGATGCTGGCGCTTTGGTTTGCGCAAATGCGGGCAATGTCGGAAACCACCGGGCAATTGCAGACCTTTGCACAGCTTGCGCTCAATAAAACCGAAATCGTGATTCGCGAAGCGGAGGTCGCCCGCAGCGCTGCCGAAGAATATCGCGGTGCCACCTGTACACCGCAGCATCAACAGGCGATGCTGAATGTTGTTCGCGGCCAGCTATACGTCTCGGATTTAATCTACGCTGACGGTAATCAGTTCTTTTGTTCGACCGCTCTCCATCCGGCGCAGCCATTTACCATGCCGATGCCGAGTTATCAGAAAAAGCCTAACGTCTCGATTTATTACTACCGCGATACACCGTTTTATCCTGGCTACCCGATGATTTACCTGCAGCGGGGTAATTATGTCGCAGTGGTAAACCCGCTCTCTTTTAGCGAAGTGATTTCCGAAGATACCTCATTGAGCTATGGCATTTACGATACTAAAACCAATTCCTTTTTCTCGGTAAGCGCCACGTCTGATCCGGTGGCGTTGCGCCCGTTAATTCTGGATAAAAATGCCTCATTCCGCAAAGAGGGGCGTTTTTATACTGTCGTTCTTTCCGATCGTCGGCCTATCGCGGTGATCGTTTCCACTCAGGATCGCCGTTATTACGAAAATCTTTGGCATCAGGTGACGTTAACGCTGCCATTGGGCGCGATTTGCAGTGTGCTCATTTTGCTGGTCTGGTCGCGGACCCGTCAGCAAATTAACTCGCCGCGACGTAAACTGCAGCGCGCGCTCAATAAGCGCCAGCTGCGTCTGCATTATCAGCCGATCATCGATATTAAAAACCACTGCTGCGTGGGTGCCGAAGCGTTGCTGCGCTGGCCGGGGTTTAATGGGCAGGTGATGAGCCCGGCGGTATTTATCCCGCTCGCTGAGAAAGAGGCGCTAATAGAGCAGGTGACCGATTACGTGGTCGAAGAAATGTTTGCGGAGATGGGGCAATATCTGGCAAATCACCCACATCTTTACGTCTCGATTAATCTTTCCGCGACGGATTTCCATTCGCCACGCCTGATATCGTTAATTTCGGAAAAAGCGCAAAGCCACGGCGTGCGTGCGCAACAAATTAAAATCGAAGTGACCGAACGCGGATTTATTGATGTGCCGAAAACCACGCCGGTGATCCAGGCGTTTCGCCAGGCGGGTTATGAAGTGGCGATCGACGACTTCGGCACCGGTTATTCCAACCTGCACAATCTCTATTCACTGAACGTCGATATTCTCAAAATCGATAAATCGTTTATCGATACGCTGACCACCAACAGCACCAGCCATCTGATCGCGGAACATATTATCGAGATGGCGCAAAGTCTGCGGCTGAAAACCATCGCTGAAGGGGTGGAAACCGTCGATCAGGTTTCCTGGCTGGCGAGGCGTGGCGTGCAGTTCTGTCAGGGATGGCACTTCGCGAAAGCAATGCCACCGCAGGAGTTTATGCAGTGGCTTGAGGTTTCGTCATGCCAGATTCGTCAGCGAATGCCTCAGGCGGAAATCTGATGGCGGTAGTCGCTCGGCGTGCGATCGAATTCACGGCGGAAGACCCGGGAAAAGGTTTGCTGCGAGACGTAACCTAAATCCATCGCGATATCAAAGATAGGGCGTTGCGTGGTCCGCAGCGCTTCCGCCGCCAGTAACAGCCTGCGCTGGCGAATATAATCTCCCAGTGTCTGGTGTGTCACGGTACGGAACATCCGTTGCAGATACCACTTCGAATAACCTGATTTTTTCGCGACCACGTCAATGTTAAGCGGTTGATCGATATGTTCATCAATCCATTCAATAAGCGTTTGAATAATATCCTGATGGGACATACAGGGCCTCTTTTTGCATTTTTCGATTCGTCGAACTGTCTGAGGGCGAGTATAATTCCTCAAGTTAACTTGAGGTAAAGCGCTTTATGGAAAAGAAATCACCCCGCATAAAAACCCTGCTGACGCCCGGCGAAGTGGCGAAGCGAAGCGGTGTTGCCGTTTCTGCTCTGCATTTCTACGAAAGCAAAGGGCTTATCAAAAGCACGCGCAATGCCGGGAACCAGCGGCGTTATCGTCGTGATGTGCTGCGCTATGTGGCCATCATTAAGATTGCCCAGCGCATCGGCATTCCGCTGTCGACCATTGGCGAAGCGTTTGGCGTGCTCCCGGAAGGGCACCGACTGAGCGCCAAAGAATGGAAGGAACTTTCATCACAATGGCGTGAAGAACTGAACAGCCGCATCCACACGCTGGTGGCGCTGCGCGATCAACTGGATGGCTGCATCGGTTGCGGCTGGCGGCTGTCTGTCGCGTACCGACTGCCCGCTGCGAAACCCGGGCGATAAGCTCGGCGAGAAAGGCCCGGGCGCGCATTTTCTGGAAGACGATTAAAAAACTAAAGCGCCACAAAGGGCGCTTTAGTCGTTTTCCGGTCTTTGTCTTTCGCTCTATCCCGCTGGTACGGGAGGGTTTCCCCCGACATCAGCACCCCTCATTGTCTCATCAGGGGTTGGAGGTTCCGGGTTGTGCTGACACTTTAAGTCTATGCAATAGATGCCTCTTCGCCAGCAACACCTGTGACTTTTTCGCCGAAATTTTTACGCCATTCACCCACAGTTCCTATAGTTAATTTGAACAAACTTTCTAAGAGGCTGTGAAACATGCTGATTGTTCATCATCTTAATCAATCACGTTCGCAACGCGTGCTCTGGGCGCTGGAAGAGCTGAACATGCCTTACCAGATTATCCGCTATCAGCGCGAGCCGGACATGCAGGCACCGCCTGCGCTGAAAAAGGTGCATCCGCTGGGAAAATCACCGGTACTGGAAGATAACGGCCACATCATTGCTGAATCCGGCGCGATCCTCGAATACCTGCAGGAGCGTTACGATAAAAGCCACCAGTTCCGCCCGCAGGAAGAGATCGATAAATTGCAGTACCGATTCTGGCTCCACTATGCGGAAGGGTCGCTGATGCCGCTGTTGCTGATGAAACTGATCTTCAGCCGTCTCGGCAAACCGCCGGTGCCTTTTGGGTTGCGCACGCTCGGTAACGCGCTCGGGAAAGGCGTTCAGAAGGCGTATCTCGATAAGCAGATTGCCACTCACGCCAGCTTTATCGAATCGCAGCTCGCCAGCCGTACGTGGTTTGCCGGAGAACATCTCAGCATGGCCGATATCCAGATGAGTTTTCCGCTCTTTGCGCTGCTGTCTCGTGGCGGTATTAACGCATTACCGAACATCGCAGCGTGGAAAAAACGTATTGAGATGCGCCCGGCATGGCAGCGAGCCATTCAACAGGGCGGACCGTTTGAGATCCCCGGCGACTGGTTTTTTGCCGCAAAAGCATACAAAAATGTTGCCGGATTGCGCATCGACGATAACGTTTGCGCATCTTCTGATGGTTTCTTCAGCAGCGGCAGCGATTTTTGGCGAAATGGCGCAAACTTCTGTTGAAAAGGGCCTGCTAAAAGCCAGATAATCGTTTGCCTTTTTTTAACTAGCCGTTTTGTCAGCGCGGAGTTAAACGTTTGCGTTTTCCCGGCACCCCTTGCCGCGAGGCTGCACATGGACAGGACGCTTAACTGGCAGTGGATGTTCCACCACGCCGACAGACGAACGATAAGATAAAAACTCTTAGGGGATGTTTTCTATGTCTACGCCATCTGCGCGTACCGGCGGTTCACTTGACGCCTGGTTTAAAATTTCTGCTCGTGGCAGTACCGTGCGTCAGGAAATCGTTGCCGGTCTGACGACCTTTCTGGCGATGGTCTACTCCGTTATTGTGGTGCCGGGAATGCTCGGCAAAGCCGGTTTCCCGCCTGCCGCCGTGTTTGTGGCGACCTGTCTGGTTGCGGGTGTCGGTTCGCTGGTGATGGGCCTGTGGGCGAACCTGCCGCTGGCGATTGGCTGTGCTATTTCGCTGACCGCCTTTACCGCCTTTAGCCTGGTGCTGGGCCAGCAGATCAGCATTCCGGTGGCGCTCGGTGCTGTCTTCCTGATGGGCGTATTGTTCACCATCATTTCGGCCACCGGCATTCGTAGCTGGATCCTGCGCAACCTGCCGCAAGGGATTGCCCACGGCACGGGGATTGGTATCGGCCTGTTCCTGCTGCTGATTGCGGCGAATGGCGTCGGTCTGGTTATCAAGAACCCGCTGGACGGCCTGCCGGTCTCCCTCGGTCATTTCGCCAGCTTCCCGGTGATCATGTCGCTGATTGGCCTGGCGGTGATCATCGGCCTCGAAAAAATGAAAGTGCCGGGCGGCATTCTGCTGACCATTATCGGCGTTTCCATCGTCGGGCTGATTTTCGATCCGAATGTGCACTTCTCTGGCTTCTTCGCCATGCCGTCGCTGAGCGATGAGACCGGCAAATCACTGATTGGCAGCCTTGATATTATGGGCGCGCTGAGCCCGGTGGTGCTGCCGAGCGTGCTGGCGCTGGTAATGACTGCGGTGTTTGACGCGACGGGCACTATCCGCGCGGTAGCTGGTCAGGCAAACCTGCTGGATAAAGACGGCCAGATCATCAACGGCGGCAAAGCGCTGACCACCGACTCCCTGAGTAGCGTGTTCTCAGCAGTGGTGGGTGCGGCACCGGCGGCGGTGTATATCGAATCGGCGGCCGGTACGGCGGCGGGCGGTAAAACCGGTCTGACGGCGATCACCGTGGGCGTGCTGTTCCTGCTGATCCTGTTCCTCTCTCCGCTCTCGTATCTGGTTCCGGCTTACGCCACCGCGCCTGCGCTGATGTATGTCGGTCTGCTGATGCTGAGCAACGTCGCGAAAATCGATTTCAATGATTTCGTCGATGCGATGGCCGGGTTGATTACCGCCGTATTTATCGTCCTCACCTGTAACATTGTTACCGGGATCATGATCGGTTTCGCCACCCTGGTGATTGGCCGCGTGGTATCCGGTGAATGGCGTAAGCTGAATATCGGCACCGTGGTGATTGCCCTGGCGCTGGTGATTTTCTACGCGGGCGGCTGGGCGATTTAAGTCGTCGAACCGTCAGGATAAAGGGTGGCTCAGGCCACCCTTTCTGCTTTTAGGGCACATCCTGTTTCCCTTGCAGGGATTATCATGTTTTATTATCAGACATGGACGAGTCCGTCTTTTTATAAGAAAACATCGCACACAGGGATAGCATGGAAATTTTCTTCACCATACTCATTATGACCCTCGTGGTCTCGCTGTCGGGGGTGGTTACTCGCGTATTGCCCTTCCAGGTGCCGCTGCCATTGATGCAAATCGCCATCGGTGCGCTACTGGCATGGCCGACGTTTGGCCTCCACGTTGAATTCGATCCAGAACTGTTTCTCGTGCTGTTCATTCCGCCGCTGCTGTTTGCCGATGGCTGGAAAACGCCGACCCGCGAATTCCTTGAGCACGGGCGTGAGATCTTAGGATTAGCGCTGGCGCTGGTGCTGGTGACCGTGGTGGGCATTGGTTTTCTCATTTACTGGGTGGTGCCGGGGATCCCGCTGGTTCCTGCGTTTGCGCTGGCGGCGGTGCTGTCACCAACCGATGCGGTGGCGCTGTCGGGGATCGTCGGCGAAGGGCGCATTCCGAAGAAAATCATGGGCATTTTGCAGGGCGAAGCGTTAATGAACGACGCGTCGGGCCTGGTGTCGCTGAAATTTGCCGTCGCCGTGGTGATGGGCACGATGGTGTTTACCGTCGGCGGCGCAACAATAGAATTTCTCAAAGTGTCGATTGGCGGCATCCTTGCCGGGTTTATCGTCAGCTGGCTGTATGGCCGTTCGCTGCGTTTTCTCAGCCGCTGGGGCGGTGATGAACCCGCGACGCAAATCGTGCTGCTGTTCCTGCTGCCGTTCGCCTCTTACCTGATTGCAGAACACATCGGCGTCTCCGGCATCCTGGCCGCAGTAGCCGCCGGGATGACCATCACCCGTTCCGGCGTGATGCGCACCGCGCCGCTGGCGATGCGCCTGCGCGCCAACAGCACCTGGTCGATGCTGGAGTTTGTTTTTAACGGCATGGTGTTCCTGCTGTTAGGACTGCAGTTTCCCGGCATCCTTGAGTCCTCGCTGGTGGCGGCAGAAGCCGATCCAAACGTCGAACTGTGGATGCTGTTCACCGACATCATGCTGATTTACGTCGCGCTGATGCTGGTGCGTTTTGGCTGGCTGTGGACGATGCAGCGTTTCAGTCAGCGTTTCCTGAAGAAAAAGCCGATGGAGTTCGGATCATGGACCACCCGCGAGCTGCTGATTGCCTCGTTTGCGGGCGTGCGCGGGGCGATTACCCTTGCCGGTGTGCTCTCCATTCCACTGCTGTTGCCGAATGGCGAGGTGTTCCCGGCGCGCTATGAGCTGGTTTTCCTCGCCGCCGGGGTGATCCTGTTTTCGTTGTTTGTCGGCGTCATTATGCTGCCGATTCTGTTGCAGCACATTGAGTCAGGCGACCATACCCGGCAGCGTGAAGAAGAGCGTCTGGCGCGGGCGGCGACCGCTGAAGTGGCGATTGTGTCGATTCAGAAAATGGAAGAGCGCCTGGCGGCGGACAGCGACGAGAATATTGATAATCAGCTGCTGACGGAGGTCAGTTCGCGTGTGATCGGCAACCTGCGCCGTCGTGCGGACGGGCGAAACGATGTCGAAACGTCGATGCAGGAAGAGCGCCTTGAGCGCCGGTTCCGACTCGCCGCGCTGCGTTCCGAACGTGGGGAGCTGTACCATTTGCGTGCGACAAGGCAGATCAGCAACGAGACGCTGCAGAAACTGCTGCACGACCTTGATCTGCTGGAAGCGCTGCTGATTGAAGACAAATAGCCACGTGTGGCCCGGTGGCGCAATGCTTACCGGGCTCACGGTTGTTTCGGTAGCCAGAACCCCTCACAACATTCCAGCCAGGCCTGCGCGCTGTGCGACAGGTAAACGCCTTCCCGCCAGATCATCCCCAGTTGCCAGCGCAGATCGCTGTCCAGCGGGATCCAGCACAGCGTTTGTTTATCCAGCCGCTGGCAAATCGGTTCGGGCAAAATCGCCACGCCGACGCCCGCCTGTACCATCGCCGCGAGAAAATCCCACTGCCCGCTGCGCACCGCAATGCGTGGCTTCACGTTGTGGCGGGTAAACAACTGCATCAGCTGACGGCTGAGGGCGAAATCTTCGTTGTAGATAAGCAGCGGATGCCGGGCGAGCTGCTCCGGGGTCACGCGATCGGTGTTAATCCATTCGCCGGAGCGCGGCGCCAGCACACACAGCGGATGGCTGAACAGCGGCAGCGTCGCCATGCCGTTTTCCTCTTCGACCGGTAGCGCGGTCATGGCGACATCCAGCTCACCGTTCATCACCGCCTGCTGCACCGTCAGCCCGCCAAACTCGGCGATTTTTAGCTCAACACCCGGATAGCGCTGGCGAAACAGGCTGATCGGTCCGGCCATCAGCATGCCGACCATCGGCGGGATACCGAGGCGCAGCACGCCGCTGTGGAGATGGTTGATGTCGCTGAGTTCCGCTTCCAGCTGACGAAATTCGCCAAGTATTGCCAGCCCGCGTTCAAACACTACGCGGCCGGTATCGGTCAACAGCAGCTTGCGGCCGTCGCGGATCAGCAGCGTGCAGTTCAGCTCATCTTCGAGGTTTTTCAGCATCTTGCTGATCGTCGGTTGGGTAACGAACAGCTTTTCTGCCGCACGGGTAAAGCTTTGCTGGCGGACCACTTCAACGAAATAGCGCAGCGTTCGGATGTCCATGATTATTCCTTCAGACTATGCTAATGATGATTTTAATTCATTTCAGTCATTGTCGCGTGCTCTCTATACTGAGCGTCTTCTCTTTCCGCAGGATTTCCTTTCATGGCTCTGGCCTTAGGGCGCGTTACGCCGCGAGTGTTGCATCATATTCAGGTTCCGGTTCAGGTTTTACTGTATGCAGGGTTATTTGTCGTCGCTGAGTATATGGTGAGCTGGCTGCATCTGCCGCTGCCCGCCAACCTCGTCGGCATGGTGATGCTGCTGGCGCTGATTGTCTGTCGCATCGTTCCGTTAACATGGGTCAGGGCAGGGGCGCGCTGGCTGCTGGCGGAAATGCTGCTCTTTTTTGTTCCGGCGGTGGTGGCGGTGGTGAATTACGCGCAACTACTGATGGTGGACGGCTGGCGTATTTTTCTGGTGATCGCCATCAGCACGATGCTGGTGCTTGGCGCGACGGCCTGGGTGGTCGACAGGGTGTATCGCTTTGAAATGCGCAGGCTGAATCATGACTAATTTTCAGCTTAGCGTGCTGTGCCTGGTAATAACGCTCGGGCTCTATTTTGCCAACAAGCGGCTGTATCGCCGCTTTCGAAAACTGCCGCTGATGCCGCTGGTGTTTACCCCCATTCTGCTGGTACTGCTGCTGGTGTTCGGCCATATCTCGTATCAGAACTATATGGGGGAAGCCCACTGGCTGCTGTGGCTGCTCGGCCCGGCAACCATCGCGTTTGCGGTACCGGTTTATGACAATCTGGCGATCATCAAACGCCACTGGATGTCGCTGTCCGCCGGGGTGATCACCGCCACGCTGGTGGCCGTCACCAGTTCCGTCTGGCTGGCGCGACTATTTACCCTGCCGGAAGCAATCCAGCGTAGCCTGGCGGTGCGCTCGGTCACCACGCCGTTTGCGCTGGCGGCGGCAAAACCAATCGGTGGTCAGCCGGATCTGGTGGCGCTGTTTGTGGTGGTGACGGGCGTGTTCGGGATGGCCGTTGGCGACATGTTGTTTCTGCGCCTCGCCATTCGCGAAGGGATGGCGAAAGGGGCCGGATTCGGCGCGGCATCGCACGGGGCGGGAACGGCACGGTCTTATGAGCTGGGGCAGCAGGAAGGTGTTGTGGNGTGATGATGCTGTCCGGCGTGGCGATGGTGCTGACAGCGCCGCTGGTGGGATGGCTGATGTTCTGACATGCCCCGGCCCGCAGGCCGGGGAATAACGCTTAGTGTGCGTGACCCTGCTCGATACCGAGTCCGGTCTGAGAACGAATAAACTGTGCGCGGAACTGCTCGCGTTCGCGAGCGCCTTCGGCGGAGTTATCCGTCGCAGAGAAGAACCAGATGCCGATAAACGCAATGGCAATGGAGAACAGCGCCGGGTACTCGTACGGGAAAATCGCTTTTTCGTGACCGAGGATCTGCACCCAAATTGTCGGGCCGAGGATCATCAGTATCACCGCCGTCAGCAGACCGAGCCAGCNACCAGTACATGGAGAGCAGAATGATCGGGAAGTTACAACTGGCGGCGATGGAGAACGCCAGGCCAACCATGAACGCGATGTTCTGATTCTCAAACAAAATCCCCAACAGGATCGCCACGATGCCCAGCACCAGAACGGTGATTTTGGACACCTTCAGCTCCTGACGTTCGGTCGCGCCTTTGCGGATCACGTTGGCGTACAGGTCATGGGACACCGCCGATGCCCCGGCCAGCGTTAACCCGGCCACTACCGCCAGGATGGTGGCGAACGCTACCGCAGAGATAAAGCCAAGGAACAGGTTCCCACCGACCGCATCGGCCAAGTGTACCGCCGCCATGTTGTTGCCGCCAATCAGCGCGCCTGCCGCATCTTTAAAGGCCGGATTCGCACCGACCAGCATGATTGCGCCGAAGCCGATGATAAAGGTCAGAATGTAGAAGTAACCCATAAAGCCGGTGGCATAGAACACGCTCTTACGCGCTTCGCGGGCATCGCTGACGGTAAAGAAACGCATCAGGATATGCGGCAGCCCTGCGGTACCAAACATCAGACCCAGGCCGAGCGACAGCGCGGAAATCGGATCTTTCACCAGCCCGCCAGGGCTCATGATCGCCGCCCCTTTCGGGTGTACCGCCATCGCTTCGGTAAACAGGTTGTTGAAGCTGAAACCAACATGCTTCATGACCATGAAGGCCATAAAGCTGGCGCCAAACAGCAGCAGCACCGCTTTGATGATTTGTACCCATGTCGTGGCGAGCATCCCGCCGAACAGGACGTACATCACCATCAACACGCCGACCAGCACCACGGCGACGTGGTAATTGAGGCCGAAAAGCAGCTCGATAAGCTTGCCCGCACCCACCATCTGAGCGATCAGATACAGGGCGACCACGACCAGCGATCCGCAGGCAGAGAGAGTGCGAATCGGGCCTTGTTTCAGGCGGTAGGAGGCGACGTCGGCGAAGGTGTAGCGGCCGAGGTTGCGCAGGCGTTCAGCAATCAGGAACAGGATGATGGGCCAGCCGACCAGGAAGCCGAGCGAATAGATCAGCCCGTCATAACCGGAAGTGTAAACCAGCGCGGAGATGCCGAGGAACGACGCGGCAGACATAAAGTCTCCGGCAATCGCCAGACCGTTCTGGAAACCGGTGATGTTGCCGCCTGCGGTGTAGTAATCGCGACGTGAGCGAACACGTTTGGAGGCCCAGTACGTGATGTACAGCGTCAGCGCCACGAAAATCAAAAACATGATGATCGCCTGCCAGTTCGTGGGCTGGCGTTGAACCGCGCCGGTAATGGCGTCGGCGGCATTTGCTGCCAAAGGAAGCGTGGCGGCAAGCGCCGTCAGAACTTTCTTCATGATACTTTCACCTCGTGCATTACGGCTTTATTCAGACGGTCAAACTCCCCGTTCGCCCGCCAGACATAAACACCGGTCAGTACGAAGGAAATCACGATGACACCAATTCCAATCGGGATGCCGCGCGTCACGCTGGTTCCGGCGTGAAGCGGCGTGCCCAGCCAGCCAGGCGCGAAGGCAATCAGCAAAATAAAACTGACGTAGATAATCAGCATGATGATGGACAGCACGAAGGCAAACCGTTGCCGTTTTTCGACTAACTCCCTGTAATGCGCACTATTCTCTATCTGCTGACAAATATCGTTATTCATCACAGAGTCTCCAGAGGTAGGTAGGGCTTTTGTTTTATCCCCTCTCCCTTGCAGGGAGAGGGTTGGGGTGGGGGATCAGGAAGGCATAGTGATGGCCTGCTTCTCTTCGAGCAGTTTTTCCACTACGCCCGGATCGGCCAGGGTCGAGGTATCGCCGAGATTGCTGGTATCGCCAGCCGCAATTTTGCGCAAAATACGGCGCATGATTTTGCCGGAACGCGTTTTCGGCAAGGAGTCAGTCCAGTGGAGCACGTCCGGCGTCGCCAGCGGCCCAATCTCTTTACGCACCCAGTTACGCACTTCGGCGTACAGTTCTGGCGTCGGTTCTTCTCCATGGTTAAGCGTCACATAGGCATAAATCGCCTGGCCTTTGATGTTGTGCGGGATCCCGACAACGGCCGCTTCCGCAATCTTCGGATGTGACACCAGTGCAGATTCAATTTCTGCCGTACCCAGACGGTGACCGGAGACGTTCAGCACGTCATCGACGCGGCCGGTGATCCAGTAGTAACCGTCTTCGTCACGGCGCGCGCCGTCGCCGCTGAAATACATATTCTTAAAGGTTGAGAAGTAGGTCTGCTCGAAACGCTCGTGGTCACCAAACAGCGTACGCGCCTGACCCGGCCAGGAGTCGGCGATCGCCAGATTCCCTTCGGTAGCGCCTTCCAGCGGATGGCCTTCGTTATCCACCAGCACCGGCTTAACGCCAAAGAACGGACGGGTGGCAGAACCGGCTTTCAGTTCGATAGCGCCGGGCAGCGGGGTTATCATGAAGCCGCCGGTTTCGGTCTGCCACCAGGTGTCCACTACCGGGCACTTCTCGTTACCGATTTTTTTCCAGTACCACTCCCAGGCTTCCGGGTTGATCGGCTCGCCGACGGAACCGAGAATGCGCAGGGAAGAACGGTCGGTCCCTTCGATGGCTTTATCCCCTTCCGCCATCAGCGCGCGGATCGCTGTCGGCGCGGTATAGAGGATATTGACCTTATGTTTGTCCACCACCTGGCACATGCGCGCCGGGGTCGGCCAGTTTGGTACGCCTTCAAACATCAGCGTGGTGGCGCCGCAGGCCAGCGGCCCATACAACAGATAGCTGTGTCCGGTTACCCAGCCCACATCTGCCGTACACCAGTAGATTTCGCCCGGGTGATAATCAAAGACGTATTTAAAGGTGGTCGCGGCATAGACCAGATAACCGCCGGTAGTGTGCAGCACACCCTTCGGNNCGGATCTTCGGCGTTCAGCTCAGCCGGGGTGTTTTCATCGCTCGCCGTGTTGATGAGGTCGCTCCACCACAGGTCGCGACCGTCGTTCCAGTCGACGTTGCCGCCGGTACGTTTCAGTACCACAACGTGCTCCACGCTCTTCACGTTCGGGTTTTTCAGTGCGTCGTCGACGTTTTTCTTCAGCGGAATACCGCGTCCGGCGCGGATACCTTCGTCGGCGGTGATCACCAGACGGGAGTTTGAGTCGATAATGCGCCCGGCGACCGCTTCCGGCGAAAAGCCGCCAAAGATGACCGAGTGAATGGCGCCGATCCGCGCGCAGGCCAGCATCGCCACCGCCGCTTCTGGCACCATCGGCATATAGATAGCGACAACGTCGCCTTTCTTAACGCCGAGGTCGAGCAGAACGTTGGCAAAACGACAGACATCGCGATGCAGCTCGCGATAGGTAATGTGTTTGCTCTGGGTGGCGTCATCCCCTTCCCAGATGATGGCGGTTTGATCGCCACGTTTGGCCAGATGGCGGTCGAGACAATTTGCCGCCAGGTTCAGCGTGCCGTCTTCGTACCATTTAATCGAGACGTTGCCTGGCGCAAAGGAGGTGTTCTTTACCTTTTGATACGGCGTGATCCAGTCAAGGATCTTTCCCTGCTCGCCCCAGAAGGTCTCCGGGTCAGCCACGGACTGCTCATACTTCGCCTTGTACTGTTCCGGGTTAATCAGGCAGTTGTCCGCAATGCTGGCGGGAATAGCATGTTTGTGTATTTGGCTCATGGCTTTTTTTCTCCTTGTAAGATGTTAATAATATGTCAAATAAACGTTAATTACAGAGGATCTATCACCTTTGTTTATTATTTGCGCGACGGATCACGCAATCACTGAATCGTATGAAAATGCATCAAATGAATCTTAGATAAGAAATAATTGCGGAAAGGGATTTATAGAAATGGTGAATTTAAAAAGTTTTTTATAACAAAAGGTTATGCACTATAAATGAAATAAAGTTGCACGTTTATGCACTTCAACAGACAAAAGCTCCATTCTGAAAGGGTTGCGCAGCATGCCATGCAAATGATACTGATATTGCGCGTTAAAAAACCCCACTAACAAACGCAACACAATTCATACCCCTTTCAGCAGCTGTCATTCATTTAAGGAATGACTGCTCTCATTGAGGAAGTCTGTAGTCATGAAAACAAAAAAAGTCAGCCTGGCCTGGCAAATTCTGCTGGCGCTGGTGCTGGGCATTCTGTTGGGCAGTTATCTGCATTATCAAAGTGATAGTCGCGAGTGGCTTATCGCCAACCTGCTATCTCCGGCCGGAGATATCTTCATCCATCTGATCAAAATGATTGTGGTGCCGATTGTGATTTCGACGCTGGTGGTCGGGATTGCGGGCGTGGGTGATGCGAAGCAGCTCGGGCGTATTGGCGCGAAGACCATTCTCTATTTCGAAGTGATCACAACCGTTGCCATTGTGCTCGGCATTACGCTGGCGAATGTGTTCCAGCCTGGCGCGGGCATTGATATGTCGCAACTGGCGACCGTGGATATTTCGAAATATCAGAGTACGACAGCGGACGTGCAGAGCCACGCGCATGGCCTGATGGGCACGTTGCTGTCGCTGGTGCCAACCAATATTTTCGCTTCGATGGCGAAGGGCGACATGCTGCCGGTGATTTTCTTCTCGGTACTGTTTGGCCTGGGATTGTCGTCGCTGCCTGCATCGCACCGCGAACCGCTGGTCACCGTCTTCCGTTCCATCTCTGAGACCATGTTCAAAGTGACGCACATGGTGATGCGTTACGCGCCGATCGGGGTGTTCGCGCTGATTTCCGTTACCGTCGCCAACTTCGGTTTTGCCTCGCTGTGGCCGCTCGCCAAGCTGGTGGTGCTGGTGTACGTGGCGATCCTGTTCTTTGCGCTGGTGGTGCTGGGGCTGGTGGCGCGCATCTGCGGACTGAGCATCTGGACGCTGATCCGTATCCTGAAAGAAGAGCTGATTCTGGCTTATTCAACGGCCAGCTCCGAAAGCGTACTGCCGCGCATTATCGAGAAAATGGAAGCCTATGGCGCACCTGCGTCGATCACCAGCTTTGTGGTGCCGACCGGTTACTCCTTTAACCTCGATGGCTCCACGCTCTACCAGAGTATTGCGGCCATTTTTATTGCGCAGCTGTATGGCATTGACCTTTCTATCGGTCAGGAAATCATTCTGGTGCTGACGCTGATGGTGACCTCGAAAGGGATTGCCGGCGTGCCGGGTGTTTCCTTTGTGGTGCTGCTGGCGACGCTGGGCAGCGTCGGTATTCCGCTGGAAGGTCTGGCGTTTATCGCTGGTGTTGACCGTATTCTCGACATGGCGCGTACGGCGTTGAATGTGGTGGGTAATGCCCTGGCGGTACTGGTGATCGCGAAATGGGAACACAAATTTGACCGCAAAAAAGCGCAGGCTTACGAGCGCGACGTGCTGGGCAAATTTGATAAAACAGCGAATTCATAAATATATAAGCCGGGTGACGCACGGCGCACCCGGCCTGTCAGTGGCTGAGCCGGTTACTCATTGCTCAGCCGATCAAACTCCTCACAGCCGGTATCAAACCCCTCCATACAGCTCAGATTGAGCCACTGCAGCGCCTTCTGCTTGTTCGGCGTGATAAACCCTTTCTCTCCCTGCAGGAACATCATCCCGGCCCAGTATTCAGCATAGCCGGTACGCGACAGGGTTGAGCTGCGTTTGAAGTAAACCGCCGCTTTGGCATCATCTTCAGGCAGTGGTCCGCCGTTGGCATAGATGAGTCCCAGCAGCATTTGCGCATCAACGGCGGCATCGCTTTCGATATTCTGGGCGGCGCTTTCCAGCAACTGGATGGCGCGAGGATAGTCCGGTTTGCCGGCCTCGCTGTTCACCAGAATGCGTGCGAGGATAATATCGCCGTTTTTACTGCCAGCGACGCTTGCCTGTTCGGCCAGCGTTTTCGCCCCGGCGATATTCTTTTTCAACGACATTTGCGCCAGCAGGGCGATCGCATCGGCATTGCCGTTTTGCGCTGCCTTTTCAGCCCAGAAGTGTGCCTTCTGTTCATCGCCGGAGCTGTAGTACGTGTCAGCGAGAAGGTACTGCGCATGCGGATCGCCCGCCTGTGCCTGCTCCTGAAACTGACTGCCGATGTCGTCTGCATGTAATGGAAATATAAACAAAAAAAGTAAAAAATAGAGATATTTCATTTTTAGTTATCTTCAGAGTACAGAGCGCGCAGTATAATTGGATGGCAGGAAAAATAAAACGGCTGCGTAAGACTTCTGATAAAGCGAACCGTGATTAATTAAGGAAAAGCTCAGGATTGTCAGGAAAATAACTCACACCGCCTAAGTTTACTCAGTAAATATCTCATTCAATTAAGAAAAAATGACATTCCGTGGAATCAGTATTGCCTGATTTTAATATAAAAAAGGGGTGAATTAATTCACCCCATATCATTAGCGAAAATAATTAATTTCAGCCCATCGCGGTTTCACGCAGGCGGGATTTCAATTTATTATATTCATCGATCACATACTGTTCCGCGGCGCGCTGATCGGCTATGGGCTCAACGCGGACGGCGCAATATTTATACTCCGGCGTTTTGGTTATCGGGCTCAGGTTTTCCGTCACCAGCTCATTACAGGCACCAATCCACCATTGATAGGTCATGTAAACCGCGCCTTTGTTCGGGCGGTCGCTGACTTTCGCACGGGTGATAATTTTGCCTTTACGTGAGTTCACCCACACCAGCGCTTCATCTTCAATGCCCAGACGCTCGGCGTCAGCGGTATTGATTTGCGCGTAGCCGGGTTCATCCGCCAGCGCCGACAGTGCGGCACAGTTACCGGTCATGGAACGACAGGAGTAGTGGCCCACTTCACGAACGGTGGAAAGTACCATCGGATACTCATCGCTGAGTTTGTCGATAGGGGCGACCCAGTCGCAGGTGAAGAATTTTGCCAGCCCGTTCGGGGTATCGAATTTCTCTTTGAAGAGATACGAGGTGCCCTGATCGGCGTCAGATTCATCGCGGCACGGCCACTGGATATAACCCAGCTCACCCATTTTTTCATAGGTGGCGCCGAAGAAGTCCGGGCACAGATGCCGCAACTCGTCCCAGATTTCCTGGGTGTTGTTGTAGTGCATCGGGTAGCCCATACGCGTGGCGATTTCGCTGATGATTTGCCAGTCGGTTTTCAGATCCCATTTCGGCTCAACGGCCTTAAAGAAACGCTGGAAGCCGCGATCTGCCGCCGTGTACACCCCTTCATGCTCACCCCATGAGGTGGAAGGCAGGATGACATCCGCCGCCGCGGCGGTTTTGGTCATAAAGATGTCCTGCACAATCACCAGCTCCAGATCCTCAAACCCTTTGCGAACGGCAGAGAGTTCGGCATCGGTCTGCAGCGGATCCTCGCCCATGATGTAGGCCGCACGGACTTCGCCATGCGCCGCGCGATGCGGCAGCTCACTGATGCGATAGCCCGTATGGGCAGGCAGACTTTCCACACCCCAGGCTTTGGCGAATTTCTCGCGGTGTTTTTCTTCTTTGACGAACTGATAACCCGGGAACGTATCCGGCAGCGCGCCCATATCGCAGGCACCCTGAACGTTGTTCTGACCGCGAACCGGGTTCACGCCGACGCTCGGCTTGCCGAGGTTGCCGGTTAACATCGCGAGGCTGGTCAGCGAACGAACGGTTTCCACGCCCTGGTAGAACTGAGTCACGCCCATGCCCCACAGGATCGCCGCTGATTTTGCCGTGGCGTACATTCGAGCGCACTGACGAATCTGCTGCGCGCTGACGCCGGTAATGTCTTCAACCGACTCCGGCGTGTAGCCCTCAACGATTTTACGATATTCTTCAAAGCCTTCCGTACGGGTGGCGACGAACGCGTTGTCGTATAGATTTTCTTCGATGATGACATGCCCCATGGCGTTGAGCAGCGCGATGTTCGAGCCATTCTTCAACGCAAGGTGCATATCCGCAATGCGCGCCGTTTCAATTTTGCGCGGATCGCAGACGATAATTTTCGCCCCATTGCGTTTGGCGTTAATCACGTGATTCGCCACAATAGGGTGTGAATCTGCCGGGTTGTACCCGAAGATAAACACGAGATCGGTGTTATCAATCTCTGTGATGGCATTACTCATGGCGCCATTACCGACCGACTGGTGCAGACCTGCAACCGAAGGGCCGTGTCAGACGCGAGCGCAGCAGTCGACGTTATTGGTACCAATAACGGCGCGCGCGAACTTTTGCATCACATAGTTGGTTTCATTACCCGTTCCGCGTGAAGAACCTGTCGTCTGAATGGCGTCCGGGCCGTACTTCTCTTTAATGGCGCTCAGACGGCTGGCGACGTAATCCAGCGCGTCGTTCCAGGAGACGGACTCCAGTTTGCCGCCGCGCTGTCGGCGAATCATGGGGGATTTCAGACGGGGGGTGAGGATTTGCGTATCGTTAATGAAATCCCAGCCGTAATACCCTTTCAGACAAAGCGTACCCTGGTTGGTTTTCCCTTGCGCTGCCTCAGCCCTGACGATTTTGCCGTTATCCACGACCAGATTGATTTTGCAACCTGATGCGCAGTACGGGCAAACCGTGACGACTTTTTTCATCGGTCTCGCTCCAGTTAATCAATTCACGCTCTCGCGCTTTCATACTGATTATGCATCTTCTATGCCATGTTTTTATTGTGGGTATCCCCTGATATTACGGGTGACTTTTGGGCGATGTCATGACGAAAAGCAGATTATCGTCAGATTTGACGTGTCGAAACGGGGGGCGGGAGAGACGTTTCTCGAAATGATAATGCGGCTGACAAAATGATAAGCGCCTGCCCGGCGCAATTGAGAATCCTCCGCTACACGCGCTTTTGGCGATTTACTACTGTGGGTTCAGCCCGACACTGAGACTTAACCCTATGAAACGTCACTTAGCAGCGATACTGTTCAGCCTGCTTTCACTGAACAGCCAACTGGTTCACGCGGATGTCATTGACGATGCGATCGGCAATATTCAACAGGCGATCAACGACGCCTGGAAACCTGACAGCAACAACAACCGGGGCTATGATGACGATCGCGACGACGGCTGGGAGCAGCAGATGAGCGACGATCGCCGCCGGCAGTATGACGACCGCCGTCGCCCGTTTGAGGATCGGCGTCGTNNGGAGCGACGCCAGCTGGAGGATGAAGAGCGCCGTTTTGAGGACGATTACGCGCGCTAGCCCAGCACGATTTCCATACCATCGAACCCCGCTTCAATGCCCTCCGGCAGCGGATGCGTCATCATCCAGACATCAAAGTGATGACTGATATGCGTGAGGATCACGCGCGGGCAGCGCGTCTCTTGTTTGATCGCCACGACCGCATTGAGATCGTTATGGTTACGCGGCGTTTCGTCGCGTGGCTCATGGCTGCAGTCAATCACTATCACCTGCGGGTGATTATTGAGCAAAAACGTCAGCGTTTTGTCAGGCAGCCCGGCGGTATCGGTAAGCCAGGCAACGCGGCTATGCGCTGACTCCAGCAAATAGCCGAAGGTCAGTTTTGAGTGGGTGAGCGGCAGCGGCGTGACCCGCAATCCCTGCAGTTCAAACACCACGAACGGCTCCACGGTGTGGCTAAAATCGAGAATTCCAGGGTGTTTAAACAGATCGTCGCAGCCCTGTTCGTCCGGCGGTCCGTATACCGGAATGGGTTCGCCAATGCCCCAGCGCAGCGGGAACAGGCCCTGCACATGATCCATATGGTAGTGGGTGAGTAAAAACTGCTGAAAGCTGCCGGCGGGGTGATGCTCCATCAAGTCAGGTATTCCGGCGTCGAGCAGGGTGACGGCATCGTTGTAATTCACCACGCCGCTACAGGGGCGGCGACGATGCTGAGGATGCTGACTGGCGCGGCGGCAGGCGGCGCAATCGCAGCCGAAGACCGGAACTAACTGCGCGCCTCCGGTGCCGGTTAAGCGGAGAATCAGACTCATCATTCCTCCTTACAGTGCGTACTGACGCAGTTTACAGGCAGGCATGGGGTTTCTCTTGTGGCGCAACGGGCTGATGGATCAGGGATAAAAAGGTCTCCACTGACTGTAGCAGACTGCCGTCGTTATTCAGCATATGGCAGTTGTCCGGCGTATAGCGCGCCGCCCGCGCCAGACGCTGGTCAATGTCGATGGCGTTCTCGCGACCGCGACGCTCAAGCCGCTCGCGCAACACCTCTGGCGAAACATGCAGGCAGACGGGCAACAGCGCCGTTCCGTAGCGCGCTTTCGCCTGCGGCAGATGCGCCCGTGAGCCGTTGACCACCACGTCAAACCCGGCATGCAGCCAGACGTCAATCTCCACGCCGACGCCGTAATAAAAATTATTGGCGTGCCAGCTCAGCGCAAACAGCTGCTGTTCGGCGCGGGTAAAAAATTCCTGCTCGCTCAGCGCAACATGGTTTTCGCTGCCTGCGTTCCACGGCCGGGTGATGTAGCGATGCGCCACCAGAATGCGCGGATGCTCCAGTACGCGCAGTGCTTCCAGCAGACTGTCTTTACCGGAGCCCGACGGCCCCACTAACCAGACCAGCTTTCCCACCATCAATAAACCCTCTTGCCCTGACGCCAGACATGGTCGATGTGAATGTGTTGGTTTTTGCGGTGCGCCAGCACCAGGTCGGCGCGTTTGCCTTCGCCAATGACGCCGCGATCGTGCAGGTTCAACGCCTGCGCCGGGTTTTTCGTCACCAGACGAATGGCCTGTGGCAGCGTGAAGGCATTGTCGTCATCGTCCGCCACGCGGAACGCCGCATCCAGCAGGCTTGCCGGATAATAGTCGGACGACAGAATATCCAGCAGGCCGAGCGAGGCCAACTGATGCGCCGCGACGTTGCCGGAGTGCGAACCGCCGCGCACAATATTGGGCGCGCCCATCAGCACGTTCATGCCGTGCTGGCGTGAGGATTCTGCGGCTTCGAAGGTGGTGGGAAATTCGGCGATCACGCTGCCAATCTGATGTGATTCGACAACATGTTCGTGAGTGGCGTCGTCATGGCTCGCCAGCGCAATGTTTCGCTGACGACAGAGGGCGGAGATGGCTTCACGGTTGGGCTGCGACCAGCGGGCCGCCAGCTGTAGCTGCTCTTCTTCATAGCGCGCCATCTGCTCGTCGGTAAGCTGGTATTTGCCCTGATAATATTCGCGGTATTTCTCCAGGTTGGCGAACTGGCGCTGACCTGGCGAATGATCCATCAGCGACACCAGCGTCACCGGCTCGCGACCGACCAGCTTTTCGAACAGCGGCAGGGTGGTGTGGTGCGGCAGTTCGCAGCGCAGATGCAAACGGTGTTCGGCGCGGTTTACGCCGCTTTTTTGTGTCTCTTCGACGGCGTTAATCATCTTTTCGAGATTTTCCAGCCGGTCGCCGCCGTCGCGCACGTCGCCAATCGCCACCGCATCCAGCACGGTGGTGATGCCGCTGGACACCATCAGCGCATCGTGGCTGCTCATGGCGGAATGCGCAGGCCAGTCCACTTTCGGACGCGGGGTGAAGAATTTATCCAGATTATCAGTATGCAGCTCGATAAGCCCCGGCAACAGCCAGCCGCCTTCACCATCCATTGCTTGCGGCAGACGGCTCTGCGTCTGGGCAAAAGCACGGATGACGCCATCCTGGACGTCAACAGATCCATGAACCACTTCATCTTCCAGCACTAACTTTACTTTATTGATAATCATGATGTTGCACTCATCGGATGGAGACGATCGGCGACGTGATGACGTACCGCGTCGTCATGGAAAATACCGACAATCGCAGCCCCGCGCGCTTTGGCTTCGGTAATCAGTTCAACGACAGCCGCACTGTTCCTGGTATCCAGCGATGCCGTCGGTTCGTCGAGCAGCAGAATCGGGTAATCAACGATAAAACCGCGGGCGATGTTGACGCGTTGCTGTTCGCCGCCGGAAAAGGTTGACGGCGCCAGATGCCACAGGCGTTCCGGCACGTTGAGCCGCGTCAGCAGGCGGGCGGCTTTGGCGGCGCATTCGTCGCGCGGAACGCCGAGATTAATCAGCGGCTGCATTACCACGTCCAGCGCGGAAATACGCGGGATCACCCGCAGAAACTGGCTGACCCAGCCGATGGTGGATTTACGCACTTCCACCACTTTTCGCGCGGGCGCAGTGACCAGATCGACCCACTCGTCGCCGTGTTTAATGTGAATGTGGCCGTCGTCGGGCAAATAGTTAGCGTACAGGGAACGCAGCAGCGTGGATTTACCGCTGCCGGAGTGGCCGTGCAGCACGACGCATTCCCCGGCATCAACGGACAGCGACGCGTTCTGCAACACCGGCAGACGCACGCCGTTCTGGTGGTGCAGGACGAACGTTTTACTCAAATTCTCTACATGAATCATAGTGGCCTCGTGGTCCGGGTTGCCGGGTGGCGCTTCGCTTACCCGGCCTACGAATGTGCGGCTTTTGCAGGCCGGATAAGGCAAAGCCGCCATCCGGCACAGCAAAAACAACGCTCAGTTCTGCAATACCGATGACACCAGCAACTGGGTATAGGGATGATGCGGGTCGTCCAGCACGCGGTCGGTTAACCCACTTTCCACCACCTGACCTTCTTTCATCACCATCAGGCGGTCGGCCAGCAGGCGTGCGACGCCGAGATCGTGGGTAACAATCACCACCGCAAGGTTCAGCTCCACCACCAGTCCGCGCAGCAGATCCAGCAGACGTGCCTGCACGGAGACGTCCAGTCCGCCGGTGGGTTCGTCCATAAACACCAGTTTCGGATGGGTGACCAGGTTGCGGGCGATTTGCAGACGCTGCTGCATGCCGCCGGAGAAGGTGGTCGGCAGGTCGTCGATGCGTGACGCGGGGATCTCCACCTCTTCAAGCCACTGCTGCGCCGTGGCGCGAATATTGCCGTAATGGCGCGCGCCGGTGGCCATCAGGCGTTCGCCGATGTTGCCGCCCGCCGAGACCTGACGGCGCAGACCGTCCAGCGGATGCTGATGCACCACGCCCCACTCGGTGCGCAGCAGGCGACGGCGTTCCGCTTCGCTCATGGCGTACAGCGAACGTTGCTGATACACCACCTCGCCCTGCTGTGGCGTCAGGCGTGCCGAAATCGATTTCAGCAGCGTGGTTTTACCGGAGCCGGATTCGCCGACGATACCCAGCACTTCGCCCGGCCAGAGCGCGAACGACACGTCGCTGAAGCCTTTGCCCGGCGCGTACAGGTGGGTCAGGTTATTGACTGAAAGCAGCGGTTGGGTCATTTGCTTAACGCCTCGCTCTGTTGGCGGCAGTAGTCGGTATCGGAGCAGACAAACATCCGTTTGCCGGTGTCATCCAGCACCACTTCATCAAGGTAGCTGTGGCGTGAGCCGCAGATGGCGCAGGGTTCGTCCCACGCCTGCACGGTAAACGGGTGATCGTCGAAATCGAGGCTCTCGACGCGGGTAAACGGCGGCACCGCGTAGATCCGTTTTTCGCGCCCGGCGCCAAACAACTGCAGGGCAGGCATCATGTCCATTTTCGGATTGTCGAATTTCGGAATCGGCGACGGATCCATCACATAGCGGCCGTTCACTTTCACCGGATAGGCGTATGTGGTGGCGATATGGCCGAAACGGGCGATGTCTTCATACAGTTTCACCTGCATCACGCCGTACTCTTCCAGCGCGTGCATGGTGCGGGTTTCGGTTTCGCGCGGTTCGATGAAGCGCAGCGGCTCGGGGATCGGCACCTGATAGATCAGGATCTGGTCTTCCACCAGCGGCGTCTCGGGGATCCGGTGGCGGGTCTGGATCAGCGTCGCTTCGTCAGTGCGCTCGGTGGTCTCAACACCGGTAACGCGTTTAAAGAAATTGCGGATCGAGACGGCGTTGGTGGTGTCGTCAGCGCCCTGGTCGATCACCTTCAGCACGTCGTTTTCGCCGATCACGCTGGCGGTGAGCTGGATCCCACCGGTTCCCCAGCCGTAGGGCATCGGCATTTCACGGCCGCCGAACGGCACCTGATAGCCGGGGATCGCCACCGCTTTAAGCAGCGCGCGGCGGATCATGCGTTTGGTTTGTTCATCAAGGTACGCAAAGTTGTAGCCGGTCAGTGGGTTAGCCACGGCAGTTCTCCCGTTGCAGACATTTCAGCAGCTCCAGTTCAGCCTGGAAATCAACGTAGTGCGGCAGCTTGAGGTGCGAGACAAATCCGGCGGCCTCAACATTATCGGCATGCGCCAGTACGAACTCTTCGTCCTGCGCCGGGCCAGCAATTGATTCGTCGTAGTCCGGTGCCTGCAACGCGCGATCCACCAGTGCCATCGCCATCGCTTTGCGCTCGCTCATGCCAAAAGTCAGCCCGTAGCCACGGGTGAAATGCGGCGGCTCATCGTCCGGCGCAACAAAGCCGTTCACCATTTCACATTCAGTCATCAGCAGTTCACCGACGTTCACGGCAAATCCCAGCTCTTTCGGCACGATGTCAATCTCAACGTAACCGCTGCGGATCTCCCCGGCGAACGGATGGTTGCGGCCATAGCCGCGCTGGGTGGAGTAGGCCAGCGCCAGCAGATACCCTTCGTCGCCGCGCATCAGCTGTTGCAGGCGCGAGGCGCGTGAGCAGGGGTAAACCGGCGGCGTGCGGGTGATGTCATCCGGCATCGTATCGGTATCTACTTCCGCTTTCGCCAGCCCCTGTTTCGCCAGCAGGCTGAAGACGTGCGGCGTGGATTCAGGCGTGGAATCGGCGGTATTCAGCACCGGCGTTTCGCCGTTTGCCAGCAGGGTGAAATCAAGCAGACGGTGGGTATAATCGTAGGTCGGGCCAAGCAGTTGCCCGCCGGGCACGTCTTTATAGACGGCGGAAATGCGGCGTTCGAGGCGCATCTCTGCGGTCTTTAGCGGCTCGCTGACCGCCAGTTTCGCCAGCGTCGTGCGGTAGGCGCGCAGTAAAAAAATNTCGGTCATCACGCGGTCAACGGCGAGATTCAGCTGCTGCTCAATTTGCGCCACGCTCAGTTCAGGCAGCCCGGTATCGCCCCGGCGCCGGTGTTCCTGCAGATTATGGGCGGCGGCTATCGCTTTTTCGCCCCCTTTGACGGCAACGTACATCAGCACACCTCGACATGGGTGGTCCGCGGGATCGCCAGCAGGCGTTCGCCGCAGGTGAGGATCAGGTCAACGCCCAGCGGGAACGGGTGCGGGCGCTCGGTCAGTTCGTGTAACAGGCACTCCGGCAACTGCGGCGCAATCATGCGTTCTTCGGCAATACCCGCGCCGGTCAGACGCAGCATGCGCCCGCCGCTCAGCCCGGCCACCTGCACAATCAGCGTGGCGCTGGTTTCCGGCGCCACGGCGCTACCGGCGCTCATCGCGTTCAGTTGATCGGCGCTCAGCGCGTCATCCGCCACGGCGAACACCGCCTGCTGCGGCTGATCCACCAGCGGCGCGTTGGTATGAAAACGTAAGTTCTGACGGGCGATATCATTGTTCACCGCCGCGGACAGCCATACCGGCGTGTCGTTATCCGCCAGCGTCAGCAGCACGCTGGTGGTGGCGAGATTGAGCGGCTGCCAGCCCTGTTTCAGTTGNNGCTCATCGCTTTCAGCAGGCGACGAAAACTGTGTTGGGCATCCTGCACCGGAAGGGTAAAAGCCATCTGTAATGTCATGCGTTATCTCCGCGAACCAGCGTAAAGAAGTCGACCCGGCTGGCATCGACTTCGGCGCGGCGGGCGTTAATCTGTGCCGTTCGCGCTGCCTCCAGTGGGTGAATCAGGGTTTCCATTAAGGACTGAAAATGGGATTGGGTTTGTAGCAGGGCGTCGATAACCGCGCAGCGTTCCGCGTGTGGTTTATCGCGCCCGAGCACCCAGCTGTAGCCGAGGGTGCCATCCGCGAGACGGATCACCGCGCGGGTCAGGGTGGCGTCGCCAGCAAAAAAGCGATCGCCGGTGCCGCCCATTCGCGCCTGGATCTGCACCAGCCCGGTTTCCGGGGCGCGGATCAGCGCGTAATCGGGCGACAGTTTCAGCGCCTGCATCCGCGCGCTGAGCGCGGTGGGGTCGCTGTGTGACAGCGCCGACATCCAGCGCTGACGGGTTGCGGTATCGAAATGCATTCAGTGCTCCATAGTGAATTCAATCATGTCGGCGCGGGTCAGGCTGACGGAGTATTCCGCCGCGTTGATCTCGCCGTCACGGTGGTTCAGGGTGCGCACGCAGAGCAGCGGCGACAGGTTGGGGATCTCCAGCACGTTGCTCTCTTTGGCCTGGGCGCGGCGGGCGCTGATACGCGTCTGGGTGCGTTTCAGGGACACGCCCAGCCGCTCACGCAGAAAGTCATGCAATGAACCGCTGTTAAAGGTCTGCAGTTCTGGCCAGAAGCGCATGTCGGAAAAGTAATGGTCGATCAGACACAGGGCGATGCCGTTCACCCGGCGCAGCGTGCGCAGGTGGATGACGTTGTCGCCCTCCTGCACGCCGAGCGCGTCGGCGACGTGGCCCGATGCCGGACGCAACACCGACAATAGTTTTTCGCTGGTGGGATGGCTGCCCTGATCGAGCAGGTTCTGGCTGAATCGCGCCTGGGAATTGAGCGGGTAATCGAACGGACGCATCAGCACCAGCACGCCGATACCCTGACGACGCTGCACCCAGCCTTTTTCCACGAGCTGGTCGATGGCGCGGCGCAGGGTGTGGCGGGTCACTNAGCGGTAGTGGTTGCGTAGCTCCTGCTCAAGTTTCGCGGCAATCTCCTGATAACGCGTCGGGTAACTGGTCGGATGTCTGGACAAGTGCATAGCCATCAAAGCCTCGCTAATCAGTTTACGTGCCTAAGGGAAATCACAAATTGCATGCACAATGCGGCCTCCATGAGTTGGCCCCATCGTGGCGGATGAATGTGACATTTGGGTTATGTGGGCATTACTGAAAGATGAAGAGTTGACGACGCGAAGATGACGGACAGGCGACGCCTGCCCGTCAGGGGATTAATGTTGTTTGAGGACGTTGATCATCCACGGCACACCGAATTGATCGACCACTTTTCCGAAGCCGTGCGCCCAGAAGGTCTCCTGCCAGGCCATTTCAATTTTACCGCCCTGAGCCAGGCTGTCGAACCAGCGTTTCCCTTCTTCGGTATTCTGGGTGTCGATGACCAGCGTAAAGCCGGAATAGTTCGCCTGCTCGCTCATCAGGCCATCGCTCATCATGATGTCGCTTCCGGCGATGCGGACGTTGGAATGGGCGATAGCATCGTCCGGGAACGGCGTTGCCGACGCGCAGCCGTCTTCGTTGTTCTGCGCCTCTTTGGGCATTTCGCCGAAGGTGATTTTGTACGCCAGTTCTGCACCGAGCGTTTGTTGATAGAAGGCAATGGCGTCAGCACAATTGCCTGCGAAAGAGATGTAGGGACTTAACGGCATAATCATTACCTCAGGTAAGAGAAGCCCGTTAAGTGTAGTTGGGGTTAACCCGGTAAACGAAGCGCCCCCGGGTGACAAACTAGTTCTTCTTCACAAACTCGGATTTGAGTTTCATCGGGCCAAAGCCGTCAATTTTGCAGTCGATGTTGTGATCGCCTTCGACCAGACGAATATTCTTCACTTTTGTGCCAATTTTCAGCATCGAAGAGCTGCCTTTTACTTTTAAATCTTTGATCACGGTGACGCTGTCGCCGTCGGCCAGCAGATTGCCGTTCGCATCTTTCACGATCAGCGCATCGCTCTCCTGAGCCGGTTCAGCATCATTCCATTCGTGCGCGCATTCCGGACAGACGTACATACCGTTATCTTCATAGGTATATTCGGAATTGCATTTTGGGCAGTGTGGAAGTTGCATTAAAAAAGTCCTCTTAAAATGGCAGATCGCCGAAAATAGGCCTAATTATACCGCAAATCCACACTTTTGTCGGTGCTATTTCACAAGCGCGGCGGCACCGTGCGGGAAAGCTCGCGTTACCGATATGAAAATAAATAACGATATGTTCTGAATATTTTAGAAAATGCGCTACGCTGTTAATCTCTGCTTTATCTAAAGCACCGCCAGAATAATAAATTAATGAGCACCAGAACAAACATAAAATATTATAAAAACGAGTAATTATAAAAATAATATCTGGGTAATAAAAGTTCAGAGAAATAAAAGTAATATAATTTGCGTTAAGGAAATTCTTTAACCATGTACACACAGACAATATATGAGCTAAGCCAGGAAGCCGAGCGCTTACTGCAGTTGGCTTTGCGACATCTACAGAGTTTGAAAACCCTGCCGGTGAGTGATCAAAACGCTCAGGCAGCCCCGCGCCCGTTGCATTTCAGCCCGGAGGGGATTAGCACCCAACAGGCGACGTTGAATAACGAATTACGAAAGATCACCCGCCTGGAAATGGTGCTGGCGATTGTCGGCACCATGAAAGCCGGGAAATCAACCACCATTAATGCGATTGTCGGGACTGAGGTTTTACCTAACCGCAATCGGCCGATGACGGCAATTCCAACGTTAATTCGCCACACGCCCGGGCAAAAAGAACCCGGCCTGCATTTTACCCATCCTGAACCTATCGATCGGTTAATGCAGGAATTGCAGAATAAAATCAGCCACATCGACCGCAACGTGCTGGCAGAAAAGCTTGAGTTAGATAAGGACATGAACACGCTGCTCGACAGAATTACTCACGGCGTGGCGTTTGAAAAACACTATCTTGGCGCGCAACCGATTTTCCACTGCCTGAAAAGCCTTAACGATCTGGTGCGGCTTTCTCAGGCGCTGGAGGCGGAATTTCCCTTCGCCGACTATGCCGCGATTGAACATATTCCGGTGATTGAAGTGGAATTTGTCCATCTCTCCGGTATGGGGCATTTCCCCGGCCAGTTGACGCTGCTGGATACGCCTGGGCCAAACGAAGCCGGGCAGCCGCATCTGCAAAAAATGCTCAACGAGCAACTGGGGCGAGCGTCGGCGGTATTAGCGGTGATGGATTACACGCAACTGAAATCTGTTTCTGATGAAGAGATGCGCCAGGCGATTGCGGCGGTCGGGCAGTCGGTGCCGCTGTATGCGCTGGTCAATAAGTTCGATCAGAAAGATCGCAACAGCGACGATGAAGACCAGGTGCGGGCGCTCATTTCTGGCACGTTGATGAAAGGGTGCATTACCTCGGGGCAGATTTTCCCGGTGTCGTCAATGTGGGGTTATCTGGCAAATCGTGCGCGGCATGAGCTGAACGTCCACGGCAAACTGCCGTCGCCTGAGGAGCAGCGCTGGGTGCAGGATTTTGCCGAAGCGGCGCTGGGGCGACGCTGGCGCAATGAGGATCTGCAGGAGGTCGGTAAAATGCGTCACGCGGCCGATCTGCTGTGGGAAGATTCGCTGTTTGAGCAGCCCATTTATAAATTGCTGCACGCGGCGCACACCCATGCCTCGCTGTTTGCGTTGCGCTCCGCCTCGCACAAACTGCTCAACTATGCGGTGCAGGCGCAGGACTATCTCGATTTTCGTCATCAGGGCATGACGGTGGCGTTCGATCAGCTTCAGCACAATATTGCCGGGCTGGAAGAGAGCATGGCGCAGTTTGAAGCGCGCAGGTACGGCGTTACCGATGAGGTGCATCATGAGGTAGTGGAGGCGCTCGCCGGTGTTGAGGCCTTTATTACTGAGCAGCAGGCGAGCGCGTTACAGCAGGTAGAGCGCTGGTTTGGAGAAGAGAATCTGCGTAGCCTGAGCGGCGATGTGCCGGTTGAACTGCGAACGGGTGACGGTGAAGACGCGGGTCAGGTAGTGCTTAATGCCGAAAGCGAGGCGCATTGTCTGCTGAGCAAGATTCGCCAGGGCTGTGAGAGCGTGTTGCTCACCACCCAGCAGACGCTAACGCGAGAGCTGTCGCAGCGCTTTGCGCAACTGGAAATCAGTCTGACACGGACGCTGGAAGAGGCGTTGCGTCCCATCGAACTGCACATTAAGGAAGAGCTGGGCAAGGCCGGATTCCGGGCGCGGATCAGCCTGCCGCCGTTTCGCGCCGGGCTGGTGGATTTTAACATTCCGCTGGTATTTGCTGATGCGATTGCCCGTGAAGATACGCCGGTCAGCGCGTTACCGCGCGGAGGAGTGCGGGAGTCCGTTACGCGCTGGCTGAATAACCCCGGCTGGGGATGGGACGACTATGTGATGACGCAGGCGCGGTACGTGATTGATATTCCTGCCCTGAAGCACAAGCTCATCTTCCATATTTCTCAGTTTTGCGAGCAGATCCTGAAAGCGCTGGGGGCGCAGGTGGACGTGGCGGTGACCGCCGGAATGACCACCTTTTTCGCCGGATTTTCACAGAACCTGGCAGGATTGCAGAAGAACCTGCAGGAAAGCCTCAACCTGCGCCAGCAGCACCAGTCCGCGGTCATGACGCTTAATCTTCAGCTTCAGCAAAGTCTGTCCACCGTCCGGTGGATCCAGGAGGATGCGCGTCTGCTTCGCGATGATATTCAGACACTTTTTGCGGTCGAACAGACATGAACAGGCAATTACTGGAAGGTCCGGGGCGGCATCTCGAATCCATTCACCCGAAATTTATTGTCGAGCTGGTGCTCGGCATCGACAATCCGCGCCCGGGTTCGGTGGTGCCGCAACAGCAACTGTTTCGCGAGCGATTGCTGAAAGAGGTGGTGTCGCAGGTACAGCTGGCACCGTGGGCGATGACCGGCGCCCCGGGCGATAACCCGGCGATCCGCCTGGCGCTGGCGGAAAAACTGGCGGGGATGTTTGACCCCGGCCATCTGGCGCTTACGCGCATGAGCCAGTATCTGCTTTCCTTACAAGAGAAAGGGCGTGCATCAACGGAACTTCGCCAGCAATACGGCGTGGTTGCCGGGCATTTTCTGCAACGCGCCGGGCATAAGCAGCGCGCGCTGTCACAGCGTGGACTGATGGTGCATGCGGGCGAGCACAGCGATCAGGTGTTTACCCGCTGGCATGCGGGCAGCTACGACGGCTGGTCGCTGGCGGGCCGCTGTTTTATCGCCCTGGAGGAACTGCGCTGGGGCGCATTTGGCGACGCCTGCCGCCTGGCGAACAGTGAAGTCAGGGCGCTGCTGAAAGAGAATCTGCTGACCATGGCCAGCCAGTATCTGGCGGAGAGTATTAGCGCTTCGCCGGAGACGCGTCATTTTTATCACCAGTGGCTGGCATCACCTACTTCTGCGTCACTGATGGATCACCGGGAAATGCTTGGCTGGCAGGGGAGCTGGTGCTCTGCAGAAAAACACCCGGTCAGCTGGTCCATCACCCAAACCTGGCAAACCATCGCCCTGGGCATGCCACGGCTCTGTTCGGCAAAACGTCTGGTGGAGGCGATGCTGGAAGAGATGTTTACAGATGACATGCTGGCCGCTCCGCTGTAGCCGGGCGCTGTCAGCCTGCGCGTAAACCCCTTTACGTTTGTTAATGCAAGGTTACGTGACGTAATCAATTGCGTGAAGTTGATCACAAATCTAAACGCTGGTAGGGTAAAAAAGCAGGGTCCGTGTTTTGACCACGTCAAACGGCGATCCTGCCCTATCTTTGACTGCCAGAGCAGGCGTCAACAGGTTCGGTTGTACAAGGGTTGACAGCTTGTGCAGGCAAACCTGCTACGCTTGAAATGAGGAGCACAGCATTTCGCCGCTCCACTACCGCACGATTGCGAACACCCCTTTGTTTGCCCCTCACATGTGCGCTCACGGCGAAATTTACGAGGAAAATGAATGCTTAAAAGGAAAAAAGTAAAACCAATCACGCTTCGGGATGTCACGATTATCGACGATGGTAAATTGCGTAAAGCGATCACAGCCGCGTCACTCGGCAATGCCATGGAATGGTTCGATTTTGGTGTTTACGGTTTTGTGGCGTTTGCCCTGGGTAAGGTCTTTTTCCCCGATGCCAATCCCAGCGTACAGATGATTGCCGCCCTGGCAACCTTCTCCGTTCCCTTTCTGATTCGCCCGTTGGGCGGTCTGTTTTTCGGTATGTTGGGCGACAAATACGGTCGCCAGAAAATCCTGGCGATCACCATCGTCATTATGTCTCTGAGTACCTTCTGTATCGGTCTTATCCCGTCGTACGCCTCCATTGGCATCTGGGCGCCGGTGCTGCTGTTGCTGTGTAAAATGGCGCAGGGATTCTCGGTTGGCGGGGAATATACTGGTGCGTCCATCTTTGTCGCCGAATATTCACCGGATCGTAAACGCGGTTTCATGGGCAGCTGGCTGGACTTCGGTTCAATCGCGGGCTTCGTAATGGGCGCAGGCGTGGTGGTGCTTATCTCGACGGTGGTCGGTGAGGCCAACTTCCTTGAGTGGGGCTGGCGTATTCCGTTCTTCCTGGCGCTGCCGTTAGGGCTGATTGGCCTCTATCTGCGTCATGCGCTGGAAGAGACGCCGGCGTTCCAGCAGCACGTCGATAAGCTCGAGCAGGGCGATCGTGAAGGGCTGCAGGACGGGCCGAAGGTCTCCTTTAAAGAGATCGCCACTAAGCACTGGCGCAGCCTGCTGGCCTGTATCGGTCTGGTGATTTCCACCAACGTGACCTACTACATGCTGCTCACTTATATGCCGAGTTACCTGTCGCACAACCTGCATTATTCCGAAGATCACGGAGTGCTGATTATTATCGCCATCATGATCGGCATGCTGTTCGTGCAGCCGGTGATGGGGCTGCTGAGCGACCGTTTTGGCCGTCGTCCGTTTATCATCATTGGTAGCGTGGCGCTGTTTGCGCTGGCCATTCCGGCCTTCGTGCTGATTAACAGTAATGTGATTGGCCTGATTTTCGCCGGTTTGTTGATGCTGGCGGTGGTGCTGAACTGTTTTACCGGGGTGATGGCGTCATCGCTGCCGGCGATGTTCCCGACGCACATCCGCTACAGCGCGCTGGCTGCCGCGTTTAACATTTCGGTGCTGGTGGCGGGTCTGACGCCAACCCTCGCCGCATGGCTGGTGGAAGCCTCGCAGAACCTGATGATGCCCGCGTACTACCTGATGACCATCGCCGTCATCGGCCTGATCACCGGTATTACGATGAAAGAGACTGCTAACCGTCCGCTTAAAGGCGCGACCCCTGCGGCCTCTGACATTCAGGAAGCGCGAGAGATCCTGCAGGAGCATCACGATAACATCGAGCAGAAAATCGAGGATATCGATAAAGAGATCTCGGATCTTCAGGAAAAACGCTCACGGCTGGTGTCGCAGCATCCGAAAATCAACGAGTAACCGTANNAAAGCCCGATGTTATCGGGCTTTTTTACCTGCTTACTGCAGCGCCTTCAGAATGGCATACCCGGCTTTCACCCGTTCCGTATTAGGATAGGCTTTATTCGCCAGCATCACGATGCCGAGCTGTTTTTCAGGAATAAACGCCACATACGCGCCAAAGCCGTTGGTGGAGCCGGTTTTGTGTACCCACGAGGCAGCCACGCGCGGCGCAGGCGGTTCGATGGCGACAGCCGGAAGCGGCGCCAGTGCCACTTTGTTATCACTGCCGTTGATCACCGTGTCGGCTTTTACCGGCCAGTTCAGCATCTCCCAGCCTAACCCCTGATACATACTGCTAATCCGCCAGTAACGCGACTGCGCCAGCGTAATCGCATTGCTCAGCGTACGATCCTCAAGCTGCTGCGGGTTCATGTTCGCCTGCAGCCAGCTGGCGATATCCACCACGCTCGATTTTAACCCCACCGCTTCGGCGTTCAGCATGCCGGGCGTGAGGCGAATCGGCTGACCGTCGCGATAGCCCCAGGCGTAGTTTTTCGCATCCTGTTGCGGGACGTTGACCCAGGTATGCGTCAGCTTCAGCGGCTGGAGCACGCGTTCCGTCAGTGCCTGTTCATAGCTCAGCCCGGACGGCTTCACCGCCAGCGCGGCAAACAGGCCGATGCTGGAGTTCGCGTACAGCCGACGGGTGCCCGGCGCCCACTGCGGTTGCCAGTGCTGGTAAAAGTTCAGCAGCGACGCCATGTCTTTGGCGTCAGCCGGCACCTGCAGCGGCAGGCCGCCTGCGGTGTAGGTCGCCAGGTGCAGCATCGTGATCCCTTTCCACTGGCTGCCGGTCAGCTCAGGCCAGTATTTTGTCGCCGGATCGCTGAGGCTGATTTCGCCCCGGCTGAGGGCATCGCCACCCAGCACCCCGGCGAAAGTTTTACTAACGGAACCGAGTTCGAACAGCGTCTCCCTGGTGACCGGACGATCCTGCTTGATGTCGGCCTTGCCGTAGGTGTAGTAATACGGTTGCCCTTTATAGATTACGGCTACCGCCATGCCCGGAATCGCCTGCGCCTTGAGCAGCGGCGCGNTTTTGCCGATTTGCGCGGACGTCAGCGTATTTTCGGCGGCGAAAGTGGCCGTGGTGAGCGTCAGCGCAGTGACCGCCAGCGCGGTGTTAAGCATTTTTTGCATGAATGAATTCCTTCCTTAGCATAAGTTGACGAGGTGTCCGGGCCCTTGAGACGCGCTCAGTCTGTGGGATTTGACAACCGCTGGCAAACGATTAAATTTAGCATCTGCCTGAAGTTTTTCTTACAGATGACACCATGACCCGAAGCTATATCCCTCTGAATGCGCTACGGGCGTTCGAAGCCGCCGCCCGACACTTAAGTTTTACTCACGCGGCCATTGAGCTGAATGTCACCCATTCGGCGATCAGCCAGCAGGTGAAAGCGCTGGAAGCGCACCTCAATTGTCAGCTGTTTGCCCGCGTGTCGCGCGGCCTGATATTGACCACCGAAGGGGAAAATCTGCTGCCGGTGCTCAATGATTCGTTCGACCGGATTGCCGATACGCTGGATCGCTTTGCCGCCAGTCAGCGGCGGGGAAAGNNCAGGCTTTCTCTTTCCCCGACTGGAGCATTTTCGCCGCCGCTTTCCGCATGTTGATTTACATCTTTCCACCCATAACAACCGGGTCGATCCTGCTGCGGAAGGGCTGGATTACGCGATCCGTTTTGGTAGCGGGGCCTGGCACGGCACCGAGGCGATTTTTCTTTGTGACGCGCCGCTGTCACCGTTGTGCTCACCCGCGTTGGCAGCAGAACTGCAATACCCGGCGGATGTGCTGAGATTCACGCTGTTGCGTTCTTATCGGCGTGATGAATGGAGCGCCTGGCTGCAGGCGGCGGGGGAGCGGGAGCCTTCACCGACGCACCCGGTGATGGTGTTTGATTCTTCTGTCACCATGCTGGAAGCGGCGCAGGCGGGCGCGGGCATTGCCATTGCACCGCCGGGAATGTTCACGCATCTGCTCAATACCGAACGCGTTGTTCAGCCATTCAGCACGCAAATTAGTCTCGGCGGATACTGGCTGACGCGGTTACAGTCGCGCCCCGAAACGGCGGCAATGCGTGATTTTGCCGCGTGGATCGCCATTCAGGCGGGTCAGCCGCAGGGGGATTAGCACCCGGCGGCAATAAAATCGCCGTTGGCGCTGATTGGGATCACCGTCAGAAACAGGACGGTGGCGAAGAGGATCAGAATGACACCGCCCGCTACTTTCACCAGCGGCACCAGCCAGTGCAGTTGCGAATTATCCGCGCCAAAAAAGGCCACGGTGCGGTTGCGGGCGTAGCGGACGGCCAGCGACAGCCCCATGATCGACAGCGCTGTACCGAAAGACATGGTCATCACCGCGGCGATGCCCCAACTGACAATGCCCAGCGCGTTGGAAAAGAGCAGGATCATGATAGCGCCGCTGCACGGCCGGGCACCGATCGCCAGGATCACGCCGAGCCGGGTTTTCCAGTCGGCTTGCGTGAGATCCACCCCGACCCGCAGTCCGCATCATGCTGATGCACCGGCGTCAGGCTTTTGATGGTCAGTTTGCGCGGCTGCAGGCTTTTCAGCGCCTGGTAAATCACCAACGCGCCAAAAGCGCCAATCAGTACGGCGCTGATCTTCTCGACATACCAGCGGCTCTCGCTGAGATCGCCGGACGCCAGATTAAGCCCCACCGCCAGAATAAAAACGAACAGGATCGCGCTGACGCCCTGCATCAGGCTGCCGAGAAACGGCACCACCCGGGCGGCGAGCTGGCTCTCTTTGTTAGTGCTGAGGTAGGTGGTGACGATAAATTTGCCGTGTCCGGGGCCGATGGCATGCAGAACGCCATACATAAAGGCACCGGTCAGCAGCCACAGGCCGCCGCTGTACTGATGATTATTCAGTTGCAGCAGGTACATCACCAGATAACGGTGCAGGGTAATTTGCGTACTGAGGCACCACTGGATAAACGCCGGCCAGTGCGCGTGCAGCGTAATCACGGCGAGCAGGGAGATCACCATAAACCCGCCGATGCCGGAAAGGCGGAGGTTGCGCGCGAGGCGTTGTGTGCTCATAAGAGTGCCCCCAGTGATGGCCTCCCTGAAGTATATCTCAGCGGAGGCGATCGATCAGGAGTGGATAATAAAACGCGCCAGCCGATGGTGCAGCAGGCGATTCTCTTTCACCAGACGCGCATTTTCTTCGAGCAGCGCCAGCGCCACGGCGATACCCGGCCAGTCGAGTTCCAGTTCGTTACGCAGGCGCACAGCGCGATGCACCGTGCTCACTGCGCGGTCGTCAAACCGCCAGGTGTCATCCTGACTGTCACAGGGCTCAACCACGCCCAGACCGACGATTTCATTCAGTTCGTCTTCTGACACGCCGGTATGCAGACAAAATTCAGTAACCGTGAAGGTTACGGTAACGTTAGCCATTATGCTTTACCCCACTCTTTGCGCGGATCGAACGCGGCCTGGGCTTGCGCCAGTTGCTGCCAGAGTCCTGCGCTCTGCTCATCCGGTTTCGGTGGCATGACAATTTTGATCACCGCGTACAGATCGCCAGTGGCGTTTTTACTCACCAGCCCTTTGCCCTTGATGCGCAGCCGTTGCCCCGCCTGGCTGCCGGGGGGAATGGTCAGCAAAATGTTCTCTTTCAGCGTCGGGATAGTGACTTTGGCACCGAGTGCGGCTTCCCATGGCGCCAGCGGAACGACAATCTCCAGGTTGTGACCGACAATATCGAACAGCGGATGCGGCGCGATGTGGATAACCAGCCACAGATCGCCGTTCGGGCCGCCATGCTCGCCGGGCGTGCCCTGGCCTTTCAGGCGAATGCGCTGCCCGTCGACGACGCCTGCCGGAATCTTCACGTTCAGCGTTTTCGGGATTTCCTGCTCAACGAGACCAAAGGCGTTATACACCGGCAGCCTGAAGCTGATAGTGCGGGTCTGCGCTTCCAGCGTCTCTTCCAGGAACACCGCCACTTCTATTTCCACATCATGCCCCCGCGCGGCATGCGATTGCTGCGACTGGCGAGCGTGCTGGCCGAAGATCGACGAGAAAATGTCATCGAACTCTTCCTGACTGTAATGCTGTTGCTGCTGCGTTTGCTGGCGACCAAACTGCGGATCGTTGCGGTGCTGCCAGAGCTGGTCGTATTCGGCGCGGCGCTGATCGTCTTTCAACACTTCCCAGGCTTCTGCGAGATCCTTAAAACGCGCTTCGGCATTCGCTTCTTTACTGACATCGGGGTGATATTTTCGCGCGAGGCGGCGATAGGCGGTCTTGATGGTTTTGAGATCGTCCGTCGGCTTAACCCCCAGAATTGCGTAATAATCCTTTAATTCCATGGTGTTATCTCATTTTATTCTTAGCCGGAAGATACCGGTTGCCTGACCCGGTACCGTCATTAATCTTAGAATAAATAAGGCAATTCGCCTGGTCAAATGGACGCGTTATCATTACACGATGTGTCTGACGTTCGGAAATACGTGAACAGTATTATTTTTATTCCACACACGATGAAATATAAGCATCGCTACTGAGAACCTTGTCTGAGTAATTCACCCTGCATGTGCATATTCATGTTTCATTCAACCGATGGCATTTATTTTATTAAGTATTGACGGGAAACCCTTAAAAATACTTAGTTATATTTACAACCCTTCGGACGGCACGTAGTATGTTTTAGTGTATAATTTTGCGATTCTTTTGCGTATTCAATAATTTATAAATAGTTGTTTTTAATAAAAATAAACTCTGCCGCTTTCAATACATTAATAATATTTAGGGATTGTCTTTTCAGATCTTAATACCGCTCTGATTCGCTTGTTTCATGCGAAACGTACCGTAAGGAAAAATAATGAGCAGGAAGCCCAGGGTTGAGAAAACCATTTTCACGTTACCGATGCTGATGTTCGTGCTGGCGGTGCTTAGCGGCTGTACGGTTATTCCGGGCCAGGGATTAAGTACGCACGGCAAGAATGTCATTGAGTCTGCGGACAAGGATTACGATCTTAATAAGATGGTAAATATTTATCCGCTGACGCCGGGCCTTGTCGAACAAATGCGCCCGCCGCATATCCCTGCCCGCGCCAACCCACAGCTCGATAAGCTGTTGCAGGACTATGAATACCGCATCGGCATTGGCGATGTTTTAATGGTCACCGTCTGGGATCATCCTGAACTCACCACGCCCGCCGGGCAGTACCGCAGCGCCAGCGATACTGGCAACTGGGTCAACGCCGACGGCGCTATTTTTTATCCCTACGTGGGCCGCCTGAAGGTGGCCGGTAAGACGTTGACTCAGGTGCGGGAAGATATCACCGCGCGCCTCGATACCGTGATTGAGAGCCCGCAGGTGGATGTCAGCATCGCCGCGTTCCGTTCGCAAAAGTCCTATGTCATTGGTGAAGTCGCCAAATCCGGTCAGCAGGCGATCACCAATATTCCCTTAACGATTATGGACGCGATCAATGCCGCGGGCGGCCTGACCGAGAATGCCGACTGGCGCAACGTCGTGCTGACCCATAACGGTAAGGAGAGCCGCATTTCGCTGTACGCGCTGATGCAGCGTGGCGATCTGACGCAGAACCAGTTGCTGTACCCCGGCGACATCCTGTTTGTGCCGCGCAACGACAGCCTGAAAGTGTTCGTGATGGGTGAAGTGGGCAAGCAGAGCACGCTGAAGATGGATCGCAGCGGCATGACGCTGGCGGAAGCGCTGGGCAACGCCGATGGCCTGCGGCAGGACATGTCTGATGCCACCGGCATTTTTGTCATCCGCCCGGTAAACCGTTCACCCGGCGGCAAAATCGCCAGTATTTATCAGCTTAAGGCGCAGGACGCCTCCGCCATGGTGCTGAGCACAGAATTCCAGCTTGAACCTTACGACATCGTCTATGTGACCGCCGCGCCGGTAGTGCGCTGGAACCGCGTGATTTCTCAACTGGTGCCGACCATCACCGGTGTGCATGACCTGACGGAAACCGTACGGTACATCCGCACATGGCCACGTTAAGGTTTCGCTCCATTCTGGTGCTGTGTACCGGAAATTTGTGTCGCTCGCCCATCGGTGAGCGGCTGGTGCGGCAGGGGNGCGCGATGTCGATCTGATCCTGGTGATGGAGCCAGCGCACATTGAACAGGTGACGGTGATGGCGCCCGACGTGCGGGGAAAAACGCTGCTTTTTGGTCAATGGCTGGACGGCAAAAAAATTCCCGATCCCTACGGCAAACGTCGCGAAGCGTTCGAGCATGTGTATGGCCTGCTGGCACAGGCCACTCAGGAATGGGCGAAGCGGCTCAGCTAACCAAACGAGATATGTTGTTTTATGTCGACGAAAAACCTTCACCCACAGGCCATGCCCGCGGGCGACAATGAGATCGATCTGGTTCGCTTGTTTTTCGAGCTGCTCGATCACTGGAAGTTGATTGCTGGCGTGACGATAGTGTTCACGCTGGGCGCGCTGGCGTACGCGCTGTTTACCACCCCGATTTACCAGGCGGACGCGCTGGTGCAGGTGGAGCAAAAGCAGGGCAATGCGCTGCTCAACAGCCTGACGCAGGATCTCCCTGGTAGCTCGCCGGATTCCGCGCCGGAGATCGAACTGCTGCAGTCGCGCATGATCCTCGGCAAAACCATTGATGATTTACGGCTACGCGATGTCGTGGCGCAGCGCTATTTTCCGCTGCTGGGCCGTGGCTGGGCGCGGCTGACGGGAGACATTCCTGGACGGCTGGCGCTGAACGGGATGGTGATCCCACGCCGTGACGGCCGTGCGCAACGGCTCGTGCTAACGGTAGAAGATAACGGTCATTACCGGGTGGATGGCGCGGATTTCACCGTCACGGGCGTGGTGGGCGAACCGCTCATTCACAATGACCTCGCCCTGACCGTGTCGGATATTCAGGCCGCGCCGGGCACCGAATTTATGCTGACGCAGCTAACTGAGCTGGAGGCGATTAACGCCCTGCAGCAGCGCTTTTCGGTGAAAGAGCGGGGCAAAGACAGCGGCATGCTGGGGCTGACGATCACCGGGGACGATCCGGAGAACATCGTCCGCATTCTCAACAGCATCGCCAGCAATTATCTGCAACAGAACATCGCCCGCCAGGCGGCGCAGGATTCAAAAAGTCTGGAATTCCTGCAGGAGCAACTGCCGCAGGTGCGCAACGAACTGGATCAGGCGGAAAATAAACTCAACGCCTACCGCAAACAGCAGGATTCGGTCGACCTCAACCTTGAAGCGAAAAGCGTACTTGAGCAGATCGTCAACGTGGATAACCAGCTTAACGAGCTGACTTTCCGCGAAGCCGAAATCTCCCAGCTCTACAAAAAAGATCACCCGACCTACCGCGCGTTGCTGGAAAAGCGTCATACGCTGGAGCAGGAGAAAACGCGGCTCAACAAGCGCGTGTCGGCGATGCCGCAGACGCAGCAGGAAGTGCTGCGCCTCAGCCGGGATGTGGAGTCCGGGCGTATTGTGTATCTGCAACTGCTTAACCGTCAGCAGGAACTGAGCATTGCCCGCTCAAGCGCCATTGGTCATGTGCGCATTATTGACCCGGCAATGACGCAGCCGGAGCCTGTCCGGCCGAAAAAAGCGCTGATTGTGGTTCTGGGGCTGATGCTCGGCCTGTTTTTCTCCACGGGGCTGGTTTTGCTGCGTACGCTGCTGCGCCGGGGCATTGAGTCGCCGGAGCAACTGGAAGAGCAGGGAATCAACGTTTACGCCACCGTGCCGCTGTCAGAGTGGCTGGCGAAAAAAGCCCAGGTGCGACGCCAGCATTTTTTCTCATCGCGCCTGCGCCACCACACCCGCAACATCCCGTTTTTGCCGGTCGATAACCCGATCGATCTGTCCGTCGAGGCGATTCGTGGTCTGCGTACCAGCCTGCATTTCGCGATGATGGAGACCGCGAACAACATTTTGATGATTTCCGGCGCCACGCCGGACAGCGGCAAAACGTTCGTCAGCACCGCGCTGGCGGCGGTGATTGCGCAGTCCGAATCCAGAGTATTGTTTATTGATGGCGATATGCGCCGGGGATACGTCCATGACATGTTCGGCATTGAGAATGACGTCGGGCTGTCGGACGTGCTGTCCGGCAAATCAGAAATGACCGAAGCCGTGCAGCGTTTTCACAAAGGCGGGTTCGACGTCATCACCCGCNCCCCGAACCCGGCAGAGCTGCTGATGCGCGACCGTTTCCGCCAGTTGATGGCCTGGGCAAATACGCATTACGATATGGTGATCATCGATACGCCGCCGATCCTCGTCGTCACCGATGCTGCCGTAATTGGCCGCTCCGTTGGCACCAGTCTGGTTGTCGCGCGTTTTGGTCTGAACAGCGTTAAAGAGATCAGCGTCTGCGTGCAGCGCCTGGAGCAGAGCGGAATCAACATCAAAGGAGCGATTCTGAACGGGGTGATCCGCCGCGCCAGCGATTACTATGGCTACGGGTACAGCCAGTATGGGTATCGGTATACGGATAAGGGTTAGTGGGTGTCGAGAAGCCCTTCCAGCTTGCTGACTGCCGCCGTAAATTTCGCTGGACTTGTCTCGTTCAGCACCGACAGATTACGCCGTTTCCAGCGTATAGCCGGGAGATGCTGAATGTCAGGATAGCGATACAGCGACCAGTCGGGATTGTTTTGCTTATAGCTAAGTAAAAACTGGCGATCCTGTTCCGTAAGGTGTGATTTCAGCGCATGAGGCAGCAATGTCGTGACTGACAGAAGTGATTCCAGTGAGATGTCCAGTTGTGTCATGCCAGCAAATTCTTGTGCATAAAGCGTGGCAATCCGGGCGGCATCCCAGTTAGGTGACAGCAGTTCGGCAATGGGACGAGGGTGTCCTGCCAGATAACAAAGGAAGCCGTCAAAGATTTCACGCGTCAGGCCGGGTTTCTCGAGCATCATCAATACATCAAACAGATCGCGGGGATGTTGACGGTCAAGCGCGGCACAGATTTTACCGCCATAAAGATCTGCCAGCGAAACGACATTCATGATGGTGAAGCCATACTCCATTTCCGCCTTCTCACACACCGGTATTTCCGCTGGTGGCAACAGCAACCCACGCCAGACCGGGCTGACTTCAATCTTGATTTGTGCATCCGTCGTGTTAACGATGATGCGTTTTTCATCGGCTTTATTCTTCTGTCGGATAGCCGAGATTCCCGGTCTGTTGTTTAGCGAGTCCGTAATACGCCGCAATGCATCATTGATGGCCGCCAGATCGGTATGGCGATCAACAAAGGAGGTATAAGTCAGATCGATATCCACCGACAGACGAGGGAAATCCTGCACAAACAAATTGATTGCCGTACCGCCCTTCAGCGCGAAGCAGGATTCCTGCGCCACATGAGGCAGAGCAGTCATCAACAGCCGGACTTGCCGGGCATAACTATCACGAAGATCCATCTTCAACTCCTTCCGGTTTAAATGCGCGGGGAACGGTGATGTGGTAATCCGGCTCCAGCCAGCCGCCGGGGACGATTTGCCGCTTTCCTGTGCCTGTCTCTATACCACGTTGATCGAGATACTGAAAATACGGATGCGCATTATGTTGAGCCAGGTAGAGCATCACGCGATTGGTTTTAACCGAATGGCTGGCACAAAGTAGCGCCTGCAATTTGCGCGGGCTGAGGAGATTCATCCCCTGAAAAAGGGCGTCTGCATGTTCGAAGGAGATCAGCGAAGGAACGCCGCTGGCAATTTCATAAGCCGCCAGTTCCGGGGAACTGCCTGTTAATCGCCTGTCGCCGATACTCAGTTTCGTTGTGAAAGGCGCTGCATCGGTGGTGAGACATGAGGTATACAGCGTGACAAAGGTGACGGCCTGTTCAAATGCGGTAAACCACCCAGGCAACCTGGCGTAAGCCGGAAGCGCGAGCCAGATCTGCTGCCTGCCCGGTTCGGTATAGTGGGCCTGTCCCTGTAGCGCAAGGCTGGTCAGCCCCGCCACCCGAACGGGTTTTTCCCACTGCATTTGCAGGCAGTAAACCGCGTCTACCCAGTCTGATTCGCGACCCGTGCGGCAATAAACTCCGTGCGCGATGCGACTGAGCCAACCGTTCTGAACATAGAGGTACGAGAGCTTACGATCTATGCCATGACGGGTAAGCCATGTCTGTAACAGGACCTGACCCGGAAGTGTATTCTGCATCAGCCAGTTTAGATAGTTCGCCAAGTGTCGCCTCTGCATGGACAATATTGAAAATTATTAAACCACTGTAAATTCACCAATGACGCAAAACAAGCGCTAGTTTGCTTATTGGCTGAATTGTCGATTTAAAATCGACATAACGGATAATATATAAACCTTGGATGACGTTCTTTACCGTTTTGCGAGCAGAATTCCAGATCCGAACTCTGTTCCGCTCGCCACCGTTAAACCGCTTGCGACCGCGTACCGATAGCAGTATCTTTCTCCCGCACCTGCAAAATCAGGTGTCGGGATTAGCCTCCTGAAGAGTGTTACAGGCGACACGTGACGCGCCAGCGTCTTTTTTGTGTCGTGCGCACGGCTACACCTCAATGGCGGGCCGGGCGGGGGCGTCGAAAGACGCGCCGGTTCCCTGTAACGCCGGTAAGGCTAACCCCGCCCGGTTCCGTCACCCGTGAGATTAGCCTCTCCAGTGGCGGACATATCACCCGTTACAGGAGGCTGCCACGATGGCGACGATCCCTACCCAGACTCACCCGTTACTTTCTGTTCCTTTCACTGCCACCACGGATTTCACTGTCCTGGCCGATCACTGTGAAAAATTCGCCGAAACCCTGATTGAAAACGACGATAAGGCACTGAAAATGGCGCTCTGCGCCCGACTCAGCGCGTGCCTGACGCTGTTACAACCGACGCTGAATGATCCTGTGCCGCACCATCTGTTTGAAAGTCTGACGATTGATACGCTTCCACCCCTGAAGCCCGCGTTTGACCCGGATTCAGCGTTGCTCTGTGATTACTGCCTGACACTGGCGCGATTGCTGTCCGGGCAGGCGCTGGTGCCCGAAATGGAAAAGACACTAACCGGGTTGCTGTGTGAGCTGGTCTGGTTCTTCGCGGCGGATACCAAAAAACCGCGCTGGATAAGGACAAGTGAAGGGGTGTTATCGATTGAGGAGGTGATGGAGGGGGTGTAGATCCACAAGGTCCTGCTATTCAACTAAAGCGGGGCGCTCAGGAATTGTATCATTGCCGATAATAGGTGATCCATTATCGGCAATTAGCGACAAATGGGCTGGATGCGACATTTGGGTTTTTTTAAGAATTTCACCTGGAAGGCTTAGCTGTGATGAATATAAAAACGAAAACAATTACAGCAAAGATTACCGTCGTTTCTATGGCAAATGAGGGAAATACATTCACTGCAAATATAAGAAATATCAGTATGCTTATTGCAGGTAAGTAGGTTCTTGAAAAAAACGAAGCCTGTGTCTTTAGAAAATTCTTTAGAAAGTTGAACATATTATTTCATCATGTTGGATATTATATTTGCTATCTGTGAATCTGACAGATGTTGATGCCCGAAAGCATGTGCTTTTATGAATACAGGTTCCACAATAAAATACATCATATCTAATTTTCTTAGACAGAGTGCATGGTAGTACAACGGGCTTTGGCGCTTAAGCCTGTCTGCGCTTTCTGCTGCTTGCTGAACATATCCGTAAAGCCCTGCTGCACCTACCGCGCCGCTAGACAGTGCACGAACCTTTCCGATGACAGGAGGACTAAATCCCAGGCTCAGACACACCGAAGAGGTGATTCCGAGCGTAAAAGACTCAGCGGTAAAACTACTGGCAGAAATGTTTGTCCCCAGCTGAAGCAATTGCCCCTTTATAAAATCCAGTTGCTCATAGGTTTTATGCCTGAATAGTTGACTGAAATACTCACTCATGAGGTCATACACAATCCGGCGATCCCGGATTAACTGATACAAACCTTCCGCAAAACGTTTATCCTCATATTTCAACTTTGTACATACATCCTGATAATTATCAGTAAAACAGGAGGCGTAATAACTCAGTCGTGTAGCGCCGTCTTGCATTCTCGCTGCTGATTCTAAAATCTGGTCTTTAACACCGGCAAGGGCTTTGTCGAGCATTAATGCCATCAGTTTGTCAGCCTGCATTTCTTTAATAATCAAATCACTTTCATACATACCTGTTCTCTGTGGTAAATCAATAATTGAAAGGAAAAGTTAACATGGATAGTCTGGAATAAGAAATAAAATTCCACACGGTTAAAGTGATATTATTTAAAAAAAATATTAAATTGATAATAATATTCTTTAGAGTGATGGTTTAAGAAAAAGAGAGTGGATAATTCAACGTCNNTGGTCAAAGAGGGAGCCAAGTGGGACGAATAATCCGGTTTGAGATACGAAGAGTTTCTGATTTTGCATCAAATTTGTGAAAAGATACGACAGCGACTAAAGGACGGCGGCTAAGAGCGAAGACCACTATAAAGGTAGTGTAAGCATCCCGGTAAACCGAACCATTCACATTTAGAGATCTTCGCGGCGGATACTAAAAAACCGCGCTGGATACGGACAAGTGAAGGAGTGATATCGGTTGAGGAATTGAGGGAGCCGATATTAACTTTGTAATATTCCGGTAGCTTCTGTGGCGAACCAGCGCGCAAAACGTAGCGCGTTAACCACTCAGTC
>NZ_JNGH01000098.1 GCF_001188485.1 Trabulsiella odontotermitis
GTTTTCCCCGCGATCGATCAAACAGGAGATCGACCGCGAACTCGACGCACTGCTGGTGGCGCAGTATCAGTTGATGCAGCTGTGTATCCGCCACGGCGACAGCGAAGAGGTGGACAAAGCATGGAGTGCGCTGGTGCGCCGCACTCAGGCGCTGGAAGGGATGCGCAGCAACCTGCATATGGAGTCTTCGCGCTGGGCCAAAGCCAACCTTCGCCTGAAAGCGCTGAACACCCTTTCGCTGACGCTTATCACTCAGGCGTGCGAAACCTACCTGATTCTCACGCAATGGTCAACTTCTGGCGTACCACGATTTCCTGCGTGCTCGGCACGCTGTTCTGGCTGTGGACGGGCTGGACGTCAGGCAGCGGCGCGATGGTGATGATTGCCGTGGTGACATCGCTAGCGATGCGTCTGCCGAACCCACGCATGGTGGCGATCGACTTTATTTACGGCACGCTGGCTGCGCTGCCGCTGGGATCGCTGTTTTTCCTGGTGATCATCCCCTCGACGCAGCAAAGCATGCTGCTGCTGTG
>NZ_JNGH01000099.1 GCF_001188485.1 Trabulsiella odontotermitis
TGCGGCGGCGTGCTTTCCAGTCCGGTCAGCCAGTCGGGATGCGCCACGAGACTGTCCTGCACAAAATCACTGAACACCAGCATCGCCTGCGCCTGCAGACTCAGCGTGGCGACGGGGAAATCTTCCGGCAGCCTGTCCACAACGGTCTGCCAGTGCTGCTGTAACTGCGAAGAGAGCGGCATCATAAAAGGTATCCTGCCTCGGTTATCGTTTTCCGCTGTGCAGCCAGAACGGTTCGGCGTTTAGCGCTTCATTACGGAAGATTTCAATGTCGTTGTGCTGGCGGCGGGCGATCGACTGGCTCAGCACAACNATATCGCGGGCGAGACGCGGTAGTTGATCGGTATAACGATCGCCAAGCCGGTTCGTGAACGTTTTTTTCAGCTCTGCCGCCACGCGCGACAGCTGCACGTCGGCAAAACGCTTGAAGGAATCGGCGAGTTTGGGCTGCGTTTTTTCATCGATAAACGGCTGCCAGCCGCGCAATACCAGCCATTCGGTAAGCGTCNGCCGCCGTCTGCGCCGATACCGCCGAAGCCAGCGTCGCTTCCGCCAGCGTAAGCTGATCGCGCAGGCGCGCGCTGGCTTTGCGCGGCACCAGACCGCCAAACAGGGTCAGCGCGTGACGAATGCGGGCAATGGCGCTCATGATTTCCGGGCGCGCATTGTCGTTGCCGCGGATCCACAGCTCTTCGTGATACTGCCAGTGCGCCAGCGCGTTCTCCAGCGCGGACACCATCGCCTGCTCAACGTTCGCTTTGGCGGGCAGCGGCAGCACGTCCAGCGGCTGCACGTCACGTTCCGCATTGCCCTTCGCCAGATGATAGCCACGCGCCGCTTTGCTCAGGCTGCCCTGACGCAGCACCGCCAGCCCCACCAGCTGGCGCGACAGCTTCAGCACATCTTCCGTCCGCCCGGAGAGCAGTTCCAGCTCCAGCTCGCAAATCGGTTCATGATGCTCGCCCGCTTTCACTTCACCGCGATCGAGCGCAATTTCTATGCGGCTGTCGCCTTCGTTGACCAGCCATTTTTCGCGTTCGAAGTTGGTGCTGAACAGCGGCTGGGCGCGGGTCNNAAGCGCCAGCTCGGGCTTGTCGAGGTCGATGTTGTATTCCGGGCGCTGATGCAGCCCGCCCACCACGCGTCCGGCGATCTTCATGGTCATTTCATAACGACCCTGAACGCCACGAATGCGCAGGCCCATATCGTGGCTGCGCAGCCAGTTATCAGCGGTTTCGTAGTAAATATTGAGCAGTTCCACGGCAGGGTGATGCTCCGTGGTCAGCGTATTGAGGTGCTGGCGCAGCGTTTCTACACCCTCACCGGCGACAATGAACTTTAATTCGATTTCTTGAGCCATGACTAAACTTCTTATGGTTGCGTTGCCCGAAGTGCCACTGCGGCGAACTTCCCGCGTTCTTTTTTGTCAGTAGATAGTATTTTGCGTCAAATTGCCATGCAACGCGCAGTTTGACCGGGATAAAAGTTTGACGACGCGGCTGGCGCGACCTGGATGATTCCGATTGATGCAGAATGCTTTGCGTCGTCAGACTGTTGCCACTACTATCGTTCCACTTTTATGACAAAAACGATGACCTGATGCGAAAATTACGCCTGATTGGATTAACTTTACTCGCGCTTAACGTTTCTGTGATGGCTCATGCCGAGGAAAAACGTTACGTCTCTGATGAACTGAACACCTGGGTACGCAGCGGTCCGGGTGATAATTATCGTCTTGTCGGCACCATTAACGCCGGCGAAGAAGTGGCTTTGCTGCAGACCAATAGTGATTCTAATTATGGTCAGGTGCGTGACAGCAGCGGCCGCACCGCGTGGATCCCCCTGAAAGAGCTGAGCAACGAGCCCAGCCTGCGCACTCGCGTGCCGGATCTCGAAAACCAGGTCAAAACGCTGACCGACAAGCTGAACAACATCGACGCGACCTGGAATCAGCGTACTGCGGAAATGCAGCAAAAAGTCGCCCAGAGTGACGGCGTGATCAACGGCCTGAAAGAAGAAAACCAGACTCTGAAAAACCAGCTGATTGTCGCGCAGAAGAAAGTGAATGCCGCCAATCTGCAACTGGATGACAAACAACGCACCATCATCATGCAATGGTTCATGTATGGCGGCGGCGTGCTTGGCGTTGGCCTGCTGTTAGGTCTCGTTCTGCCGCACTTGATCCCCAGCCGGAAACGAAAAGATCGCTGGATGAATTAAGCCTGAATGGTCTTCTCCCCTACACTTACGTATTATCGTTAACTTGCGGGCAAGCGTTGGGGAGAAGTACGGGTGAAGAGTTATCTGGTCGGTGGTGCGGTTCGTGATGCGTTATTAGGGCTACCGGTCAAAGACAGAGATTGGGTTGTTGTCGGCGCGACGCCGCAGCAAATGCTGGATGCGGGCTATCAACAAGTTGGCCGCGATTTCCCGGTGTTCCTTCACCCTGAAACGCACGAAGAGTATGCGCTGGCGCGTACCGAGCGTAAGTCCGGTTCCGGTTATACTGGTTTTACCTGCTATGCCGCGCCCGACGTGACGCTTGAGCAGGATCTGCTGCGTCGCGATCTCACCGTCAACGCGCTGGCACAGGACGCCGACGGTACTATCATTGACCCTTACAACGGCCAGTCGGATTTACGCCAGCGTCTCCTGCGCCACGTTTCCCCCGCATTTAGTGAAGATCCGCTGCGCGTATTGCGCGTGGCGCGTTTTGCTGCCCGTTACGCCCACCTCAGTTTTCGCATCGCCGATGAAACGATGGAGCTAATGCGCGAGATGACCGACGCGGGCGAACTGGCTCACCTGATCCCGGAACGCGTCTGGAAAGAGACAGAAGGCGCGTTAGGCACCCGTAATCCGCAGGTCTTTTTCCAGACGCTGCGCGAGTGCGGCGCGCTGAAGGTGCTGTTCCCGGAACTGGATGTGCTGTATGGCATTCCGGCACCGGCGAAATGGCACCCGGAAATCGACACTGGCATCCACACCATGATGACGCTCTCGATGGCAGCGATGCTCTCTCCCGCTATCGATATTCGTTTTGCCACGCTGTGTCACGATCTCGGCAAAGGGCTTACGCCAAAAGCGCTGTGGCCGCGCCACCACGGTCATGGCCCGGCAGGCGTCAAACTGGTTGAACAGCTTTGCGCCCGTCTGCGCGTGCCGAATGAAATGCGCGATCTGGCAAAAGTGGTTGCGGAATTCCACGATCTCATCCACACCTTCCCCATTCTGAAACCGGCAACCATCGTGAAGCTGTTTGACTCCCTCGACGCCTGGCGCAAGCCGCAGCGCGTGGAACAACTGGCGCTGACCAGCGAAGCAGACGTGCGCGGTCGTACCGGGTTTGAAGCCTGCGATTATCCGCAAGGGCGGCTGCTGCGTGAAGCCTGGGAAGTGGCGAAAAGCGTGTCCAACAAAGAGGTGCTTGAGGCGGGATTCACAGGGCCGGAGATTCGTGAGGAGTTAACGCGACGACGCATTCAGGCCGTCGCGTTATGGAAAGAGGCGCGTTGTCCGCAGCCTAAAGCGTGATTTACATGAAGACCGCGTACACCGCTGCCGCCACGATAAAACGGTAGATGGCAAACGGGATAAACGAAATCCGCTTGATCAGTTGCAGGAAGGTTTTAATCGCAATCAGCGCTACGATAAACGCCGTTACGAAGCCGACCGCAAACATCGGGATATCACCAGTCGTCAGGAAACCGATACTTTTGTAGAGATCGAGCGCGGTGGCGCCCATCATCATCGGCACCGCCAGCAGGAAGGAAAACTCCGAGGCCGCGTAACGGCTAACACCCATCAGCATGCCGCCGGAAATGGTCGCGCCAGAGCGGGAGAAGCCCGGCCACAGTGCCAGACACTGGAAGCAGCCAATCATAAACGCCTGACGATAGGTCATGTCATCCAGACCCTGCGCACGCGGCTCCTTTGGCTTCAGGCACTCCGCGGCAATCAGCAACAGGCCCCCGATCACCAGCGCATACATCACGTTCACCGGGTTGAATAACGATTTGATGGTGTCGTGAAACACCAGACCGAGCACCACGGCCGGGATCATCCCGAGCAGGATATGAATCAGCGACAAACGCCCTTTTCCGAAGCCTTCATGCGGCCGTTGACCGAAGTGAATGCCGATCAGACCAAACAGACGACGCCAGAACATCACCACGACGGCGAGGATGGAGCCTAACTGGATCACCACTTCAAACGTTTTTGCCGTGTCTCCTTCGAATCCCAGCAGGTGGCCAACGATGATCATATGGCCGGTACTGGAAACGGGCAAAAACTCTGTCAATCCTTCGACCACACCCAGTATTGCCGCCACCAGCAGCGAGTGCATATCGCTCATTCAATAAACCCTTTTAAAAGACATAAAAAAACGGCGCATGATTCACCGCAGCCGCCAAAATTTCCCAGTCTTATGACCAGCAAAAATAATTATGGTTTAGCAATGTTGAATTTATATGTTTTCTTTCAGATTTTGGCTACGCTCGATGACCACGCCGACGTTCTTCGCCCGCGCCACCGCGCCGGGTTTACTGACTTTGATGCGCACCCACGGTGAGTTAAAACGGCTCAGCAGCAGCGACGCCACCTCTTCCGCCACGCGTTCCACCAGCGCAAACCGGTTGCCTTCTACATGGCCCACCACCGCGTCACTGACGTCTGCGTAGCTCAGGCAATCCTGAACGTCATCGCTCGCGGCGGCGTTGCGGTTGTCCCACGCCATTTCGATATCGAACACCAGTTGCTGTTCAATGGTCTGTTCCCAGTCGTAAACGCCAATGGTGGTGATTACCGAAAGTTGCTCTATAAATACAATATCCATCACGCCCCGCCTGCTTTTTGCCCAAACCGGATACCACTTCCGGCGAATTATGCGTATTATCCACAGATGCAGAGATTAAAACGATACTTTCAATACGGAACAGCGTTATGAGTGCAATCGCGCCTGGAATGGTTCTCCTCGCCTACCTTTGCGGCTCAATCTCCAGCGCCATCCTGGTTTGCCGTATCGCTGGATTGCCGGATCCCCGTCAGTGCGGTTCAGGCAACCCCGGAGCAACCAACGTTTTACGTATGGGCGGCAAAGGAGCAGCCGTAGCAGTACTGATTTTCGACGTCCTGAAAGGGATGTTGCCGGTCTGGGGCGCGTATATGTTGGGCGTCACACCGTTCTGGCTTGGCATGATTGCCATCGCCGCCTGTCTCGGCCACATCTGGCCAGTGTTCTTTGGTTTTCGCGGTGGAAAAGGCGTTGCCACGGCTTTCGGTGCGATTGCGCCTATCGGCTGGGATCTCACCGGCGTGATGGCGGGCACCTGGCTGCTCACCGTGTTGCTGAGCGGTTATTCGTCGCTCGGCGCCATCGTCAGCGCGCTCATCGCGCCGTTTTACGTCTGGTGGTTTAAACCGCAGTTCACCTTTCCCGTTTCGATGCTTTCCTGCCTGATTTTGCTGCGTCACCACGATAACATTCAGCGTCTGTGGCGACGTCAGGAAACCAAAATCTGGTCAAAGCTGAAAAAAAAGAAAGAGAAAGATCCTGAATAAACCCCGGACGCGTTGCGCCGTCCGGGTGACGTCATTTTACGCCGCAGGGAGTTCCGCCAGCGGCCAGCGAGGGCGCACGGTCACGCCAAGATCGGCACGCGTTCCCGCTTTCAGACGCACCATGCCCGCGTAAGCGATCATCGCGCCGTTGTCGGTGCAAAATTCCGGGCGGGCGTAAAACACCTCGCCGTGACGCTTTTGCATCATCTCCGCCAGTTTCGCCCGCAGCGTGCGGTTAGCGCTCACGCCGCCCGCCATCACCAGCCGTTTGAAGCCGGTTTGATCCAGCGCGCGGCGGCACTTAATCATCAGCGTATCAACCACCGCGTCTTCAAAGGCGCGGGCGATATCTGCACGGGTTTGATCGTCGTTCTCATTGTCACGAATGGTGTTTGCGGCGAAAGTTTTGAGGCCGGAGAAGCTGAAATCCAGCCCCGGGCGATCGGTCATCGGACGCGGGAAAACAAAACGCCCTTCCGTGCCCTGCGACGCCAGCTTCGACAGCATCGGGCCGCCGGGATAATCCAGCCCCAGCAGTTTGGCGGTTTTATCAAACGCTTCACCGGCGGCATCGTCGATAGATTCGCCGAGCAGGGTGTACTCGCCAATGCCGGTAACGCTAATCAGCTGCGTATGTCCGCCGGACACCAACAGCGCGACAAACGGGTACGCCGGGGGATTGTCTTCCAGCATCGGCGCCAGCAGGTGCCCTTCCATATGGTGTACCGGAATCGCCGGTACGTTCCAGGCAAACGCCAGCGAACGTCCGACGGTCGCGCCGACCAGCAGCGCGCCGACCAGACCCGGCCCGGCGGTATAAGCGACCGCGTCGATATCTTTCGCCGTCAGGTTCGCTTCTTTCAGCGCGGCCTGAATCAGCGGCACGGTTTTCCGCACGTGATCGCGCGACGCCAGTTCCGGCACCACACCGCCGTAATCGGCATGCAATTTCACCTGACTATACAATTGGTTGGCTAACAGCCCGTTAACATCGTCGTAAATGGCGATGCCGGTTTCATCGCAGGATGTTTCAATTCCCAGTACACGCATGACTTGTTTTTACCTCATTTCTGTACCGCGCAGTGTAGGGCGAATGCCGGTCGATGTATACCCTGGGGCGTCAGTTCGTGTATACTCTCCCCCCTTACAAAGGTCCCGTTCAAAAACGGCATTGGTGCTTTACAAAGCAGCGGCAGTTGCAGTAAAATTCCGCACCATTTTGAAATAAGCTGGCGTTGATGCCAGCGGCAAACCGAATTTATTAAAGGTGAGAGTTACATGCCGGTAATTAAAGTACGTGAAAACGAGCCGTTCGACGTAGCACTGCGTCGCTTCAAGCGTTCCTGCGAGAAAGCAGGTGTTCTGGCGGAAGTCCGTCGTCGTGAGTTCTATGAAAAACCGACTACAGAACGCAAACGCGCTAAAGCTTCTGCTGTGAAACGTCACGCGAAGAAACTGGCTCGCGAAAACGCACGCCGTACTCGTCTGTACTAATCTGTAGAGGGCTAACGCTCTCAATTCAGAACGAGTTGTAGTTGCAAGGCCGTGCTTCCGGAAGGAAAGCGCGGCTTATTTTCGTTTATACCCTTCGTAATTCGCGCCGGTGGGCGAATGCAGAAAGGTATTAATTGAAGGGGCATATGGCCGGACGCATCCCACGTGTTTTTATCAATGACCTGCTGGCGCGAACCGACATCGTCGATCTCATCGACGCGCGGGTAAAGCTGAAAAAGCAGGGCAAGAATTTTCACGCGTGTTGCCCGTTCCATAACGAAAAAACCCCCTCATTCACCGTCAACGGTGAAAAACAGTTTTACCACTGCTTCGGCTGCGGCGCGCACGGCAATGCCATCGATTTTCTGATGAACTACGACAAGCTCGAGTTCGTGGAAACCGTCGAAGAACTGGCGGCCATGCACAACCTCGACGTGCCTTATGAAGCGGGTAACGGGCCAAGCCAGATAGAGCGCCATCAACGGCAAAACCTCTATCAACTGATGGACGGCCTGAATACGTTTTATCAACAGTCCCTGACAAACCCTGCCGCAGTCACGGCGCGCCAGTATCTGGAAAAGCGCGGTCTGAGCAACGATGTGATTAGCCGATTCGCAATTGGCTACGCGCCGCCCGGCTGGGATAACGTCTTAAAACGTTTCGGTGCGCATGGCGAAAACCGTCAATCATTGATTGATGCGGGCATGTTAGTCACTAACGATCAGGGGCGCAGTTACGACCGTTTCCGCGACCGGGTGATGTTCCCGATCCGCGACAAGCGTGGGCGAGTGATTGGCTTTGGCGGGCGCGTGCTCGGCAACGATACCCCCAAGTACCTGAACTCGCCGGAAACCGATATTTTCCATAAGGGCCGCCAGCTGTACGGCCTTTATGAAGCGCAGCAAACGGAAGCGGAACCTCAGCGTCTTCTTGTCGTCGAAGGGTATATGGACGTGGTCGCGCTGGCGCAGTACGACATCAACTATGCCGTCGCGTCGCTGGGGACCTCGACCACGGCCGATCACATTCAGTTGCTGTTCCGGGTGACCAACAACGTCATCTGCTGTTACGACGGTGACCGCGCAGGGCGCGACGCCGCATGGCGCGCGCTGGAAACCGCGCTGCCATTTATGTCAGACGGTCGTCAGTTGCGCTTTATGTTTCTGCCTGACGGCGAAGACCCGGATACGCTGGTGCGTAAAGAGGGTAAAGCGGCGTTCGAAGCGCGGATGGAGCAGGCACAGCCGCTCTCCACGTTTTTGTTTAACAGCCTGCTGCCGCAGGTCGATTTGAGCACGCCGGACGGGCGCGCTCAGCTGAGCACGCTGGCGCTGCCGTTAATCAGCCAGGTGCCCGGCGAAACGTTGCGCATCTATTTGCGTCAGGAGTTGGGGAACAAGCTCGGTATTCTCGATGACGCCCAGCTTGAGCGTTTAATGCCGAAACAGGCAGAAAATGGCACCGCCCGCCCTGCTCCACAGCTAAAACGCACGACCATGCGTATACTGATAGGGTTACTGGTGCAAAACCCGGATCTGGCACCGCAGGTTCCGCCGCTGGCGGGGCTGAATCAGGAAAAAATGCCCGGACTGGGCTTATTTACCGAACTGGTCAACACGTGTCTGTCACAACCCGGTCTGACCACCGGCCAACTGCTGGAGCAGTATCGCGGCACAAAAGAGGCCGCTACCCTTGAAAAATTGTCGATGTGGGACGATATAGCTGATAAGGACATTGCAGAAAAAACGTTCACCGACTCACTCAACCATATGTTGGATTCGTTGCTTGAGCTGCGACAGGAAGAGTTGATAGCTCGCGATCGCACGCACGGTTTAAGCAGCGAAGAACGCCGGGAACTCTGGACAATAAGCCAGGAACTGGCAAAAAAATGAATTGCACGGCTTAAGTGCCGATAATCGATCGGGTTGATCCCGACAGCCGCGCTGAGGCGCAGCGGCAATAATATAAGTGGCCCTCGCTTTAAAAGTTGGCGGTTTTTGATTTTCGCCGACCGACACCAACCCAATGAAATAAGTGTGGATACCGTCTTATGGAGCAAAACCCGCAGTCACAGCTGAAGCTGCTTGTCACCCGTGGTAAGGAGCAAGGCTATCTGACCTATGCTGAGGTCAATGACCATCTGCCGGAAGATATCGTCGACTCCGATCAGATCGAAGACATCATCCAAATGATCAACGATATGGGCATCCAGGTGATGGAAGAAGCACCGGATGCCGACGATCTGTTGCTGGCTGAAACCTCCAACAACACTGACGAAGATGCTGAAGAAGCCGCCGCACAGGTGCTTTCCAGCGTGGAATCTGAAATCGGACGTACCACCGATCCGGTTCGCATGTATATGCGCGAAATGGGTACCGTTGAACTGTTGACCCGCGAAGGCGAAATTGACATCGCGAAACGCATCGAAGACGGGATCAACCAGGTTCAGTGCTCTGTTGCCGAATACCCGGAAGCCATCACCTATCTGCTGGAGCAGTACGACCGCGTTGAAGCTGCTGAAGCGCGTCTGTCCGATCTGATCACCGGTTTTGTCGATCCTAACGCCGAAGAAGACATGGCGCCTACCGCGACGCACGTCGGCTCTGAACTCTCTCAGGAAGAGATGGACGACGATGACGAGGAAGAAGAGGAAGACGACGACAGCGATTCCAGCGACGACGATAACAGTATCGACCCGGAACTGGCGCGTGAGAAATTCGGCGAACTGCGCACGCAGTACGAAGTGACTCGCGACACCATCAAAGCCAAAGGCCGCAGCCACGCTGCCGCTCAGGAAGAGATCCTGAAGCTGTCTGAGGTGTTCAAACAGTTCCGCCTGGTACCGAAGCAGTTCGATTACCTGGTCAACAGCATGCGTGTCATGATGGACCGCGTTCGTACGCAAGAACGCATCATCATGAAGCTGTGTGTTGAGCAGTGCAAAATGCCGAAGAAGAACTTCATCACCCTGTTCACCGGCAACGAAACCAGCGAAACCTGGTTCAACGCCGCTATCGCGATGAACAAGCCGTGGTCTGAGAAGCTGCACGACGTGGCGGAAGACGTTCAGCGCGGCCTGCAGAAGCTGCAGCAGATTGAAGAAGAGACCGGCCTGACCATCGAGCAGGTAAAAGACATCAACCGCCGTATGTCCATCGGTGAAGCGAAAGCCCGCCGTGCGAAGAAAGAGATGGTGGAAGCGAACCTGCGTCTGGTGATTTCTATCGCCAAGAAATACACCAACCGCGGTCTTCAATTCCTCGACCTCATTCAGGAAGGCAACATCGGCCTGATGAAAGCGGTTGATAAGTTCGAATACCGTCGCGGTTACAAGTTCTCCACCTACGCCACCTGGTGGATCCGTCAGGCGATTACCCGCTCCATCGCGGATCAGGCGCGCACCATCCGTATTCCGGTGCATATGATTGAGACCATCAACAAACTCAACCGTATCTCCCGCCAGATGCTGCAGGAAATGGGTCGTGAGCCAACGCCGGAAGAGCTGGCCGAGCGCATGCTGATGCCGGAAGACAAAATCCGTAAAGTGCTGAAAATCGCCAAAGAGCCTATCTCCATGGAAACGCCGATCGGCGACGATGAAGATTCGCATCTGGGTGATTTCATCGAGGATACCACCCTCGAGCTGCCGCTGGACTCTGCGACAACCGAGAGCCTGCGCGCCGCCACGCACGACGTCCTGGCTGGCCTGACCGCCCGTGAAGCGAAAGTCCTGCGTATGCGTTTCGGTATCGATATGAACACCGACCACACGCTGGAAGAAGTCGGTAAACAGTTCGACGTGACCCGCGAACGTATCCGTCAGATCGAAGCGAAGGCGCTGCGTAAACTGCGTCACCCGAGCCGTTCTGAAGTGCTGCGTAGCTTCCTGGACGATTAATCGGTTCCGGAAAAACAAAAAGCTCCCGCCCGGGAGCTTTTTTTTGCGCTGAATTCAGAGCCCGCGCAACGCCAGCGCCTCATCCAGCTCGCGATAGGCCTCAACCAGCTTATCCAGCGTCGCCCGGTTCAGACCACTCGGGTTTGGTAACACCCATATCTGCGTCGCGCCGATACTGTTTTGCTGTTTCCCCCACTGCACACCGCGCACACTGAAGGTCTTTTCGTACGCCTGTTTGCCGAGTATGGCCAGCGCTGCAGGCTGATAGTCCTCTATCTTCCTCACCAGCTCACGGCCGCCACTACGCAGCTCATGCAGCCCTACCTCGCTCGCCTGCACCGTCGGACGCTCCACCAGCATGGTGATCCCGCAGCGCATGTCGAGAAGCAGTTGCTCCTCTTCGGGCTTCAACAACCGGTCAGTAAACCCGGCCTGATGGATCACCTTCCAGAAGCGATTGCCCGGATGCGCAAAATGAAAACCCTTGTGCGCCGAAGACTTGCCCGGGTTGATGCCGCAGAACACTACCCTCAGTCCCGGTGCCAGAATGTCGTTAATCATACTTACCCCAAATCGACATAAGGAGATTTCAGTATAAAGGATTGAAAAGGCATTGTTTATAAAAGCGGCATGCAAAAGTTTTACGCTGGATCGCCTGCGGGAGTTACTTTATAATCCACCGCCACGGCCCCTTAGCTCAGTGGTTAGAGCAGGCGACTCATAATCGCTTGGTCGCTGGTTCAAGTCCAGCAGGGGCCACCAAATTTTAACTTTAAAATCATTAGCTTAAACCACAACTCCACAAGGTGGTTTTTTTATATCGATACTCAGTGTCCCCTTTTTTTCCCTCAGATTTAAGATGTGTTGCCAGTAATGAACATAAAAGAATGTGGAAGCCGCTAAAAGCATAAGGAATGCACAATGATCTATGACTGCTTTTTGTACTATGACGAAGATATGTTGCTGGACATTCGCCTGAATACGCTTGCCAATGTGGTAGACCGTTTCGTGATTGTCGAGTCCAGACATACCTTCACAGGCAAGCCGAAAAATTTGAACTTTGATATAGCAAAATACGAAAAATTTAAAGAGAAAATTATCTATGTTGCGTTCACTGATCTCCCAAAATTAAAAAATGGAACAAGCGGAGAATATGATGCCTGGGCAAATGAATCTGCCACCAGAAATGCCATCATGCGCGGCCTGGAAAATGCTAAAGATGACGACATTATTATGGTGTCAGATGTGGATGAAATCTTTCGCCCGGAGATTGTAAAGCAGATTAACCCTAAGCACCTGTGTACCATAATGCATATGCCATTCTTTAATTATCAGTTCAACCTACAGGTATTTAATGTTGATGGTTCAGAGCGGCAGTGCAAGCTACCTCGCGCCACAACCTTGCGTAATCTAAAGGATTACTTTAACAGCGAGCCGGAGACGTTTCGTAACATCAAAAAGTCCGAGCTATATAAAGATTTTATTTCTAAAACCTGGTTCAAATTCCGCAGTAGAACCCTAAAGAACTCAGGCTGGCACTTTTCATGGATAATGACACCTGAACGTATCTCAGAAAAAATGTCATCAATTTCTCATACTGAGTACGATCTGCCGCAGCTTAATAATAAAGCGCATATCATTGATGCCCTTACAAATGCGAAAGATATCTGGAATCGTGAAAGGAAGATGGTAAAGCAGGAACTGAATGCAGAAAAATTCCCTGCTTACCTGATCGAAAACGCAGAGCGTTACAAAGACTTTATATTATGAGCTTTGCAAAATACGCAAACCACGATACATCAACGTAATATGAGCAGTATGAAGCCACCCCTTGTTTATGGGGTGCGCCTCTAATCAAATAAAAAGATGTAGTGACGGAGAGCGTTCCAGCTCATGATGAAAGCTCGCGCCACCAGATCCACATGAGATCCTGCTCATTGGAAAAAGAGAAATTGCTTTCAACTTTTTCACTTCATGTATCCTTCAAAGTACCCAGTAACGATGCTTTGCCACGTTCCTGCACGAATATCGCTGACACCAGAAGCCATCATGCGGGCTGTCGCTGTAGCTGATACCCGCCTTGTTCCAGCGGTTTCAATACCGGCAGGCAGCGCAGCAGTCGCTGTGTATAAGGATGGCGCGGGTTATCCAGCACATCGTCGCTCCAGCCGCTCTCTACCAGCGCGCCTTTTTCCATTACCAGGATACGGTCGGCGACCTGTTCAACCGCCCCGAGATCGTGTGTTATGAAAAGGCAGGCAAACCCATAATGGTCCTGCAGCCGTTTTAACAGTACCAGGATCTGTTTTTGTACCGTCATATCGAGCGCCGATGTCGGTTCATCAGCAATAATAAATGCAGGGCGTCGAATAATCGCCCGGGCTATCGCCACTCGCTGGCGCTGCCCTCCCGATAGCTGATGCGGATAACGGGTCAAAAACATTTCTCCCAGCCCTACCTCATCAAGAACTTCGCGTACCCGCTGTTCGCGGGCGCGTCGGTTCATGGTCTCAACAAGCAGAAGCGGCTNAAGAATTTGTGCAATGATCATCCGCGGATCCAGAGAGGAAAAAGGATCCTGCTGAATCATCTGGCATTCGCGACGCCAGGTCGTGAGCAGTGTCTTATCTGCCTTGCTGATCAGATGACCGCGAAACGCCAGCGTCCCACGGCTGGCCTGTAACATGCCGGCAATCAGTTTACCGATGGTGGTTTTACCCGAACCGCTCGCCCCTACCAGCGCGACTGTCTCCCCTGCACGCACGTTAAAACTGACGCCCTCCACCGCCTTCGTCATGGATGCCGGGCGGAACCATCGTTTATGTCCGGTATAGATAATTTCAACATCAGTCAGTGCAATCACGCTTTCCGCCGCTAATAGTCGCTGCCGATCCGGGGCTGGCTGGCGTACCGGCAATGCTTCCAGCAGTCGTCGTGTATAGGAATGCTGTGGATTCGCCAGCAGTTGATGACTGCTGTTCTGTTCAACCAGTTCCCCCTGCTCCATAACCATAATCCGCGAGGCATAGCGCGCCACCATTGATAAATCATGGCTGATAAGGATCACCGCGCTGCCCTTCTCCGCCGTCAGCGATAGCATCAACTCCATCACTTCATGCTGCACAAGCACGTCCAGTGCCGTCGTGGGTTCATCAGCAATAATCAGTTTGGGCTCCAACAGCATTACCGCAGCAATCATGACCCGCTGACGCATTCCTCCTGAAAATTCATGGGGATAACGTCCAAGCAAACTGGCGGCATCCGTTAACCCAACGCGTTCCAGCATGGCAATAATTTTTCCGCGCCGCTCACGCTCAGTCAATGGTGTATGCAGAACCAAACCTTCATCAAGTTGACGACCGATGGTCATCGCCGGATTCAGGGAGGTCATTGGTTCCTGAAATACCATACCGATGCCTGCGCCGCGCAGACTCCGCAACTGTTCCTGGTTAAGCTGCTGTAAATCCTGGCCATCAAATATCAGGGAGTCTGCCTGACTGGTGATGCCTGTCGGCAACAGTTTGATGAGAGAGCGCATTGCCAGCGTTTTACCGCTTCCCGACTCCCCCACCACAGCCAGTACCTCCTGCGGCGCCAGAGAAAAGGAGATGCCTTTCACTACTTCACGTTCTGCCGCATTCACCCGCAGGTTAGTCACCTGTAACAATGGTTTCTGGTTGTTCATCATTGCATCCTCGGGTCGAGATAATCGCGTAACGCATCGCCAAGCATATTGACGCCCAGTAATGCCAGAGAGATACAAACTCCCGGCAGCAGCGCCAGCCAGGGGGCCTGCGCCAGATAGCTGCGGCTTGCCGCGAGCATATTGCCCCAGGTCGGTTCTGGCGGCGGCACGCCAAGCCCCAAAAAGGAGAGCGCGCTTTCAGAAATCAACACCCAGCCGAGCATGGACGTTGCCAGTACCGTCAGTGGTGCAAGACAGTTCGGCAGAACGTGCCTGCGGAGAATAGTCAGTTCGTTATGCCCCATAATTCGCGCCGCGGCGACAAAGTCCGCTTCACGCAGCCCCATCACGGTTCCGCGTACGATACGCACCACCGACGGCGTATAGGCCAGCCCCAGCGCGAGAATAATGCCGTAACGGTTATTGCCGAGGATGCTTAGCAGCCCCAGCGCCAACAGGATGCCGGGGAACGCCAGCAGCGTATCGGTTATCATCATAATGACCCGATCCACCACGCCTCGCAGATAACCGCTAATTAGCCCCAACACAATACCGGCCAGCAACGCAAAGCTAACCGTCACCAGAGAGATAGTCATGCTGGCGCTGGCCCCGGCCAGCAGGCGGCTGAGCACGTCGCGGCCGTATTCATCAGTGCCGAGCAGATACTGCGTGCCGGGTGCCTGCAGGCGCGCCAGAATGTTAATCCGGCCCGGATCAAACGGCGTCCAGAAAAAGCCCACTACGCCTGCTAGCACGATGATGCCAATCAGCGTCATCCCAACCAGGGCATTAGGCGCGAGCGCAATTCGTCTTTTCATCAGGCGGAAACCCTCGGATTAAACAATGGATAAAGCGCGTCAATCAGCAGATTGGTCAGTACATAAAGCGTGGCGATAAACAGCATGCAGCCCTGGATCACCGGGTAATCGCGGGCGTAGATGGCGTCAACCAGCAGTCGCCCCAGACCGGGAAGGCTGAAGACGGTCTCCGTCACCGCTACGCCGCTGAGTAAATTGCCGAGCGTTAAACCAATCAGTGTCCACGTCGGACCGAAGGCATTAGGAAATACATGTCGCGACAGTACGGTACGCTCGCGCAGCCCTTTGGCGCGGGCGTGTGAAACGTAATCCAGCCGCAGCACCTCCAGCGTACTGGCACGCATCATGCGCACCAGCGCGCCTATCTCTACCAGCACCAGAGTCATTACCGGCATCAGCAGATACAGGACACCTGCTTTCAGATTGTCGCTTAACGAAACGTAGCCGACCACCGGTAGCCAGCCCAGCTGCAGTCCGAACAGCAGCAGGATGAGTAACCCCATCCAGAAACTTGGAATTGACAGCAAAAAGGTGGAAAACATGACAAGCCCGGTATCCAGCGATGAGTTCTGTTTCCACGCAGCCAGCATTCCAGCGGGCACGGCGAGCAGCGAAGCGATCGCAATCGCCGCCAGCACCACGCTAAGCGTCACGCCGAAGCGTTGCAGGATAAGCGGCAATACGTCCTGGCCACTTTGAATCGAATGACCAAAATTGCCCTGCAACACGTTGCCAAACCAGATAATGAACTGCTGGACCATTCCCTGATCCAGCCCCATGCTATGGCGCAGATCAGCAAGGCTTTCTTCCGTCGCCATATCGCCCAGCATCAGCAGCGCCGGATCCCCCGGCACCATGCGGGTGAGCAAAAAGACCAGTACCGTTACCAGTAGCAGGGTGGGAATAGCGGTCATAATACGGGTAAGCAGGAACTGCAACATGTGCGTCTCCTCATCTCATCAGGCTTTGCTGACATTCCACAGCCGTGCGGCTGCTGCCAGCCAGGCTTTATAGCCGCTGATCGCCTTACGGTGAGCAACAATATCCAGCCCCGGATAAAAGACAATCAACGGGACATCCGCAATCATCTGTTGATGGAGTTTGTCCGTCAGGGCCTGAATTTGCGCCGGATCGTCGAGGGTGGCCAGTTTATCGGTCATCGCAATAGCCTCGGGATCTCCCCACACCTTGCGCTTCTGTTTGGTTTTGTCACCGGTAATCTGTTCAAATGCCAGTGCGGGGTTGAAGCGCGCAGAGTAGGTAAAGGTCATCATCTGATAACGCCCGGACTGATAACGCTCCAGTTGCGTCGCCCACTCCATGGTGGTGACGCGGGCATTGATTCCCGCCCCCTGTAACATCGCCTGGATGATGATCGCCATATCAAAACTCGGCACCGTAGCGCGTTTATTGGCGATAATCTCCAGCGGTTGCCCTTTATAACCTGCCTCTTTCAGCAGCTTCGCGGTACGTGCCGGATCGTAGTTGTATCCTTGCTTCTGAACATTACTGTAAAACGCTGAGGCAACGGAAATATTGGAATTAGATGCATGAGCCATATTCTGACTGGTGCCAAGCGCGATCTGTTCACTGTCCAGCGCGGAGGCAATCGCCTGGCGCAGCTTGACGTTTTTCAATAGCGGATCGTCAGTCTGGATCAGCATCACATGGCGCTGGGCATTCGGTGCCACTTCGAGAGCGATATTGGGATCTTTTTTCAGGTCGCTGCCGTCAATCGGGCTAACCTGAGCCAGATCGACCGCACCGGATTGCAGACCCGCTTTTACCGTCGCCGCATCCGGCACGGCCATAAAACGAACCTCATCAACCAGCGCTTTTTTACCGCCGACAAAGCCATCAGGCTTACCCGGCAAGGCGCTGTACTCTGCGAACCTTTTCAGGGAAACATATTCGCCGTGTTTCCAGTCACCAAAAATAAAGGGGCCAGTGCCTATTGGCGCAACCCAGGAGCCATCTGACGCCACGGATTTCGGGCTGATAACGGCAGTAGCGCCGCAGTCAGTCCGTGCCAGCGTATCAAGGAATAGCGCCACGGGTTTTTCCAGTTTCATGACTACCGTGTTTTTATCCGGCGCGCTGACGTCAGTAACATGAATCAGGCCACTGCCGTCAAATTCGCGCAGACATCGCCACTGGGTTTTCGGCTCGTTCCAGTGCTTCCAGCTCCATACCACGTCCTGCGCCGTCATGGTGTCACCATTGTGAAATTTCACACCGTCGCGCAGATGAAAGGTATAGGTTTTCCCCTCATCGCTGATATCCCACGATGACGCCAGCATCGGTCCGACGGTACCGTCTTCGCGATACCCAACCAGACCTTCCACAACGTGCATCAGAACATCATCGGTGTTGCCGTCACGGTTCACGCCCGGCTGGCTACTCCGGATATCCTGATTGAGGGCGAAACGGATCACATTATTGTCAGCAGCTTGCGCCATCAGTCCCGGCATGAGCAGGGCCACCGCAGATAAAAACTTTTTCATAACAGCCTCTCTGTTAGTCGAGCGTGTAACGCGTAAAGTTGCGGTTGAGCGCCGGAAGCGGCGCCACATCCATCACACCATCGGCAGGGATCATCACAATCATCGCTACGGTGGCAGACAAATCACTGCTGAATCCGGGACGTGGAGGGCGGCACACCGAGTAAGGAGTGCCGAAATCATCAAAAAAGGCGGTTTTCATCTCCTCTTCGCCCGGCTTTTCGATACCTTTCAGCAGTTCGCTCACGCGCCATGCCCGGTATAGCGAATCGGGCGATGCATCAATGCCCTCTTCACGGACTTTGCAGCGTGCAGGCAGGCTTTCCCAGTGGTTAGCATGCACCAGCAGGCCGTTTTGCGGGTACAGCGTAAAGCTCTCGTTCGGCGCACATTCAAAATCGATGGCAAAACCTTCTTTGGTACTGAGGATCATATTGTTGGAGCAGGACTTCGGTGTGGTGGCGACCACCTTCATCGCCAGCGCCATATGCTGCTGCTCCAGCGCTTTGCGTCGAATCAGCGACAGTGGGACGCCCTGCTGCTGATAGTCGCGTTCGCAACGCAGATAGTTGGCGGTAATGGCGATGCCCGCGCTGTTCATGCCGCTACGGCCCAGCCCTCCAGCTTCAACGAAGGTCAACACGTCCGGCCCCTGCTCACGTTTGATTTTCACCACCACGGAACTCTCCGCGCATTCAGCACGCCAGTCCCAGTTCTGCCCGTGAATGAGCTTTCCGTGATGGCTGAGCTCAGGCAGGATCACCGCGCCGGTACAACCATCTTTTATTGCGTCATCATGGGGCGTCGCACAGCGTTGCAGGTTTCGCGCCTGGGCTATCACCTCAGTCCGGGCGTTAATCATCACAACCGCTTCCAGCGGTACGCCTGATGCCGCGGCAATGCCCTGCATCTCGTCAAGATAATCGGCGTCAAAATCACGAATAATGGCGCTGAAACTGTTAATCAGTTTTTCGCGTTGCTCCCGGGTAATATGCAGGGCATCAAGCTGATCGCCATAAATGGCGACGCTGGCGTGAATTCGCGCTTTTGCCTGTTCGCCATACTGACAGCCGCGCTCATACGGGGTACCGGAAATTTCGATAAACGGAAAAGGTTGCGTCACGTTGTTTGCTCCTCAGCGATGTGCCTGCAAAACCCGCAGAAAGAAATCTTTTACCTGCTCCAGAACTTTCATCCCGTCATGACCGACGTTTGGAACAATATCCTGAATAGCGTCGACGCCATGTTCGCGCAGGCTATTCAGCAAGGTCGTGTTGCGCTCGATCCGGGTGAGTCCGGCATCATTACAGCCAGGCATGTAGTAGCGGCCACCGGGTTTATGTGTGATTTCCCACGTTTCCAGATCCACCTTCCCCACGACCAACTGAACGGTTACCTTACGCAATGCGCTGTAATTCAAAGGTTTGCCAAAAATCTGCTCAAAATTCTGCACGCCAGGCCACCAGGCCTTGCTGTCGTCCAGCAGCGTAACGGACCCCGGCGCGCCGACGGAGACAGCGAGCAATTTTTCCGGATGGATATAAAGAAAACGATGGGCGAAATGTCCCCCGCCCGAATACCCAAACAGCAGAAAGCGGCCAAAGTCATATTCCAGCAAAGCGCTAACTTCGTCGATCATCGCCAGCAGCACCTGGTCGTAGCGAATATCCTGTTCGATGATGTATTTAAATCCGTGAGAGTTGCCATCACCCAGCGGTCCTACCGGAAACAGCGGTGCCAGTACGACGCAACGGTTGTAGCGGGCAAACTCAGCAAAGGCATCGCGATACTGCACCATCGAACGCCCGGTACCGTGCATCGCAACAATCAGGCGATATCCGCTTTTGTCATCATCGAAACCTGGAGGGACGTACAGGCAATACTGAAAGCGTGGGTCGTGCTGGCTGGAAAAGATAGTCGTACTGCCACGGTAATACAGCGCCAGGCCACGCCCGACGGCATCATCTGAATCCTTTTTAATATCAATTTGTTGCATAAATTCATCGCCCATTCAGTCGCTGTTTAAATTCGATTCAAACATAAAACCAAAATTGGCGCCAATTTAAAAAACAATTTATTAACAAAAGATCTGGCTCGTGTCACAATTCTCACCTGACCAGATAAAAAAACGATAACGGCATGGTTTACGCTGGCGGAAAAATAGTGAACCCGTCATTATCGAAGAGGGGTCAGCAGCATAAGATCGCAGGAACCAGCAGAAGGAACAGAAGATATGACGCACCGCAAAAGCGCACTGGTGCAAGTCGCCAATCGCCTCGCGATGGACATCAATACCGGGGAATTTCAGCCGGGAACATGGCTGAAACAGGTAGAGCTGGCTGAACGTTATCAGTGCACCCGCAGTGAGGTACGTCGGGCTCTCGATCAGTTGGTTATTGAACGACTGGTACAGCATGTCCCGAACAGGGGCTACCATGTTTATACGCCCAATGAGCAACAACGTCGTAACATTTCTGCTATCCGGGCGGTACTGGAAAGCGCCTCGGCGGCAGATATCGTGGAACATATTCAGCCGCACCAACTGGACGCCCTGCGCCAGTGCGCGGAGTTGTTCGATCACTACACCCAATACGGTTCGTTGTTGCAGCAGTACGAGTCCAACCTCGCCTTCCACCGCGCACTCCTCACCCCCTGCTCCAACCAGGACATGATAGAACTCATATTTGAATTACGAAGCCGTGTACCTTCTGCCGCGCTGGGGCAATGGAATTCTCATGCCAGGATTGTTCAGTCATCAGAAGAACATTTCGCGATGGTCGCGGCCATTGAGCAGAAAGATGCATCCGCGCTGGCGCAGCTTTTGCGCCAGCATATTCTGCAGGAAGACAATCCACGACGGCACGGGTAAAAGCGCCGATCCGTCATCCGTCTTTATCTACGCTTAATGCGATATTGCGGCCCGCCTCCAGTTCCTGCAGCCGACCGTGCAGCGCCTCGCTAATGGAATGATATGCCTTACTGCCCAGCGCCAGGCGAAACGGTGGCTTTTTCGAATCCGTCGCAGCGATGATTGCCGCGACGGTTTTCACCGCATCGCCGTTAATAGCGATACTGCCATCCGCCAGCCCCCCCCNNCCGCTGGCGAAGTTCGTCGCGGTTGGGCCGGGTTCAGCAATGAGAAAATCGATACCGAAGGGAGCCACCTCCTGTGCGACGGATTCAATAAACCCTTCAATTCCCCATTTGGTGGCGTGATAGAGGCTGAAATTCGGCCAGGCGATTTGCCCTCCCTCTGATGAGATCTGAACAATTCGCCCGCCCCCCTGCTGACGCAGATGAGGCAGTGCAGCACGAATTAGCTGGATCGAGCCGGTGAGATTAGTGGCTATCTGACGCTCAATCTGGGCATCATTGACCTCTTCCGCAGCGCCAAAAAGCCCATATCCTGCGTTACTGACCAGTACGTCAATTCGCTCGCCATGGTCAAATGCCTGCTGTACGACACGTCGTATGGCCGTTGCGTCCGTAACGTCCAGCAGCAGAACATGGAGCTGCCCGCGATATTGCGCCAGCAGGTCATCCAGCGCACCGGGCTTACGCAGAGTGGCAATCACCTTATCGCCCCGCGCCAGCAGGCGCTCCGTCATCAGGCGTCCGAGTCCGGTTGACGTACCGGTAATAAACCAGGTTTTGTTGCTCATCGCTATATCTCCAAAAAGTCGTTAACTCACCGATACAGGTTATGGCACGATGACTGGCATGATAAGACTCAACAAATGGCATAAAGAGGTGAAATGAAATCACCAATAAAAAACCCGACATTTTCTGATCTGAAAGCCTTTATGGCGGTAGCGGAGCAGCGTAGTTTTCGTCGCGCTGCAGATTTTTCAGGCGTTACCCGATCTACGCTAAGCCACGCTATTCGCGGGCTGGAAGCGCGTCTGGGGGTTCGCCTGTTACACCGCACCACGCGCAGCGTGTCGTTGACTGAAGCCGGAGAAGAACTGCTGCGGCGCATCTCGCCACATCTGACCGGCCTGGAACAGGCGCTGGAAGAGATCGCGGATACCCGGGGACAGGTGCTGGGTACGCTGCGTATTAATGGTGGAGAAGAGGCCATACACCTGTTGATGCAGACGATTGTGCCTGCCTATCTGGCACGTTATCCCGACGTGTCGCTGGATCTGGTGGTGGATGGCAGACTGGTGGATATTGTCGCTGAAGGATTTGATGCGGGGATCCGGCTGGCAGAAGATGTCCCTGCCGATATGGTCGCGGTACGTTTTGGTGACGATGTACGTTTTCTGGCAGTCGCGTCGCCATCTTATCTGGCGCAGCACGCTGCCCCCGCAACGCCAGACGATCTGGCGCAGCATCGGTGTATTCGCCAGCGGTTGCCCAGTGGCAAACGCTACCGCTGGGAGTTCTCACGCCACGGGCAGAGTATTGCGGTGGATGTTCCTGGCACGCTAACGCTAAACAGTTCACCGCTCATGGTGGATGCCGCGATGAAAGGACTGGGAATTGCCTATGTCCCGGACGTTCATGTCCGGTCCGCATTGGCGGATGGCAGACTGGTCACGGTGCTGGAACCGTGGTGCCCGCCAATCCCCGGTCTGTGCCTCTGGTTTCCGGCCAACCGGCATATGCCCGCCAGCCTGCGGGCGCTGATTGATATCATTAAAGAAAAGGGCTGATATACCGCGCTAATCTGGCAAACGGGCCGTGACCTTAATTTCAAAACGAAAACCATACAACCAGGTCACGCCCACACCGGTGAGCGTTGGCCAGGGAGCTTCCCCCCAATATTCCGGCAGCACCTTCCAGACGGTGTCAATTGTCGATTCCGGGTCGACCAGATAGACGGTGACGTCTACCACATCAGCAAAAGTACACCCAGCGGCGGCCAGTACATCGTTAAGATTTTCGAATGCCCGACGGATCTCCTGCTCGAGCCCGGGTTCTGGCGAACCATCCTCGCGACTTCCTACCTGACCGGAAACGAACAGAAAACCACCCGATTTGATGGCCGGAGAGTAGCGGTTTTTCTCATATAGCGCCTGCCCCCCTGTGGGGAATATGACGTCTTCTGGCTTTCTCATCCTGTTATCCTTCTGTACGAGGTGAATATATTACAAGGATGATAGTGACCAGCGCCTGGCAGCGCTATGCCCGCAATCTTGCATGTACTGGTGAACATTTTTCACCGAACGCATTACGCAGAGACAACGGCCAGGACGACTGACATTGTATTAATGCATCGCCCCCTGCACCACCCGCGGCTCCTTAATATATCCCTCGATCGCATGCACCAGGTCATGCAGCAATCCTGTCATTGTCACAGCTAGCGAGTCCGCCAGCGTGCCGCTCAACAGCACCTGCGTGACGCCCTGGGCATAGGCGACCAGCGTGTCGGTATCGCCCCAGTAGTCGGGGAACGTTGAGGCGGGTGTTTCACTGACTTTCAGTTGCTCAATACGATGCGGAGGCAAATCGGCGTTGCACAAACGATGCAGCAAAACCAGCGCGTGCGACAGGCGGCCACACAGCGCCTGTGACTGCGCGGGGTCATGGCATTCAATCAATTCATTGACGAAGGCGGAACAGAACTCTGCAACGTCAAATAGATCTGCCGAGGCAGGAATGGGGGTGGATAACAGGCGTTCGATAATGCTATCGGTATAGCGAGTACAATAATTAACAGGACGTGAAGCCATAAGAAAATCTCCGTTGAGTGATGCCGTCACCACCAGAGTTCCTACGCTCCGTAGGTGGTGACACTGGCGGGGGGAGGGATAACGCAAAAAGTATCTCTGTGTCGTCGTTGAGCTATTCAGGTTCCTACGCCCGGTTGCGGATTTTGCCGCAACGCACACACTCTATATCAGCCATTTATCGCCGAAAAGTGTATTTCACAGAGATTATTTGCTTTTGCGAGCATACTTCCAGATTATTTGCACAGCGGTGAAACGCATTCACAAAGCATATAATGCTTTCTTATTTTATAGATTTCTCAATATTCCCTTCCGTCGTTATCTCATATCGCACTTCGCCGGATTCCATCTCAAAACGCTGAATTTCCCCTTTAACGTAATTGATCCTCAGGAAGACGTTTTTATCGATACAGCGTGCACTTGCTTTCATGTCATCAAAGCAGTAAAGATCACCGTCTTCATCATCAGCAACGAACCCGCGCCCCACATCCCAGATAACGATCCCACTCAGGAAAGAGGGATCAATATTGTACTTTTTATACAAACTATCTTTATGTTTCATAAACCATTTTATCTTGCTTTGGTCTGTGAGAGGAAAATGATCAACAACGATATCCCGGTGCCCGTAATCGAGTTTACTGACATAAACGACTCGAACAGGCCGCATAGCCCACACAAACAAAGCACATAAAAGTACGACAAAAAACAGCAGATATTTATTTTTCCTTTTTATAATCATTGACTGAGCATTACGCATATTCATTCCTTTGATGCAAGTTAATTACATATATAAAAATATAATCATTAATAACTATGTAGATATTATCCACCAGGAAAAGAAAAAAACCGGCGCAGCGGCCGGTTTCTCATTCGCGAGGGAAAAACAGAATCAATTATTTACCGGGATCACCGCGCCTTTATATTTCGTCCGGATCCAGTCCTGAATCGCTTTGGAGTGCAGCACATTCACCAGCGCGACGATGTCTTTTTTCTTCTCATCGCCACGGTGTACGGTAATGATGTTGGCGTACGGGTTGTTCTCACCGCTTTCTACTGCAATCGGGTCATGAACCGGGTCGAGACCGGCGTCGATGGCATAGTTGGCATTAATCACTACCGCCGCGCCTTCGTCGTTGTTGTACATCTGCGGCAGCAGAGACGCTTCTACGTTCGGCAGGAACTGCAGTTTTTTCGGATTATCGACGATGTCGCTGATGCGCGCGTTGACTTTATTCACGCCCGGTTTCAGCTTGATCACGCCCTCTTTTTCAAAGATAGAGAGGATACGGCCTTCTTCGGAAACCGCGTCACGCATGATGATTTTGCCGCCTTCCGGCAGATCCTTCAGCGATTTGAATTTCTTCGAATAAATACCGATCGGCTCGATGTGGATCGCCCCGGCGCTGACGAAATCGTAGTCTTTTTCGCCCGCATGATCTTTCAGCACGCTGTTCAGGTACGGAATGTGCTGGAAATAGTTAGCGTCAATTTCACGGCCAGCCAGCGCGGTGTTCGGCAGGATATAGTCCTGGAATGGTTTAATCTCCAGGTCGATCCCCTGTTTTGCCAGAATCGGTTTCGCCTGCTCAAGGATTTCCGCGTGCGGCGTGTTGGACGCGCCCACGGTCAGCGTATCGGCCCAGGAGGCAAAGCTCAGGGCGCTCAGGGTAGCGGCGGCGATCAGTGTCAGTGTCTTTTTCATGATGATGGTTCCTGTGTGTAATTAGCGTTTATCTAACAGAGAAGTAATCACGTCGCCGCAGAACTGGATGATGAACACGATGATCAAAATGGTCACCGTTGCCACCAGCGTGACGTCGTTGTGGTTGCGCTGGAATCCTTCCAGATAAGCCAGATTTCCAAGACCACCCGCGCCAATGACGCCCGCCATGGCGCTGTAGCTCACTAAAGCAATCAGCGTCACGGTGATGCCGGACACCAGCGCGGGGGAAGACTCCGGTAACAGCACGCGGAAAATCAGCGTTGAGAGACGCGCGCCCATCGAGCGCGTGGCTTCAATCACGCCCTTATCCACTTCACGCAGGGCGATCTCGACAAGCCTTGCGTAGAATGGCGCAGCGCCGACAATCAACGCTGGCAGCGCGGCGTTGGCGCCAAGAATGGTGCCGACCAGCGCCTTGGTAAACGGGATCAGCAGCACGATCAGGATGATGAACGGAATGGAACGAAAGACGTTCACAATCACCGAAATCACGCTATAGACGGTACGATTGTGGAACAGACCGCCTTTCGCCGTCAGGAACAGCGCCAGCCCGAGCACGATGCCAAACACAAAGGTTGCCACGCCGGAAAGTGCGGTCATGTACAGCGTCTCCTGCGTCGCCGCCCACAGCTGTTCCCATTTCAGATGCGGAAAATATTGTTCACCCATGTTTGATCACCTCGCTCTCAATACCGCTCTGTTGCAGATCCGCAAGGATATTGCTGAGTTGATCCTGGGTTGCATTCACATGGACCCACAGCTGTCCGAAGACGCCGTGCGCCGTCTGATTCATTTTGCCGTGCAGAATGTTGAACGGCAGGCCGTAGCGTAGCGTCAGTTCGCCGACAATCGGCTTATGCGTACTGTGGCCGGTAAAGGTCAGTTTGATGACATGGCCGGTCAGGTCGCTGGCCAGCTCCTGGTTGAACGCCTCTTCTTCGGCGTACTGGCTCACCTGACGGACAAACTGGCGCGTGATCGGCTGCTGCGGATGAGTAAACACGCTTAACACGTCACCCTCTTCCACAATGCGCCCGTCTTCCATCACCGCCACGCGGTCACAGATTTTGCGCACCACGTGCATTTCATGAGTAATAAGGACGATGGTCAGCGAAAAGCGGCGGTTGATATCCAGCAGCAGATCGAGGATTTGATCGGTGGTCTGCGGGTCGAGCGCCGACGTGGCCTCGTCGCACAGCAGCACATCCGGACTGTTCGCCAGCGCACGGGCAATGCCCACACGCTGCTTTTGCCCGCCAGACAGTTGCGACGGATAGGCATTCTCACGCCCGGTCAGCCCCACCAGCTCAATCAGCTCGGCAACGCGGGTGCGGATTTCCGCTTTCGGCGTACCGGCGATTTGCATCGAAAAGGCGATGTTTTCGCTGACGGTGCGCGACCACAGCAGATTGAAGTGCTGGAACACCATGCTGATCTTAAGACGCGCCTGGCGCAACGCTTCGCCCTTCGCGGCAGAGATGTCGTGGCCGTTAACGGTCACGTTGCCCGACGTCGGTTTTTCCAGTCCGTTGAGCAGGCGGATCAGGGTGCTTTTCCCCGCCCCGCTGTAGCCGATGATGCCGTAAATCTGTCCCTGTTCGACCGACAAATTCACCTTATCGACGGCAGTAATTGGCGCGTTTCCGTGGTCAAAAATTTTGGAAATATTCCTGAGAACAATCATATGGCTGCTTATCCGCTGCTGCGTGTTATTGGTTTTACTGTGCTTTCCGCTAATGGCGGTTTAGCAGTATGGACGTCCAGACGATATAGCGAATGATGAAGAACTTTCAACAAACAAATCGGACTTTCTTATAACCAGAAGCAATAACAGTAGCCGGAATGCGGGGAATACCCCTTAGACGAAGTTCAGCAATGGAAAGCTGAAAACTGGCAAAGTCTGCCGCCGACAACGCGAAAAATGGCGAAAAAAAGCGCAAATCTCGTCTCATTCAGACGTCGATCCATCTGCACCACTACACGGCCTGCCTTCCACACCGCCGAAACAGCAGGTCATATTCCATTTCATGCTAAAGCGCCGAGAAAGGTTCTTTAGCAAGCCATTTTTGCAGTCCTACACTCTGCCCATCTTTCTTCACTCAGGGTGAAATGGCATGACGATTTATCATTCCGTGACCGACCTTATCGGTCATACGCCGGTGCTTCAGTTGCACAAACTGGACGCGGGCGTCTGCGATTTGTTCCTCAAGCTGGAAAACCAGAACCCCGGCGGGTCAATCAAAGACCGCGTCGCGCTGTCGATGATTCAGGAAGCGGAAAAGCAGGGGCTGCTGCAGCCTGGCGGAACCATCGTTGAAGCCACGGCGGGCAATACCGGGCTGGGGCTGGCGCTGATTGCCGCGCAAAAGGGCTACAGGCTGATCCTCGTGGTGCCGGACAAAATGAGCCGCGAGAAGATTTTCCATCTGCGCGCGCTGGGCGTTCAGGTGGTGCTGACCCGCTCCGACGTCGGCAAAGGGCACCCGGCGTACTATCAGGACTACGCGCAGCGGCTGTCGAAGGAGATCCCCGGCGCGTTTTATATTGACCAGTTCAATAACAACGCCAATCCGCTGGCGCACCGCACCACCACCGCGCCGGAACTGTACGAACAGCTCGACGGGCGCATTGATGCCATCGTCGTCGGCGTCGGCTCCGGCGGTACGCTGGGCGGTTTGCAGGCGTGGTTTGCCGGGCATTCCCCGCATACCGAATTCGTGCTGGCCGACCCGGCAGGCTCGATCCTGGCCGATCAGGTCGAAACCGGCCATTACGGCGAAGCGGGATCCTGGCTGGTCGAAGGGATCGGCGAAGATTTTGTGCCGCCGCTGGCGATGATCGACGGCGTGCAAAAAGCGCTGCGCATCAGCGATCGCGAGGCGTTCACTACTGCCCGCGAGCTACTGAAAGTCGAAGGTATTCTTGCCGGATCATCCACCGGCACNNGCTGCGCTATTGCCGCGCTCAGACCTCGCCGAAACGGGTGGTCACCTTTGCCTGTGACAGCGGCAACAAATACCTGTCGAAAATGTTTAACGACGACTGGATGCGCCAGCAGGGGCTGATCTCACGCCCGGAAAATGGCGACTTACGTGATTTTATCGCCCTGCGCCACGATGAAGGGGCGACGGTCACCGCCGCGCCGGACGACACGCTCTCCACCGTGCTGGCGCGCATGCGCCTGTACGACATCTCCCAGCTACCGGTGCTGGAAAACGATCGTCTGGTCGGCATCGTCGACGAATGGGATCTCATCAGCCATGTGCAGGGCGACAGTCAGCGCTTCAGCCTGCCGGTGCGTGAAGCGATGACCCGCAACGTCGAGCAACTCGACAAAAGCGCCCCCGAAAGCGCCCTGAAATCGATTTTCGATCGCGGCCTGGTGGCGGTGGTGATGGATAACGAGCGTTTTCTCGGCCTCATCACCCGCACCGACGTCTTAACCCACTGGCGTAACCGTTTAGAACAGTAAGGAAAAATAATGAAAACTCTCGATACGCTCAGCGTACACAGCGGTACCTTCAGCGACAGCCACGGCGCGGTGATGCCACCGATTTATGCGACCTCCACCTACGCGCAACCGGCGCCGGGTCAGCACACCGGTTATGAATATTCCCGCAGCGGTAACCCGACGCGCCATGCGCTGGAAACTGCCATTGCCGAACTGGAAGGCGGCACTCGCGGTTACGCCTTTGCCTCGGGGCTGGCGGGCATTTCAACGGTGCTGGAACTGCTGGATAAAGACAGCCACATCGTGGCGGTGGATGACGTTTACGGCGGTACCTATCGCCTGATTGAAAACGTGCGTCGTCGCAGTGCCGGGTTGCAGGTGAGCTGGGTAAAACCGGACGATCTGGCAGCGCTGGAAGCGGCGATCCGCCCGGACACGCGCATGATCTGGGTGGAAACGCCCACCAACCCGCTGCTGAAGCTGGCGGATCTGGAAGCGATCGCGGCGATCGCCCGCCGTCATCAGCTTATCAGCGTGGCCGACAACACCTTTGCCTCGCCGGTGATCCAGCGCCCGCTGGCGCAGGGGTTTGATATCGTGGTCCATTCCGCAACCAAATATCTCAACGGTCATTCTGACGTGGTGGCCGGGCTGGCGGTGGTCGGCGATAACCCGGAACTGGCAGAAAAACTGGGCTATCTGCAAAACGCGGTCGGCGGCGTGCTCGACCCGTTCAGCAGCTTCCTGACGCTGCGCGGCATTCGCACCCTGTCGCTGCGCATGGAGCGCCACAGCAGCAACGCGCTGGCGCTGGCGCAATGGCTGGGGCAGCAGCNNCGCGCCGTCAGATGTCGCAGCCGGGCGGCATGATCTCCATCGTGATTAAAGGCGATGAACAGCGGGCAACGGAGATCATCAAAAAACTGAAGCTATTTACCCTCGCGGAAAGCCTCGGCGGCGTCGAAAGCCTGGTCAGCCAGCCGTTCAGCATGACCCACGCCTCGATCCCACTCGAACAGCGGCTGGCAAACGGCATCACGCCGCAGCTCATCCGTCTTTCCGTCGGCATTGAAGGGCTGGACGATCTGAAAGCGGATCTGCAACAGGCGCTGTCGCAGGCGTAAACCACTGCCCCGTCGCAACGACCGTTTGCGGCGGGGGAAAATTCANTGACACCCGGTCACGAGTGTTAATCTGCCACCCATCCCGACGGTCAGGACGCTGAGCAAACGCCTCATGAGTAAACCCATTAAGCGGCTGGAGATCATCAAAAACGCCATTGAACTGGAAGATGATGACATTATCGCCAGCCAGTTACCGCACCTGAAAAACGAAACGGACGATCCCGTTATTGATGATATCGTGCTGGCGCTGGAGGAAAAGCGCTACGGCGAGGCTGTGGCGGCGATCATGGCCTGGCTGCAGAGTCAGCGGGCGATGGTGCACTGGCAGGATCCGCGCATCGCGGCCTGCAAGCNNTGGAAGAGCACCTGCGCGATCTTATCGACAAGCGCAACGCCCGCATTGCCCGGCTGGATGAGTTTAACGATCTCTACATGACGCGCCTCGGCCCGTTGATGACCGAAGTGCTGCGGCTGCGCAAAGTGCTGGCGGAAGCCTCGCTGCGCAAGCGCGAAGCGGAGATGAATCTGGACGATGACGATATCGTTGCGCGGCGGGCGCGCGATGAGGCGCGGGAGCAGTACGAAACCTATCGCGAACAGCAGCAAAAAGCGCAGAATCGTCGCGATCGTCAGGAAAACATGAGCGAATCCGATCGCCATGAGCTGAAACGGTTGTGGCGGGAGGNAGACGACGCCCTGAAAGCGGAGGCCAATGACATGATGGCGCAACTCAACCAGGCGCGGCAGCGCGGCGATCTGACCACCATCCGCAGCCTGCTCGCCCGTCTGCAGCACGGTCATCAGCCGATGCTCGCCAGCGACCGGCTCAACGATCTGTCGCTGTTGCAACGCAAAGTCGCGTCAATTCAACAGCAGATCGCCAGCCTGAACACTGAAATGCTGACGCTGGCGAAAGAGAAATCCTGGCTGCTGGTCTCCACGCTGACCAATCCCGAAGCCTATTTCCGCCAGCAGGAAAAAGCGCTGTCGAACACCATTGCCACGCTGCAGAAGCAGATCCTCGAATCCGGGTTTGACGAAGTGGCGTGATGAACGCCCTCTCCCCGCCGGGAGAGGGATTATTTNNCCTGATAGCGCAGCAGTTGCTGATCGATCTCGTCGGTTTCAAAACGGCTGACCAGCGATTTGGTCACCGTCCCTTCCCCGGTTATCCAGATAAAGTAATCCTCTGCCGGCACCTGCACCGCCGCCAGTTTTTCGGCCACGGCCTGCTCGCTGTGCCCGACCACCCAGTCGATATCAAAACCGTCGAGATAATCCTGATAGCCCGCCTCCGCGACGGTGACAATGGCTTTCACCTGCGGTGGCTGTGGCAGTTTTTGTAAGTCGAGCAAGCGGCGGCGCAGCGCGGGCATGCCGGATTCATCACAAACATACAACTGCCAGTGATAATCCTCTGGCACCACCAGCGAACCGCGCGGCCCGCCAATGGTCAGCGTGTCGCCGGGTATTGCCGTCATCGCCCAACGGCTGGCAATGCCGTCGTCGTGAATAAAGAAATCATAAGCCAGTTCGTGACGCGCAGCGTCGTACAGCGGCGTGTAGTCGCGGGTCGCCGGGCGCACACCGTCAGCCCAGACGATGCCCTCGTCGGTCACCACTGGCGGCGTAAACGTGCTGCCGGGTTCAGGGAAAAAGAGTTTGGTGTGATCGTCAAAACCGCGTGAGGAAAACCCCTCCAGCGCCTCGCCGCCGAGCACAATACGCTGAAAACAGCGGCTCACGCGCTCAACGCGCAGTACCGTCAGCTCGCGAAAACGCAGTTCATTGCGAACGCGCTGCGGGTTTTTTTTTGCTTTGGTTGTTGTGGTCATCGTCGCCTTCGTGAACATGAAACAGATATATCTAAAATGAGTCTAAATGATAATGATTGGCAACTACAAAGAATGCAAGCTGTTTTTTGATATAGCCAGAAATAAGCGCAATAAACGTTAAATACAGAAATAAATCATTAATTATCAATATATTGAAATTTTATTTATTTTCTCGCTTGCTGAAATAAAAATTTTAGATATAAATTAGATATATCAAAAACACCACGGAGAACGAGTATGCGACACCATCATGACGACGAACATGAACATCACGGTATGCGTGGCGGGCGCGGTGGCTGCGGTGGCGGTGGCCGACGCCAGCGCTTTTTCGGTCACGGCGAATTGCGGATGGTGATCCTCGATATCCTCAGCCGCAACGCCAGCCACGGTTATGAACTGATTAAAGCTATCGAAGCACTGACGCAGGGCCATTACAGCCCGAGCCCGGGCGTGATTTACCCAACCCTCGATCTGCTGCAGGATCAGGGACTGATCACCATTGACGTGGAAGACGGCGGGCGCAAACGCATCGCGATCACCGACGAAGGGACGCAGTGGCTGGCGGAAAATCATGAACATCTCGGCCATATTCAGATGCGAATGAACGCCAGAATGGTTGGTCACGAGCTACGCAAAGATCCGCAGATGAAACGGGCGCTGGAGAATTTCAAAGCCGTGCTGGATCTGAAAGTGAATCAGCAGGAACTCAGCGCCGCGCAGTTAAAACAGGTGATTGGCGTGATTGACCGCGCAGCGCTGGAGATCTCGCAGCTAGACTGACGCCTCAGCCGCCTCGCGAACGCGGAACACTTTCACCAGTTCACGCAGATGCAGCGCCTGTTCGTTCAGCGACGTCGCCGCCGCAACAGACTCCTCCACCAGGCAGGAGTTCTGTTGGGTGGTGGAGTCGATAAGCCCGATGGCGCTGTTGACCTGCGAAATCCCTTCCGTCTGTTCCCGGCTGGCCTCACCGATTTCGCGCAGAATGGCGTTCATCTCTTCGACGTTGCTCACCATGCCATGCATTAGCACTTCCGCTTTTTCCACCAGCGCCATCCCTTCCTGTGCCTGCTGAGTTGAGCTTTCTATCAGGCTGCGGATATCGCTCGCCGACGAGGCGCTTTTCTGCGCCAGCTGACGCACTTCACCTGCCACGACCGCAAACCCGCGCCCGTGTTCCCCGGCACGCGCCGCTTCGACCGCCGCGTTCAGCGCCAGAATGTTGGTCTGGAAAGCAATGGAATCAATCAGGTTGATGATGTCGGACATGCGGCTGGAGGTTTCGTTAATCGCCCGCATTTTGCCGGTCACGTTTTTCATCATCTCGCCGTTGTTATTGACCACCGTCGCCGCGTTGGCGGAGAGGTCGGCGGCTTCTGCCGTATGCCCGGCGGTGTTTTTCACCGTGGCGGTGATCTGCTCCATAGACGCAGCGGTCTCTTCTACCGAGCTTGCCTGCTCTTCGGTGCGCGCGGCCAGATCCTGGTTGCCGGCCACAATCTGCGCCGCCGCGCTGGAGATGCTTTCCGCGCTGTGCTGTACATCCTGAACGATGGTCAGTAGCCGCGTTTTCATCTCCATCAGCGCCTGTAGCATTACGCCTGTTTCGTCTTTATGGCTGGCGGTAATGTTGCGGGTCAGATCGCCATCGGCAATCGAACGGGCAAACGACACCGCCTCGTCCAGCGGACGGGTGATCGCGCGGACGATATACAGGCCAAAGAAGCTGCCGACCACAATGCTGAAAATCGCCAGCGCCAGCAGTAGCGCGCGGTTGGTTTTGAAGTTGCTCGCCACCTGAGCGCCCGACGCCCGCATCTGCGCATCTTCAAGGTCGATAAGCTCCATCACTTTCTGCTTATACGCCTGCTGAATACCCAGCGTGGTGGTCATCATTTCCTGAAGTGCCGCCTGGCGATTGCCGTTTTGTATCTCCTGCAAAATGCGAAAGCGAGATTCCAGGAACTGCTGACGCACCGCGCGGATGCTGGCGAGGATCCGCTGTGAACTGGCGTCCTGTCGCCCTTTGGTCAACTCATCCAGCAGGCGGGTAACGTTTGCGCTGTAGGCGTTCAGATCCTTCTGTTTGTCCTGCGTCCAGCGGCCTTCTTCATCCAGCAGGATCAGCTGTTGCGTATTGACGAAGTCGTTGAAGTTGTCGATCAGCAGGTTTGCTTTGACGGTGGTGGGATAATCGCTGGTGATGATAGTTTGCATTCCATTATTTGCCCGGTTCAGGCTCAACAGCGAAAGCGTTGAACTGGCGATCAGCAGAACAATAAAGAAGCCGAAGGCCAGAAATAATTTTGTGCTGATTTTCACGTTATGTAAGAACATATTTTCTCCGTGGACAGGTTTATATATCCGACGAAGAACGCTATCGGCATAAAATCATCTAACTTTATGAATTTGATCGGTTTTTCATTAAAAGCACGTTTTGCAAATAGCCAGCAACTATCAATATTCAAGGATCGATCGTTATCCAACCGTATTTCATTGAAAATTGAATATAAGCTAAACAAAACCGTCATAAAGCGATAAATAAATCCGCACAACGATTCGGTTAAATTTAATATTAAATTAACAAACTGATTTCAGAATGATTACAAACAAAAACGCCGCTTAACGGAAACCGATAAGCGGCGTGAATGCGGATTGTGGCGATCAGTGCAGCACGGTAACCGCATCCTGCAAACGGCTGGCGCGGTGCTTCACCATCGCCGACACCTCTGCGCTCTCTTCAACCAGCCCGGCGTTTTTCTGGGTGATGGCATCAAGCTCCGCCACGGCGCGGGTCAGATCGTTCAGCCCTGCCGCCTGTTCGGAGGTCGACAGGCTGATCTGCCCTATCAGTTCGGTGACGTTCTGCACCTGCTCGACGATGTCGTCCATCGTACGCCCGGCGGCGTGTACCTGCTGAGTGCCAGACTGCACTTTGCTGGCGCTGGCGTCGATCAGCTTGCGAATATCGTTGGCCGCCGTGGCGCTGCGGCTCGCCAGATGGCGTACTTCACCGGCTACCACCGCAAAGCCTTTCCCCTGTTCGCCCGCGCGTGCCGCTTCAACTGCGGCATTCAGCGCCAGAATATTGGTCTGGAAGGCGATGTCATTAATCAGTTTGGTGATCGAGCCGATGCGCTGGGTGCTGTCGGCAATCTCATCCATGGTTTTCACTACCGTCTGCATCGCCTGACCNCGCCGTTTCGGAATTGCTTTGCACCGACGCCGCCATCTGGCTCATGGTGGCGACCGTCTGCTGCACGTTAACCACCGTCTGGCGCGTGCGGGTATTGAGATCGTCATTGCCTTTCGCCAGGGTATCGCTGCCGTGATGAACGCTGGCGACCTGGCTTGACACGTCATGAATCAGCCAGCGACACATCAGCCCCAGTTGACCGACCGCGCGCAGCGTCAGCCCAAGCTCGTCGCTACGGTTCAGGTGCTCGACGCTGTTGCGCTCACCGGTGGCAACATTCAGCGCCTGACGGGCGACGTTCTCCACCGGACGGACGATGTGCCACTCCAGAAACAGGTTCCCGACGAGCATCGTCAGCATCCCGACCAGCAGCGTGGACCAGTGGGCGTGGGTCAACAGCAGCGCGGCGGTCATCATCACAAACAGCGCGGCCATCAGGCTGCGCACCCGCCAGCGCAGCGGCATGGCAGGCAGTTTTCCCCACCAGCGTTTATTCACCACCAGCCCTTTATGGATACGCTTATTACTGCGCCCGGCATTAAGCGCTGCGTACAGCGGCTCGACGGCGGCGATCTCCTGATCGGTGGCTTTGGTACGAATCGACATATAGCCGGTGGTTTTGCCGTTACGCACCATCGGCACCGCGTTGGCGCGCACCCAGTAATGGTCGCCGTTCTTACAGCGGTTTTTGACGATCCCCGACCACGGTTCCCCCTGCTGGAGGGTGTACCACATATCGGCAAACGCCGCTTTTGGCATGTCCGGGTGGCGAACCTTATTGTGCGGCTGCCCCGTCAGTTCCTCCAGACGGTACCCGCTGACGTGAACAAAAGTGTCATTGGCGTGGGTGATGTAACTTTGCAGGTCGGTGGTGGACATGAGGGTGGTGTCATCATCCAGCGGCGTATTCCGCTGGCTGACGTAAGGCTGGGAAGACATGAGCGCATCCTTTGCAGGTTAGGTGACAATAAAACTTTGTGTAAATGTTATTTCGGCGCTAAAAATTTTAACTTTAGTTGTTAAATTTGATGTAGATCGCAATTTGCTTTTAAACCGTAAACATGGTGTGCATTCCATCTTATTGATTCTGAATAATTTCATTCAGAAACAACTTCACCGGCCGAATTTTATTCGCCCTGTTTTAGTTCAAATTTTGCACTAAATTGATGCAATAGCATGAAAAATAGCGTATTTCCCTCTCGCCCCGTTTCAGCCGTAAACACCAGCAATATGTTAATGAAATGATAAAATATTGTATCCCAACGTTTCTCCCTGGTGTTTATCCCGATTTTTGCCGCCCTCCCTGGAATGGCGTAATCCCTGCAATACTTAAATCGGTATCATGTGATACGCCATCCTCTGGAGCACATTTTGAACAGATTACCTTCCAGCGCATCGGCTCTGGCCTGTACTGCGCACGCATTGAATCTCATTGAAAAGCGAACGCTTGATCATGAGGAAATGAAAGCCCTTAACCGAGAGGTGATTGAAAACTTCAAAGAGCATGTGAATCCGGGGTTTTTAGAGTACCGAAAATCTGTTACTGCCGGCGGGGATTACGGAGCCGTAGAGTGGCAAGCGGGGAGTCTTAATACGCTTGTCGACACCCAGGGTCAGGAATTTATTGACTGCCTGGGAGGTTTTGGAATTTTCAACGTGGGGCACCGTAATCCAGTAGTGGTCTCCGCCGTACAGAATCAACTCGCAAAACAACCGCTTCATAGTCAGGAACTCCTCGATCCGCTACGGGCGATGCTGGCCAAAACGCTGGCCACGCTGACGCCGGGTAAACTGAAGTACAGCTTCTTCTGCAACAGCGGCACGGAATCGGTGGAGGCGGCAATCAAGCTCGCCAAAGCCTACCAGTCACCGCGCGGTAAGTTTACCTTTGTGGCAACCAGTGGCGCGTTCCACGGGAAATCGCTCGGCGCGCTCTCCGCGACGGCGAAATCCACCTTCCGTAAGCCGTTTATGCCGCTGCTGCCGGGCTTCCGTCATATCCCGTTTGGCGATATTTCGGCGATGCGCTCGGTGCTCAGCGAGTGTAAAAAAACCGGCGACGACGTGGCGGCGGTCATTCTGGAGCCAATCCAGGGTGAAGGGGGCGTGATCCTGCCGCCGCAGGGCTATCTGCCGGCGGTTCGCAAGCTGTGCGACGAGTTCGGCGCGCTGCTGATTCTGGACGAAGTGCAAACCGGGATGGGTCGCACCGGCAAAATGTTTGCCTGCGAGCATGAGAACGTGCAGCCGGACATTCTCTGCCTGGCGAAAGCGCTGGGCGGCGGCGTGATGCCAATTGGCGCCACGGTTGCCACCGAAGAGGTGTTCTCGGTGCTGTTCGACAACCCGTTCCTGCACACCACCACCTTTGGCGGTAACCCGCTGGCCTGTGCCGCGGCGCTGGCGACCATCAACGTGCTGCTGGAGCAAAACCTGCCTGCGCAGGCGGAGCAGAAAGGCGACATGCTGCTGGACGGCTTCCGTTGCCTGGTACGCGAGTACCCGGATCTGGTGCAGGAGGCGCGTGGCAAAGGAATGTTAATGGCGATTGAGTTTGTCGATAACGAAACGGGCTACACCTTTGCGAGCGAGATGTTCCGCCAGCGGGTGCTGGTCGCCGGGACGCTCAACAACTCGAAAACCATCCGTGTGGAACCCCCGCTGACGCTGACCATCGAGCAGTGTGAGCAGGTGCTGAAAGCGGCGCGTAAAGCGCTGGCCGCCATGCGTGTGGCGGTGGAGCAAGAGTAAGGACACTCACAACACTGAACGCTAACGGGTGGTTGCTGCGGCGCCACCCGTTTTTTTTCGCGTCCGATCACACTCTGACGCCTCGCCTGAAAAGTACCCGCCGTTGACCCAAAAGTCTCTTCACGAACCCCGGTTCAGACGCTTCAATTAAACAACAAAAACAAAACATAAAATTAACAATTACTCCGATACATCGTGAAGAGGTCTCTATGAAACCTGAAGCATTCCGCGCTGACGCAAAGCGTCCGTTAAACGGCGAAGAGTATCTGAAGAGCCTGCAGGACGGGCGTGAAATCTATATTTACGGCGAACGCGTGAAAGACGTGACGACGCACCCGGCGTTCCGCAACGCCGCCGCCTCGGTGGCGCAACTGTACGATGCGCTGCACACGCCGTCGCTTCAGGACACCCTGTGCTGGAACACCGATACCGGCAGCGGCGGCTACACGCATAAATTTTTCCGCGTGGCGAAAAGTGCCGACGACCTGCGCCAGCAGCGCGACGCCATCGCCGAATGGTCACGCCTGAGTTACGGCTGGATGGGCCGCACGCCGGATTACAAAGCCGCGTTCGGCTGCGCGCTCGGTGCTAATCCGGCCTTCTACGGCCAGTTCGAACAGAACGCCCGTCACTGGTACAGCCGCATTCAGGAAACCGGCCTGTATTTCAACCACGCCATCGTCAACCCGCCGATCGACCGCCATAAGCCTGCCGATGAAGTGAAAGACGTGTACGTCAAGCTGGAGAAAGAGACCGACGCCGGGATCGTCGTCAGCGGCGCGAAAGTGGTGGCGACCAACTCGGCGCTGACCCACTACAACATGATCGGTTTCGGCTCCGCGCAGGTGATGGGCGAAGATCCCGATTTCGCGCTGATGTTCGTTGCGCCAATGGACGCCGATGGTGTGAAGCTGATCTCCCGCGCCTCCTATGAAATGGTAGCGGGTGCCACCGGATCGCCATTTGACTACCCGCTCTCCAGCCGCTTCGACGAAAACGATGCGATCCTGGTGATGGATAACGTGTTGATCCCGTGGGAAAACGTGCTGATCTACCGCGATTTTGATCGCTGCCGTCGCTGGACGATGGAAGGCGGCTTTGCCCGCATGTATCCGCTGCAGGCCTGCGTGCGCCTGGCGGTCAAACTCGATTTCATCACCGCCCTGCTGAAGAAATCCCTCGAATGCACCGGCACCCTGGAGTTCCGTGGCGTGCAGGCGGATCTCGGCGAAGTGGTGGCGTGGCGCAACATGTTCTGGGCGCTGAGCGACTCGATGTGCGCCGAAGCGACGCCGTGGGTGAACGGCGCGTGGCTGCCGGATCACGCCGCGCTGCAGACCTACCGCGTGATGGCGCCGATGGCCTACGCGAAAATCAAAAACATCATTGAACGTAACGTCACCAGCGGCCTGATCTACCTGCCGTCCAGCGCCCGTGATCTGAACAATCCGCAGATCGATCAGTATCTGGCGAAATACGTGCGCGGCTCGAATGGCATGGATCACGTAGAACGCATCAAGATCCTCAAGCTGATGTGGGACGCTATCGGCAGCGAATTTGGCGGCCGTCATGAACTGTACGAAATCAACTATTCCGGTAGCCAGGACGAAATTCGCCTGCAGTGTCTGCGTCAGGCGCAGAGCTCCGGCAACATGGACAAAATGATGGCGATGGTTGACCGCTGCCTGTCAGAGTACGACCAGAACGGCTGGACGGTGCCACACCTGCATAACAACACCGATATCAACATGCTGGATAAGCTGCTCAAGTAGCGGCGGGAGGTAGAGATGCACCAGGATGAACAACGACTGCGTTTTCGTGATGCGATGGCCAGCCTGTCGGCGGCGGTGAATATCGTCACCACCGAGGGCGACGCCGGCTGCTGCGGGATCACTGCCACGGCGGTTTGTTCGGTGACCGACACGCCGCCGTCGCTGATGGTGTGCATTAACGCCAACAGCGCCATGAACCCGGTCTTTCAGGGTAACGGCAAACTGTGCGTCAATGTGCTGAACCACGAGCAGGAGCTGATGGCGCGCCATTTCGCCGGCATGACCGGCATGGCGATGGAGGAGCGCTTTAAGCTCGCCTGCTGGCAGAAAGGGGTGCTGGCGCAGCCGGTGCTGAAAGGCGCGCTGGCCAGTCTCGAAGGAGAAATCAGCCAGGTGCAGACCATCGGCACCCATCTGGTTTATCTGGTGGAGATTAAAAACATCATTTTACGCGGGGAAGAAGGTCATGGCCTGATCTACTTCAAACGCCGCTTCCACCCGGTGATGCTGGCGCTGGAAGCCGCCGTCTGACCACAAACGTGCCCGGCGCGTTGCCGGGCACGCCCTCATCATTCCAGATTCGCTTTATTCAGCCCATACGCCGCATCCATCGAGCCCGGTACCGCGCGGGAGGTGATTTGCAGGCGGTTCCAGGTGTTAATCACCGCAATCACAAAATTCAGCTCGGCGATCTCGGTTTCAGAGAAATGCTCCGCCAGGCTGCGATACAGCGCGTCGCTCACCCCATGCTCATTGATACGCGTCAGCGCTTCGGCGAAGGCGAGCGCGGCTTTTTCACGCGCGCTGAACAGCGGCGATTCGCGCCATGCCGACAGGTGATAAATACGCAGTTCACGCTCGCCGTCGATTTTCGCCTCTTTGGTGTGCATGTCGAGGCAGAACGTACAGCCGTTCAGTTGTGAAACGCGAATGTCGATCAGGTGCTTCAGGGTCGGCGCGATGGAGGTATTACCCGTCGCCATGCTCAGTTCTGACAGCGATTTAACCAGCGCGGGGGTGACTTTGAAATGGTTTACACGAGTGCTCATACACTTTCCTCATTTTGTGCGGCAGATGAAATTTGATGAGGTCAATGTACGCTGCTAATGACATAGTAAAAAGGTACAAAAAGCGTAAAAAGAGGTAGGACATGAAGCCGGGGTTTCAGGAAATTTATCATCGCTACCGCGACAACATCTCCCGTGGTGTGCTGAAGCCCGGCGATAAAGTCCCGGCCATTCGCGTGCTGGCGGAAGATCTCAAGGTGGCGCGCAAAACCGTGGAAACCGCGTATGCGATTCTCATTGGCGAAGGGTATCTGGTGAGCCAGGGTGCACGCGGCACGCGGGTTAATCCCGATTTAAAAATTTCCCCGGCACCGTCCTCGCCCACGGAACAGACCGCCAGGCATTTGCAGGAATCTCCCGCCAGCCTGCGTCGCCGCTCCGGTTTTTTGCGCCCCGGCCTTCCCGCGCTGGACAGTTTTCCCTATAAAAAATGGCTGCTGCTGTCAGGCCAGGCCGTGCGGGCGATGCGTCAGGAAGAGATGCTTAAACCGCCGGNCTACATCGGCAGTCTGCGGCTGATCCTCGACACCCTCGCCAGCGCCAACGACAAAGTCGTGTTTGAAGATCCGGGTTATTTTATGGGTCAGCAACTGCTGAAACGCACGATTCCGCGTCTCTATACCGCGCCGGTGGACAGGCAGGGCATCGACACCGACTACCTGCTGCGCCACCACCACGACGCCCGTTTCGCCATCGTGACGCCGTCGCACCAGAGCCCGCTGGCGGTTACGCTGTCATTGCCACGCAAGCAGCAATTGCTCGACTGGGCGGCGCAACACGCGGCATGGATTGTTGAAGATGATTACGATGGCGAGTTTCACTACACCCGCAAGGTGCTGCCGTCGCTGAAAAGTCTCGACCAGCATGACCGGGTGATTTTTATCGGCTCCTTCAGCAAAACCATCATGCCGTCGGTGCGCATCGGCTACGTGGTGATGCCCACCNNCACTATTCCGGCGTTTATTCACAATGCAGAAATCCTCACCAGTGGCCAGCCGGTGCTAATGCAAAAAATCCTCACCGCGTTCCTTAACGAAGGCCACTTTTTCCGCCATCTGAAAAAGATGCGCGCGCTGTACCAGACGCGGCGCGAGTGGATGATCGCCGCCTTACAGGCGGTGTACGGCGATCTGTTTTATACCGAGCAAAACGACGGCGGTATGAATATTGTGGCGTTCCTGGCGACAGGTACTTGCGACCGGGACATCGCTGAGTGCTGGCAGCAGTATCAGTTGCACGTTAATACGCTTTCCGACTGGTACAGCGGCACCAGCAAGCGCTACGGGCTGATCATCGGCTACACCAATATTCGCTCTTATGACGAAGCCTGCGCCAGGTTGCAACAGCCGAAAGCGCAGACGCTGGCGTTGCTGCAGGCGGAGCCGACCCGCTGAATCGCGCGTTGTGATTTACTCCAGCAGAATGGGCGACATAATATTTCGCCGGGATAAAAACGTTCGCGAGGGGGAAAGTACTTCAGGCGGTTACGACCCTCGTTTCATTATTCGTCAGAAAATGCCTGAGCATGCGGTCATGCTCAGGCGTGCCCTCAGTTGATATCATGACGTGAAATTCCGATATCTTTTAGCTGCGCTTCGCTTAGCCTGTCCAGCGCGCGGCGGGTTTTATGGATCCGCCACCATTTCGCGATCGCTTTGCCAATCAACGAAAGCCCTAAGAAGGGCGCTCTGGGCCGGTTTTCGTAAAATTCCATGATGCACCTCTCGTTTCTGTGAGTGAGGGCCTTATCTTCATGGAATGAGAGCGTACGATACAGATTCAGAATCCACTTTTCTTTAACATACAGATGGTATAAAACAGCATCTGACCTGCTTTTTTTTGCTCTGTCTGTACTGGTTTTCCCATCTGTATGGTTAAAAAAAGGATACAGCATGACGCGCTACCAACATCTGGCGAATCTGCTCGCCGAACGCATTGAACAGGGGCTGTACCGCCACGGGGAAAAACTGCCCTCGGTGCGGGCGCTGAGCCAGGAGCACGGCGTCAGCATCAGTACCGTACAGCAGGCCTATCAGAAGCTGGAAGATCTCCAGCTCATTACGCCACAACCGCGATCCGGCTATTTCATCGCCCCGCGCAAAGCGCAGCCGCCGGTACCTGCCATGTCGCGCCCGGTACAGCGCCCGGTGGACGTGACCCAGTGGGAGCAGGTGCTCACTCTGCTCGACGTGCGTGGCGATAAGACCATGGCCGCGTTTGGCGGTGGTTCGCCGGACGTGTCGCAGCCGAGCCTGAAACCGCTGTGGCGCGAGATGAGCCGCATCGTGCAGCACAACACCGACGACATTCTGAATTACGACGAGCTGGCGGGTCGTCGCGACATGCGCGAACAGATCGCCCGTCTGATGCTCGATGGCGGTACAGTAACCACCGCCGATGACATTATCATTACCCAGGGCTGTCATGCGGCGCTGTCCATTGCGCTGTTTTCCGTCTGCAAACCCGGCGATATCGTCGCCGTGGAATCGCCCTCCTATTACGGCACTATGCAGCTGCTGCGCGGCTTTAACATCAAAGCCATTGAAATTCCCACCGATTCGCAAACCGGGATCAGCATTGAAGCCCTGGAACTGGCGCTGGAGCAGTGGCCGATCAAAGGGGTGATCCTGGTGCCTAACTGCAACAATCCACTGGGTTTTATCATGCCCGACGAGCGCAAACGCGCGATCCTCGCCCTCGCCCAGCGTCATGATCTTGCCATTTTCGAGGACGATATTTACGGCGAGCTGGCGAACGACTACCCGCGCCCGCGCACCATTAAATCCTGGGACATCGACGGCCGCGTGCTGCTGTGCAGCTCGTTTACCAAAACCATCGCGCCGGGGCTGCGCGTGGGCTGGATTGCACCGGGCCGCTACCGCGACCGGGTGCTGCACATGAAATACGCCACCAGCGGCACCACCGTGCCGACCACGCAAATGGCGGTGGCGGCGTTTATTCGCGAAGGTCACTNTCACTATCACCGCCACGTGCGGCGGATGCGCCAGATCTACCAGCAAAACATGGAAACCTATACCTGCTGGGTACGGCAATATTTCCCCTGCGGCATCTGCGTGACGCGTCCGCAGGGCGGATTTTTGCTGTGGATCGAGCTGCCGGAGCACGTCGATATGGTCTGTGTCGGCCAGCAGCTTGCGCGATTGAAAATTCAGATCGCCCCCGGCTCACTGTTCTCCGCTTCCGGAAAATACCGCAACTGTCTGCGGCTGAACTGCGCCCTGCCGCCAACGGAACCGCATCAGCGAGTGGTGGCGCAACTCGGGGAAGCCATCCGCGTCGCCATCGAATGGAATAACGCGAGATAAGGATATCGTCTCACAACTCCACCACGGGTCGCTTTCACCGGCGGCCATTTGGTGTATGTTCTGAATTATTCAACAATTCAAACCGGTAAAGCGATGAGACGTATTGAAGTAGTGCTGCGGGAACTGGAGCGACTTACCCGAACCCTCGACGTCAGCGATCTGCAACAGGACGTCGCCTTCACGGCGGAAAGCATCGGGTTCAACCTCGGGCTGGCGCGTAATTCGGTCAGTAAAGAGCTTAACCAGCTGTGCAATGACGGGCTGGCGGTGAAAACCCGCGGCCGTCCGGTGTTCTTTTTACACCGTCAGGCGCTGGAAGATCTGCTCGGCAGACGATTACTGGAAACCGAACGCGAACTGCCGTCGGTCTCGGCGCTGCTGCCGCAAGCCACCGGACAGGATGACGATCCCTTTACCGCGCTGGTCGGCCATGACCGCAGCCTGCGTGATGCCGTCGAAAAAGGCAAAGCCGCCGTGCTCTACCCGCAGGGGCTGCACGTCTTGCTGACCGGACCGTCCGGCGTCGGCAAAACCTTTTTTGCCGAACTGATGCACCGCTACGCCTGTGAACACACCACCGGCAGCCTGCCGCCGCTGGTCTATTTCAACTGTGCCGAATACGCCAACAACCCGGAACTGCTTTCATCGCATCTCTTTGGTCATCGTCAGGGGGCGTTTACCGGCGCCACCAGCGACAAAACCGGGCTCGTCGAACAGGCGGATGGCGGCTATCTGCTGCTTGATGAAGTGCATCGTCTGCCGTATGAAGGGCAGGAAAAGCTCTTTTCTCTGCTGGATAAAGGCGAGTATCGCCCGCTGGGCTCCAGCGCCAGCGCCCGCAAGATTTCACTGCGCCTGATTTGCGCCACCACCGAGCCGGTGAATTCCTCGCTGCTGCGCACTTTCCAGCGCCGGTTGCAGGTCAGTATTGATTTACCCGGNCAGGCGTGGGCCTCTGAAATGGCGATGCACAGCGACACCCTGTGGCTCGACAAAAAACTGGTCGACGCGCCGTTTAACGCCACACCGGAACAGCGGCTGCTGGTGGACGCGCTGTTCAATGGCCGCGCGCAACTGAACATTGACGCCCGCACGCTGCCGCAGCTGAAAAGCTCGCTGTCGCCGGGGAGCGATCCGCAGGAGAGCGATCTGTTTTACAGCTTCCTGACCCGCGAATACGTCAATCTGCGCAACAGCAACGTGCCGCCCGCCGAGACGCTGGCGATCCTGAAAAACAAACTGAGTTCGATTTTTGAATATGGCCTCTACAGCCGTGACAGCAACAGCAATGCGAATCCGCCGCGCTATGGCGATCAGTTTGAAGAGCGCGTGACGCTGTTGATCGGTAACGTCGAGCAGGTGCTGGGCTTTGCCCTGCCGGAAAACCTCGTCAGCCCGCTGCGCAAACATTTTCTGGCGCTGATCGGCTACGTACAGCGCGGGCTGATCCCGCAGCTTTACTCCTCCAGCCTGATCCTCGATCGCTGCAAAGACGAATACGAAAACGCGACACTACTGTGCCGTAAGATCAACGAACTGCTGCATATTCAATGTCCTGCGACGGAAGTGGTCTGGCTCTGCTTGTTCCTGAAGGAGTGCCGCCACTATCGCCAGCGCATCAGCGACAGCCCGGACTGCGGCGCAATCCTCATCGCCCACGGCGCGACCACCGCCACCAGCATGGCGCAGTACGCCAACCGCGTGCTGGAGCGCGAGCTGTTCAGCGCCATCGACATGCCTTTCGAGCAGTCGGTGCACGACACACTGGAAAAACTGACGCAGATGATCCGCACCCGCGGCTGGCAGCGGTTGATCCTGATGGTGGATATCGGATCGCTGGTCCATTTTGGCAGTACGATCAGCAAACTGTTCCAGATAGACGTCCTGCTGATGCCCAACATCAGCCTGACCAGCCTGCTGGAGATCGGCCTCGATCTGAATTACGAAACCCGCGATCTGCCGCAGCTTAACGAACTGATGCAGAACAAAGGCATTCCCTGCCAGCTCTGTACGCCGCAGCAGGAAAACGTCGGCAACGTGCTGGTGGTCTCCTGCATTACCGGCATGGGCACCGCTGAGAAAATCAAGAAAGTGCTGGAAGAGAGCTTTGGCGAACTGATGTCGCAGGATACGCGAATGGTGATCCTCGATTACAATGACGTGCGCAGCCCGGAACGGGTGCAACAGGCGCTGAACCCGCACGAACGGCTGGCGGGCATTGTCGGCACTTNNATATTCCGTTTATTTCACTGGAAGAGTTGTTCTCCGAGCAGGGGCCGGAGCTGGTGCTGAGCCTGCTGACGCCGGATCTCTCCAGCGCCGAACGGCGTCTTGAAATGGAGCGTAGCGCGTCGCGCTTTATCAGCGCGCTGACCATGGAGAGCATCATCAACCACATTTCGGTGCTCAACCCGCAGCGCATCCTGAAAGAAATGGAGGGCGTGCTGAGCCAGTTACGCACCACGCTTGCCATCAAACCGAGCCGTCAGGTGACACTACGTTTCCTGATCCACTGCTGTTGCATGGTCGAGCGTATCGTCATTAACCGCAAACCGTTACAGATGGCGCTGGAAATGAAGCCGGAGATGGACGCGCGGGCCTTTAGTGGCATCAAATCGGCGTTCCAGCCGGTAGAAGAGGCCTATGCCATCCGTCTTTCCGACGCGGAATACGTTTATATTTACGAACTGCTGTTCGGCTGAACCCGGTCATACCGCCGGGTAGCGCTCTGCTACCCGGTTTTTCTCCCCTTCCCTTTCCCTGCGTGACACTAACTCTGGCACAGCGCTTGCTCTTATCACGGGTGTAAACGAAACCGCGCCAGGAGGCCATTTTGACACCCACTACATCCACTCCATCCCTGTCCCAAATTCTGTTGCTGACGCACGGCGGCTGGGGCCAGCAGCTGTGCAACAGCCTGCGCATGGTGATGGGCGAAATCGAAGGCGTGAAGGAGATCGCGCTGATGCCGGTCGACACGCTGGGGGAGTATTACCAGCGCGTTGAAGCGGTGGTGAAAACCCTGCCTGAAGGCTCGCTGATCCTGACTGATTTTATTGGCGGTACGACGTCCAACGTGGCGGCACGGCTGAGCGCGGATTACCCGGTGGCGGTGATCTCCGGGCTTAACGCCACGCTATTGCTGGAAGCGCTCGATAAGCGCGAGCACGGCCGGTTAACCGACTGCGTCGGCGCGCTGGTGGATGCCGGGCGCAGCAGCTGTCGCGATGTCGTCGCCCATGTTCGTCAGTTACAACAACCACAATAACCACAACTAAGGAAAACATTATGGCAAACATCGTCTTATGCCGTATCGACAGCCGCCTCATCCACGGTCAGGTGGTCACGAAATGGGTCGGCCAGTCGCAGGCGAACCGCATTGTGGTGGTCAGCGATGAACTGGATGCCGATCCGTTTATGAAGAACATCTACCTGATGGCGGCACCGCCGAACATCAAGGTGGATTGCTATGGCAACGACAGTTTCGCGGCAACGTGGAAAGAGAACCGGCTGGGTGATGGCAACGTGCTGGTGCTGTTCCCGTCACTGGCCGCGATTCAACAGGTAGTACAGAACGGTTTTGACGTCGGCACCATTCAGGTGGGCGGACTTGGCGGCGGACCAAGCCGCAAAGCGGTCTTCCAGAACATCACCCTGGATGAGAAAGACGTGGGCATTCTCAAAGATTTGAAAAGTCGTGGAATTCAGGTGTTTTTCCAGACGATCCCGGAAGATAAACCGCAGTCGCTGGACGATATTCTGAAAAAATTCTAACCCTCTAAAATGAGAGAATATTATGGACACTTTGCTTTTTGCGAGCCTGATGGGGTTGTATTACTGGTTCGCCCGTTTACGCCTGGGCTACACCTTCTCAGCGATGCTTCTCCAGCCGGTTGTGGTGGCGGTCTTTGTCGGTCTGTTGTTGGGCAATATGCAGACCGCGATGATCATCGGTGCCGGTATGCAACTGGTTTACCTCGGGGTCACCTCGACGCCTGGCGGTAACGTACCGTCCGACCCGGCGCTGGCGGCCTGTATCTCGATTCCGATTGCCGTGCAGGCGGGCATGGAGCCCAACATGGCGATTGCGCTGGCGATTCCGTTTGGCGTGATCGGCGTGTTCCTCGACCAGTTGCGCCGCACGCTGAACGCCGCGTGGGTGCATATGGCGGACAAGCATGCCGAAACCGCCAATATGGCAGGGGTNNGCTGCGCTTCCCGGTGGTGTTTGCCGCCAACTACTACGGCCAGAGCGTGGTAGAGAAATTCCTCAAGCTGATGCCGCAGTGGCTCACCCACTCGTTTGAAATTATGGGCGGTATTCTGCCGGCGCTGGGTTTTGCGATCACCATTATGGTCATCGGTAAACGAAGCCTGCTGCCGTGGTTTATCGGCGGATTCTTCGCGGTGCTCTACCTCAAGGTAGACATCATGGCGATGGCGATTTTCGGCACCTGCGTGGCCTTCCTGATTAAAGGCCTGGCGAAAAATGAAGGAGCAGCATGATGAGCAGCGATGTAATGGAACATGAACTCGTTGAACGTGCGCGCCAGAGCCACGTACTGACGAAAGCGGACATCACCAAAGCCTGGTTTATTTACTGGCTGGGGGCGGAAGTGTCCAACTCCTACGAACGTTTGCAGAGCCTGATTTTCTGCGCCTCGATGACGCCGATTATCAAAAAGCTCTATCCGCAGAAAGAGGAGCAGGTCGAAGCCCTCAAGCGCCACCTGAACTTCTTCAACTCGGAGCAAACCTTCGGCGCGGTGATCCAGGGGATCTCCATCGCCATGGAAGAACAAAAAACCCGTGGCGAGCCGATCAGCGACGCGTCGATCACCGGGATCAAAACCGGCCTGATGGGGCCGCTGGCGGGGATGGGTGACTCGATTGTCTGGGCCGCCGTGATGCCGCTGCTGATCGCCATCTTCATTCCCTTTGCCGCGAGCGGTAGCGCTTTCGGCGGGATCGCCCCGCTGATCCTCTACCCGGCGGTGACGCTGGCGATCAGCTACGGGCTTATCCACAAAGGCTACACGCTGGGGCGTGACTCCATCGTCGGGCTGCTGCAGGGCGGGAGGATAAAAGAGCTTATCTACGGCGCGAACGTGCTCGGCCTGATCATGATGGGCGCGCTGTCGGCAAGCTACGTGAAGATCACCACGCCGCTGAAAATCAGCGCCCTGAAAGGCTCAGAAGTGGTGGTTCAGCAGATCCTCGATTCCATCGCCCCCGGTCTGCTGCCGCTGGCGGCGGTGTTTGCCATCTACTTCTACCTGGTGAAAAAAGGGCCGCGCTACACCACGATCCTGCTGTCGATTGTGGCGATCAGCGTCGCCTGTTCGCTGCTGGGAGTGTTGTAAGCCATGAGCCAGAACATCTACCAGCAGCTGGGGCTGAAACGGGTGATTAACGCCTGCGGCAAGATGACGATCCTCGGCGTCTCCAGCGTGGCGTCGGGGGTGATGAAGGCGGTATCCGAAGCGGCTGGGGGCCTCGNGAAGACAGCTATGTCACCTCCTGCGCCTCTGCCGGTATCGCCATCAGCGTCGCCGCCGCCATTACTCAGGGCGAACCCGACCGCGTGGCGCAAATGCCGGACAGCAGCGGTCTGGCGAATGAAATCCTGATGCTGCGGGGCCATAATGTCGATTACGGCGCGCCAATCACCAGCGCCATTCGCCTCGGCGGCGGGCGGGTGGTGGAAGTGGGTGCCAGCAATCTTGCTGCCCGCTGGCAGCTGGAGCGCGCGGTCAACGAACGCACCGCCGCGCTGCTGTTTGTGAAATCGCACCACTGTGTACAGAAAGGGATGTTGACCATCGATGATTTCGTGCGGGTGGCGCGGGCGCACAACCTGCCGCTGATCGTCGATGCCGCTGCCGAAGAGGATTTACGCCACTGGGTCGCCAGCGGTGCGGNCGGTGCGGACATGGTGATTTACAGCGGCGCCAAGGCGTTTAACGCGCCGACGTCAGGGTTTATCACCGGTAAAAAGCGCTGGATCGACGCCTGTAAGGCACAGCATCACGGCATTGCCCGCGCGATGAAAATCGGTAAGGAAAATATGGTCGGTCTGCTGTTTGCCCTCGACCGCTATCACCAGACGCCACAGGGCCCGACGGAAGCGCAGCTCCGGCCCGTGGCAGAGGCGATTTCCGCCCTGCGCGGCATGCAGGCCGATATCGAACAGGACGACGCCGGACGGGCGATCTGGCGTATCAGAATTCGTATCTCGCAAAGCGAACTTGGGCTGGACGCCCGCGCGGTCGAAGCGCAACTGCGGGAAGGCGACATCGCCATTTATACCCGCCGCTATTTCCTGCACGAAGGGGTTTTCAGCATCGACCCACGTACGCTCGCGGAAGGCGAAATGGAGATTATCGTCGCGCGGCTGAAGGAGATTGCTCAACATGCAACACATTAATTTTTATCGTCAGCGTGTGGCGATAAACGTGCTGGCGAAAGATATCGCCAACGCCCGGGAAATTTATGATGCCGCGGAAGGTCATGCGGTAATTGGCGTCCTTTCGGCGCAGTTTGCCACGCCGGAGGACGGGATTCATGACGTACAACGCTGGATGGACGCCGTCCCGTCCATTTCTGTCGGGCTGGGCGCGGGGGATCCGGCGCAGTTTTATAAAGCGGCGATGATCGCTGCCCGCGTCCATCCGGCGCACGTCAACCAGACTTTCACCGGCTGCGGGTTTGCCGCAGGCGCGCTGGCGGCCACCGGCGGCATCACCACGCGGATCAACGCGCTGGTGAGCCCTACCGGCGTGCGGCGAGGTGATTATCTCCACCGGCGTCAGCAGCAGTCAGGGAAGCCCGGCGCGCATCTCCTGCGATGCCGCAGTGCGGATGATGGTAGATATGGGCGCGCATGCGGCGAAGTTTTTCCCGATGGGCGGGGAAAAATCGTTACCGGAACTGAAAGCGCTGGCGGACGCGGCAGTGAAAAACGGCATGACGCTGATCGAGCCGACGGGCGGTATCGATCTCGATAATTTCGGCGCGATCCTGCAAACCTGCCTGCAGGCGGGGATCCCCCAGGCGATGCCACACGTTTACAGTTCGATCATTGATCCGACTACCGGCAATACGCGTCCGGAAGACGTGGCGCGGTTGCTGGACATCATTAAATCAATGGTGTAGTCCGTTTCTCAGGCAGCCCGCCGGGGCTGCTTTTTCTATCATAATGAGTTTTGAATTACTCAATATGATATTCACCACGCTGCTGTTTCCTGCCGTTTTTCCCGCTCTTGCCGTACATTTTTTAAGCGCATCACAAATTCACATCTCATCCCGTCGCGCTCACGTTTCTGGCGTATTTCTTGCCTCTTTCTCTGATGCCTAAAAGATCAGACTGAGAATCAAGGGGAAAACTATGGATGAGCGGGAAGCCTCCGCCACCGGCGAGTCATGTTTGCGGGTAGATGCCATCGCAAAAGTGACCGGACGCGCACGGTATACGGATGATTACGTGATGGCAGGGATGTGTTACGCGAAATACGTTCGCAGCCCCATCGCCCACGGATACGCCAGGGAGATAGACGCCACGGAAGCACGGGCCCTGCCCGGCGTGCTGGCGGTGTTCACCTGGGAAGACGTTCCACCGCTGCCGTTCCCGACGGCAGGCCACGGCTNTGACCGCCGAACGCGCCGCGCATAAGGTGAAAGTGGAATGGGAAGCGCTGCCGGTGATCACCACGCCGGAAGCGGCAATGGCAGAGGGCGCGGTGGAAATCCACGAGGGCGGCAACGTCCTGAAAACGAGCGAGATCAGCGCCAATGATCCGCACAGCGCGATTGCCGCTGCGGAATATCAGTTTCAGAGCCATTTCCAGACGCCCGTTGTCCAGCACTGCCACATGGAAGGCGTCACCAGCTTCGCGTGGATGGAAGAAGATCAGCGCATTACCATCGTCTCCAGCACGCAAATTCCGCACCTTGTGCGCCGCATTGTCGCGCAGGCGCTGGGCATGTCCTGGTCGTCGATCCGCGTCATCAAACCCTATATCGGCGGCGGTTTCGGCAACAAGCAGGATGTGCTGGAAGAGCCGATGGCGGCGTTTCTGACTTCCCGGCTGGGTGGCATTCCGGTCAAAGTGTCGCTCAGCCGTGAAGAGTGCTTTATGGCGAGCCGTACCCGCCATGCGTTTACTATTGATGCGCAACTGGGCATTGAGCGCGACGGCACCCTGAAAGGCTACTGCATGGACGTGCTCTCCAACACCGGCGCGTATGCCTCGCACGGTCACTCCATTGCAGCGGCGGGCGGCAATAAAATCACCTATCTCTACCCGCGCAGCGCCTTTGGCTATCGCGCCACCACCTNCAACCTGCCGACCGCCGGGGCGATGCGCGGCTACGGCGCGCCGCAGCTCATTTTCGCGCTGGAATCGCTGCTCGACGATGCCGCCACCGCGCTGAAACTCGATCCGCTGGATATCCGCTTACGCAATGCCGCGCAGGAAGGTGACATCAACCCGGTGAATAAGAAAGCCATCTACAGCGCCGGGTTGCCGGACTGTCTGCGCAAGGGCCGTGAGCTGTTTGAGTGGGATAAACGGCGGGCCGAAAGCGCGGAAATGCGCGGTAATCTGCGCCGTGGGGTGGGTGTCGCCTGCTTCAGCTATGGCTCCAATACCTGGCCGGTAGGGGTGGAAATCGCCGGGGCACGGGTGCTGCTCAACCAGGACGGGTTTATTCACGTGCAGAGCGGCGCGACGGAAATCGGCCAGGGCGCGGATACCGTCTTCAGCCAGATGGTGGCGGAAACCATTGGCGTGCCGGTCAATCAGGTGCGGGTGATTTCCGTGCAGGACACCGACGTCACGCCGTTCGACCCGGGCGCGTTTGGCTCCCGCCAGAGCTATGTCGCCGCCCCGGCGCTGCGCGAAGCGGCACGTCAGCTACGGGAGAAAATCATTCTCCATGCCGCAGAAATGCTGCATCAGTCCGCGCTCAATCTGACCCTGCGTCACGGCATGGTGGCGATGACGGAGCGCCCGGACATGCCGCTCATTTCCGTCGCTGAAGTGGCGATGGATGCGTTTTATCACCCGGATCGCGGCGCGCAGCTTTCGGCGGAAGCTTCCATCAAAACGACCACCAACCCGCCCGCGTTTGGCTGTACCTTTGTCGATCTCACCGTGGACGTGGCGCTGTGCAAAATCACCCTCAACCGCATTCTTAACGTCCATGATTCAGGCCGTATTCTTAATCCGCAACTGGCGGAAGGCCAGGTGCACGGCGGCATGGGGATGGGCATCGGCTGGTCGGTATTTGAAGAGATGATCATCGACGAGACCAGCGGTCTGGTGCGCAACCCGAATCTGCTGGATTACAAAATGCCCACCATGATGGATCTCCCGACGCTGGAAAGCGCTTTCGTCGACAGCTGTGAACCGCAGTCCGCATACGGACACAAATCGCTGGGCGAGCCGCCGCTGATTTCCGTCGCCGCCGCCATTCGAAATGCGGTGCTGATGGCGACGGGTGTGGGCATTAACACCCTGCCGCTGACGCCGAAGCGCCTGTTTACCGAGTTTCGCCAGGCCGGACTGATTGAAGGATAATCGCTATGTTTGATATTGAAACGTACCACCGCGCCGCGAACCTGCAGGATGCTGTCGCTCTCACCGCCGCCCACCCTGATGCCCGGCTCATCGCGGGCGGCACCGATGTGCTGATCCAGCTTCACCATCTGAATGAGAAATACCGCCACGTGGTGGATATTCACGGGCTGGATGAGTTGCGCGGCATTACCCTTAACGAGCACGGAGACATTCGTATTGGTTCCGGCACTACCTTTACGGAGCTGATTGAAAGCCCGGTGATCCAGCAGCATCTGCCGTCGCTGGCGGCGGCTGCGGCGTCAATTGCCGGGCCGCAAATCCGCAACGTCGNCGCGACCTACGGCGGCAACATCTGCAACGGCGCTACCAGCGCGGACTCCGCCACGCCTTCGCTTATCTATAACGCCTCGCTGGAGATTATCTCGACCGACGGCACGCGCTTTACCCCCGTGCGCGGCTTTCACACCGGTCCGGGGAAAGTGGCGCTGACGCCTGGCGAAATAGCGGTCGCCTTCCATTTTTCAGCACAACCTACGTCAGGCACCGGCAGCGCCCATTTCAAATACGCGATGCGCGATGCGATGGACATCGCCACCATTGGCTGCGCGGCGTGGTGCCACATTGCTGACGGCGTTTTCCGCGAGCTGCGGCTGGCGTTTGGCCGTCAACGCGCAAACGCTGAGCGCAATCTGCGAAGCGCTGCAGCAGGATGTTTCTCCACGCTCGTCGTGGCGTGCGGCGAAAGATTTCCGTTTACACCTGATTAAGACCATGGCCCAGCGCGTAATCAGCGACGCGGTGGCCCACGCGGGAGGCGTGTTATGAATCATGCATCATGGGTGACCATTGAGTGCGCCATCAACGGCGCGCCGTACCAGTTCACGCTGTCCCCGGCGACGCCGCTGTCAGAGTTGCTGCGCTCGCACGGGCTGCTCAGCGTGAAACAGGGCTGCAGCGTGGGCGAATGCGGCGCCTGTACCGTGCTGGTGGACGGTATCGCGGTGGACAGCTGTCTCTATCTCGCCGCCTGGATTGACGGCAAGCAGATCCGCACGCTGGAAGGGGAAGCCGTGGGAGGAAAACTGTCACGGGTGCAGGAGGAATTTACAAAATCAGGCGCGGTGCAGTGCGGTTTTTGCACGCCGGGCCTGGTGATGGCGACCACCGCTCTGCTGGCAAAACCCCACGTTAAACCCTTTACGGTACAGGAAATTCGGCGCGGGCTGGCGGGAAACCTGTGCCGCTGCACGGGTTATCAGATGATTGTCGATACCGTTATCGCCTGTGAGGACGAGCAATAACGAAAACCGGGGAGGTGCAACGAACACACCTCCCCGATCCTCAGGCGCTCATCAATTCGTACTTCTTTATTTTGCGATACAGCGTGGCGATGCCGATCCCCAGCTCATCCGCCGCCTGTTTTTTATTGCTGTAGCGGGACAACGCCTCGCGGATCATCTGTTTTTCCATCTCTTCCAGCGGGGTGACGCCCTCTTCTTCTTTAGTGTTGTACAGCACCGTCACGCTTGCCGGTTCCTGCTCGGGCAGCTTGCCGCTGTTCACCAGGTTAGGTGGCAGGAAGGAGAGATCGATAACCTCACCGGACGGCACCACATTCACCAGATACTCAATCAGGTTGCTCAGTTCGCGCAGGTTGCCCGGCCAGCGATAGCGCTTGAGCAGCGCGATCACTTCCGGCGCGATGCCTGGGTAAACCAGATCCAGCCGCCGGGTATGCAGATGCAGGAAGTAATGGATCAGCAGTTCGATATCTTCCTGACGCTCGCGCAGCGGCGGGCGGCNATGAACTGCTCAAGGTGCTGGTTGGTGGCGGAAATAATGCGGATATCCACCGACACCGGGTTACTGGCGCCCACCGGCTGGATCTCGCGCGCTTCAATGGCACGCAGCAGTTTGGCCTGCAGCGTCAGCGGCATATCGCCGATTTCATCGAGAAACAGCGTGCCATGGTTGGCGGCCTGTACCAGCCCGGTTTTACCGTTGGCCGAGGCGCCGGTAAACGCGCCCTTCACGTAGCCAAACAGTTCGCTTTCCAGCAGCTGTTCGGGAATGGCGGCGCAGTTGATGGCGATAAACGGCTTTGATTTACGGTCGCTCAGCTTGTGAATGGCGCGCGCCACCACCTCTTTCCCGGTTCCACTTTCACCGACGATCAATACGCTGGAGGGGCTGGGCGCAATACGACTAATCAGGTTTTTCAGGATCCGCATCGGGCGGCATTCGCCAACCAGGTGTTCTATTTGCGGTTCGTCCTGTACCGGCGCCAGCGTTGACGATGAATGCGACTGATGGAACGCCATTAAAAACAGCTGCTGATCCTGAATAGTATGCAGCTGACCAATAATCAGCTCGCTATTATCATCAAATGAAACGACATGCTGCATATGGCCGCTGGTAAAATTACGCTCAAAGGTCAGAGGACGGAAATGAACATTTTTGCCGACAATATTCGCCTGCGACACGCCAAGCACCTTTAATGCCGCCTGATTGACCATTCTTACCTGATTATCCGGCCCGACAACCAATACGCCCTGATCCATATTTTCAATCATGGTCAGAAACACTTTGCGGATATTATCATTACTACTTTGGTCATCGAGAAGTCGTGAAACAAATATTGACGAAACATGACGAACATAATCAGAAAAGGCGTGGAGATTATCCGTAATACGTTCCTGTTGCTCATGTGTCACGGCGATAAGGCTGATCACCCCGACGCAGGTGTCCTGGTAAATCACCGGCGTGCCGAGGAAGGCTTTTTCTTTACAGTTATCTTTGTTGACACACCCTTCGCAAAGCGGATCAAACCGCGAATGGGTGACCACTTTTTCTTTCTTCGTTTCAAGAACATAACGAAGCAAACGCGAATCCGCATTCAGCTTACGGCCAATCGATTTCCCGTACGCGCCCGTCCCGGCGACGCGGCACAGCGCTTCGTCGACAATCTCAACGTCCAGTTGCAGCACACTGGAAAGCATTCGGGCAAAGCGCTGGATGGTAGGCTGGATCTGCATCAGAACTGATAATGTGTTTGAGGGCATCATAGCGTAACCTTTAATACCAATAACTGACTGATATTTATAGAAGTGCGATAATTGTATTTTTATGATTCCATGATACTAACTTAGCGCCGGACAATATTGATAAAGATGCCCCTTCTTTATCATTCGTTGATAAAAATATGGAAGAAGCATCACATTTTCATATCAATATGAGAATCTTCCTGCCGTTTTTATCAATTTGGCGGGATTTATTGTCTCTACCAATTTTATTTCCGCAACTATTCAATAAATGGACTTTCGCCTGAAAAAAGCCAAACGTTTTCGTTCACGAAATATAAAACCCGTCAGCTTATTTTTGTGACACACCTCTCATAAATCATCTCGTTTATTCCCTGAATCAGTCGATTCCAGGGAACTGGCACACTTATTGTTTAGCAGTAAATATCGCTGGCAGTCGCTTCCTGGAACGTCCGTTCTCCGACTGTGCAGCCACATTGTCATTACGCCAGTCATTCACTACCAGGACTTTACGATGAAAACAGTTAACGAGCTGATTAAGGATATCAACACACGAAACTCCCACCTGCACGAGAAAGACTTTCTCCTGACGTGGGAACAAACCCCGGACGAACTGAAGCAGGTACTGGATGTCGCAGCGGCTTTAAAAACGCTGCGGGCCGAGAACATTGCGACCAAAGTGTTCAACAGCGGCCTGGGCATTTCCGTTTTCCGTGATAACTCCACCCGCACACGCTTCTCTTATGCGTCGGCGCTGAACCTGCTGGGTCTGGCGCAGCAGGATCTCGACGAAGGTAAATCACAAATCGCCCACGGCGAAACCGTGCGTGAGACCGCTAATATGATCTCCTTCTGCGCTGACGCCATCGGTATTCGCGACGACATGTTCCTCGGTGCTGGTAACGCCTACATGCGTGAAGTGGGCGCCGCGCTGGACGATGGCTTCAAGCATGGCGTGCTGCCGCAGCGCCCGGCGCTGATCAACCTGCAGTGCGATATTGACCACCCGACCCAGTCGATGGCCGACCTCGCCTGGCTGCGTGAGCATTTCGGCTCGCTGGAAAATCTGAAGGGCAAGAAGATCGCCATGACCTGGGCCTATTCCCCCAGCTACGGCAAACCGCTCTCCGTCCCGCAGGGGATCATCGGCCTGATGACCCGCTTCGGCATGGACGTCACGCTGGCGCACCCGGAAGGCTACGACCTGATCCCGGACGTCATTGAAGTGGCGAAAAACAACGCCAAAGCCTCCGGCGGCAGCTTCACCCAGGTCACCAATATGGCCGACGCGTTTAAAGATGCCGACATCGTTTATCCGAAATCCTGGGCGCCGTACAAGGTCATGGAAAAACGTACCGAACTGCTGCGCGCCAGCGATCACGACGGCCTGAAAACGCTGGAAAAAGCCTGTCTGGCGCAGAACGCCAACCATAAAGACTGGCACTGCACGGAAGAGATGATGAAGCTGACCCGCAACGGCAACGCCCTCTACATGCACTGCCTGCCTGCGGATATCACCGGCGTGTCCTGTGCCGAAGGGGAAGTAACCGAAGCTGTCTTCGAGAAATACCGCATCGCGACCTACAAAGAGGCGAGCTGGAAGCCGTACATCATCGCCGCCATGATCCTCGCCCGTAAATACGCCAGGCCGGGCCTTCTGCTGGACCAGTTGCTCAAGGAAGCGCAAGCGCGCCTCAAATAACACGTCAGGCCGGCCTGCGGGCTGGCCTGTACCTCACTGTTATGAAGGATAAGGACAGAATATGTCTGCTTTCTCTCTCAAAATTGATATTGCCGACAATCGCTATTTCAACGGCGAGACGTCACCGCTCTTTTCGCGCAGGCAGGCGCAACAGGCGCGGCATTTCCATCAAAAAATTACCGGTTATCAACCGACGCCGCTGTATGCGCTGAAAGACCTGTCGGCGCTGCTGGGGGTAAAAAACATCCTCGTTAAGGATGAATCGCAACGCTTTGGCCTCAACGCCTTCAAGATGCTCGGCGGCTCCTACGCCATTGCGCGGCTGTTATGTGAAAAATATCAGTTAAATATCGACGATTTTTCCTTCGACACCCTCAAAACCACGATCAAAGAAAAAATGACCTTCGCCACCACCACCGACGGCAACCATGGTCGTGGCGTGGCGTGGGCGGCAAAACAGCTTGGGCAGAACGCCGTGGTGTACATGCCGAAGGGCTCCGCGCAGGAGCGTGTCGACGCCATTCTGAAACTCGGTGCGGAATGCATCGTCACTGACATGAACTACGACGACACCGTGCGCTACACCATGAAAGTGGCGCAGGAAAACGGCTGGGAGGTGGTGCAGGACACCGCCTGGGAAGGCTACACCAAAATCCCGACCTGGATTATGCAGGGCTACGCCACCCTTGCGGACGAAGCAGTAGAACAGATGACGTCGATGGGCATCACCCGGCCAACCCACGTCTTCCTGCAGGCCGGCGTCGGCGCGATGGCGGGCGGCGTGCTTGGTTATCTGGTGGATGTCTACGGCGCCAGCAATCTCCACTCCGTGGTCGTGGAGCCGGAACTGGCCGACTGCCTTTATCGCTCAGGCGTGAAAGGGCACATCGTCAACGTTGGCGGTGACATGGCCACCATCATGGCCGGTCTGGCCTGTGGCGAGCCGAACCCGCTCCGTGGCAGCGCTCGGTATGCGCGTACTCGGCAACCCGCTGGGGCACGATCCGCGGGTGATTTCCGGTGAGTCCGGCGCCGTTGGCACCGGCATTCTCGCCGCCGTGCATTACCACCCACAGCGCGACGCCCTGATGCAAAAACTGGGGCTGGACCGCGACTCGGTAGTGCTGGTGATCAGCACCGAAGGCGATACCGACGCGAAACATTATCGGGAAGTGGTCTGGGAAGGCAAACACCCGGCAACACGTTAATCCCACCGTATTTATACATATTCACCCCGCCAGGCGGGGCAGAAAGGACTGGAGAAATTACCGATGGCTAAGCACATTCCCTTCAAACTGATTCTGGAAAAAGCCAACCACTATCAGGAAGACATGACCCGTTTTTTACGCGACATGATCGCCATTCCCAGCGAAAGCTGCGATGAAAAACGCGTGATCCACCGCATCAAAGAAGAGATGGAAAAAGTCGGTTTCGATAAAGTGGTTATCGACCCGATGGGCAACATTTTAGGCTATATCGGTCACGGCCCGCGCCTGGTGGCGATGGACGCGCATATCGATACCGTGGGGATCGGCAACATCAAAAACTGGAACTTCGATCCCTACGAAGGGATGGAAACCGACGAGCTGATCGGCGGGCGCGGCGCGTCGGATCAGGAAGGCGGGATGGCCTCCATGGTGTACGCCGGCAAGATCATCAAAGATCTGGGTCTGGAAGATGAATATACCCTGCTGGTGACCGGCACCGTGCAGGAAGAGGACTGCGACGGCCTGTGCTGGCAGTACATCATCGAACAGTCCGGCATTCGCCCGGAATTCGTGGTCAGTACCGAACCGACCGACTGCCAGATCTACCGCGGCCAGCGCGGGCGCATGGAGATCCGCATCGACGTACAGGGCGTCAGCTGCCATGGCTCCGCGCCAGAGCGCGGTGATAACGCCATCTTCAAAATGGGTCCGATCCTGAACGATCTGCAGGAACTCTCTGGCCGTCTGGGTTATGACGAATTCCTCGGCAAGGGCACGCTGACCGTCTCCGAAATCTTCTTCACTTCACCGAGCCGCTGCGCCGTGGCTGACAGTTGCGCGGTCTCCATCGACCGTCGTCTGACCTGGGGCGAAACCTGGGAAGGTGCGCTGGACGAGATCCGCGCCCTGCCGGCGGTGAAAAAAGCGAACGCCGTGGTGTCGATGTACAACTACGATCGCCCGTCGTGGACCGGTCTGGTCTACCCGACAGAGTGCTACTTCCCGACCTGGAAAGTGGAAGAGGATCACTTCACCGTCAGAGCGCTGAGCAACGCCTATGAAGGGCTGTTTGGTCAGGCTGCCGTTGTCGATAAGTGGACCTTCTCCACCAACGGCGTCTCCATCATGGGCCGTCACGGTATTCCGGTGATTGGCTTCGGCCCGGGTAAAGAGCCGGAAGCCCACGCGCCGAACGAAAAAACCTGGAAAGCGCATCTGGTGACCTGCGCCGCGATGTACGCCGCTATCCCACTGAGCTGGCTGGCAACAGAATAATCATCACCTGTAATGCCTCCTGCCACTGTCCTGGCGGGAGGCCGGAGTTTGCAGCTATGCGTGTACTGATTAAAAACGGAACGGTCGTTAACGCTGACGGAAAAGCGAAACAGGATCTGCTGATCGAAAGCGGCATGATTCGCCAGATTGCCGACCACATTGCGCCCGAGCTTCCCTGTGAGGTGATTGATGCCGACGGGTGTTATGTCATGCCGGGCGGGGTTGATGTTCATACGCACTTCAATATTGATACGGGCATGGCCCGCAGCTGTGATGATTTTTTTACCGGCACCCGCGCCGCCGCGTGTGGCGGTACAACAACCATCATTGACCACATGGGTTTTGGCCCTGCCGGATGCAAACTGCATCACCAACTGGAGGTGTATCACGGTTATGCCGCGCACAAAGCGGTGATTGATTACAGCTTTCACGGCGTGATCCAGCATATCAACCACGCCATTCTCGATGAGATCCCGGCGATGGTGGAAGCTGGCATCAGCAGCTTTAAGCTCTACCTGACTTACCAGTACAAACTGAATGATGACGAGGTGCTGCAGGCGCTGCGCCATCTGCACCAGGCGGGCGCGCTGACCACCGTACACCCAGAAAATGACGCAGTGATCCACCGCAAACGCCTCGAATTCCTCGCCGCCGGAAAAACCGCGCCGAAATATCACGCCCTGAGCCGCCCGGAAGAGTGCGAAGCGGAAGCCATCGCGCGGATGATCAACCTGGCGAAGCTGTCCGGCAACGCGCCGCTGTATATCGTCCATCTGTCGAACGGGCTGGGGCTGGATTACCTGCGTCTGGCACAGGCACGCCACCAGCCGGTATGGGTGGAAACCTGCCCGCAGTATTTGCTGCTGGACGAACGCTGCTACGAGCGTGAAGACGCGCTGAAATATCTCCTCAGCCCGCCGCTGCGCAACGCGCGCAACAACGACGCGCTGTGGTGCGGCATCAGCGACGGCGCGGTGGACGTAGTTGCCACCGACCACTGCACATTCTCGATGGCGCAGCGTCAGCAGCTGTCCGGCGGCGATTTCAGCCGCTGCCCGAACGGCTTACCCGGCGTGGAAAACCGCCTGCTGTTGATGTTCTCCCACGGCGTGATGAGCGGACGGATCTCCCCCGAGCGTTTTGTGGCGCTGACCAGCGCCACACCAGCAAAACTGTTCGGCCTGTGGCCGCAGAAACGGCTGTGCTCGCCCCGGGCGCCGATGGCGACGTCGTGATTATCGATCCGCGCCAGCGCACTACCCTTCGCCATGCCGATATGCACGACAACGCGGACTATTCCCCCTGGGAAGGGTTTGGATGCCAGGGCGCCATCCGGCAAACGATCTCTCACGGAAGAATCATCTACAACGACGGTGTCTTTACCGGCGTCGCCGGGCAGGGTCGCTTCCTGCGCCGCAAACCATTTACCGCACCAACATCACCCGTGGACAGGAACGTTTCCCTGCCGGGTCAATAACCATAAAGAGAGGAATGGATGAGTAAGAAAATTGTTCTCGCCCTGGGCGGGAATGCCTTAGGCGATGACCTTGCCGGGCAGATGAAAGCGGTCAAACTCACCGCACAGGCGATCGTGGATCTTATCGCTCAGGGACATCAGGTTGTTGTCACACACGGTAACGGCCCGCAGGTCGGGATGATCAATCTGGCGTTCGAAGCAGCGGCAAAAACCGAGGCCCATACGCCGATGCTGCCGATGTCGGTGTGCGTGGCGCTGAGCCAGGGCTACATTGGTTACGATCTGCAAAACGCGCTGCGCGAAGAGCTGCTGTCTCGCGATATGCACGTTCCGGTAGCAACGCTCATCACCCAGGTGGAAGTCGACGCGAACGATCCGGCGTTCCAGAATCCGACAAAGCCCATCGGCTCCTTCTTCAGCAAAGAAGAGGCGGAACAGCTAAGCCGCCAGGGCTACACCATGAAAGAGGATGCGGGTCGCGGTTATCGCCGCGTGGTCGCCTCGCCGAAACCGGTTGATATCATCGAAAAAGAATCGGTGAAAGCGATGATGGCAGCCGGTCAGGTGGTGATCACCGTGGGCGGCGGCGGCATTCCGGTCACCCGTGAAGGGAACCATCTGCGCGGCGCCAGCGCGGTGATTGATAAAGACTGGGCCAGCGCGACGCTGGCGGCAATGATTGATGCCGACATGCTGATCATTCTCACCGCCGTGGAAAAAGTAGCGATCAACTTCGGTAAACCGAACGAACAGTGGCTTGACCGGCTGTCGCTCAGCGATGCCGAGCGCTTTATCGCCGAAGGCCATTTTGCGAAGGGATCGATGTTGCCGAAGGTGGAAGCTGCCGCGTCGTTTGCCCGTTCACGCCCGGGGCGTGAGGCGCTGATCACCGTGCTCAGCAAAGCCAAAGAAGGGATTGAAGGAAAGACCGGCACCGTTATCAGCCAGTAACAACCGGCCCCGGAATGACCTGTTCCGGGGCTATTTTTTATGCCACTGTCACCAGTTCGCGGGTGGATTTCACGCCCTGATGCATCAGCGTCATCAATGCTTCCAGCACCCCGCCGCCAATCGCTCTGGCCTTATCGGAGACGCTGGTAAAATCCGCCGCCGCGCCGCGTGGGTCGATATCACCAATCTTAAAGCCGCTGTTCACCACCAGTCCGTCGCTCAGCAGGCCACGCACCATTCCTGACAGCGGTGCCAGAATTTCGGTATCACCGATGCGGGCGATCACCTCCCCTTCACTGACAATATCGCCAAGTTGCACGCAGGCATTCATCACACCTGCCACTGGCGCGCGGATCACGCGGCGGGACGTATGGCCCTGAATATTGCCGGGAATGCCGGTATTTTCCTGCGCAGCCCCCTGATAGATAACCTGCCCTAACCAGTGCCCACGGTTGGTTTCGATCACCGCATGGCAGTCTTTCCCGGCACTGAAGCCAGGCCCGAGCGCAATGGTAATCGGTGCCATGTCGCTGCGGGTGCCCATGTTTTCTTTCGCCAGAATGGCATCGACCACGCACCCCGGTTTCAGTAGCTCAAGCGACTGGCACAGCGGATCAATCAGCACTGGCACCACCCCGCTGTCGGCGGCGCTAATCGCGTCTTCGGCAGAGGCGACTCGCCGCGCCGTCACCCCTTCGACCTGCGTTTCGCCCTGGAAAACCGCCTGCGCGAACGCCACGCTGCGGCGGATCACGGTCGGTTTTTCCACCTCCAGCATGATGACTTTAAACCCGGCATGCCAGAGACGCAGCGCCACGCCGGTGGCGATATCCCCTGCACCGCGGATCACCACACGCTGATGCTGCGACGGATGTGGCGCGGCCATCATCAGCCCGCCGGCGGCGTGATTTTTGACCTGTAAAATTTCTGCCAGCACGCTGATGGCGATTTCATGCGGCGTTTCGGCACCAATGTTGAACCCCACCGGCGCATGCAACCGCGCAATGTCGTTTTCATCGACGCCGTTGTCACGCATCTGGCGCAGGAACACCTGCACTTTACGGCGGGGGGGGGGGCGCCCNNCAATCAGTACAAAGTTGTCGGGCTTGATATCGAGCTGGTCGACCGCTGCGGAAAAAGAGTCGGCGTGCAGTAGTTCTGCCGACGGCGGGAAATAGTCGGGGTTGAGGCTCTCCTGATAAATATCAGCGACGGCGATTTCAAAACCGAGCAACGCGGCGCCCTGGGCAATCGCGCGGTTAACATGTCCGCCGCCGATCAGCACCAGACGCGGCCGTAAGCCATGAACGCTGATGTAAACCGACATCGCACCGCCGCAGTCAGACCCCACGGCATCGGTGCCGTTTCGCGCCATGCGACCGTGAAACATGCGCGGTTTTTTCTCTCTCAGCGCGTCGAGCGCTTCATCAATGACTTTGCGCTCCACCATCCCGCCACCGATCGTGCCAAGAATCGTCCCGTCTTCGCGCACCAGCATTTGTGCTGAGTGGCGCGGCGTAGAACCCCGGCTGTCCACAATTTGCGCCAGGGCAAACGGTCGATTCTGTTCTTCGAGTTTTGCCGCTTCTGAGAAAATATTCATAAAAACCTCAATGGATATCCCTTCAATAACGCCGGGTACCCGACGTTGCTATCTCACAAATCTGCGCGTAATTGCCGGGGTTTCCTGTACCGCACCCAGCCAGATGGCATCGATCTCGCCATGCTCCAGCACGGCGGAAAACGGCGGCGCTGAGAATTTCTCATTTTGAGAAATCTGGTTCAGTAGCCAGATTCGACGGCAGCCTGGCGGGACGCCTTTAAACGCACCCAGCGGGTGGTTTATCAGCCGAAATAACATCGGGAGATCCAGCACATCTTCAGGCGCCGCACCGGTGATACGGGAAAATACCGGCCAGCGATGTACATTGCCTGGCCCCACCGGTTGCCCGAGCATTTCCCCGCCCGTTACCGCAATCACGCAATGACTGGCTTGAGGTATGCAAGGTTCGTGCTCATCTGGCGCCTTAATACCAAAACCGTGAGCGCCGTCGGCTTCAACCAGAATCACATCACAGTCGGCACGCGCCGCCAGCGCGTCAATGATCTGAGGGCTAAAGCCGCGCACTTTGCCGGGATCCGGCAACCAGCGGGAAAAACAGGCCGCCAGCGGGTGTTGAAAGCACGCGGAAGGAAGCTGCGTGGGGTCGCGACACAGCATGACGGGGCACGTCTCAGCGGGCATGAACATATGCGTGGTGGTGGTGATCAGCACGCGTCTGCCCGCCTGGCGGAAAAGATCGGCCAGCCAGAACAGTGTGCTGGTTTTTCCGCCCGCCCCGACGGCAGATATCACCAGCGGGCGAACAAAGGCACCCAAATCACAAAACAAGGTTTCGCGTTGCGGTATATTTCCCATTCGCTTAACGGCTTCTGATTATATTGAGATCCTATGCAACACATCGACTGCATTATTACCGCCGCAGGATTATCTTCCCGCATGGGACAGTGGAAAATGATGTTACCCTGGCAACAGGGAACAATTCTTGATGCAAGTATTAAAAATGCGAGGCAGTTCTGCTCACGTATTATTTTAGTCACCGGTTTTCGCGGCGACGAGTTACATCAGCGTTACGCGGAAACGGATAATCTGCTGCTGGTCAATAATTCTGATTATACCGAAGGGCTGTTCTCATCTCTCATCGCAGGCGCAAGGCACGTAGAGAGCGAATACTGCTTTATAACCCACGGCGACATCCCCTGTCTCAATGAGAAAATATTCAATAAACTCTGGCAATTACGCGGTGATTACGCGCTCATTCCCCAGCACAACGGCACGCCAGGCCACCCTGTTTTGATCAACCAGCCCACGCTGCACGCCGCCGTTAATCAACGCCAAACCGGCTCAATGCGCAGCGCCTTACTGGCCGGAAAACATCGCTGTATCGAAATGAAAGCACCTGAAATCATTTTTGATATCGATACGCCGCAAGATTTTATCAAGCTGCAAGATAATTATCGGCAGTAATTTATCCAGCTAATCGTTTGCGCGCCCGAAAATAAACTCTTCGCAGGCGAATTTATCATTATGATAGCTAAAAATGATATTTGAGAAATATAACCCCCGCCATGAAATGAGTGAGTGTAATTCTCATTTGACCAACGTGAGATAATTCACAAACCAGCCTTAACTTTCGAGACGCTTCACATTTTTTCATTCTCCCGTCCCGTCGCGGTAATAACTGGTGCGAATGTTGCTCTGATTAACCCAATCCGCCGGAGTGACTGCATTCCGGCCATGTTGATTCCATCTGATACACCGCTGTGTATATGAAACTAAGGAGAGGGTTATGGGGGATATCATGCGTCCCATTCCGTTTGAGGAACTTCTGACGCGCATTTTTGATGAATACCAGAACCACCATTCAATTTTCGGTATTCCTGAAGAGCAGTTCTATTCACCGGTGAAAGAGCATCAGCTCAGTGTGTTTGGTGAAACCTGCGCGACGCCGATTGGCCCCGCCGCCGGGCCGCACACCCAACTCGCGCAAAACATCATTACCTCATGGCTGACGGGTGGGCGTTTCATTGAACTGAAAACGGTACAAATCCTCGACAGGCTCGAGCTGGAAAAACCCTGTATCGATGCTGAAGACGAATGCTTCAACACCGAATGGTCCACCGAATTTACGCTGCTGAAAGCCTGGGACGAGTACCTGAAGGCCTGGTTTGTACTGCATCTGCTGGAAACCATCTTCCCGCTCACCCCCACCCGCGCCGGTAAATCCTTCATTTTCAACATGAGCGTGGGTTACAACCTCGACGGCATTAAGCAGCCGCCGATGCAGCAGTTCATCGACAACATGATGAACGCCGCCGCGCATCCGAAATTCGCGCAGTATCGCGACACGCTGGACCGCTGGCTGCGCGACGATGCATTCCTGCGCCGCCACCAGCTTGACGATATTCGCTTCCAGCTCGCGACGCTGACGGAACAGATCCCGGCAACGATGGTTCATGGCGTTACCCTGTCAACTATGCATGGCTGCCCGCCGGACGAAATCGAAGCGATTTGCCGCTACATGCTGGAAGAGAAAGGGCTTAACACCTTTGTGAAGCTCAACCCGACTCTGCTGGGCTATCAGCGTGTACGTGAAATTCTTGATACCTGCGGCTTTGACTATGTCGGCCTGAAAGAAGCGTCTTTCGAGCACGACCTGAAAATCGGTCAGGCGCTGGAAATGCTGCAACGCCTGATGGCGCTGGCAAAAGAGAAAGGGCTCGGGTTTGGCGTGAAGCTGACAAACACGCTCGGCACCATCAACAACAAAGGGGCGCTGCCGGGCGACGAAATGTATATGTCTGGCCGCGCGCTGTTCCCGCTCTCCATCAACGTTGCCGCCCTGCTCTCCCGCGCCTTCGACGGCAAGCTGCCAATTTCCTACTCCGGCGGCGCCAGCCAGCTCACGATTAAAGATATTTTCGAAACCGGTATTCGGCCAATCACCATGGCGACCGACCTGCTGAAACCGGGCGGCTATCTGCGCCTGAGCGAATGCATGCGCGAACTGGAGCAGGCCGACGGCTGGGAGATGCACCATGTTGACGTTGCTCGCCTGAACGATCTGGCGGATCGCGCCGTCAGCATGGAATACACGCAGAAACACTGGAAGCCGGAAGAGCGTATCGACGTCGGCGAAAAACTGCCGATGACCGACTGCTACGTGGCCCCGTGCGTGACCGCCTGCGCCATCAAGCAGGACATCCCGGAATACATCCGTCTGATGGGCGAACATCGCTATGCCGATGCGCTGGAGCTGATTTACCAGCGCAACGCCCTGCCCGCTATCACCGGTCATATTTGCGATCACCAGTGCCAGTACAACTGTACGCGTCTCGACTACGACAGCGCGCTCAACATTCGCGAACTGAAAAAGGTCGCGCTGGAAAAAGGCTGGAACGAATACCAGCAGCGCTGGCACAAACCGGCAGGCTCCGGCTCACTGAACCCGGTCGCGGTGATTGGCGCAGGCCCGGCGGGGCTGGCGGCGGGCTATTTCCTTGCCCGTGCCGGACACGCAGTGACGCTGTTTGAACGTGAAGAAAACGCTGGCGGCGTGGTGAGAAATATCATTCCGCAGTTCCGTATTCCCGGCGAGCTTATTCAGCATGATATTGATTTCGTGGTCGCCCACGGCGTTAACATCCACTATGGCTGTGACCCGCACCTGACCGTCGAGCAACTGCAACAGGACGGCTTCAAATACGTGCTGGTCGGCACCGGTACCGCCAAAAACAGCGGCGTGAAGCTGGCGGGCGATAACCAGAACGTGTGGAAATCGCTGCAGTTCCTGCGCGATTACAATCTCGGCAAGACCTTACCGCTCGGTAAGCATGTTGTGGTGGTGGGTGCCGGGAATACCGCGATGGACTGCGCGCGCACGGCGCTGCGTATTCCGGGTGTCGAAAAAGCGACCGTCGTCTATCGTCGTTCGTTGCAGGAGATGCCCGCCTGGCGCGAAGAGTACGAAGAGGCGTTGCATGACGGCGTTGAATTCCAGTTCCTCAGTAACCCGGAAAAATTCGACCGCGACGGCACGCTGACCGTGCGTGTCATGAAACTGGGTGAAGCCGATGAAAAAGGCCGTCGCCGCCCGGTAGAGACCGACGAAACCCGCACCATGCAGGTCGACGCGCTGATCACCGCCATTGGCGAACAGCAGGATACTGAGGCGCTGGACGCAATGGGCATTCCACTGGATGCGCGCGGCTGGCCGGAGGTGAACGCCGACGGTGAAACCCGCAAGCCGGGCGTTTTCCTGATTGGCGACGTGCAACGTGGCCCGTCCTCCATCGTCTCTGCCATTGGCAACGCCCGCAAAGCCACGGACGTCATTCTGGCGCGGGAAAACATCCGCTCGCACTACGGCGACAAACGCTGGAATAACGTTGATCCAGCGGATATCTATCGCCGCAAAGGGGCGATCTCCATTGCGCTGGTGGATAAAGACGACCGCGACGCCTTCGTGGCGCAGGAAGCTTCCCGCTGCCTGGAATGCAACTACGTCTGCAGTAAATGCGTGGATGTCTGCCCGAACCGCGCCAACGTCTCCATCGCCGTACCGGGGTTCCAGAACCGTTATCAGACGCTGCATCTGGACGCCTACTGCAACGAGTGCGGCAACTGCGCGCAGTTCTGTCCGTGGCAGGGCAAACCCTACAAAGACAAACTCACCATTTTCAGCCTGCCACAGGATTTCGCCAACAGCACCAACCCCGGTTTCCTGGTCGAGGACGCACGCGTCCACGTTCGCCAGGAAGGCCAGACCTGGGTGCTGAACATTGATGAACAGGGCAGCTTTGACCAGGTGCCACCGCAGCTTGACGACGTGTGCCGCATCATCAGCCAAGTGCATCAGCACCATCATTATCTGCTCGGCAGCGTGGAGGTATAAGCATGTTAATTTTGAAAAACGTCACGGCCGCGCAGCTCTACCCGGCAATGGTCATGGAAAACGTCGATATCGCCATCGAAGGCGATGTCCTCCACGACATCGGTCCCGGACTCAGCCAGCGCTACCCACAGGCGGATGTGAAAGAGATGCACGGACGCCTGGTGATGCCCGGTATTGTCTGCTCGCATAACCATTTTTATTCCGGGTTATCGCGCGGTATTCAGGCCAACATCGCCCCCTGCCCGGATTTCATCTCCACCCTTAAAAATTTGTGGTGGAAGCTGGATCGCGCGCTGGATGAAGAGTCGCTGTATTACAGCGGGCTGGTGTGCTCCATGGAAGCCATCCGCAGCGGCTGCACGGCGGTTATCGATCACCACGCCTCGCCTAATTACATTGCGGGCTCGCTGAGCCAGTTGCGCAACGCGTTCCTTAAAGTGGGTTTGCGTGGCATGACCTGCTTCGAGACCACCGATCGCAACGGCGGTCTGAAGGAGCAGCAGGCGGGCGTGGAAGAAAACATCCGCTTCGCCCGTGAAATCGACAGCGCGCGCGAAAAAGGCAGCGAACCGTGGCTGGTGGAAGCGCATATCGGCGCGCATGCGCCGTTCACCGTCTCCGACGAAGGGCTGTCGATGCTACGTGAAGCAGTCAAAGCGACGGACCGCGGGTTACATATCCATGCGGCGGAAGACCGCTACGACGTCTCGCACAGCCACCATCACTACGGCAAAGACCTGCTGGAAAGGCTGGCGGAATACGACCTGCTCAACAGTAAAACACTGGTCGCGCACGGCCTTTATCTCTCAGAAAACGACATTCGTCTGCTCAACGATCACGACGGTTTCCTGGTGCATAACGCCCGTTCCAATATGAACAACCAGGTAGGTTACAACCATCATCTGACGCAAATTCGCAACCTCGCGCTGGGGACGGACGGTATCGGCTCGGACATGTTTGAAGAGATGAAATTCGCCTTCTTTAAACACCGCGACGCTGGCGGCCCGCTGTGGCCAGACAGCTTTGCCCGCGCGCTGAGCAACGGCAACGCCCTGCTGAGTCGCAACTTCCACGCCAAATTTGGTCGTCTGGAAGCCGGTTACAAGGCCGATCTGACGATTTGCGATTACGCCTCACCGACACCGCTTATCGCTGAAAACATTGCCGGGCATATCGCCTTTGGCCTCGGGGCCAGCAGCGTTAACAGCGTGATGGTTAACGGCGTGATGGTCTACGAAGACCGGCAGTTCACCTTTGATTGTGAACCCATCTTTGCCGAAGCCAGAAAAGTCGCCGCCCGGCTATGGCAACGCATGGATGCGCTGAACTAACCCTGCCCCTCCCCGCCAGCCGCGGGGCGGGAGCAATTTTTCAGACCAGACTCCATCGAACAGGCTCTGGAGTTGAAACGCCACTACAAAGAGCAGGCCGTCTGGTTTGCTGGTGGCAGCAAGCTCAACGCCACGCCGGGCCGGACGGACAAACGCATCGCGATTGCCCTCGAAGACCTGTCGCTCGACTGGGCGGACTGGGATAACGGCTGCCTGCGTATTGGCCTCATGACTCGGCTCCAGACGCTGCGAGAGCTGCATTTCATTCCTGACGCGCTGCACGACGCGTTGGGGTTCATCGACTCCCGCCATCTGCGGAATCAGTCGACCCTTGGCGGCGAGATCGCCGCCCGTCAGGAGGAATCGGTACTGCTGCCCGTTCTGCTGGCGCTGGATGCCCTGCTGGTATTCGCCAACGGCGAAACCTTACCGCTGGAAGCCTGGCTTGCCTCGCCGGACGACCAGCTGTTAACAGAAATCATCATTCGCGATCCTTTCCGCGCCTGCGCAACCCGCAGGATCAGCCGTTCACATGCCGGCCTTTCCGTGCTGACGGCGGCCGTGGCGCTGACTGAAGCGNTGCGTGACGTCGAAGCACAACAGCTGGAAGGCGAGGCTCTGGAAATGGCCGTTCGCGCCGCCGTATTCCCGCGAGAAGACATTCGCGGCAGCGTCGCCTACAAACGCTATATCGCTGGTGTTGTCGTTGCGGATCTCTACGCCGACTGCCAGCAGATGGGGGAAGCATTAGCATGATCATTCATTTCACTCTGAATGGCGGTGCACGGGAAATGAAAGTGGCGCCTGGGGAAAACGTCCAGCGCCTGCTGTTTTCGCTCGGCATGCACTCCGTACGCAATAGCGACGACGGGTTTGGCTTCGCCGGTTCTGATGCCATCCTGTTTAATGGCCGCATCGTTAACGCCTCGCTGTTGATCGCCGCGCAACTGGATCGCGCCACCGTGCTGACCGCCGAATCGCTGGGAAGCTGGAATCAGTTGAGCCTGGTACAGCAGGCGATGGTTGACGTGGGTGTGGTGCAGTCCGGGTTCAACGATCCCGCCGCGGCGCTGATCATTACCGATCTGCTGGAGAGGATCGCCACTCCAACCCGCGAAGAGATTGACGATGCGCTTTCCGGGCTGTTCAGCCGCGACGCCGGTTATCAGCAGTTTTATCAGGTCATCGAACTCGCCGTCGCGCGTAAGGAAAATCCGTCGCTGGTCGCCGACTATGCGCCAACGTTCCGCGACGATCTGGCCGTGATTGGCAAAGTGCACCCGAAGTCCGACGCCGCCAAAATGGTGCAGGCAAAACCCTGCTACGTTGAGGATCGGATCACCCCGGACGCCTGCGTGATCAAGATGCTGCGCAGTCCGCACCCGCACGCCATCATCACCCGCCTTGACGTCAGCAAAGCTGAAGCCATGCCGGGCGTGGTTCACGTCATTACGCACCTTAACTGCCCGGATATTTATTACACGCCGGGCGGGCAAAGCGCGCCTGAACCGTCACCGCTCGACCGGCGCATGTTCAGCAAAAAACTGCGCCATGTCGGGGATCGTATCGCCGCCGTGGTCGCAGAAAGTGAAGAGATTGCCCTCGCCGCGCTGGCGCTTATCGAGGTGGACTATGAACTGCTGAAACCGGTGATGTCCATTGACGACGCGATGGCGGAAGACGCGCCGGTGGTCCATGACGAACCGGTCGTTTACGTGGCTGGCGCGCCCGATACGCTGGAAGAGGACAACCGCCACGCGACTCAGCGCGGCGAGCACATGATCATCAATTTCCCGATCGGTTCTCGCCCGCGCAAAAACATCGCCGCCAGCCTGCACGGCCACATTGGCGATATGGAACAGGGTTTTGCCGAAGCGGACGTGATCCTCGAGCGCACCTACCGCTCAACGCAGGCGCAACAGTGCCCGACGGAGCCGCACATCTGCTTTACCCGCATGGACGGCGATCGACTGGTGATCCACGCCTCGACACAGGTGCCGTGGCACGTCCGCCGTCAGGTGGCGCGCATCGTCGGCATGAAGCAGAACAAAGTCCATGTGATCAAAGAGCGCGTCGGCGGCGGCTTCGGTTCGAAGCAGGACATCCTGCTGGAAGAGGTCTGCGCCTGGGCCACCTGCGTTACCGGTCGCCCGGTCTATTTCCGCTATACCCGCGAAGAAGAGTTTATTGCCAACACCTCACGCCACGTGGCGAAAGTGACGGTCAAACTCGGCGCCAAAAAAGACGGGCGACTGACGGCGATCAGCATGGATTTCCGCGCCAATACCGGACCGTTCGGCAACCACTCGCTTACCGTGCCGTCCAACGGTCCGGCGCTGTCGTTGCCGCTGTACCCCTGCGACAACGTCGATTTCCAGGTCACCACCTACTACAGCAATATGTGCCCGGCGGGCGCGTATCAGGGCTATGGCGCACCGAAAGGCAACTTTGCTATCACCATGGCGCTGGCAGAGCTGGCCGAACAGCTGAACATCGATCAGCTGGAGATCATCGAGCGTAACCGCGTGCATGAAGGTCAGCCGCTGAAGATCCTCGGTGCAATTGGTGAAGGGAAAGCGCCGACGTCTGTTCCTACCGCCGCCAGCTGTGCGCTGGAGGAGATCCTCCGCCAGGGTCGCGAGCTGATCCAGTGGGATTCCCCTAAACCGCAGGACGGTGACTGGCGCATCGGGCGCGGTGTCGCGATCATCATGCAGAAATCCGGCATCCCTGATATCGATCAGGCTAACTGCATGATCAAGCTCGAATCGGACGGCACCTTTATCGTCCATTCCGGCGGCGCGGACATCGGTACCGGGCTGGATACCGTGGTCGCCAAGCTGTCTGCCGAAGTACTGCACTGTCCGCTGGCCGATGTGCATGTCATTTCCGGCGATACCGATCACGGGCTGTTTGATAAAGGCGCGTACGCGTCGTCAGGCACCTGCTTCTCAGGTAACGCGGCGCGAATGGCGGCGGAAAATCTGCGTGAAAAAATCCTGTTCCACGGTGCGCAGATGATCGGCGAACCGCGGGAAGATGTGGTGCTGGTCGCGCCTGGCATCGTGCGCGGCAAACGCGGCGAAGTGAGCTTTGCTGAGATTGCCCATAAAGGCGAAACCGGCACCGGCTTTGGCTCGCTGGTCGCTTCGGCCTGCTACATCACCCCGGACTTCGCGTTCCCGTATGGCGCGAACTTCGCGGAAGTGGCAGTGAACCTGCGCAGCGGCGAAATCCGCCTTGAGAAGTTTTATGCGCTGCTCGACTGCGGCACGCCGGTCAACCCGGATCTGGCGCTGGGGCAAATCTATGGCGCCTCCCTGCGCGCCATCGGTCACAGCCTGTCGGAAGAGATTCTTTACGACAACGAAGGCCACCCGATCACCCGCGATCTGCGCAGCTACGGCGCGCCGAAAATCGGCGATATCCCGCGCGATTTCCGTGCCGTGCTGGTGCCGAGCGATGACAAAGTCGGCCCGTTTGGTGCCAAGTCTATCTCTGAAATCGGCGTCAACGGCGCAGCGCCGTCGATTGCCACCGCCATCCACGACGCCTGCGGCGTATGGCTCCGCGAATGGCATTTCACGCCGGAGAAAATACTCACCGCGCTTGGAAAACTGTAACGACCCGGGGTCGCGTGCGGCCCCGACATCACAACCCACATTAAATGAATTCACCGGGCTGTCTGCCCTCGGTATGACGCTGTTACTGGCTAGCAGATAGTTATCAGTTGAATCAGATAATCAAATTTACCAGGAAGGAGTAAAGGGATGTCTGATATTACCCGAACTGATTCAGATCTTATTTATCAGCTGGAAGATAAGCCGCCCGTAAACCAGAGCATGATTGGCGCCATCACGCATTTGCTCGCCATCTTTGTGCCTATGGTCACCCCGGCGCTTATTGTCGGTACCGCATTACAACTCTCAACCGATACCACTGCCTACCTGGTGTCGATGGCGATGATCGCCTCCGGCGTCGGTACCTGGCTGCAGGTCCATCGCTACGGCTGCATCGGCTCCGGCTTGCTGTCGATCCAGTCGGTCAATTTCTCCTTTGTGACTGTGATGATCGCCCTTGGCAGCAGCATGAAAAGCGACGGATTACACGAAGAATTAATCATGTCCTCCCTGCTGGGTGTCTCCTTCGTCGGCGCGTTTCTGGTGGTCGGATCGTCATTTATTCTCCCCTACCTCCGACGCGTGATTACCCCCACCGTCAGCGGCATTGTGGTGCTGATGATCGGCCTGAGCCTGATCAAAGTCGGCATTATTGATTTCGGCGGCGGCTTTGCGGCAAAGAGCAGCGGCACCTTTGGTAATTACGAAAATATCGGCGTTGGTCTACTGGTCCTGTTAGTCGTTATTGGATTCAACTGTATGCGCAGCCCGCTGTTACGCATGAGCGGCATCGCCATCGGTTTGCTGGTGGGCTATGTAGTCTCGTTTTTCCTGGGGATGGTGGATTTCAGCAGCCTGCGCAATTTGCCGATCATCACCGTGCCTCAACCATTCAAGTTTGGTTTTTCCTTTAATTTTCATCACTTCCTGGTAGTTGGCACTATCTATTTGCTGAGCGTGCTGGAAGCCGTGGGCGATATCACCGCCACCGCCATGGTGTCGCAGCGGCCAATTAAAGGCGAAGAGTATGAATCGCGCCTGAAAGGCGGCGTGCTGGCGGACGGGTTGGTTTCTGTCATTGCCTCCGCGCTCGGCTCCCTGCCGCTCACCACCTTTGCGCAAAACAACGGCGTCATCCAGATGACGGGCGTCGCATCGCGCTACGTCGGGCGCTTTATCGCCATCATGCTGATCGTCCTTGGTTTGTTCCCCGGTATCGGGCGCTTCTTCACAACGATCCCGGCGCCGGTGCTTGGCGGCGCCATGACGCTGATGTTCTCGATGATCGCCATCGCCGGGATCCGCATCATCATCTCCAACGGGCTGCGACGCCGGGAAACGCTGATTGTCGCCACCTCATTAGGCCTGGGTCTTGGCGTCTCTTACGACCCCGCCATTTTTCAGGTGTTGCCCGCGTCACTGTACGTGCTGGTGGAAAACCCCATTTGCGCCGGAGGGTTGACAGCCATTGCGCTCAACCTGCTCATTCCGCTTCGTCGTGATGAGCCTAAAACCGCCGCCACCAGCGTTAACGAACTGGAATAACTAAGGAATTATGTATGTCAGGAGAACACACCATTAAAGCCATTCGCGGCGCGTTTCTTGATGTCACCCGCACGGTGGAACATCCCGAAGAGATCGAATCCGCGCTGCGTTTCATTGAGGATGGCTTACTGCTGGTTCGCAACGGAAAAGTCGAATGGTTTGGTGAGTGGCAGGACGGCAAAGCCCGCGTGCCCGCCAGCGTTCGCGTTCGTGACTACCGCGGTAAGCTGGTTGTGCCGGGTTTCGTCGATACCCACATCCATTATCCACAGTGCGAAATGGTCGGCGCCTATGGCGAACAGTTGCTGGAATGGCTGAGCAAACACACCTTCCCGACGGAGCAACGCTACGCAGATCTCGATTACGCCCGGGAAATGTCCTCCTTTTTCCTCAAGCAACTGCTGCGCAACGGCACCACAACGGCGCTGGTGTTCGGCACCGTGCACCCGCAGTCGGTGGATGCGCTGTTCGAAGCGGCCAGCCACCTCAATATGCGACTGATCGCCGGTAAGGTGATGATGGACCGCAACGCACCGGAGTACCTGCTGGACGACGCCGAATCGAGCTATCAGCAAAGCAAAGCATTGATTGAACGCTGGCACAAAAACGGCCGTTTGCTCTACGCCATCACACCGCGCTTTGCGCCCACCTCCACGCCCGAGCAACTGCAAATGGCGCAAAAGCTGCGTGAAGAATTTCCCGACACCTGGGTGCATACGCATCTCAGTGAAAACGTGGAAGAGATTGCGTGGGTCAAAGAACTGTTCCCGGAGCGGGAGAGCTATCTCGACGTGTACCACCACTACGGGCTGACCGGGAAACGCTCCGTTTTCGCCCACTGCGTACATCTGGAAGAAAAAGAGTGGGACTGCCTCAGCCACACCCATTCGTCGATCGCCTTTTGCCCGACTTCCAACCTGTACCTCGGCAGCGGATTGTTCAATCTGCAAAAAGCCTGGCACAAGAAAGTCGCCGTTGGCGTCGGGACCGATATCGGCGCTGGCACCACCTTCAACATGCTGCAGACCCTGAATGAAGCCTACAAAGTGATGCAGCTTCAGGGGTGTCGGCTATCGGCGTATGAAGCGTTTTATCTGGCGACGCTGGGCGGTGCCCGCTCGCTGGGTCTCGATGACTGTATTGGCAATTTCCATCCAGGCAAAGAGGCCGATTTTGTCGTGCTGGAGCCGACCGCAACGCCGCTTCAACAGCTGCGCTACGACAACTCGGCATCCCTCATCGACAAGCTGTTCGTCATGATTACCCTGGGCGACGATCGCTCGATTTACCGCACTTATGTCGATGGCCGTCTGGTTTATGAACGTACCTGATAAAAAAATCACTTTCTGCAGGGGATACCACTATGGCAGACGATTCACTACGCACACCTGGCGCCGCTAACCCGCGCGGCGGCCTGGATGCTTACTTTAAAATTTCCGCACGCGGCAGTTCGGTACGCCAGGAGATCCTGGCGGGGTTAACCACTTTTCTGGCGATGGTCTACTCGGTGATCGTGGTTCCCGGGATGCTGGGCAAAGCCGGGGTTTTGCCGNGTGCTGGGCCAGCAAATTTCGATTCCCGTGGCGCTCGGCGCAGTATTCCTGATGGGGGTGATTTTCACCGCCATCTCGGTGACCGGCATTCGCTCGTGGATCCTGCGTAACCTGCCGATGGGGATCGCCCACGGTACCGGGATCGGCATCGGTTTGTTCCTGCTGCTGATTGCCGCCAGCGGCGTGGGGCTGGTCATTAAGAACCCGCTCGACGGCATGCCGGTGGCGCTGGGGGCATTTACCTCTTTCCCCGTCATGATGACCCTGCTGGGTTTAGCGATGATCTTTGGCCTGGAGAAAAGCAAAATCCCCGGCGGGATCCTGCTGACCATTATCGGCATCTCGATAATCGGGCTGATTTTTGATCCGGCGGTGAAATACCACGGGCTGGTGGCCATGCCGTCGCTGACCGATGAGAAAGGCAATTCGCTGATTTTTACTCTCGACATCATGGGTGCGCTGAAGCCGTATGTGCTGCCAAGCGTTCTGGCGCTGGTGATGACCGCTGTTTTTGATGCGACCGGCACCATTCGCGCCGTCGCCGGACAGGCCAATCTGCTTGATGAAGACAACCAAATTATCAATGGCGGCAAAGCGTTAACCAGCGACTCGGTCAGTTCCATTTTCTCCGGTCTGGTCGGTGCGGCACCGGCGGCGGTGTATATCGAGTCGGCGGCGGGAACCGCAGCGGGCGGCAAAACTGGTCTCACCGCGGTGGTGGTCGGGGTGCTGTTCCTGCTGGTGCTGTTCCTGTCACCGCTCTCGTATCTGATCCCCGGTTACGCCACCGCACCCGCGCTGATGTACGTCGGGCTGCTGATGCTCAGTAACGTCTCGAAGCTGGACTTTAACGACTTTATTGATGCGATGTCGGGGCTGGTGTGTGCGGTGTTTATCGTGCTGACCTGTAACATCGTCACCGGCATTATGCTCGGCTTTGTGACGCTGGTGGTCGGGCGCGTGTTTGCGCGGGAATGGCAAAAATTGAATATCGGGACGATCGCGATCGCGGTGGTACTGGTTATCTTCTACGCGGGTGGCTGGGCCATCTGACAAACGGCCCCGCNCTTCACTAATTGCTGCTTTTGCATTGCCGCGAGCTTTTCATCGGTCATGATGCTCAGCGCGGCCGTCGGGCAGACTTCCACGCAGGCAGGTCCGGCATCACGCTGACCGCACACATCACACTTCACAATAAACGGATGGCGGTTTTCTGCCGTCACGATGGTGATCGCCCCGAACGGGCAGGCCACCGCGCAGCTCTGGCAACCAATACAGCGCGAATCATCGGCGTCGACAGCCTCCGCACCCAGGGTCAGCGCCGCCACCGGACACGCCGCTACACACGGGGCGTTCTCACACTGGTGGCACATGACCGGGACGCTGAGCTGACTCAACCGCATCACGGTCAGTCGCGGCAATAACTGCGTGACGCCCGGCTCATGTTCCAGCGCACAGGCCAGTTCGCAGGTACGACAGCCGATGCAGTCGTCCGCGCTGGCAACGATAAAGCGTGTCATACCGCCTCCTTCAGGCGAAAACTCGCCAGCATCTCCTGAGCGGCCTGCCTGCCCGCCGCCATCGCCGTGACGACAAGATCCGCGCCGTGTACGGCGTCACCGCCCGCGTAGATTTTTGCGTTAGTGGTTTGTGTGCTCGCCCGGCCTTTGCCGCCGGTGATGATTTGCCCCCAGCGATCCAGCTCGACGCCATGCCCCTGCAGCCACGGCATCTCGTGCGCCTGGAACCCAAACGCCATCACCAGTACGTCAGCGGGAAGTTCGAATTCAGAACCCGCCACCGGACGCGGACGTCGTCGACCATCCGGCCCCGGCTCGCCCATTTCGGTACGGATCAGCCCGACCGCCGNNATGTATTTGGGTTGCACATTGAAGAGGAACTCGACACCCTCTTCGCGGGCGTTCACTACCTCTTTTTTCGAGCCAGGCATGCTCAGTTCGTCACGCCGGTAGGCGCAGGTGACGCTGGCCGCACCACGGCGAACGGAGGTGCGCAGGCAGTCCATTGCGGTATCGCCGCCGCCAAGTACCACCACGCGCTTGTCTTTGATTTCGGTCAGCGGATATTCCGGGCTCTCGTCCAGCCCCATGACCTCGCGGGTACTGGCGATAAGATAAGGCAGCGCCTGGATCACGCCGGTGGCGTCTTCGCCGTCAAGACCGGCGGCCATCAGCCCGTAGGTGCCCACACCGAGGAATACGGCGTCGTAGTTCGCCACCAGATCGCTGAAAGACACATCGCGCCCGATGTCGGTGTTGAGGTGGAAGTGAATGCCCATCTCGCTGAAGATTTCGCGCCGCTGGCTCAGCACGGCCTTGTCGAGCTTAAAGGGCGGAATGCCGAAGGTCAGCAGACCGCCAATTTCCGGATGCCGATCAAAGACGTCCACCTGCACGCCCGAACGCGTCAGAATATCGGCGCAGCCCAGCCCTGCGGGTCCGGCGCCGATCACCGCCACCCGCTCAGCGCGCGGTGACACGGCGCTTACATCCGGTCGCCAGCCCATGGTCAGCGCCGTGTCGGTGATGTAGCGTTCGAGATTGCCGACGGTGACGGAGCCATGATGATTTTTCAGCGTACAGGCCCCTTCACAGAGTCGGTCCTGCGGGCAGACCCGGCCACAGATTTCCGGCAGCGAGCTGCTCTGGTGGCACAGTTCGGCGGCCTCAATGATTTTTCCTTCCTTCACCAGGCGGATAAAATCCGGGATGTGGTTATGCAGCGGGCAGGTCCAGTTGCACCACGCTTTTTGCGAGCAATAAAGGCAACGTGAACTTTCGTAGTCCGCCTCGTTGCCATCCAGCCCACGGTAAATCTCCTCAAAATGGGTTTTCCGCACTTCCGCCGGGTGCTTTTCCGCCCCTTTGCGCGGCGGTTTTTTCAGGAATTCACGGCTTTTCGCCACCACAGGCTGGGTGTTCTGCCCTTGCGCCGCCCGCCTTTGCCGCTCGCGTTGCAGCGTCTGTAGCCCGCTTTCATCCATCAGGCGTAGCGCCTGGGTGGGGCAGTTGGCGACACACTGTTGTTCCCCGGACGGGTGCTGCTGGCAGAGATCGCATTTCTGCGCCAGCAGCGGCGCCCTGCCCTCGCCCGACACCATTTCAATCGCACCGAACGGGCAGGCAATCGCGCAATTTTTGCAGCCAATGCATTTTGCCCTGTCGAGCTGAACGCTGTGGTTCTCAACACGCAGCGCATCGGTCGGGCAGGAGGTGACGCAGGGGGCATCGTTGCAATGCCGACAGGTGGTGGTATTGCTCGCCGTCTGTTGCGAGACGACGTGGATGCGGGGGGTAAACGCGTGGCGCGCCAGCGGCCAGGCATCCTGACTGTGCGATGTTACGCAGGCCACTTCACACACATGACAGCCGATGCACTCTGCCGCATCGGCGACGATGAACTTATTCATTCGTGTCCCTTTTCTTGTTTTTGATATCAGCAGGGAACGCAATGCAATAATCAGACGCTTTTTTCTCAGTGCATAAAACATGCACCGTTTTTGCGATGTACCTCAAAATTACGCCGAAAAGGCCAGCAACACGGCGGCAATAAAAATTCGCAAGTGAATCACTGAGCGAGTCAGAATGATTAATTTTCTCTCAATTTGAGAAAAGGACGTTTCCTCAACGGCTGGGACANNCGCACTCTACTCAGCCGATCTTGCAAAATCGCGCTGCGGGATAACAAGGAGATTTCGTTATGAGCGCCATTGATTCTCAGCCACCATCGGTCTCTGGCAGCCCCAACACAACTGATGAGGTGGATCGTATTCTGTCACCAGGGAAGTTGATCATTCTTGGGCTGCAACATGTTCTGGTTATGTACGCGGGTGCCGTCGCCGTACCGTTAATGATTGGCGACCGGCTTGGATTAAGTAAGGAGACGATCGCGCTGCTGATCAGTTCCGATCTCTTCTGCTGCGGCGTCGTGACGCTGTTGCAGTGTGTCGGCGTCGGCCGCTTTATGGGTATCCGGCTGCCGGTGATCATGTCCGTCACCTTTGCCGCCGTCACGCCAATGCTGGCCATCGGCATTAATCCTGACATCGGTCTGATGGGGATCTTCGGTGCCACCATTGCCGCTGGTTGCATCACCACTCTGCTCGCCCCGGTGATTGGTCGCCTGATGCCGCTGTTTCCGCCGCTGGTCACGGGTGTGGTGATCACCTCTATCGGGCTGAGCATCATCCAGGTGGGGATCGACTGGGCGGCAGGCGGTAAAGGCAACCCGGAATATGGCAACCCGGTGTATCTCGGCATTTCGTTTGCCGTGCTGCTGTTTATTCTGCTGGTGACGCGTTTTGCCAAAGGGTTTATGTCCAACGTCGCGGTGCTGCTGGGGATCGTCTTTGGCTTTGTGCTGTCGATGCTGATGAACGAGGTGAATCTCACCGGCCTGCATGACGCTAAATGGTTTGCCATCGTCACGCCGCTGGCGCTCGGCACGCCGGTGTTTGATCCGGTGTCGATCCTCACCATGACGGCGGTGATGATCATCGTGTTTATTGAATCGATGGGCATGTTCCTGGCGCTCGGCGAAATCGTCGGCCGCAAGCTGACCTCGCAGGACATCATTCGTGGCCTGCGCGTGGACGGCGTCGGCAGCATCTTCGGCGGGATCTTTAATAGCTTCCCGCATACCTCGTTTTCGCAAAACATCGGGCTGGTCAGCGTTACCCGGGTCTACAGCCGCTGGGTGTGTATCGCTTCGGGCGCCATTCTGATTACGTTTGGCATGGTGCCGAAAATGGGCGTGCTGGTCGCGTCCATTCCGCAGTTTGTACTGGGCGGTGCCGGGCTGGTGATGTTCGGCATGGTGCTGGCGACGGGGATCCGCATTCTGGCGAGGATCAACTACACCACCAACCGCTACAACCTGTACATCGTCGCCATCAGCCTCGGCGTGGGCATGACACCAACGCTGTCGCAGAATTTCTTCTCTAAGTTTCCGTCGGAGCTGCAGCCGCTGCTGCACAGCGGGATCATGCTGGCAACCATCAGCGCCGTGCTGCTGAACCTGTTTTTCAATGGCTACCACAAACACAACACCGGACTGGTGCCGGAAAACCCGAGTCAGCGCTCGCCGCGCACCGTGCGCATGTGGTTGCTGATGCGCAAGGTGAAAAAGAGCCAGCAGGAGGAGTAACCCATGAGCCTCCTGATTCGCTGCATGTTGAGCGCGCTGATCCTGATGTTAATGGCAATCCCGGCAGTGTCTGACAGCATTGCCCTCGCCATTGAGAGCCGCTTTCACTTTTTACTGCTGTTCCTGTAACACCCACGCTGCTGGCGGCGTCTGGCCGTCAGCAGATCACATTTCTGGCATCGAAAAATGACCTTATGAAAAATCATGTTATCATTCAGCCAGTAAATATCTTTTCATCTCGCTCCGAGGTTTTGATGCTGGAGATTGTAACCATCAGATAATCAGCTTGCCGACCCGCCCGGGCCGGACTGGTTATCGCTGCGCTTAGACATAACGCGAACACCTGCGGGTGTTGGCTCGTTTTTGCATACATGATGATTACAGGTATTTCTCAGCATGAATATTTCCCGTCAGGAACAACGTACCCTGCACGTGCTCGCCAAAGGCGGGCGCATCATTCATACCCGCGACGCCTCTGGCCGCGTCACCGACGTTGAGTGCTACACCCGCGAAGGGCTGCTGCTCAGTGACTGCACGCTCAGCGTTTTCAAAAAACTCAGAACCAAAAAACTGATCCGTTCCGTGAACGGGCAGCCTTACCGCATCAATACCACTGGCCTGAACCACGTGCGTTCCCAACTGGATAACCGCTAAGGAGAGTGAGATGAACGTGATGATTTCTGAAGCATTTCTTAACGACAATATGATGGGGCCGAATGCCCTGATGCTGGCCGACGAAGTGGCCGGTTCCCTGAACCTGAAACCCGGCATGCGGGTGCTCGATCTCGCCTGCGGCACTGGCCTGACCTCCCTTCATCTGGCCTGTCGCTACGGCGTTGACGTGGTGGCGATGGATTTGTGGATCGCCGCCGAGGACAACCGGCAGCGCTTCACCCAGTTTGGACTGGAGAAGCAGATCACGGCGTTGCATCAGGACGTCAACGACCTGCCCCGCGACCGCCCGTTTCCGGAAGACCATTTTGACGCGCTGATCAGCATCGATGCCTGGCACTATTTCGGTGCCAGTTCGCCGTTTTTCGATACCAACCTGGTGCCGTTTCTTAAACCCGGCGCGCGCGTGGCAGTGGTCGTTCCCGGTCTGAAAGCGCCCTTTACCGATGGCGTTCCACCTGAAATGGCGCCGTACTGGCAGTCAGGGATGAACTTTTTCACCGTCGACTGGTGGCGGCAGCTGTGGCAGCAGAGCGCTTTTCTCAGGATGGATCTCTGCGCCGAAAGCGAAGTGACAGACGCGGCCTGGCAATCATGGCTCGGCTGCAATCATCCCTTTGCTATCCGCGATCGGGGAATGATGGCGGTGGAAGCGGGCCGCTATTTTAACTTCACCCGCATGACTGGATGGATCGACAAGTAAATCAGCCCCCGCCGGAAGGCGGGGTTTTCCAGGGAGAGCATATGGATATCAGCGATATCATTTTTACCCGATACCCCACACCCCTCACCGCTGACGACGGCAAAATTCCGTGGGATGACGCCGCTTTCAGCCAGCGCATGCTGGACAATCATCTTTCTCAGGATCATGACTGGGCGAGCCGCAAACTGCCGGTGATTGAGCAGCAGGTAGCGTGGGTCGCGCGGGCGTCTCGGCTGCGGCCCGGGGTTCTACACTCAGCGTCTGACGCAGCGCGGTTTTGCCTGCACCGGCGTTGATTTTTCCCCGGCGGCGATCCATTGGGCACGTCAGCAAGCCCACCAGCATGGGCTCGCCATCAGCTATCATCAGCAGGATGTCCGGCGCTTTGCCCCGACACAGGCGTACGACCTGATCATGATGACTTTTGGCGAACTGAACGTGTTCAGCGCAGAGGATACGCGCGCCCTGCTCCGCCGCTGCGCATCATGGCTGAAACCGGGCGGAAAACTGCTGCTGGAAGTGCATACGTTCGCTGAGGTGAAACGCCAGGGGCTGGCGGAACGGAACTGGCAACCGTGCCCGGTGGGGCTGTTTCTCGACCGTCCGCATCTGCTGCTCACCGAAAACCAGTGGGATGAGACGACGCAGGTCAGCACCACGCTTTTCTGGGCGCTGGAGGACAACGGCGGCGTCACGCGTTTCAGTAGCCGGATGATGGCCTGGCGTGACGATGAGTATCAGCAATTGCTGGCGGAATGCGGCTTCAGCGATATCCGTAAAATCCCAGGCGAGGAATGGCCGGTCAGTGATACCTTTGACGGTAAATTATTAGCCCTCATGGCGGTGATGACAGGAGACTGAAGATGAAAATTGCCCACGTTGCGCTCTGGACCCGCAATCTCGACGCGCAGGCCGCATTCTGGCAGACCTTTTTCGGTGGCAAGGCGAATGAAAAATACCAAAGCCGCAACAATCCCGGCTTTGAGTCCTATTTCATTACCCTCGACGAAGGCCCGACGATTGAACTGATGACGCTGCCGACGCTGGCGGATGCCCCGGACAATAACGTGATGACCGGCTGGGCGCACGTCCACGGCGTTGCGGACGCCGTGCCTGAGGTGATACTTACTCGTCGAAGAACCAGTAACCCTGATTTACCAGTTCGGTCAGCTCGACCACAAACGCCGGGTTTTGCAGCGCCGCGCCCAGCTCGTTCTGGCTGATAGCGGTGTAACGGCACAGCGCATCAGCCGCCGTGGCGTCGACGGTATCCAGACGTTCGCTGTTAATAAAGACGCTGTCGCCAATGTGCAGCACCCGCAGTCCGCTCAGACGCGCCAGCGTTTCCCCGCCCATCAGCGCATCATAGATCTCTTCCGGTGCGTACGGCGGTTCCGCAGGCGCGATATCCAGCTCGTGGCGCGGCGTAGTGGCAAAGCGGCCAAACCACTGGGTGAAATCTTCGCGCTGGTTGATCATATCAATCATCATGTCGCGCAGACGGTCAAGTTCGTACTCTTCCACCCGACCCGGATGCTCACGACAGGTTAAATCCGGATCGCAGTAGTGTTCGCCGCCGAGATCGTTTTCCAGCGCGTAATCGGCAAAGCTGCTGATCAGATCACGGCCGTTCGGCCCACGGAAACCCACCGAGTAATTCAGCGCGGTTTCATGGGTGAAGCCGTCATGCGGGAATCCTGGCGGAATATAGAGGATATCGCCCGACTCAAGATCTTCATCAATGATCGGCGTAAACGGATCAACGTGCAGCAGCGCCGGATGCGGGCAGAACTGACGCATCGGCAGTTTATCGCCCACCCGCCAGCGGCGGGGGGGGCCGACGCCGCCACCCAGGACGGAGAAGGAGATCATCAGATCGTCCAGACGCCAGTCCGGCAGCACGCGGAACGGACGCACCAGTTCAGCGGACGGCGCATGCCAGTGGTTTACGGCCTGCGCCAGCAGCGACCAGCCGGTTTCCCCCAGGCCGTCGAAATGCTCAAAAGGACCGTTACTGGCCTGCCATTTACCGTCAAAATGCGTGACCAGACGGCTGTCGACTTCCGGCTCCATTGCCAGCCCGGCCAGCTCATCTGGCGTAATCGGATCGACAAAGCCCGGAAAGGCATTTTTCAGCACAACAGGTTGTTTTTGCCAGTATTTTTCTAAAAATTCCGGCCAGTTCAGATTCAGTTGATACGCCATAGCGGGTTACTCGTATGAAGAGGACGGGGGATTATAGTGAGACCCCACGCGATGCCGCTTTGTCATTGGTCAATGATCGGCTTACCAGCCCGCGATGTTTTGCGCAAAATATTGGATGTGGCAATACCTTTAGGATAAATCGCACGGGTTCGCGAGATATAAATCTCGTCATGAATTATCTGCGAGTTATAAATGCGTATATATCTCCACAGGGATTGTAGTGCTTTGAAGCCAATTTTTGATTTGATAGCATCCGAATCAGTTCAACGGAGGATCAATAATTAAATACGAAATGGTTATCTATTTAATTATTAATATGGACTTTGCTGGAACAAAACCAAGAGTTTTTAACAACAGAGCGAATTATTGATCGCGAGGTTATGACTCTTTATTTCTCAGGAAATTTGTACAAACAGGATATTGTTATGAATATGAATAAAGTCGCTATGGCTGTTGCTTTCTCTGCTGCTCTGGGTTCTATGTCAGTTCTGGCTGACACCACCAACGGGATGATTGAATTCCAGGGTGAACTGGTGAATACCGCATGCGGTCTGGCACCAAACTCCAGCCCGGTTACCGTTGATTTCGGCCAGATTCCTGTTTCTGCTCTGGCTAACGGTGCACGTGCGGGTAACGTTCATCAGAACATCGAACTGCAGCACTGTGATACCACTGTGGCAAGCAGCGCAATCGTTTCGTATACCCCAACCAGCCTCAACCCGACTGACGGCACGCTGGCGGCTTTCACCTCCGGCACAGCGTCTGGCGCGGGCATCGGTCTGCGTGACAGCGCCAGCCAGGATGTAGTCTGGGGCCAGCCGACCACCGCGGTAACGCTGGTTGACGGTACTAACACCATTCCGTTCGTGGCTTACGTGAAAGCGGAAAGCACCACGGCAACCGTGATGGCCGGTGCGTTCCAGTCCACCATTAACTTCCAGATCGATTACCAGTAATCCTTCAGAAGCCTGGCGTGCGGGAGCTGCTCCCGCACGTTATTCAGTGTGATGACCGCGTCAGGGAGGGACAGAATGACGATAAGCAAGGCACTCTTATTGCCCGTTTTATCATGTGCGCTGCTGAGTTCACTTCATGCTTCTGCCTCTACGGTGACGCCGGGTAAATTGTCGATGAGCGGTGAACTCATCGAAGCGGCCTGCGCGATTGACCCCGCCAGCCGCGATATCGAAGTGGAGTTCGGTGACGTCTCCGCCAGCCTGATTAATCAGAATGAGGAAGGTAACGTCACTCGTCCTTTTCTTGTCCGCCTTACCGGTTGTACGGTGGTGAAAAGCGGCAATGGCGGCTCGCATTTTCCGTATGCCACCGTGACGTTTATTGGCAATGCCACTGACTCTGATCCCACGACGCTATTAATTTCCGGCGCGGCAGACGGTTTTGGTATTCGTCTTCGCGACAGAAACAGCGAAATATTAACCATCGGCAAACCCTCTATGGGTTATGAACTGAGTGATGAAGATAACGTATTAAAATTCACTGCATCACTGGTACCGGTTCAACAACATATTAAAGCTGGCGAGTTCTATGCCATCGCCCAGGTATTTATGGATTACAACTAATAAATAAAATTAATTATTCCGTGGCGGGACGCTGAACTTTCTCAACGGATTTTTTTGGGACGAAAAATCATGTCGGTTACGTTAAAAACAAAAATAACGATAATTGCCTTACAGGTCATGAGCATCTGTTATGCCGCGACGGTATACGCTGATGACAGCGTTGAGTTTAATACCGACGTCCTGGATGCGGCGGACCGCACGCGTATCGATTTGTCCCGTTTTGCTACGGATAACTACGTCACGCCTGGCGATTACCTGCTGGATATCCGGATTAACGGCCAGCCGGTCGGTCAGGAGAAAATTCGTTACATCGACGCGCCGGAAGGCAAGAGCACGCTGCCGTGTATCAACGGCGATCTGCTGAGCAAGCTGGCGTTAAAAGAAGACGCGCGACTGAAAGTCGAGCAACGCTATGAAAACTGCTATGTCCTGCAAAGCCTGCCGGGGGCAAAATTAAGCAACTATGCCGGTGTGCTGGAAATCACCGTGCCTCAGGCATGGATGAAATACAACGACCCCAACTGGACGCCGCCCGAACGCTGGGATGAAGGCATTGCCGGTTTCATTTTCGACTACAGCCTGAACGGCCAGTTAACCCGCCAGTTTGATAACAGCGATAACTACAGCTCACTGTCCGGCTATGGCCAGGCGGGCGTGAATATCGGCGGCTGGCGTGTCCGCGGCGAATACCAGACCAGCTACTACAGCGAAAACCATCAGTTCGATTTCGACTGGAACCAACTCTACGCCTACCGTCCGCTGCCGATGATGGCCGCCAAACTGACGCTGGGTGAAATCTACCTGAACTCGCAGGTGTTCGACACGGTGCGGTTTACCGGGGTTAACCTCGCCAGCGACGAGCGCATGTTGCCGCCAGCGTTACAGGGGTACGCGCCAGAAATTCACGGCCTCGCCCGCAGCAACGCCAAAGTCACCGTCAGCCAGAGCGGCCGGGTGATCTATGAAACCACCGTCCCTGCCGGTCCGTTTAATATTCAGGATTTGCGCAGTTCAGTACGCGGCGTGCTCGATGTGCGTGTGGAAGAACAGGATGGCTCGGTCTCCACCTTCCAGGTGAACACCGCCAACATTCCTTACCTCACCCGTCCGGGCTACGTGCGCTACAACGTCTCCGGCGGTGCGCCGTCACGCTATAACCACAAAATTCAGGGACCGTCATTCCTCTCCGGCGATTTTTCGTGGGGGATCAGCAACGCCTGGTCGCTGTATGGCGGTTTGCAGTCTTCCGGCAGAGAGTACACGGCGGCCTCAATCGGTATCGGTCGCGACCTCAGCATCCTGGGCGCCATTTCTGTCGATGCCACCGAATCCTGGACCCGCAACCGCGAAGGCGAACGCCTCAAAGGCACCTCTTATAAACTGAGCTACGCGAAAACGTTCGAAGAGTACAACAGCTCGATCACCTTCGCCGGTTACCGCTTCTCGCAGGAAGATTTCCGCACCATGGCGCAATACCTCGATGAACGCTATCAGGGGTACGACCATCTGGGACGTGAAAAAGAGCTTTATACCATCACGGGTAACAAAACGTTCTGGGCCGACGAGCCGGGCAAAGCCACTACTGTTTTCGTGACCTATACGCACCAGAACTACTGGGACAGGCGTAGCCAGGATCGTTACGGCTTCGCGATTGGGCGCTCCTTCCGCATCGGCAATATCAGCGGCATTACCGCCAACCTGTCCGCGTACCGCACCGACTATAAAGGGCGCAAAGACGATTCCATCGCCTTCTCGATTTCAGTGCCGGTGGGCGACAACAGATGGGCGGGGCTTGATGTTCAGACCAACAACGGCAAGACCAGCCCGATGGCGTCTTACACCGACAACAGCGATTACAACAATCTGTGGCGCATTCGTGCCGGGGCCAGCCAGAGCGGCAATGCGAGTGTCGATGGTTACTACCAGCACCGTTCGCAGCTGGCTGAAATCAATACCAACGCCAGCTATCAGCAAAATCAGTACATGGCGATAGGCACCACACTGCGCGGCGGGTTTACCGCTACGCGTCATGGCGCGGCGCTGCACAACAGCGGCGCGACGATGAACACCGCCCGCGTGATGGTGGATACCAACGGCATAGGCGGCGTACCGCTCAATGGCGAACGTTCACGCACCAACAGCGCCGGGATCGCCGTGGTACCCGATGTGGTGAGCTACAACAGCTTCGATACCCGCGTAGACGTCGATGCGATGGATGGCGATATCGAGCCGTCGAAGGCCATCAGCACCGCGACGCTCACCGAAGGAGCCATTGGTTATCAGGCATTCGGCATGGCGAAAGGGATGAAGATGATGGGCACCCTGCGCCTGGCCGATGGCAGCGAGCCGCCGTTCGGCGCAGAAGTCTATAACGGCGATGGCGTCAGCGTGGCGATGGTACTGGAGAACGGCCAGGCGTGGCTGGCCGGGGTGAATCCTGACGAAACGTTGAACGTGATGTGGGGCGGCAAAAAACAGTGTCAGGTGACGATACCGCCAGGCACTACCGGTCAGCAGGCAGACACGCTGTTGCCATGCCGCTAAGCCGCATCAGAACAAGTTATCTTACTGTAATAAAAGGCCAAAAATGAGCAACAAACGACTTCACGGATGCTGGATGGCTGCCCTTGTACTGAGCGCGATCGGTAGCGGCGCTCAGGCGGGCGTTTCCCTCGATCGTACGCGCGTCATTATTACGGAAAAAGAGGCGTCATCGAGCGCGAATCTCTCGAATACCAGCCCGGATATCCCCTTCCTCGCCCAGTCATGGGTGGAAGACGAGCACGGCAAAAAGATCACCGCGCCGCTGCATGTACTGCCGCCGTTGCAGCGCATTAACGGCGGGGAGAAANAAATCTGCCGAAGGACAGAGAGAGTCTGTTCTATCTCAATGTCAGAGAGATCCCGCCGAAGCCGGATAAACCCAACACATTGCAGTTGGCCATGCAGTCACGCATCAAGCTGTTTTACCGCCCGGCGGCGGTGATCCCGAAGAGCAAAAGCGAGGTCTGGCAGGATCAGGTGGTGTTCCACAAGAACGGCACCCAAATGACCGCGCAGAACCCGACGCCTTACTACGTCACCATTATCGGGCTGTCGACAGCGGCGGGCAGCAAAATCACCCGCTTCCCTGGGATCATGATTGCGCCGAAATCCAGCCAGCAATTCACCATCACCGAGGCGGGCATCAGCAATTTTTCGATGATGTATGTGAACGACTATGGCGGTCACCCGGCGCTGAAATACCGCTGCGATGGCAACACCTGTAAAGCGTTGCCGCCTGCACAGCAGGGTTAATGAAGAAGGAACCTGACCATGCCACATAAACTTCCCTTACTTGCCCTGCTGGCGCTGGGTGTGACCTTTCAGACCTGGGCAGACGTTCCGTTGCTGCCGTCGCACAACAATCGGGATAGTGCCAGCGAAGAGAGCGGCATTGTCCGGTTTCATGGTTATGTGTACGCCTCTCCCTGCGTGCTGATGACACAAAGCCGCATTCAGGATATCGAGATGGGCGAGATCAGCGCCCGGCAGTTCCACCAGGCGGGCGATCGCAGCCAGCCGGTGCGCTTTACGCTGTACCTGAAAGATTGTCTGAAAGGCGCAACCCAGGCACGCAGCAGCATCGCGTCAAAAACCACCGGCAACGACTGGCGGGCGTACAGCACCGGTGAGCAGGCGGTACAAGTGACATTCATCGGCGAATCCGATATCAACAACCGTCATCTGATCCGCACCACCGGCACCACGCAGGGCGCGGGCGTTCGCCTGATGGACATGAAAGGCAACCCGCTGGACGTGAATCAGACCAACGCGCCGTACCTGGTGAACCCTGGCGACAGCGAACTGAATTTCCTCGCTGCGCTGGAATCCACCGGGCGGCAGGTCACCGCCGGTGAGTTCAGCGGTCTGGTTCGCCTGAAAATGGAGTATCTGTAATGAGACGGTCACTGAACCTGCTGCCTGGTGTTCTGCTGCTCACTTCGGCCGCCTGTCTGGCGGTGGACGGTGAGATCATCCCGGTGAACGGCACCTATGACTATTTGATCAACCTGGATAACCAGGACATTACCAATAACCAGGCCGGGTCCACGATTACCGATGAATTCGATCTGGCGGGAATGTTCCAGGGGCGGGCCTACTGTACGCAGCCAATGGTCAATCAGCCGGTCTATTTTATGTCGCAGGCGACGCTCAATCAGTCGGGCTCAGCGCCGGGCTATCTCAAGCTCAACGATTATATGGATGTCAAAATTGAGATCTATATCGGCGGCAACCTGCGGCAGTACATCACCGTCCCGTTCGAAAACGTCTCTAACCAGGTGGACCAGAACTACTGCAACGTGCCCAGCACCGTTCTGCAGAACGAATTCGCCTCCGGCGCCAGGGGGCGGGTGACCTTTATGATCACCAAACCCATTATCAACGGTGTCAATTTACGTGGCTCGGAGATCGCCAGGCTGTTTGGCCGCCTGGGGCCGGGGCCGATGGGGCAGACCGCGTTGTCGCGGATCACGATTGCCTCAGGCGTGCTGACCGTGCCGGACAAATGCACCGTCAACCAGGGGTCACCGATCGTCGTCGATTTCGGCACCATTCCCGGCTCGGGAAACCTGCTGGATGGCTCCCGTTACAGCCAGAACGTGCCTATTCATGTGAAGTGCGAAGGCGGGAGTTTCTCGCAGGGCGCGCTCAACATCAAACTTGGCATCCAGCAGCCCAACCCGGCGTTTGTGGACGGAAAATACCTGAGCACCAGCGGCAGTGTGGACCGTTCGGATCTGGGGATCGCCTTAAAAGATCGCCAGGGAACGCCGATCGCGCCAAACACGTTTTATAACGTTCCGGGCTTCACCAATAACGAAGGGGACTGGAATCTCACCGCGGCCCCCATCGCCAGAAGCACCACGTCGGTGATCCCGGAAGGTGAATTTCACGCGTCCGCGACGATCGTGGCTGAATTCCAGTAAGGAGGGAATATGAACCGACTGACGACCATCGTTGCCCTGCTGTTGACCGCCTCACTCCCGGCACCTGTGCTGGCGCTGGGGGAACTGATGGGCGGCGATCTCAGTTTTAAAGGGCTGGTGATCGCGTATCCGTGCAGCATTGCGCCGGAGTCTGAACGCGTGCCGGTGGATTTCGGTGAGATCTCCATCAAATCGCTGTACGGCGTCGGAAGAACCACGCCGATCCCGTTCGCCATCAAATTGCAGGACTGTAACCCGACGACGTTCAATTCCGTCACCGTGACGTTTAACGGCATTGCGAACACGGTGATGACGGACCGGCTGGCGATTCAGGCCACCGCGCCAGATAACGCCAGCGGCGTGGGCATCGGCCTGCTGGAAGCGGACGATACCCCGGTTCGCTTAGGGATCGCCACCAGCCCGAAGGCCATTACCGACACCGTGATGCAGCTTCACTTTCAGGCCTTCGTGGAAGCGGAGCCAGACGCGTTAGCGAACGGGACATTAACCACCGGGCCATTTACCGCCACGGCGAATTACACCCTGAATTATCAGTAGCGGCTCGACAGGGATCTGGAGCATGACGTATCAGTGTTTCATTTACGACAAGAATCGCTTTTTTTCGCAGGGGATAATCACGCTCACCCTGCATTTGTTCACCAGGGAAAACCCGTGTGTGTATGCCGCCTCGAATGATTATTCGCAACTGATGGCGCTGATGCGGGACAACAGTAGTCACGAACGGCACCTGTGGCTGTTTTGCGATCTGGACAGTCTGCCGCGTGAGCGTTTTCATGCGCTGCATTTAATGAAAGGATTTTGTCAGCATAAGAATAAAAAGCTCATTATTTTATTAAACGAACACAATATGCCGCTTTTTATTACGCTCTATTCGCTGCTGCCTGATGCGCACTGGCTGCACAAGCATGAGAGCCTTGAATATGCCCGACGTTTTTTTCAGGATTTATTACACAAACAGCACAATGGAAATTGCTTCAGCGACTCACTGACACAATATACGCACAACCGACTGCGTAACCACACCGATGATGCCATATCGGGCAATGAGTGGTGGCTGATGGAAGAAATTATCAAAGGGAAATCACTTTCACAAATTTCCAGTGAGGTGAATGTTGATGTGCGCCGGCTGAGTTATATAAAACGCCACTTAATGAAAAGGCTGAATATACGTAACAACATTGATTTGTTTGCTGCCATAAAAGGCATCATTCCCTGAGCAATTTTACCGGTGCAGTCCATCACCGGTAATTCGTTGCAAGCAATTGCATATAAACCACAACCTGGATAAGGAAAACAAAGATGAAAAAACTGACTGCATTTGAAGCTGCTGGCATCGTGGGTGGCTGCTGCAAGACCTGTGAAAGTGTGTACCAGAACGTGACCGTAGGCGGTGTCACCTCCTGTAAACTGGTTACCACCTGCAGCGACAAGCACGGCACCACCACCACGATGCAAAACGCGGATGCCAGCAAATGCGGCGGTATCCCGAACCGTTATCGTTAATTGGCACACCCCTGGGGAGCGTCTGCTCTCCGGGGTTTTCTTTTTCCCCGTTGCGAGATGATCATGGCTATTCAATTCAAACGTGCTGGTATTATTAGCTATTCCCTGTTTCTTATTATCGTCTCGGCATTGATGACGGTACTGTGTTATCACCTTTTTGTTTTTAATACCTTTGCGACGGACGACACCCAAACGCAGGCTCTGCGTGAGGTCAGCGCGGAACAGGTTAAAAACAGCCCCATTAAAGACGATAACAGTATTATTGAAGTGATGTCCTACGGCTGCCATTATTGCGCCGCTAATGAAGAAAATCTGACAGAATTTACCCGCACACTGCCGCCGGGTGCCGTATTTAAAACCATTCATATTACCAGCGACACCAATGGGCTTGCCGCGTACGCCCCGGTATTTGCCACGCTCGAAGAGATGGGTCTGGAAGAAAAGACTCGCGACAGCGCCTATAACGCCATTATTACACGCAACGTCAATCTGGCCGATGAACAAACCCTGCTGACCTGGCTGGTTAAAAATAATATCGACGTCAAACAATTTCAGGCCACCCGCCAGAGCGACGCGGTAAAAGCGCGACTGGCAAATATGGCGGAGATTACCCGACATTACGACATTNCGCGATTTCCCTGACTTTGCCAAACGGATGCAGCAGTTGCTCACCGGGGGAAAATAAGCGCCGTGGTCAGGTTTATTATTCTCTGGAGCGTGTTCAGCGTTAAAAACGGCATGGCGCGGCTTTACGGCCTGCGCCAGGATGTCGCGCGCGGTGAACTCGCCGCGCTGCGTAACATCGTGCGCTACGTGCCGATCGCCGTGGTGTTGGGCGTGGCGCGGGCGCTCTGCGCGCTGGGCCTGTGCGGGCGCGCGTTCCGTTTACAAAATGCCGTGGCGACGGAGAATTTCCGCTGCCTGACTGGCGAGACGTCAACGATTAACGCGGTGTGGATTGCCGTGCGTCGCCGCCTGCTGGAAGAGGCGGCGGCCNCAGCGCCGAACGGTATAACCAGCACGCCCGCACACTCGGCGGTGTTCAGCTCGATTACTGCTCGATTCATCAGGAAAACAAAACGCTCGCCAGCAACCTGATGTCGCTGATCGCCGATGTTGCCGCCGGCAAGCAGAACATGATCATCTTCCCGGATATCTCCCCCGACTACACCCTGCAAGCGGAAGGCGCGCTGGAAGCGAAACTGCCATGCCGCCTGTTTGGCCGTGCGGCGAAATTGCATCACGGGGTGGTGCGACTGTCCGGGGTGATCCGTGCGCAGGTGATTTTTTACCACCTCAGTTACGACCACGGCCTGCAGATCCACATTCACCCGCCGGTGGCGAATACCCGCAGGACTGGCTGCTCTGGCACAGCCATTCTCTCTATTTTATTAATCACTAAGCGCATCATGAAAAGCACGATCCCCGAAATAATTTATCAGGAAGAGACCAATGAGTGTGGCCTCGCCTGCGTGGCGATGCTGGCTCAAACCCAGGGGCAAACCGTCTCGCTGGAGACCCTGCGCGACCTGTTTCCGGCGTCTGACCATGGCACGTCGCTGGATTCGCTGATGGCCATTCTGGCGCGGCTGGGGATAGCCACCACGCCGGTATTGTTTGAACACCATGAGCTGAGCACGCTGCCGCTGCCCGCTATTTTGCACTATGGCGCCAGCCATTATGTGCTGCTCGCCTGGCGCAAAGGGAGTCACGTCTGCGTGATGAACCCGGCTGTCGGTNNCGCCGTGGTGCCGGGTATTTATCGCCTGATGCTGCTGACGTTCCTGGTCTCGCTTACGCTGTTCCTGATGCCCACGATGGTGAGCAACGCCATCAACCAGGCCTTCTCCAGCGTGGATAACAGCGACTTCCCCTACGGCTGGGTTATTCTNTTTACAGCCGTTTTACCGCCTGGCAGGTGGGGCTGCTGCAGAAAATTGAGCTTGATAACGGCCTGCGCTCCGACTGGGTGATCTGCGCCATCGCGCTGGCGATCATGTTCTGGATTGCCCCGGTGCTGGCGGCGATTTCGGCGGTGGGCGTGACCCTCATGGGGCTTATCAGCGTCTGGGCGGTGTTCCGCGATCGCTGGTACACCCAGCAGCTACAACTGAAAAGTGCAGCTCTCAACGATTTTTTTATGGAGACGCTGCAGGGCATTCTGACCATTAAAACCGCCGGAATGGAAAACCGCCGCCAGGCGCAGTTTGCCTGGTTCAGCCGCGATCTTTTCGCCTGCCTGCAGAAGCAAAAAGTCTATCAACAGGTGAAGGAAGGGCTTTATCAGCTGACCGGCAGCCTTGAGATGGTGGTGTTTATGCTGCTGGTGCTGCCGATGGTGCACAGCAAACTCATCTCGTTTGGCGACTTCTTTGCCTACAGTTTTCTGCGGCAGATTTTTACCTCTTACGTCACGCGGATCTTTTTCTCCATTATTCAGAAATCCCAGTTGCACGTGATTGATACCCGCGCGCACAGCCTGTTCCCGCAGGCCGAAGCCACCCGCGCGCCGTTGCTGACGGAGCCCGCGTCAACCGTACCTGATCTGCGTTTTGACGACATTTGCTATGACTACGATCCGGCAAAACCGATTCTTGATTCGGTATCGCTTTCACTGGCGGCTGGCGAGCAGATTGCGATTGTCGGCGAATCCGGCGCAGGGAAAAGCACCCTGTTGCGGCTGATTGCCGGGCTGTTCGCACCCCAGCGCGGGACGTGCTACGCCGGGGACNNCCTCGGTTCGCGAAAACATCACCCTGTTCGACGCCCAATATCGCGAACGGGATCGCCCGCGCATTGAATCGCTGCTGGCGTCGCTGGCGCTGGGCGATGTGGTGCAGGCGCTGCCGGGCGGCATCGACGCGCTGATCCGCGAAAGCCATGCCGCGCTCTCACTCGGGCAGCGTCAGCGCCTGTTGCTGGCGCGGGCACTGTACAGCGCGCGTCCGGTGCTGCTGCTCGACGCGGCCCACCGCCAACCTGGATGACGACACCGCCGCCGTGGTGATGGACGCCATTCATACCCACTGCCGCAACACCGGCAAGTCGCTGATTGTCGTCACCCACAGCGATCAGGTGCTGGCCGGGTTTCAGCGCATTTACCAGTTGGCTGACGGGCAACTCACCCGCCTGGTCAGCCCCGTAACCTCTCTGCCCGTGAAGAAGGAACTGACCGCATGAAGCGATGGCGTCTTAACACCCGTTGGTTACTGGCAGGGGGGGGTATTTTGAGAACCTGCATGTTGAAACGGTCGATACCGGCGATATCGAGAAAGAGGTGCTGGTGACCGGCATCCTCAAACCGGCGGTGCAGGTCAACGTCGGGGCGCAGGTCAACGGACAGCTGCGCAAGCTCTACGTACGGCTCGGCGACAAAGTGAAAAAAGGGCAACTGCTGGCGGAGATCGACCCCACCATTCAGGAGTCCGAACTGAATAACGCTGAAGCGCAACTGGCCAGCGCCCGGGCGCAGAAACGCGCCGAAGAAACCACGCTGCAGCGCTACCGTCTTGAATTCACTCGACAGCAGGCAATGATGCGCGACGGCTCCGGTGTGCGCAGCGATTTTGAACAGGCGAAAGCGCAATATGAAGCGCAGGTTCAGCAGATTGAGGTGAGCGATTCGCAGATTGTGCAGGCGGAAATGGCGGGAAAAAANGTGCTCGGGATCGTCACCCATGAGGGGCAAACCATTGTGTCATCGCAAATGGCGCCGACCATTCTGGTGCTGGCGGATCTCGACTCCATGCTGGTACAGACTCGGATCTCCGAGGCCGACATTCAGAAAATCCGCCCCGGCCAGCCGCTACGTTTTTATGTGATTGCCAACCCGGACAAACTCTACACCAGCACGATGGGGTTTGTGCAACCGGCACCACAGGAAGCGCTGGAAGAGCAGCAGCCTGGCAGCAATATGAATAATCAGCAGTCGAGCGCCGTGTACTACAACGGCACGTTTGATATTCCCAACACCCAACGCGAACTCAAAACCGCCATGACCGCGCAGGTGTTTATTCAGATTGCCGAAGCCAAAGGCGTGCTGCGCATCCCGGTGGCTGCGCTCGGCCAGGCGCTGGCGACGGACAGCTATCGGGTCACTCTCCTCGAGAACGGCAAAACGCAGCAGCGCACCATTCGGATCGGCATTAACGATCGCCAGTACGCAGAGGTGCTGGAAGGGTTGCAGGCGGGCGATCGCGTGGTGGTGGCGCAGGATACGGTGCAGGGGTAAGTCATGGAGCCGATTATCGCCTTACGCCACGTCTACCGTGAATTTACCGCCGGGACGCAAACGATCCCGGTGCTGACCGACATATCGCTGTCGATCGCCGCCGGAGAAATGGTGGCCATCGTCGGCGCGTCCGGGTCGGGGAAATCCACGCTGATGAATATCATCGGCTGCCTGGACAAACCCACCGCGGGCGAGGTGATCATCAACGGTACGGCGGTGCATAACGCCGACAGCCTCCGTCTCGCCGANNCGAAGAAAACATCGCCATTCCGGCGCTGTACACCGCCATGCCAGAAGCGCAACGCGTTGCCCGCACCCGGGCGCTGGCGCAAAAACTCGGACTTGAAGACCGGTTGCAGCACCGCCCGGCGCAGCTGTCCGGCGGGCAGCAGCAGCGGGTGAGCATCTGCCGGGCGCTGATCAACGGCGCGCAGGTGATTCTGGCGGATGAGCCGACCGGGGCGCTCGACAGCGTTAACGGCAAGGCGCTGATGGCGGTGCTCCACCAGCTCCACGCCAGCGGCCATACGGTCATCATCGTCACGCACGATCGCGACATTGCTNGAACAGGATAACGGGCGCGCCTCGCTGGGGCGCAGCGTGCATGAGTCGGTTCGCATGGCGTGGCGTTCGCTGCTCGGCCACCGGATGCGCGCGTTTCTGTCGATGCTCGGCATTATCATTGGCATCTCGTCCGTGGTGTCGTCGATGGCGGTGGGCGAAGGTGCGCGACAGGCGATCATGAGTGAGATCGGCAAGCTCGGCAATACCACGCTTGAAATTCGCCCCGGCACCGGCTGGGGGACCAAACGCCCGGACATGGAGCGCGCGCTGTCGATGGAAGATGTCAGCAGCCTGCAAAAGCTGCCGTGGATCTCAGGCGTGTCGCCGATGGTCAGCAGCATGACCCTCGCCGTACGCAAGGGCCTTGATTCTTCGATGATGCTGTCCGGGGTGTCGCAAGACTATTTTTCCCTGCAGGGGCTGCGGTTTGTGCAGGGCAACGGCTTTACCGCCCGCGACGTCGCCGACGGCGAACCGGTGCTGATCCTCGATGAAACCGGGCGCGATACGCTCTTTCCCGGCGGTGAAGATCCGCTCGGGCAAATCGTCCAGATCGCCGGTGCTCCATGGCGGGTGATTGGCGTGGCGACGAAACCCGGCCCGAAAGTGGTGGGCGGATTTATGGCGGCCTGGGTGCCGCATACCTCGCTCCAGCACCGTATCACCGGCGAAAAGCCGCTTGAAGCCATCACCCTGCGTTTTCAGGAAACCCTGACGCCACAGGCCGCAACGCAGAAAGCCGAACGGCATTTGATCCGCGAGCACGGCAAGAAAGATTTCTTTACCCAGACCGACGATCAGCTGGCGAACGCCCTGCAAAAAACCTCGGACTCTATGTCGTTGCTGATCACCACCATTGCGGCGATCTCCCTGCTGGTGGGTGGCGTGGGGGTGATGAATATCATGCTGGTGTCGGTCACTGAACGCACGCATGAAATCGGCATTCGTCTGTCCGTCGGCGCGCGCCCGCTGGATATCATGAACCAGTTTCTGATTGAGGCGGTGATGATCTGCGCCCTCGGCGGGCTTNCCCTCTTCACCGATGCGTTTTCGATGGTCTTCACCGCGTTTCCGGTGGTGATGGCCTGCGGGTTTTCCGCGCTGATCGGCCTGACGTTTGGCTATTTCCCGGCGCGCCGAGCAGCCCGCCTCAACCCGACAGAGGCACTGGCCCGCGAATGAAAATAACGTATTTTCTCCCTGCCCTGATGTTGCTGACCAGCTGCGGCCATGTCACCCGCAGCGATTATCAGCGCCCGCTGCTGTCGCTGCCCACCCAGTGGCAACCGGCGAGCGGTGTGGAAACGGCGCAAGCGGTTAAAAACTGGTGGCAGCGGTTTGACGATCCCCGGCTGTCGCGGGGGATNGCCGCCGGACTGACCCGAACGAATCTGACGCCGGACGTGGCGGTGAGCGGTTCGGCGAGCAACAGCAAAAACCTGCGCCGCAACCCCACGGCGCAGGAGACCTACAGCAGTGGCATCACCATCGGCTATGAGCTTGATCTGTGGGGAAAACTGGCGCGAACACGTGAGCAGAGCGAATGGGAAGCGGTGGCCAGCGAACAGGATTATGACGCGACGTTACTGTCGACCATCGGCACCACCGCCCAGCTGTACTGGAGCATCGCCCTCTACAACCAGCAGATCCGCAATCAGCTGGCGGGGATCGCCATTTCTGAACAAACCGTGCAGCAGGTGGATTCCTGGTATCGTGCCGGAAAGGTCGGGCAACTGGATCTACTGCAGGCGCAGCAGTCGCTGCTCAGCCGTCAGAATCAGCTTCGCGCGCTACAGCAGCAGCGAGATAACGCCCGCAACGCGCTGGCGCTGCTGCTGAACCGCCCGGCGGAGCAGCACGCTGACGAAACGACGATTCTGGATGCCCGCCAGCGGGTGCCGGTGCTGCAAAAAACGCCGCTGAATGTGATTGCCCGTCGCCCGGATATTCAGGCGGCGGAATCCCGCCTGCGTGCCGCGCTCGCCGGGTATGACGCCTCACGCCTGAGCTTTTACCCCACGCTGTCGCTGGATGCCGCGCTGAACGCCGGGAGCCAGATTTTCAGCCAGTGGTTCAGCGATCCCATTCGTACCGTCGGCGGCTCGCTGGCGCTGCCGTTCATTCAATGGAACACCATGACGCTCACCGTTAAGCAGGCGGATTTGCAGGTGAAACAGGCGGCAATCGCCTTTCGCAGCACGGCCTATGCGGCGCTCGCCGAGGTGGATAACGCAATGGAAAAACGGCTCAGCGCCGAAGAACAGCGGGCGCGCCTGCAGGCGTCGCTGGCACTGAGCCAGCAGCGTCTGTGGCTGACGGAGAGCCGCTACCGCGCGGGCGCGGTGGATTTTCAGACCCTGCTGGATGCGCAGGACGATTTGCTGACGCTGGAAAATTCGCTCGCGCAAACGCAATACGACTACCTCTACGCCACGCTGCAACTGTGGCTGGCGCAAGGGGGTGGCGAAACACAATACAGGATAACGAATGATGAACAGGAACAATGAGTTGAAGCGTGTTGTCGTCACCGGGTATGGCGCGGTCACCCCGCTTGGCGCGACGGCGGACGAAAGCTGGCAGGCGATCATGGAACATCGTCCGGGTTACCGTTACGTCGACAAAACCGCGCAGAATATCCACACCCATTTCCTCGGCCTGGTGGATAACGAGCCCGACCTCAAAGGCGTTCCCGCCGCGATTCGCCGTCGGCTTCCGCGCTTTGCCCGCCTGACGCTGGGGGCGGCGCGCCAGGCGATGGCAATGGCGTTTGGCAACGAACCGCCACAGACGTTTTATAGTCCCCTCGCCTGCGGCGTGATCATGGGCACCGGCTGGGCCGGGCTCGATGAAAGCTACGACGCGATTGATGAATTTTCCTCGACCGGGGTGGCCTCGCCGTTTAACTGTTTTTTCTCTATGCCCAGCGTCACCACTGCCGCCTGCAGCCAGTTCTGGGGGCTGAATGGCTATCAGAATACGGTGATTGCCGCCTGCGCCACCGGCACCATCGCCATTGGCGATGCGTTTGAAGTGATCCGCAGCGGCAGAGCCAGCATGATGCTGGCCGGTGCCGGCGAGTCGCTCACCAGCACCTGCGCCGTGTGGAACATCGATGTGCTGGGGGCGTTAAGCAAAGAGACTGAAGATCCGCAGCGAGCCAGTTGCCCGTTCAGCGCCCATCGTAGCGGGTTTGTGCTCTCGGAAGGCGCGGCGGTGCTGTGCCTTGAAGAACGCGAAAGCGCGCTGGCGCGTGGGGCGACGATCCTCGGTGAAATCACCGGCTACGCCAACTTCTCCGACGCCTGGGATTTTACCTCACCAGCGGACGACTGCCTTGCCCGCGTGCAGACCATCACCCATGCGCTGCAGCAGGCAGGGCTGGAGCCGCAGCAGCTTGACTATATCAACGCCCACGGCACCTCGACGCCGCTGAACGACATCAACGAAACGCAGTCGCTGAAGATTGCCCTCGGCGATGCGGCGTACCAGACGCCGGTTTCCAGCACCAAATCGTATTCGGGGCACCTGATCTCCGCTGCGGGTTGTTTCGAAAGCATCGTCTGTCTGCAGGCCATTGAACACGGCGTGATGCCCGCCACAGCGAACTATCAGCAGCCGGATCCGCTCTGCGATCTCGATTACATCGTCGAAGGTCATCGCCCTGCCGAACTGCGCCGGACGCTGAACCTGAGCTTTGGTTTTGGTGGCGCGAACGCGGCGCTGATCCTGGAGAAGCACGTATGATGTCGCTGCTCTACACCCTCGATGATGCCCACCGCTGGGCGGCATTTTCGGGGGATTACAACCCGGTGCATTTTGATGAAGCATGGGTGAAAACGCAGGGCGGCACGGCGCTGAGCGTACACGGCATGCGGGCGCTACTGGATATTAAGCGGGCGATAAGCCCGGCGGTCGACAGCGCGCCGTTTCTGAGATGTACCGCCCGTCTGCGCCGACCATTACTGCACGACACCACCTACATTCTGACGCACGAGGGGGTCAAAAAAGGGGCGGCGGTGATAACCGACGTTCTCGCCGGGCACGTGTTTCTCTCCTGCCAGTTGACGCCAGAAACGCGCTTTCCGACCGCCACCACGGAGAGCCGCTGTCTGCTGGATAACCCCACGCTGGTGGCGCTGCAGGAGACATTCCGGCCGCTGCTGCCAACGGCGCAACAGTGGCATTTTCTGGATGCGCTGCTGTTTCGCCATCTGATTCAGGACGACAGCCTGTTACGTCAGGACGCCATCGCGGCCATGCTGCCGCACTGCGCCAGCTTTGCCTCGCTGCTTTCACGTTACCCGGTGGTGCAGACCCATCAGGAAGTGGTTTTCGACAGCCAACTGCTGGCCCCCTGGCGTGAAGATGCGCTACCGGAATCCCTGGAAATTCATACTTTACCGGCTCTGCTGGTGGGCGATCTGCAGCACGGTGCCATTGTGCGTATCGTCGCGCAGACCCGTTATCAACACCACGATATCAGTAGCGCCATCACCCTGAAAGTTGGCCCCACTGCCGCGCAATAAACGAAGGAGCATGCCATGAGTCAATACGACACTATTTACGCCAAAGTCAGTGAAATGATTTGCGACGCCAAAGATCTGGAACCCGATGCGCTGACGCCCGACACCACCCTGCCCGCGCTGGAGCTGGACAGCCTCGATTACGTCGAGCTGATGGTGCTGGCGAAACGCGAATTTTCAGTAACGCTGACGGCGGAGATGTTTATTCAGAACCCGCATATGACGCTGCAGGAACTCTGCCAGACGATTGAAAAACAGATGGCGGGATAATATGACGCAGAAATGGATGCTTATTACCGGGGGAAGCCGGGGGATCGGTCAGGCGCTGGTGACGCACCTGCTGCCGGAGTGGAATATTGCCTTCACCGGGCGCAGCGAGGTGGGCATCGCCCACACGCTGGAGCTCGCCCGGGGGCTGAACCCCTCCACCTGGGTTAAAGGGGTTTGCTGCGATGGCAGCGACGAAGCGCGGGTGGAGCAGGTGGCGACATCGCTCATTCATGAATTCGGCGCGCCTGCCGCTATCGTCCATAACGCAGGAATGACGCTGGATGCGCTGCATATTCATCAGAACGCGAAAGACTGGCAGACGATCCTGAACAACAATCTGATCTCGATTGTGAACTGGAACCGGCATTTGCTTCCGGCCATGATGACGCAGGGCAGCGGTGCCATCGTGCTGATGTCGTCCGTCTCAGCGATTAAAGGCAACAGCGGTCAGACGGCTTACGCGGCCAGCAAGGCGGCGATGATCGGGCTGGCGCATTCACTGGCGCTGGAGGTCGGACGTTTTGGGATTCGGGTTAACTGCCTGGCGCCGGGGTTGATTGAAGGCGACATGGTCGAGACCATTCCGGAAGCAAAACTGAAGGCGTTGCGTCAGCATATTCCGCTGCGTCGACTCGGGCGCATGCAGGACGTGGTACAAGCCACGGCGTTTCTGGTCGGGGAAGGAAGCAATTACGTGACCGGGCAAACGCTGGTGGTGGACGGCGGTTTATCCGTCTAGTGTCGGCTTAACTGATTAATGTGCTGTACCAGCACGAGCNCGTTCCCTGACGGATTCATGGAAAATTTGCAGCAGCCTGGCGCTGTGCTGGCGGATCAGGTCCGCCAGTTCCGGCGCGATTTCCGCCGTTTCCCCGACACGCGCATTGAATTCCGTTAATAAAGTGACTTCCGGCAGCAGCGACGCCAGATAAATACTGGCCTTGAGGATATTCACTTCGGGGAGGTTTGCGGATGCGCCCTCCTCATTTTTTTGCCGCTTGCACCAGCAGGCAATATCGCTGATGGCTTCGATGGGCGAAAGCACTTCCCAGACCACGTTTTCATCACCGGTATGGGCCGGCGCGGAACACAGCGCGAGCGACGTCAGGTTATGCAACAACCCCGCGATTTCTATTTTCAGGCACTGAACAGGGGCAATGCCCATTTCTTGTGCCAGATATCCTGATATTCGGCCAATCACCAGCGAGTGTTGCACCCCGTGCTGACTAAAGCCATCAATAATAAACGCCAGCATTCCGGCAATATCGCGGAAATTATGTAATGAAATCGAATCATTGTGAATTCGGGGTATTTCGTTGATGTACTCGTCGAAGTCGGTCGACGTCATCATTAACCAAAAATGTTCACAGCTCGCTATTTTTCTGAACGCGTTGATATATTCAGGTTTGTAAAGCGAATGCTCACCCTGCACAATAATATCCGTGATGGCGTCTCTTTCAGCTAAAAGGTCTTCGGCACGGTAGCGAGCAATCAGGACATCGATTCGGTCAGCAAGATAAATGATATGACTTTCTTTCGGTACGCGTTTGCCATTCACCGTTTCGCCTTTACCTTCATCCCAGCGGATATGATGATAACGCACGATTTGCTGTAACGGATTCAATAACGGAACGCTCGCCAGTAATTCCCCGCCAATCGCCGCGTGATCGTTAAGTTCGTTATCATAATAACTGAGCGGCTGCAGCCGCGACTCTTCGTCCAGGCCGCCAATATCATGGAGAAGCGCCGCCAGCAGCGTTTTCCGGCATTGCGCCAGCGTAAAATGTGATTCTCTGGCTAAATGCCAGGCGATAAACGCCGTTCTGACATGATGTAAGTTAAGTCTGGGGTTGATCATGTCTATTATTTTAGAGATGCAAGCCAGTGACTCTATGAGGTTTATATTCATCATAATTAAGAAATTTTAACTTACTTTTGCGCTTCAATTAAGCAAAACCGCACCCATTAACGTCGCTTGCAGCCATACTGCGGGAAGGTGTGGTTACCAAATAAGATTACGTCACCGTTGACTTTCTTAATAAAAATAAGTTTTTCGTTCGTGCCCTCCCCAAATAATAAATCATTAGCAATCTCATCATTCACATTATCAGAATCATCACGGGTTGTTCTGACATGCAATATTTTATATAAATTAGCACGCTCGTTATAGGTTTTATATTTCACTTTGAGCGTTCGCGATATAATATACTTTTTATTGTTTTTCGTGAGCAGTCCGTCAATATTGATGAGTAAGTCTTCATCATTAAGGTCAACAAACACCAGACCTTCTGAACGAGTATTAACTGTATTGATGTTCCGCACAATAGAAAATTGCGATATACACGAAAAAGTCGAATGCCGGGCATAAAGTGCGGTCGAAACGATCAGTATTATGATCACGAAAACGGTTGGCATTGCGATTCTTTTAAACATTGCGCTGTTCTCTGACGTAAAAACTGACGCAGTTGCTTTTTTCCCGCTTACACTCAACGATCAGCAATTGCATATAGTTGCCAATGGTACTTTTTATCTGCTGTCTATATACATAAACATCTTTAATAGAAGAGCAATCTAATGGTTGCGATGCTAAATTAAAACTGTCGGTGACATCCTGCAATGAAAGTGCAGACGGCATAAAAATTCGGCATTTATCCTGTACGACTTTTTGTGTGCTGTTATCGACCCGGCTGAACTCAACGTTAATAAGCAGCAGCATAGACACGAACGCGACGATCAGGGCTTTCGTGAACAGCGGCCGGTAGCGCGTTATGGGATATTGCGCCGGTGCTTCCGCCTGTTTTTCTTCAAGACAAGGGGTCCGGTACTCGCGATCGTTATTGATAATCGCTTCCTCAGATATTTTAAATCCGATACGCGGTACCGTGACGATGATTTCTTTTTCCACGCCAAGATCGCACAGGTTTCTGCGCAGCGTAGAAATATATTGATTCAGGTTGCTGTTTGACGCCCGTGCGCCATATTTATCAAACACCGACTGGAAAATTTCGTTTCGTGACAATAGATCGCCGTGATGATCAAGCAATTCCGCCAGCAGGCGGGTCGACGTCTGGGATAATTCAATGCAATCCCCGGTCAACACGTTAACGAGTGAGGCATCCTCGGTGTCAAAAGTAATAAATCCTTCTATATCGAACCTCATGTCACCTCCATACCAAACCGCATTTCCTTTTTCTACATAGAGCTTTCTTAATAAAACTAAGTAAATATCAGATAAAAACTCTATTTGCACGTCAATCTTCAGCTAACGTTGCTAGTCAGCCGGACGGAGTTGCATACTGTAAACTCCTTTAAAACCCTGGAGTCTGCAAAATGAAACTCTCACTGTGTTCTTACAACTCAGGTGCGTTACATCAGGACTACAACGCTCCTCTGGACAATCTACAGCGGTTGACGGTGGAAACGGGAATAAGTGGCTTCGCAACGGTCAGGGTTCCGGAACAAGTATTTATTCTCGATCTACTAAATAAGCATAGCACTGCAGGTCTGTCTACAAGGGAACTTGCCGACCAGTGCGGCATTTCAATTTATAAAGTCAGGCATTTGTTACTACCGCTGGAAAAATATGGTCAGGTCATCCGGGATAAGATGCAAAAGCACCATCAGTGGTTTTTATCAAAAGAGACCGCAGATATTAACGAAGATTCTAACAAGGAGCATTATCGGTTGCAACAATGAGAGATAAATCAACCACATATACTTCGGATATTTGAAATGAGAAATTAAGATCTCGCGGAGAGTGTAGAAAGTTCTTAATACAACATAAATCCAGTAACGTTATTTTACATTTTCCATTGATTTGTTTTCTCAACCCTGCCACCAAAGTGTTATTTAAACATATTTGTTAATGGAAAGTGAAATGTGATAATTATCCCTTTTTTCTTCCCCGACTGACGATTACGCGCTGCTTAACCTTTTTTGACTTTGTTCTTAAATTGTGACGATGCCCCTTTACCGGGGCATCTTTTTTCAGTTTTTCGGATTTCCAGTGTTGCGTAAATCGATTTTTCTGGCGGAGTAAAATGCACCGACAGAAATGCCTATCTCGAACCCACTGGTCCGCCGTGTTGTGGATTTAAGCTCCTTCAGCGTGACGCCGACAATTTCCCCCGCGACAACCCGCCGTTTTATTTCGCTGGCGCTGAGGAAAAGTTGTTTCCTGAGAATCGACAACAGACTGACCTGAAACGAACAACGTAGCCTGACGGTAATCTTCAGCCGTTTATTGCAGAGGTGACCGGCGGACCACTGCTCCCGAACCTGAAATTCAGGCACCCCTGACAGCTCGACATTATTGCGCTTCAGGATCTGATCATCATGAGAAAAATACTCAAGCGTTGCTTTATCATTCGCCATGATCCTGCTGTAGAGATCGCGATTAATGCGACTCACCGGCAGGCGCGAGAACAGGCTGATATTCCAGGTGTATTCGCAATGGGTACATTTATAAATACTCCAGACATCGAGTATCTTTTTCTGTGAATTCATTCGAAACGCCCCGGCAGGGAGAAAATCGCGTTTTGTGTTGCACGCCGGGCAGCGTCTGGCAATCCGTTGGTAGCCCACAGGGCTGACCGTCCATGTGACTTGCATACTGTACCTTTCTTTAACCCATACAAAACTGAGTCCGTTAAAAAACGAACCATTACGTTTGTTATGCGAAAAATATCGGAGCGATACTTTTCAGCGGGTTAAGAAAAGATTTCCAGCACAACAGTCCCTTGTTTTATGAGTGAGTGCAGAGCGTATCAGTCCCTAAGCGAAACATATATACGTTTCGTCAATGATTGTGACGTTCTCATCAGGATTGTTTGATCTGACACGGCATTCCAGGGGCGGGAAAATAAGTATATTTATTAACCACAAACACCACACAAGGAGAGTACCATGCCAACATTCGATAAGTTCTGTGAGGCTTGCGGCGTACCGATGTCCGTGATGGACCAGCCGAGCGCCAGCGATAAATATTGCTACTATTGCAGCGACAAAGAAGGGAACCTGAAACCCTGGGAAGAAGCCGTTGCCGGTACGGCGGAGTTTCTCGACAGCTGGCAGCATGTCGGCCCCGAAGAGGCCCGCAAGCGCGCGAAGCGATACCTGACCGCGATGCCAGCCTGGGCGCACAAAGCGGACGACTAACCCCACCGTGGCCGCTTCCAGCCGTCAGGCTGTCGTCATCCTGCATGAAATCTATGGCATCAACGCGCACATCCAGCGTGCGCGCGAGACGTGGCAAGGGCGTGGATTCGACGTGTTTACCCCCGCCCTATTTCCCCACACCGCGCCTTTTACTTATGCGCAGCAGGAGATGGCGTATCGCCATTTTACACAGCAGGTCGGCTTTGACCCTGCGCCGGTCGTCTCGCTGCTTGAGACGTTACGCGCGCAGTACACCACGCTTATCGTCGTCGGTTACAGCGTCGGCGCTACCCTCGCCTGGCTGGCCGCCCGAAGCGGATTGTGCGACGGCGTGATTTGCCACTACGGCTCCCNCCGGCGTTTGACACCAGCGTGCTGCAGCAAACGCTGGCGCAGTTCCCGTTGGTGCAGTGCTGCATGTTCGATGCGCATCATGGGTTTTGCGATGCGGAGAGCGCGACGTTTGATGAGGGGATGGCAAGGGGTGCGAGGGAGCGGGTTTGGGAGTTTGTTGGGTGTATTTGTGTGTGGAAAAGGATTGTCTGACTTCCATTTATCACTATCAGTTGCTACGAAACTCGTAGTATCCAGCCTCAAAATCACCTTCTAAAATCAAATCGTTAACTGAACAAATAACGATGGAGGGATTCATTATGCACGACTGGCATCCGGCAGATATCATCGCGGGTTTACGTAAAAAAGGAACATCTTTGGCTGCGCTGTCACGTTCAGCGGGGTTGAGTTCTTCGACACTGGCTAATGCGCTGTCGCGACCATGGCCGAAGGGTGAGTATTTGATTGCAGAGGCGCTGGGGAAGCATCCATCAGCGATATGGCCAAGCCGGTATTATAAGGATGGGGTGATGGTTGAGAGAAAGGAGTTGATGCGGGGAAGGCGGGGGTAAGGGGTTTTGAGGCACAGGGAGGTGCTTGCTTTATTAGCCGAATTAGGGTGTGTGGGGAAGGCCGCACCGAGATTTAAGCCATAACCTATTGAAAAAAATAATTTTATAAAAACAATCAATCACAATGTATACTCACATGTATACTCAACGCGATTCCCTGTGAATACAGCTAGCTAAAAACTACTCTTCATCCTCTTCCACAGGCTCCAGCGCGCCAAGTACGACTCGCACCATGGCAATAGAACCAATACGGATAAAAGCATCTTCACCGTCTTCATCGGTTAACATATAACGATCTGTGGTTTCAGGTTCGCAGTCCAGCTTTTCAAAGAACGCATTCAACTGACCGATATCATCCGTCTCTTCGTTTTGCGGTGCATCAGGCTCAACGCTCAGTGGAATCACTGGGCCACCGTTCACCAAGGTGATATGGACATTAAAATAATCATCTTCGTAATCATCATCTTCTTCAGCAACGATTGGCGGTAGGCCATCAGACAAGAACTGGTGAAATACCACTTCACGCATATTTAACGCATAGCGATACTGGTCCGAGTCAAAGACAAAAAACCGCTCTACATTTGGGCTAGCTGTTTCCTGGAAATAATAATAAAACCGCCGCTTATCCGCAGCAGAGATGGGCAATAATAAATAGTCCTGCAGCCCCTGTAGCCAAAGTTTTACGGTCCAGAGACCGCTATCCATTTCAATGCCACTTGTAGCTATTACCTCAAGATCTTCATCGGTTTTACGACGCTTCTTACGGAAGTCGTCTATCAACCGATCGCTTTCCGGGAACACGACGTTTAGAGGTTTATCCAGAGCATTGCATATTGCCTGAGCAAGGCCCAACTTTGCTGCAACCTTCCCGGTTTCGATGCGCTGGATTTGCTGCTGGCTGGTGCCGACCATAAACGCCAGTTCGCGCTGAGTGATCGACAATTGGGTACGAAGCTGTTTGATGTTGTTCTGTAACATGGCATCGCTCTTCTGATGAGATTGGTGACAAGCATTAAAACACAAAAAAGCGTAAATACACATTTATGTGTTTTCAGATGAAGATTCGAAATAAGTGTGGAAGATTTGAAAGACCATTGCCCAAAAGAGAAGACCTTTTACACTCACTTAGCAGCCAGCATTCCCGGATAGTGCTTCGCGATGATATCGTTCATCTTCTCTACCAAATCCATACGCTTAAACGTGATATGTCCGCTCCCCTTCTGAAAATAGCGAATAGTAAATAGCTCATCCTCAAAGACCTGCTGATGCGGGTTATCGCGAATAAAATCCATCAGTCGGATAGTCACATCGTGCCGGTTATCGGGAATGGTTTTACCATCCAGCATGAACAACATGCGCTCCAGATCGGCTAACTGGTCACGCCGCCAGCCCCAATTCAGGCCACAGCCCCATTTATCGTACTTCACCAGATTGTTAACGATAATCTTCTTGCCGAAGTAACAGGGGTTATTGGTTTTGTAATCCCAGCTTAATCCCCTGAACACATTGATGATGCCACGCTCAAAGACCTCCTGTTTGTTGTGATGAAGCTGCTCAAAGGTACTCAGGATATTCGCTTCGCTGACCACCGGAATGTCCTCCTTTTCCAGGCTGTTGTACCACTGCTCACGAGCAGCGGCATCCATCAGGCTTAGCATCCCTGATCGCTTCATCAAATCCCGCCATATACCGCGATCAATATTGCGGGTAATGGCTTTCATCGCCGCTTCTGGTTTCTCCATCAGCCAGCAGCCACAGCGGTAGTCCTGCTTCATTGCCCAGTCCAGAGCGGTTTTACCGCTGATGCTGCGAGTCAGCGTCGAGATATCGTCCAGTTGTTGCATGAGCGTCTCAATCTGCGCCAGCACAGCGTTACGTCCGGTGACTATACGTTTAATGCTGGTCGAGCAAATCACGTCGGTATGGTCAGTTAATACTTCGGCTTCAGTCTGCATGTTAAATATCCATAAATAGAAAAGGCCCGCAACGAATGCGGGCCTGGGGTTATGCGTCAGTGGGGTTAGCGGGATTGCGGGTAAAACAGGGAGCGAAACCATCGATCGATGTAACCGATCGATTTTCGAAAATTGATCTGCAAAATGAATTATCCATCCGTGCAGTCCCTGTGCCAGAATCCCGAAAAAGAATTTAATTAATTGTTTATCAATGAATTTCCTGTCTTGACGAGGGGCGACCGGCTTTTGTCCTGAGAACACGGCAGTGAAATAACGTAACGGATGATGTGATGAAAAGATGCGCACGCTGTAATAAGAAAAGGTGTGTTCTGGACCGGATTTTCGGGCTCGATAAAGAATTCTGTGACGAGTGCTTATTTGATACCGAGCAGGAAATCAGAGAAAAACACATTATCCCCGTCAGGCGTCAGAAAGATGACAGCGAAGGGAAAGCGTAGTCGGTATGAAGCCTGAAATTGATGTCAGCGTCATTATCCCGGCCTTCAATGCGCAGGCTACCATCGGCCACCTGGTGCACAAACTCCTGAGCGAGCAGATGCTCAGCATGGAGGTGATAGTCGTGGATGACGGTTCCACCGACGAAACGTGGACCATACTCAGCGCCATCACCGATGAGCGTTTGATGCTTATTCATCAGGAAAATCAGGGGGTATATGCCGCACGTAACGCCGCGCTGGCAATTCACGGTGGCGAGTGGGTGGTATTTCTGGATGCCGATGACCGAATTACGGCAGATTTTCTGCAGGGGCGGCTGCGAATGGCCCGTGAATCACAGGCCGATGTTACCGTGTTCAATGGATGGCGAGCCGACAGTACCGGTTATCAACGCTCCCCCGTGCACCACAAACAGCCTTACAACCAGTCTCTCACCGGTCAGCAGTGGATTCGCCATTGTGTGAAGCAGCGGGAATGGCCGCATTACCTGTGGCTGCAGTTCACCCGTTCGGCGTATATCCGCGAACATAACCTGCGGTTCCAGGAAGGCAAAAGCCACAAAGACATTCTCTGGACCATCCACCTCGCTGCCGGTAACGGTCGGTTTTATTTTGCAGACCGCAAAGACTACACCTATATCAGCAATCCCGAGTCCATTACCCACCGTCAGGATTATTACGATATTCGTGCAGCCAGCTATATTGACGTGATTGCTGATATTCTCGCTCTCAGTGCGCAACAGCAACACTGTGCTACCCGACGCGCTCTGGTCAGACATGCCCTGGTGGAGAGTCGCCATTTTCTCGGACTGTACCGCCGCAAAGTCAGCAATCAACAGGTGCTGTGTATCCGCTTTCGCACACGGATAGCCTGTCGCCAGTTACTGCCCGGCATAAGCTGCCTGAGCGATATCTTTTTCCTCCTCAAGCTGGCACGCAACATTTATCTTCCTTCTGTACGCGGATTTCCACAGCCATTACGCAGGGGCGACGTTAACGGAATGGACATCGCAACGCTTCTGACCCGGTCATGGCAGACAGCAACAACAGGTGATGGTACCTTCCGCTCTGCCAGGGATATTGTCGAGCGCTGGTATGATAAAGGTGGCGAGCTTGACCGGCGCGCCAGACGGTTTATAAGGCTGGAGTGCCTGTGGATAGCCGCGCATTACCGCGATACCGAAGCGGTACTCACCCGGCAGTTTCGTCTGCTGGCTGTGTTGCTGTATATGGGCGGTTATTTTCTGAAAGGCGATACAGCAGACAGACTCCCGGAGAGATGCTTTATTTTACTGAACGCCCCGGAACTGAGCGCACTCCCGACCAGCGATATAGCCCATGATATTCTGGTGGCATGCTGCCGCGACCTGTTCCGGCACAGACGTTCCTCTCCGGTCTGGTGTTACCGCCATACTCGTTGTCTGAGTGAACACCTGTATCAACTGATGATGAACCGATAAACGCGCCAGCCCCTGTGCTGGCGCTTATGCCATTCAGAGAACGTTGCCAGTTCGCACGGTCAGTCCCCCCCGTAACTGACGCAGTTCGCAGACATCCTTTCGTGCCTGCTCAATCCATGGCAGCAGTGCGGCTGAATCCGTCCTGTCTTCGTCATTGTCGAAGATAATTGGTGTGTCGCAGTTGATGTTGTCACGCAACCAGTCAATCAGAATATCGAGTGCCGTTTCGGTGGTTAATGTCAGCATGAGATGTTCCCTATGGTTACTGGTGAGAAGATTCACCAGTCGAAAATGTCAAAGCCCGGCAGCAACGCCCCAAAGGCATCAAGGTGAATAATGCCAACGGTGTAGCGACGGATAAGCGTCACTATCAGGCGACGGCAGGCTTTCGACAGGCCGAGACGTTTGAGGCGTAATACCGGAAACGACCACGCCTCCAGGCGAATCAGGTAGCCGGAGCCTGAATAATGGATCCATTCGGACTCGCCATAATCCAGATCCTGATGCGACAGGGCATACAGCAGCGAATTGTCTTCCGCCGTGATGTGCGCGGTGCTGCAGCAGATCCCCGGTAATGACGTAAAAGGGGGCAGAGGTGATTCCACGGTAATCTTCCCCGGTTCATCTGCGATCCGCAGCGTACAGCCATTCAGGTTTACTGCGGCGATCAGTTCAGATAATTCAATACCATCAATATCAACGGCAATCCGGCCCATGTTAAGGGCCAGAACGTTGATGGTGTCGGCTTCCACGTTAACGGACAGCTTCACTGGACCTCCCCGCTGTATTTGCCGCCAGTGATATTGGTGACGGCTTTGTAGCCGCTGCGGGTCATCAGCCCGGTTGCCTTACGGGCACGAAGAATATCGATGCTGCTGATAAGCGGTGACTGCTTTTCTGCGCTGAAGCCGCGACGATCGGTGCGCACCAGGTCGTATTTCTCCACGATAAAATTTACGGCATCGCACAGTGAGATCCCTGCGTTGATATGCTCCTGGATCACGCCATCGTTGCCAAACGGCGTGTCGTTGAGCGTCAGGCCATACTGTTTGTCCAGCAGGTATGTAAGCAGAGTCTGCCAGACGGTCACAGGCGACGGGCAGGACTGCGCCTCCCGTTCTCGGGATACAGGTAAAATTCTCATCGTTAGTTCTCTGTGAATAAAAGAAAGGAATTAATGGCGGACGGATTTAACGCGGTACGTTACTGCCGTATGACATCCAGCGCGGTTTTCAGGGAGTCCCAGTTTATACCCTGATCCGCATCGTGGTGTCGGGCGGCATGGCGTAATGCAGCCCTGGCTTCTTCATCTGTGGCGGACGCATCCACATTGCGTACATCGTCTTCGTACCAGACCGAACACAGGACGAAGTCGTCGTGTTGATGCTGTTGCAGCAGTTCAATGACTTCGCTGACTTTACAGGCGTGTGCCATGGCTATTAGTCTCCGGGTTGTGCTTCAGGTGGGGTCGGGTAAATCGCTATATAGATGTACCCGTGCGAACCGAGAGTGTCGACTTCACAGGTCAACCCTTTTGCGAAAAGCATAACGCTGTGCGAGTGGCGGGGGGTTANGCCTGGTCAAGATGACGTAAATCCGCCTCGCTGAACTGACCGGTGATGCTGACGCGGTCGGCCAGGTAATGCAGGTAGTTGCCCTCCTGGACCAGTCGTGCGCCAAAACAGGGTGTGATATTGCACTGAAGCCCCCACCACGGTTCGGCAATATCATGGTTTACTGGTGGAGTGTTATTCGACAATTGAAGTGCTCCTTAATCATGAGTTAATTCAGGGTAACGCTGCGCAGGACGACATAGGGGCCGTTACGGTCCTGGCGGCGTTCAGCAAAGACGGCCAGCACACCGCTGATATCCGGTACTTCACGCCCGGCGTAGTGGCAGATGCTGCCGCTCCCTTATGCTGGCGGTAAATCGTCATCGCCTGGCGTTTGCTGATAATCTTCATTGCACTGTTTTCCCTTAAAGCCAGCCACGTTCGGCAAACGAGATGACATCCATCCCGCCAACTACCAGATGGTCCAGTAACCGGATATCAACGAGTTCAAGTGCATTTTTGAGGCGTTCAGTCATCTGCCGGTCAGCATGGCTGGGTTCCGCAAGCCCTGACGGGTGATTATGTGCAAGTACGGCCGCCGCCGCATTGTGCTTCAGGCCCGCCTTAACGATTTCACGCGGATGCACTGTGATAGTGTTGATGGTGCCCAGAAACAGCGTGTCGTAAGCAATAAGCCGGTGCTGGTTGTCGAGCCACAGCACGGAGAATTCCTCACGTAGCTCCTGCGTCAGTTGCAGACGAAGCCAGTCGCGTACCGAACTGCTGGTGGTGAAGGCCGCACCGGGTTCGCGTAACTGGCGTTCCAGAATGTTCAGCGCCCGCCGGATGGTACGCTGTGCATACGGCGTCATGGCGGGGCGCAGGTGAGGATGTACTGAGAGGGGGAACATATCGGGTTGTAATGGTGCGGGTAATGTTGTCGTGTCCTGCATGGTCTGAAAGCTCCTAATCGATGATGTGCATGATGGCGTTACATTCCGCATGACTGAGCGCGTAATCCCGCAGACGGTAGTAATGTTCCGTCATGGCATCGGACTCAGTGCGACAGGCATGGTGGCTGTAAGTCATCAGACAGACCGCAATCCCGGCAGCTTCGGCGCTCATGGCCGCACTGTTGCCGTTCATGTCGTTAAACAGTGACCATGTTTCATCGCCTTCAGATTCCGGTGCCATAAATGCGCCACCGTTGCTCAGCGTGTAAAAGTTCCAGACGCCGCCGCTGTAGTCCGCACAGAGGCGGTCCATCCAGGCGAAGATGTGCGGCTCCAGGGTTATCCACTGCGGTATGCTGCCGAAGTGCTGCGGCCAGAAGCCGATGCGGTTCTCGTCGGTTACCTGTGTTGCGGCAATCTGATGCGGAGCCGCAACAGGAACGGTTTCTGCGGGGGTGAACAGTGGCAGAGTGTTGTCAGTCATTTGTGTTTTTCCTCAGGCATGAATACGTTGAATGGGAATAAATCCCCGGAGATGGATTTTGGTGATGGGAGCCGGGGAGGGTTATTTACTGAGCAGGTTCATCATGTTCTCGGCCATCACCCAGAGCGCCCGGTTGAGTCTGACATCACTGTCTATCCCGTTAATGGCGCGGGTGTGACTGCGTTTGCCCTTCGCAGTGCGTCCGGGCAGACCGCCTTTCAGCAGGTTCTCCTGAAGCCTCTGGTATGTCGTCCACAGGTCATCCTTGCGGTCTTCATAGCGTCGGGGTGTCAGTATCTGCGTTGCGGTGACCGGCTGATGCTCTTCGCCATAACGGTACGTCAGCGCAGCATTTGCCAGCGCCTCCTGTGCTGGTGGCGGTAACAAAAGCGATTCCATCGCATCGCGCTTGTCTTCCACCCGGTCAAAGACGCTGAGCACGTCGTAGGCCCCTTCAATAACCTTGCTGACGACATCTCCCCGGTGCGGAACTCTGATTTCGCCAAACGACTGACCACAGACCATGCCGTTGGTGCAGATGGCGCGGAAGTACCCCGGCAGCATCTGGTAACTGGACGAACCGTCGTGCGAATTGAGCAGGATAATTTCCGGTACCTGCGGGCGGTTGATTTGCCCGGTACGACGCAGGCGCAGCATATGTTTTGTATGTTCACGTCGGTTCTGATCGCGGACGCGACTCTGGCAGGCAAAGAACGGTTCAAAACCTTCGCGATGCAGGTTCTCAAGTACAGTGATGGTCGGTATCCAGGTATAGCGGTCTGAACGGGACTCATGCCTGTCGCTCCCGAAAACGCTGGGGACAACCTGCATCAGTTCTTCACGGGTCAGGGGACGGTCGCGGCGGATCTGGTTCACCCGACCAAAACGGCTGGCTAATCTCATACTTAATTTCCTCATGGCCGATGTCACGGTATAAACAAAAAGACCATGCGCTCTGGCGGGCACATGGTCTGTCGGTGTACTGGCTGGTGTGCGGGTAATGCCCGTGGTGCGTCAGTTCCGGGGGAGCCCATGGCTTACCAGATAACGGGTAAACCACTCCCCGGCATCCGATTCAAAATTCCATGCCCGCCAGATTAACTGACTGTCGCGGTCACGGATCGCCAGCCGAAAATGGCTCCCCTGGTCGTCTTCAATGGTGATGTTGCAGTAAAGTGCCGCCACGGCTTCAGCCTGTCGGCGGGTGAAAGGGCCGGGTGGTAACGGCGTATCGTCAGTGTTTTGCACAGTGCGTTCCTGATAATTGGCACAAAAACAAACGCCCTGCCCGAATGAGCAGAGCGTGGAGTAGTGTTGGCTGGTAGTGTTGGCTAAAAGATTGTTTACGGCAGAAGTGTTATTACGGAGGCTGGTTCAGCGAGTATTGCAGACCTTACGGGATATCAAACTTCGCCACGCAGCCGTTATCGCCAAATGCCGGTATCACTCCGGCAGCACCTTTCAGCGTGAAGACCGCCGGTTTTGCACCAGTGCCGGAAACGAACACACGTTTACCGGTACGCAGCTTGTTCCACGCCCACATCAGGTTGTCTTCTCCCACGTGAGAGTCGCTTTTGCTGATATTTGCCTCTTCTTCGTTATCAATTTTCATCGTCAGGGTCTGACCGCTGTCCATACTGACCTGATGGCCGTTTGCGTCGGTGAAGATGATGGTGGCGGCCTGTGCGCCGGAACTGTCGCACGCGAGGTACAGCTGTGACTGCCCCTTGCCGAGGATAGTGTATTCTGCTGTGCCCTGCGCAAAGCCGCTGGTCCAGGTATCGTGGCTACCGAACGCCAGCGCCTGATCTGAGAAACAGAGTGCGAGGGTAAGAGGGAGTATCGATTTGAAAGGCATAATATTTTCCTTTAATAAACAATGAGAAATCTGGAGAGATTAGAGGTCGATGCTAAAAGCGGTTTATTCGGTCACCGTGAAGGTGCCCCGGTCGGTGAATACCCGGGCTTCGAGGAAACTGCAGACCACGCCCGCCGGTGGTTGAAGGTATGTGTGGCCGAAATGCCAGGTCAGACCGTCAGCAAAATGCATAGTGGTGGGGGTAAAGGAAGCCCCCTGTGCCACCCAGCCCTCAAGCCTTTTGCCCTGGTATGTGACGGTTCCTTTTGTCAGCAGCGGGCATTTACCCCGGTTGACGTCAATATTCTTAATCACAACGGTGTCAGTTTTAGCCGTAACGGTGACATTGATACCCTGTATGTTTTTCTGAATATCGACCTTAATAATGTCATTTTCAGTCGCACTGGCAGATGAGGACAGGGCTGCCAGCAGCATCGTGGCGGCAGTAGCGGTATAATATTTAGTCATGGAGGTTCCTTAAGACGTGATAATCCCTGCGACACATCGCATTGATTTTTAATGAAGAAATAACGTAATGACACGGTTCCCCGTGGATTATGTCGCTGTGGGAATTATCATGTACAACGATGAATATCGATCTGTTCGATCGACAAAATTGATCGTGATGAAGCAAAAACGCTTATCGACAGTGATGAAGATGTTTATCTAACCGAAGAAAAATCCCCACAGGGAGAGTGCCGCGCGGGCGACGGTGTGGGTCACGGCATGCAGCGCCGAACGGGCCACCTGCGGCAGCGGGGCCAGGTCAATCACCTTATCGATAACCTCCACCACGGCATCACCGAAGCTGCTGCTGGCGGTGCTGATAACGGCTTCGGTGCGATACCCGTTCTGCAGATGGGGGACCAGCGGACTGCGGGCCTGCTTTGGGAGCCGGGTAATCATGGCCTCCACAAGACGCGACAGACGGTAACGCCCCCGGACGGAGACCGGCAGAATATCTGTTTCAGCGATGCTTAACTGACGGGCCACCGTCTGCTGTTTCTGCGCAATACGTTCTGCCTGTAACGCCGAGGGCTGAGCCGATAACCAGCGCCACTGTTCGGCGGGTTCGGTTTTATCCACCTGATTGAGTACCCACAGCACCGGGGGTAACTGCCCACTATGTTGCGCTAACACATCCTGATAAAACTGCTCTTCCACCGCATAAGCCCGGTCATCGGCCTTGAGCACCCACAGCACCATATCGAGCTGTGGCATGAGGTCACGATACAGTTCACGGTATTCACCGTCACGGGTAACGCTCTCGCCCACGCCGGGCAAATCCACCAGCGTCAGTAAGTGACTACCGAAGCGCAGCCGGACACGCTGTGGCTGACGGGTACAGGCCTCCACGGCATTGACGGCACAGACCTGGCTACGGAACAACGCGTTACAAAGACTGGATTTTCCAACGCCGGTTTTCCCCATAATGCCAATCACCGGTTCATACGTAACGAGCCGGTTGAGCTCCTGCAACAGATGCTGACGCAGCGCATGCGGATAACGCCGCAGATGGCGGCGGATAAGGGTATAGCCTGATGGTTTTTTCATGTTAATTCCGGAATGAAAAAAGGCCATCCGGAGGGGATGACCTGATTAAAGTAAACGGGAGGGAATTCACTGAGGTGATATATATCTGAGATTTTTTTAGTTTTTCTGATTCAGCTCTTGCCAGGTTTTTTCTATCAGATATTCAATCACATCCGCTCTGTTTCGGTTAAAGCGCTTCTCCAGTTTTACCAGTGTCTTTTTTGCACTTTCAGAAATACGAATATTAACCGGTGCCTTATCTGCAACCTTCTTACGATGCTTCATATTCGCGTAACGCTTACGCAATGTATTAAGGTATAGAGCTTTCGTGTCTTCTCGCTCATCCCATAAATAGTAAAGTAATGGTATAGCCTGAGACAGAAGAGACTCACTAAGATCCCACTTTATTATCTTATTTAATAAGTTCGGGTGACCATTAAACTGTTTCCAGACCCATTTGACATCTTCCGGCCCGGCATCTGTAAACCAGGCGAAATCTTTTCGGCGGAGGTCTCTTATATGCGAGTAATCTATTTTTATTTCGTCGAGTGTACGTTGCAACTTGTCAGGTGAAAAGCTGAGCAGGTCAAGAATATATAATCCAGCCATAAAACACTTCTTTGGATTATCTGGCGTTCGGATTGGAAGTTCATTAACAATAACTTTTGAGTTATTTTTATCATGTACTATTTTTTTGTCATGATAACTGTTGCCAGCAAGAGATAAGATCTCATCAACAAGCTGTTGATCTCTGAATTTTTTTAAAAGATAAAGCCAAAAAAAGACACTGGATTTTTCATCTTGGGAGAACCAGGATGCAATTGTTTCATCAACATGGTACTTTCTGTACATTTCCTGGTTTTTTATAAAATTCAGAACGATATCTGATTGATCATCTTCTGTTAATATTTGCTCAATAAGTCTGTTTATGGCTCCATTGAAACGGAGAAGTTCTCTCTCACTCCCTGAAGCATACAAGCTGGCTAGATCAGTATAGCCGAGATACCACAAAATATAGACGCCCTCTCTGATAGACCTTACTTCAACATGCCTGATCATTCGGATCCCTCTGCTAAATAATGTATGATTTACAACGACAAGTATACAAGGAATTTACAACGAAAAAAATGATGTTTTACACAATGTTTGATGGTGTCCTCTGACAGGCATCTTACTTGTTTTATATGTTTTTAAGATGGTTTTATGCTTTCTTACATACATCTATCATGATTATTTTTGTGTGATTTATGGCGGATATCACATAATTAATATTTGTTTAAAATATTAAAAAACAATAAGTTAAGCCTTGATTGTTGATCTATAAACAAGTGTTCGTTATGAGTTTATCGTACAAAATCACAGATGCTATAGCAATGCAAAACCTCCGTGTAAGTCTGCTGTGGGGGCTTTCCTAGCAGAAGCATAATGACGAACACAGTCTGGAATACGTCGGGTGGCGAGGTTTTAAGAAAGTCGGGTGCAGAGGATTTTGTTTCGCTGACAGTGTCAGTGATTTCATTTTTTACGCCACCCTGTAATTATACGAAACGTTACCCATACAGGTTCCGGCACCGGCGTAGCCGTTGTGCCAATATAAGTGACCAGAGGTGGAACACCCATCACTCTGCTGTCAGAGTGGTGAATATAAACGACTCTGAGGTACAGAGGAGTGAACGCAGTGAATGACACCCTCAGAGCGTATTATCGTAAGCGACGGTAAGGTGTGCGTAGCATAACACCTGTACGGCAGCTTACGGGAATGCACGGTGATGTTAATCAGGTGAAGCCGGATTAACTCAACATGCCGGTAAAGCGTCGTGTATCTGCAGGAATACCTTACGACGAGAAAACATTAACCGGAGACTGACTGAACCTCAGAATAAATTGATTTAGGTTATTAGTGTTATTTTATAAAGAAAGCCTCCGATACTCCCCATCGGCAATCCCTTCAACGAGATATCCATCCGCAGAGTTAAGCAGTATACACACAGCGTGATTCATCCCGTCTCCCGTCTGAACCTGATGCGCTCATGCCGAACAGTGTTCTCGAATACTACCCTGAGGATGATATGAACAAATATCCCCTCACGCTGATAATTCTCTGCTGAAGCTATCAGTGACGGCGCTCAGCATTAGCCTGCCAGACTACCCGCTCATATCCATACAGTAAAAAATAACACGCTGCTGTAATCCCATGACCCCTATTCATTACGGGATAACATCATGCTTCACAGTACCAACAGAAATCACCAACCCGATAGTTCTCTACAGAACGTTTTATTCAGTCATCAGAACCAGCTCTTTAGCTGCTACCCGAAACTCTTAATGCTGCGGGTGGATTTTGCTTACCGCCAGAATAGTGATTCATTTAACGCCGCTGACGTAAATCAACTGGTCGCCGATATGATCTGGCTGACGGAACAATGTGCGATGCAGTCAGGGCTGGTGGGTTATGCCCGGGTACTGGAATACACAGAAGACCACCGTCACCACATCCATGCTGCGTTTTATCTCAATGGTCAGCGTCACAGGAAGGTCTGGTGCTTCTGGGAGACCATTAGCACGCTGTGGGAGGACATCACGGACGGAGAAGGCTATGTGCACCGGTGTGAGCCTAAGGGGCATTACAGGGTACGTGGAGAGCGTGTTATCAGTTTTTCTGACAACAGAGGCCGTCAGGGTATGACGTTTATTCTGAGCTACCTGGGGAAACAGTCTCAACGCACAGAGCGGCGTATTTACCGCGTCAGCACAGTCCCGGCACCGGCGGTGAGTGGCAGGGGGGAAANTTCGATTACCTGGCTTCTTCTCCCTTACCCCCAATGGAGAAAAAACGATGACCACACCTGGTAGCCTTCTCTGCGACAAATTTGTTGATATGGCATTCATTACACAGCTCACTGGCTTAACAGACAAATGGTTCTACAAACTGATTAAAGACGGGGCGTTCCCGAAGCCCATTAAGCTGGGCAGAAGCTCCCGCTGGCTTGAAAGCGAAGTGGAAGCCTGGCTACAGCAACGCATTGCACAGTCCCGTCAGTAATCTCTCGAACGCAACCACATCTCCTACCTGATTTAATTCCACCGGTCGTATGACCTGCACTGCTGCCCTCCCCGGGACGGCTTAGCCCTGCGTGTTATCCGGCAAAGGACCAATACTATGTACGCAAAATCTTTTATCGCCCATGACGGTAATAAGCGCCTCACGGGCGCAACCACTGCACAGCTTTACCCTTACGACCGCTACACCTGCCATCTCTGCGGCAGTTCCCTGATATTCCACCCTGAATGGGACACTAATCGCCCGTGGTTTGAACACACACGGGAAGACCTGACGGAGAACGGACGTCACCATTGCCCGTACGTACGCCCTGAGCCGAAGGAGGTACGGCGGATACACATGCTGCGCCGTTACGTACCGGATGTTTTACCGATAGTACGTAAGGCCGACTGGTACTGTTTGGAGTGCAATAGCCACTACCACGGTGAACGGTACTGCCTGAGTTGTCATACCGGGGACCACAGTATCGAAGTTACTGCTAACTAACCCCTTACCTTTTTCCCCGCCGGCAGCGACTGGAATACCTGCTGCGGGAGGAGTTGTACCATGCGAATTCTGAAATGTTATCTGGCGAACAACACCCGCAATCAGTTTGTTAATGCCAAAGAAGCCGCTAAGGCCGGTGATGATGCAGGGCACTGGACATGCGCCAGTTGCGGCTGTGAATTACTCCTGCGTATAGGCGAACCAGGAGAAGCCCCCTGGTTTGAGCACATACGGCATTCAAATGCGCATGGGTGGATCCTGAGGAAAAGGAGCGGGCTCGAGAAAAGAAGCTCCGTCAGGTGGTGTATTCCGTGGACAAAAATTTAAGACCGCCTCAGGAATTGTTACCAACGGTGCTGTCCTGGTACTGCGTCTGGTGTGGACAACACTACCAGGGAGTAAAACTGTGCATCCCGTGTGGCACTGGGATCTACAGTATCTAAGATAAGCGCCAGGAGACTGCTTATCTTTCTTCTGTCAGCACCAGTGCGACATGGTCATAACGACGTAAACAATCCATCTGGCTTTCGTGTTGTTTTCATATCGCAGCCTTATTATTCAGCCCTCAGTCCCGCAGTCCGTGCTGGCGACGTTTTAATCTCATTCGGGCCTGGCGAATGGAGCGGCTACTGCGATCTGCAAACATTTTGCACAGGTCCGGAAGTGCCAGATGGAGATACTTTTCAAGCAATGTTAACTCTTCTTTTGTCCATCTCCGCATTTTCCGGCCTGCGCTGAATACCAGTCCCAGCATCTGAGCCTGATTCCTGATGGCAGATTCGCTTCTTCCGGGCAGACGTCCGATGAC
>NZ_JNGH01000010.1 GCF_001188485.1 Trabulsiella odontotermitis
CCCGCCATTGGTCAGGTTCAGCGTACCGCCGTTAACGTCAAGGACAGCATCGACATCGCCTGCCAGCACACCTGCGGTCTGCACGGTGCCGTTCAGGTCGGCTTTCGCATCGCTGTTAATCACCAGTGTTGCGGTGTCGCCCAGCGCGCCGTCCACGTCGGTACGCAGGGTACCGCTCACAACCGTGGTGTCACCGGTGTAATCGTTGCTGCTGTTCGACAGCGACAGCACGTCACTGCCCGTCGTACTGATGGCAAGATTACCGCTGCCGGTGATGCGGGCGGACTGGTCAGCCGCGTCACCGGTGGTATCCGGGGTACCTTCAAGCGTCAGGGTCTGGTTCTCCAGCAGTTCCAGCTCCGTCAGGCCGTAGTTCACGTACAGGCCGTCCTGAGCACGGGTGAGACCCGAAGTGGTCAGACGGTAGTCGTAGGTGCCTTTCGCCACGGTACTGCCGTTCTGGGCGATATCCACCTGAGTGGCATCCGTGATGACGTTACCGCTCTGGTCCTGCAGCGTCAGGTTGCCACCGCTGCCGGTGACCGTCGTGGCGCTGACCAGATTCAGACCGATGTTGGCATCATCCTGGGTCATCAGGGAAGCGGTGGTGTCCGTCTCATAACCCGGAACATACGGTGCCGGTACGTTAATCTGTACCATCCCGGTACCGGACGCATCCAGTTGGCTGACTGTCACATGGCTGGTCGCCACTTTCTGATCCGGCGCCGTCGCGTTAAACGCCATCTCACCGCCGGCAAAAGTGAGTCCACCAATGGCCTGTTCACCGTCACCCACCGTGGTGATGCTGCCGGTGTCTCGTTGGCCAGCACGTAGTCTGTCGAGCCGAGAATAACCAGTAACGAGTTCTCATCAATATCAATCCCGGCACCGCCCGCGGGTTTCCCCCCCAGTACGTAGCTGTCATCCAGACCAAGCACAGAGCCGTTACGCAGGTTCACCTGGTTGTAGTTGTTGATTTGTGCACTGACACCATCAATGCGGAAGTGCGCACTATCAAACACCGCCGTCGCGGTGCCCGTACCGCCGTTCAGGGCACGGAAGGTGTTACCATAGCCCTGAATGGTGACGGTATCATCACCGTCCGAACCACTGACCGTGTCCACACCCGCACCGTTTGTCAGCAGCACGGTGTTGGTACCGCTGCCGTTCAGCGCAATGTCGCCGCTGACGGAACCGCCGTCAACCGTCACAGTATTGTCTCCACTGGTGGTGACAATATCGCTGACGTGACCGTAGTTGTTCACGGTGCCGCTGTCACCCATCATCGATACAGTACCGTTGATGGTGCCGTAGTTGTCCACGGTGCTGTTTTCACCACCCATCCACACAGTACCGTTTATGGTGCCGGCGTTGCCAGCCGCGGCGCTCCCCGCATACATGGCCAACGCCGTTACGCCGGTAATCACCCCGGTGTCAGTGTTGGTGAACGCGCTGGCATTCGTGGCATCGACCGTTGCCGCAGTGACACTGGCCGATTCCAGGATGCCGCGGTTAGTCCCTTCAGTGACGGCATCACCCAGTTTCAGGGCTGAACCGCCATCCGAGTTACTCACATTCACGCTCACTGCGGTGTCCACGGTACCGGTGGTGTTGGCCAGAATCCCTGTACCACCCGCGCCAGTGACGTTAATGGTCAGGCCGGATGAGCCGGACAGGTCAAAGTCTCCGGTGGTGGTGGTGCCGTCAGCGTTCTCCAGAGCAATCCCTTTCCCCGCGCCGCTGACGCTAATGGTACCGCTGTTGGTGTTGTTGATGGCAACCGCCGTACGGACCCCTGCGCCGTCTGCCACATCAATGGTGGTGTCGGTCAGTTGCAGGTCAGTCAGGTCTGCTGCGTTCTCAATACCGTTACCCGTGGCGCCTGCCGCGTTAACAATAATGTGCGCCCCGTTCACATCCAGCCCGGTGGCACCGGTGCTTACCAGCACACCGTCTGCCGTGCCGCGGGCCTCAATGGTACCCGTGCCGCTGCCGATCAGGTTCAGACTGCCGGCAACCAGTTCGATGGACGCACGGCCATCAGTTGCCAGTATCATGCCGCTGTTGGTGATGGCAGAGCCCTGACCCTGTTCACCTTCCCCGACATACAGGGCAGTACCGCTGGCAGTGATATTGCCGCTATTGTCGACGTTCCCGCCCAGTACCTTAATGGCGGTGGAGTTCGCTCCTGTCAGCAGGATGTCGCCGCTGTTATCCAGCAGACCGCCATTTTTCGCAATAAAGGCTGTTGTACCTTCAAGAGAGGAACTGATGGTGGCGGTGTTAGCCAGTTCCGCGCCGGTTCCGGTCTCTGACAGTGAGCCGTCAGAGCCGTAGGTATTGCCGTCGACAATACCGGCTGGTGCACCCCNATCGAGAATGGTACCGGCAGGCACGCTAGTATTAATGGTGGAGCCTGCGCCGGAGATGGCAAACAGTATCTGGTCGGTCGCCGTGTCAGAGAAGTCCGGAGTGGCCGTTCCGGACAGGTTCACCGTCGCACCGTCAGACGCACGTACACCGGTAGCACCGTCACCATTAAGTGTCACAGTACCGCCTGTCATGTTGACAGTGGTTTTTGCGCCACTGGCAATGATACCGGTGGTACGGTTTGCCGCATCGCCGTCGTTCAGCACAATATTGCCTGAGTTGTTGATCACGGTGGGGCTGGCACCTGTCGCATCCTGTGCCACGATACCGGTACCACCAGCGCCGATGGTGATGCTGCCGGTGTTATTCCCGCGGGCACCGGCTTCCACCAGTATCCCTGTGGCATCNGTTGCTGATTTCCGCGCTGTTGCGCGCAATGTAGCCGGTGACCGCATCCAGTGCCGAGTTCAGCGCCGCTTCTGTCACCAGCAGCGTGCCTGTACCAAAACCGGCCGCCCCTGCCGCCAGCGCCTCATTCGCCAGCACACCCGCAACCGGAGTACCCTGTGCCTCACCGTTGATGTCGTAACCCTGACCGTCGACAATCCCTGCCACTGTACCGGTAGCCGTCATGTTGAGGGCGGCATTCGAGGCAATTTTGCCCTGCGCCCCGCCCTGGATAACCACACCAGTCGCATCTTCGCCGGACAGGTTGATGGTCATGCTGCCGGAGTTAAAGGATGAGACCTTGCCGCTGGCAGCATCCTTGCCGTTCGCGACAACGGTGGTTGCTCCCTGACCGGAAGCGGTCAGGGCTGAGGCCGCCCCCGCACCACCGGCAAAACCGGCCCCACCATCGACGCGGAACAGCACGGACTCTTCTGTGCTGACATCCTGGGTGCCGGTCCCGTTGTTGGTGATAGAAGAGGTCGGCCCGTAGACGTAGTAGCCAAGCTGATTGCTGCCATCAACGAAGTTCACCGCCCCGGCTTCGGAAATAGTTACGTTCCCCCCGTTTTCGACATAAGCACCGACGGCACCATCCCCGGTCAGGTTCAGAGCACCAGTCAGTGTGGCCCGTGAGTTATTAGCGGTTGACCAGATACCGTAGTTACGCAAACCAGTGGAGGCAAAAAGCGGACTCTCACCAACGTTAATGGTGCCGGAGGAAGAAGCCAGCCCACCGCCCAACACATACAAACCGACACCATAGGCACCGTTAAGGTTGATGGTACCGCCATTATCAACGGTACCGGAGGTGGCGCTACTCTGAATGGCAGCATTACGCAATGGCGCACTGCCGGTCGCCGCCGGATAGTTACCCTTATCCGTGATTACACCATCCGCGCCAACCGTAACATTAACATTCGTACCTGCAACGGTGATACCGGTGCTATTCTGCAGGCCACTGCCAATCATAATCTGACCATCATTAATGAAAGTCCCTTTACTGTTAACCATGGCAGCACTGGTGCCCAAAGCGTGGTTAATATCCGCCCCCCCCCGGACTATCGGGTCAGAGGAAACATCCGTCGATGCCTCGCGACCAAGATAAATCACACCGGCATAACCATTGGGACTTCCGGCCGCACCGGCATTAATAAAAGTCCCCCCTTCATTGACCGTAACTGCGTTACCCATGCTCCTAGCACCAGAAGCATCCGGACTGACACCGGTGTTCACGGCACCATTATTCGTTACCACAGCACCGCCACCCACCATAATCCATGGATTAATTGTGTTACTGACGCCCGTTCCGCCCGTGTTGACCGTGCCGTAGTTATTCAGCGTGGTGCCAGCACCGGTAATGCTATCCATGACGGATGCACCAAATATGCTGCCAGTGCCCAGGGGGACACCTTTGTTTATGACACCATTATTAATGATATGACCACCTGACTCAGCATCCAGTGCATAAGCGGAGACGCCTTTTACATCTACCGTACCATCATTAATTACGGTGCCACCATTGGCTGCTTTTAATACAATTGCCCCCCCTCCGCTTGAGAGGCCGTTGTAGATCAATTTACCTGTTGTGGACACATATGCTGTTGCACCGCTCCCGTCAGCAAGCATGGCAATCATTTCGCCATTCAGATCGTACGCCGGGCCGTCAATGGCCGGGGGGGTGACATTATAGGATAGAGTGGTACTGGTATAAGCCTGTGCCAGCGCTGCATTATAATTCGACTGTGCCGTCGTCCCTGCGCCTAATTTCCCGGCAGCCAGTTGCTGCTGCAGCCAGGTATTGTAGTTCTGAAGGCCAGCCAGGCTGGTTACGCTCTGCTGAACCTGGCTGCCGTCTGACAACGTGACAGTAAATGTGCCCGCATAGGTTGTACTTCCGGCGTTGGTTGTGAAAGGTTTGCTACTGTCTGGCCCTGACCAGGTCCCAAATTGAATGGTGTTTTCGGAGTTCCAGTTGGCGCGGCCATCGGTCACCCTAACATATACCGTATCTTTTACGTTGCCATCACCCACGGTACCGGAGGCATTCATATTGAACGTCCCGCCACCGGAAACATTCGCAAGTTGCGCATCAAGAAACGGAACCGCCTCTGCTGAGGAGGGAGAATATAAATTCCATGTGGCAGTACTCCCGGCAGACTCCTTTATCTGCGTCGAGTCGTAAGTCCTGATGGTTGTTGTGATATTCGTGGCGGGGTCCTTTACTGTAATCCCGAAGGTCTGGGCTCCCAGACCGACCACCCTCAGGGTGGCCGGGTCAGCCTGACCCGTGGCGTAGCCATTGTTCCAGAACCAGGCGAGGTCCCTGCTATCGTACGTCGGTTTGACTGACCCTGTAAAACTCACGGTACCATCAAGACTATACATTCCGTCATCTGTAACATTAATCGCCTGTCCGCCATAGTTGGCGGTTCCCGGCGTGTATGTGACCGCTGCCGCATCAGCAGAAAACATCCCCGCAGAGGCAGACAAAATAGCACCCGCAACCAGCGAGGTAACTGTTAATCCTTTTGTCCGTCCGGTGCGTTTACCCCGGGCTCTGGCAAATTCAGGAACCGCAACCCATGAACCTGTGGCCTCATTCCGGACAACTTTATAAATTCTGTTCATAACGGATACCCCTTATCCATGACAGTACCAGCCACACAGGCAGTTACTTCGTTAAAACCCTGAGCCATACCTGCACTACCACGCATAAACGGCGTAGCCCGTCTCTCTTTACGAATAAGCGTTTTTACACTTCCGGAAATGCTCTCCGGTATTATTTTCAATGCTACCTTTACGGGCAATGCCTCTGGTGTAAGAGTACAAAAGCACATAAGAGCTTTATCCATGTTAAATACTCGTTAATAAAATAAGTGTTTCTGTTTTATTAAATGTTTTGCGGGTGATATTTTTTCGTGACGACCCCTCATAATAAAAAGGGAAAACCCCGCCCGGCATTCCATCTCAATTTCTGAAGTACGATAATAATAATCTGAGAGATGTCTGCAATATTGTATTTTTGTATAAATCCTCCATGTAATAAAACCATATGAAAATGAATAAATATGAGGCAGCCATTATCTTTCACTTCCGCAGAGAAGCTGACATAAGAAAAATAAACCATCCGCCAGAAAACATTTCAATATAATATGAGATCCCGCTTTTATGAGAACATTCCGCACCGACGGATACATCCTGTAAAAAGAAAGCTACGCAATAGTAAAATACATCTGAATTATATTCAGGTCGGTATTCTTTGTCATATGCCCGTTGTATTTTTCAGAGTGATTCTGTATGTATTATTTCCCGTTTCCAGTTTTACATTGCAAAAAATGCAAGTCAATATGAGAGGGGTGGAGCCAGGCAGGGTACAAAAAACATCCCTGACTTAAAGACTGTACAAATTCTTAAAAATACTTATTCAATATACCTGTTTTTGGGGAAGACACTCACAAATTTATAAGCCTTATTCAGGATAACTACATAGTGGTGTAAGAATTTTTCACGCCAGAGATGACCGACAATTTTTTCAGAGGGAAGCACGATTAGCTAAAAAAATTGATATCTGAAACCTGTCACGGGAATGCGGGATGGCCTGGCGTATCCGGTCAACGGTTATGCTCAGTCACTGAACTGCTTTTCAGATAGCAGTGTTCATCCGGTCAGACCACCGAACCAGCTACCATTGATGAGGAGATTGCTGAGAGTTAACTGAGTGCGCATGNNCAAGCGTGAATTCACCCCCGCTGAGCGACCATTTTCCCGGACCTGTTTCACGGTTCAGTGACGCCAGGGTGATCAGGGTACGGGCGTCGCCGTTGTAGCTGATACGGGTATTGTGCGTCGCTTCGCGGCCATAATGCTATTGATGATAATAAAGGCCGCGAATTCCAGCCATTCATTGAGGCCAGCTGGATCCACAACACCAGTGCTAATCGCGTGAGGATGGGCGACATAAGCAATGAAATGCGCGGAACGAAAAACATCGGTGAGCTGAAAGCAGGTGTAGAGGGGCAGGTTACACTTCGTCTTAATGTCTGGGGTAACATAGCCCAACAGATGGGTGACAAAGGCTACAGCGATACCCAGGGCATGTTGGGGATTAAGTACAGTTTTTAACTGTAATTAAAAAGCCCTGCTGATCTGGACTGCACTCCTATTACAACTGGAAAGAGAAGTTTGGCAGTATGGAAACCTCCGATATCAAAAAGATAAAAGACCTGGAGGATGAAAACCGACGCATCAAACAGATGTTTGCTGATCTCAGCCTTGAGTGCCGGGCACTTAAAGATGTCATTGAAAAAAAGCTTTAAAACCAGCGATAAAGCGTGAACTCGTCAGCTATCTTATGGCGCAATTTGCCATGAGTTTACGCCAGGTCTGCAGGACATTATCACTGAGCAGGACGGTGTATTTTTATCAGCCCGATACCCGGCGTGATGAACCGGTGATCCATGCACTGACTGAACTGACAGAACGCTATCCGCGCTACAGTTTTAAGAAGCTGTTCCAGCTGCTGCGCAGGCAGCATAACACATGGAACCACAAATGCGTTCACCGGATTTACTACCTGCTAAAACTGAATTTTCGTCGCAAGGGAAAACAGCGGCTGCCAGTGCGTAATCCAGCACCACTGGCGACGCCGCAAGCGTTAAACCAGAGCTGGTCCATCGATTTTATGCACGACGCGCTGGCCGGACCTTCAATGTGGTGGATGATTTTAACCGTGAAGCACTGGCGATAGAAATCGACCTGAATATCCCGGCTCAGCGAGTCATCCGGGTGCTGGACAGAATTGCGGCTACCCGCTGAAAATGCGGATGGCCAACGGGCCAGAACTGGTCTCGCTGGCGCTGGCACAACAGGCCGTGGATCAAGAATGGAGCTATATGGACTTCCCGGGGCATCTGCTTCATAAAGAAAAACTGACCTGCCATCAGCGTAAACAGACAATGTATAGCAGGATGGCAGCGTTCCCGGCAGTGAAGACGTTCGAAGAGTATGACTTCACCTTCGCCACTGGCGCACCGCAGAAGCAAATCCAGTCGCTGCGTTCACTCAGCTTCATAGGGCACAACGAGAACATCGTGTTGCTGGGGCCATCCGGCGTGGGGAAGACATATCTGGCAATAGCCATGGACTACGAAGTGATACGGGCAGGTATCAAGGTTCGCTTCACAACGACGCTTCACCGTGGCGTGATGGCGCCTAAGTTGCTCATCATAGATGAAATAGGCACTCTGCCATTGAAGCAAAGCTGTACTCCTGGTCATCGCCAAACGTTACGAAAAGAGCGCGATGATCCTGACATCCAATCTGCCGTTCGGGCAGTGGGACCAAACATTCGCCAGAGATACGGCACTAACATCGGCAATGCTGGACCGAGGACAACAGGCTGTCCCTCATCCCGGGTTTCATAATCGGTTTTCAGGTATAAAACAGCACCAAGAGTAAAGAGTAAAGAGTAAAATACACAATAAATACAAAGTGTTATTTTTCAGAATTAATTTCCCGAATATTTCTCAATTAGCAAATTGTGCTACTCACTGAAAAGTCAGCATCTTATCTGGTTGTTAAAAAGTCTCATGCTACCACCTGGTTATCCTGGAAGTGCCTGTAAATTTGTGAGTGGTCTCCGTTTAACTGGCGGAAATGACAATTTCTTTTAAGAATTTATACTGATTTTAATTTAGTGCATATGCTTAGTATCCTGTTTAACTCCGCCCCCTTATATTGACTTAATTTTTGTGCAATGCAAAAATGAAAGCATAAAAAGAATTTATCTGAAAGAGCGACTGTATCAACCCGGAAGCCTAGTGTGACAGTGTTTCAGATGTATTCTCACTGTTGTTCTGTTATTTTTATTAGGCGTATCCGACAACATGAAACGTCCACAGAACAGGTAGTACTCATATTGCTCTGAAAAGGAAGATTGCTATTTTCTTGCATTTTACTCTTGGAGGAATCGGGGAAAAATAACGACGGGCTCACATTTACTGGTTTTTCCATTGCCGCATTGCATGGAGGGGCAAATACTACCACACAAAAGACGGCTTTCGGACTCTTAACAGCCAACCTCAGAAAACAAAGCGAAGCGCCTGATGCTCTTTCTTTTTTTATTCTGAAAAGAGTCTGCCACGGGAGAAAACCAGTAAGAAGTTAATAAAACAGAGGTATTTTTTAACAAAGTTTAGCTGTTATGAGGTATTAATACATTTTTGTGCCCTTTTATCAAAGTGCGGTCTATAAAGCAACACTGTAAATGATGCTGGAGTAAGTTTCCGGAAGCGTAAAAATCTTATACACAAGGGGAAACGTGTTATGCCGTTTTGTGTGTGGTAGTGCAGGTATGGCTCAGATTTTTAACGAAGCAGCTAACCAAACACTCCTAGCGCCTGTTGCGTCAGTTCTTCTCCGATGCGTACGGGTGGCAATGATGTTCTGATCTAACCTCTCCATGCGGAACAACAAGGTGTTGTTTGAGGTGATCGGGTCTGATTGATGTAACATATATCATACTTGGTCAGAACCAGTGAAAAGAAGTCAGGGAGATTATTATGGAAAACAAAAAAGAAAATACCTGTACCCCGGGTGAGAAAAAAGATGAAAAACAGGACGTGCAATTTTTGCTGGACTTTTTTATGCGAAAACATGCTTCTTATAAACAATACCGGTATCCACTCTCACCACGGAAAAAACGGGCGTGAGTAGTTCAATTAATGACACCGGGTTCCGTGATGTTGCCATGTCTGGTTAAAGATATTGGGTCGTTGACATCTGGTGATACTGATTCTAACCCATGTAATTTGAATGATTTGTCATATGTACAGGAGGAAGATAATACAGCGTCTGGTGAGATTTATAGTCGACTGGTTACTGAAAACCTATATTGCTCCCGGGGAGTGCCAGGCAGGGTCCCAGTTTATGTTTGTTATGCCTGATAAAGAAAAACCAGTGTAATCAAGGCGTAACTTACAAAAATATAATCACATCTTTACTGCAGTAACTTAAAAAATATGTATAGCAGAAAATGGAATGATACTTTTGATTAGGTTGGGAGAAGCATACAGTATTTCCCCATAAAATATAAGAGTACCCCAGAAGCATGTTGGTTAAAGTATTCACTGAATGGCAGATAAAAGGAATTCACATGACGGGACATAAAAGACAAAAGGGGAGTATTTCACAATGACGCTGACAGAAAAGTCGGCCCATCTGGCCTGGTGTGCACTGGTTGCACTTTCGCTGGCAAGGCAGGATGGCAGCGTGCTTTCACCTGCGCAGGAAAACCTTTTTCTCACCCGTTGGCTGTCAACCGCGCTGAAGCAACGTCGTTTTTCACGTGATGTCACCACGGACATCGAGTGGTTACTGAGGCAGGGACGGCAACTGGGGGTTAACGCAAAACTGGTGAGTAAGCTGAATTATATCTGGCGTTCCTGTACCGGGGAGTTGTCTGAGCAGAATGACCTTTTCCGGCTGACCTACGCGCTGGAAACCGCGAAGAATATGTACTGGAACTACCGGGTGTTAAACGACAGGGAATGGGTCGGTCGGTATGCTGTTGTCCTCAATGCTGGTGTGAATGGCATCTATCTTTCACGCTCAAACCTTGATGCTGCTTTTGACAGTGATGGTCGACAGATGAATCCACTGATGGCGCGTCTGACGGGTAATGTGGCTGGGTTGATGAAGTTGTTCATTAGTTGTGGCTGGCATGTGGAGCCTGAACAGGATTCTTCTCGACCACACCTGTTTACACTGATGGCCAGGCTGGAGGCGTCAGGAGAGGACAATGGGTGGCGGATCAGGCGAAATACTATTGACCTGCCGCAGTATTAGATACCACCGTTAATGAGTAATGCTAATTACATGATAAGTGATGCAAGTAACAAATGAAACAGAGTGTGCAGGAAGGATGACGAACTGATATTTTCACTCAGCTATGAACAGCTTTTGCAGGTAACGGAAGAGCAGATTAAGACATGTAATCTTAGCAAGAACGGCGAGCATTATGTGGAAGGACTGACTAAAGCCCATGACTTCCTGCACTTCTGGCACACGCTGGCGATGCGTGGCTATCCAGAAATGCCTGACTTTGAGTGCCTGAGCAGGGACTTTAAGTATCTGGCTTCGCTCATCCCGCCCCATAAAAGGGAGGACGCGTGACGGCAGAAAAAGCTCGCCGCAGCAGAGCCTGTCAGTAATTCTGTGTAACTGCCAATGTATTAAAGGTGATCGCTCAGGCGGTCACCGAACTCGATAAAAAAGGCTCATTGCTAACCGCCAGTTCTGGATCGGCATACTCCATTTTTTCGACGCATCCTTGATCGCCAGATAAATAACCTTTCGTACTGAGTCATCCGTTGGGAGTACTTTGCGTTTCTTAATGGCTGCCCGGAGCACGCTGTTCAGCGATTCGATTGCGTTCGTGGTGTAGATGGCCTTGCGGATACCCACAGTCACATCAAAACCACCGTCCCCGGCGAAGAGCTCCGTCTGCTCCTGCACCCGGTTCAGTTACTCTATGCCCTGTTCGATATTGCGCAGTTTGAGGATTTTTCCTTTCAGACCAGGGAAGGTCATGGACAGCATGCGCTGCGGCACGCCTTCGAGGCGGATTTGCTGAAGTCGGCCTTCCAGCACCGTGAGATGCAGCACGCCGGAGGAGAGATCCTTCTCAGTCAGAAAGGCGCGGCTGGGATATATCCGCGGCTGATATACCAGTCGGAGACGGCACTGGTGACCTGTGTCAGGCGGGTTACGTCCAGGCACTGATTCAGCCAGGGTACGGTAACCAGACGTGGTCTCTTAGTCGAAAGCCGTGACGGGTGTCAGAACCAGTCTGCTCCGGTTATGTGGTCGTTCAGGGATGTCATAGTACAGCCCGGTGGCGTCCAGTAACCCGGTCACAGCAGCCATATCCCCGGTCACCAGAAAATTCACCGGAGCCAGCATGACTCCCTGATGCGAGAAGTTACGCATCAGTTCTGATTTTCTGACCAGCAACGCTGATTCTCCCTCAAATTCTGCCATCAATTTTTCCTGGCCCCATTCTTCATCGGTCACCACCGCATTAATCCAGCCATCTGTCTTAAGCTGCTCAATGATTTGTGTCAGCAGGAACAGTTCAGACTGTCCGTCCGCTGGGCCGGTACAGACATACCAGATGTATTCCAGCTGTTGCTGCAGACCTGTCGCCGGACCTTTCTGCCGCGCGGACCGCAGCAGCCTGTCAATATCTGAGGCGACCGTCCGGGGAAAACGTCGCTGTTTCTGCGCACGGGCAAGCCAGCTCAGCAGAAAGGTGTGCGTGGTGAGTGGAGACCGGGCCTGACCTTCCAGCCTTGCCGTGTGGAGCGCAACAAGAGCACACCAGGCAAAATGCGCCAGGTCGTTAACGGTCTGCTCAGAAACGGAAACGAAAGACGATATGTTCATAGAGCGGCGAGTATACATGAGAGAAAACGGACGATAAATATATGCATGCGATGCTCCGGAGAACGATAAACCTCGAGGAAGGCTACCCGAGTCTGAAATGATTACGCCTCAGTGAGGCGTAATCACGGGTATTTCCTGTAAAAAAACTCAGATAATCATCGGTGCAATCACGAATCCGAATGCCACGCCTGCAATGATCCCTCCCAGCCCGGGCAGCATAAACGGGTGGTTCAGCACATATTTGCCCACCCGCGTCGTTCCGGTGGTGTCGAACTCCATTGCCGCAAGTGACGTCGGGTACGTCGGCAGCACAAAGACCCCCGTCACCGCGACATACGAGGCCAGAATTGCCCACGTGGGGACATCTAGCGCCACGGCAAGCGGAATAATTAACGGCGTTGTCGCACCCTGTGAGTAAAGCAGCGCACAGGTGCCAAAGAGCACCACGGCCAGCAGCATCGGATAGGCACGTAAGATATCCCCTGCGATGTCTTTAATCCCTGTTAAATGCGCATCAATAAACGTTGTCCCCAGCGTCACAATACCGAGGATCACCGCCAGCGAACTCATACCGGCACGGAAGGTGGATGTCAGTACAATGCCGTTTGTGGACGTCTTGCAGAACACAACCATCAGACAGGCGGCGGACAACATGCAGATAATGATAATGTCTCGCGTTCCCATGGGTTTACCGATGTCGAATCCGGGGCGTAACTGTGGGAACGCGGCCAGAACAACGATAGCGACGGTAGCAAGCAGAAACAGGCTGACGGAGAGCGTCGCGCCGGGTTTAATGCTGTCCTTGTTTTCGTATTTCTGTACCAGGCCTTGCTGGAGACGTTCGAGATAGACTTCGTCATCCTGTAGTTCACATCCCTGGCGTGATGCAATAAACGCCGCAACCATTGCNGCGTACGGGATGGGCGAATACCAGATTCTTTCGCCACTTCGGCAATAACGGGAAGTGTGGAAAAAACGATAAACCCGGTCCCGGCCATAATAGTCATAGACCAGGTAATAATCGGGGCGATGATGTTGATGTATTTTGGATTACGCCGCATAAAGTTCCCGGCGGCGCGCACCAGATAATCCATTCCGCCTGCAGCCTGTAAGGCGGAGGCTGCCACAACAACGGTCATGATAATTAGAATAACATCGACCGGGGGTGAGGGAAGGCCAAATCCCAGCGTGAGGATCGCGAGTCCCAACCCACCGCATAAACCAATACCTATTCCTCCCTGACGGATACCAAAAAATATCGCGCTCAGTACTACGATTATTTCCAGCCAAATCATGATGGCCTCCTGTGGCGAATGATACTAAATGATGTTCTGTGTATGTTGTTTAAATGAAAATAATCTTTATTGTTGTATCAGTAAGTGAGTTTCACCCATCCGGTTCTCATACCACCGGATCCCGGCACGCACCAGTGAAGCGGTTGAATCGATATATTTATACGGCTCTTTTTTGATGGCCTCCGCCAGAATAATGGGAATTTCCGTGCAGCCCAGGATGATAATGTCAGCACCGCGGGAAAATAATCCGCCTGCCTGTTCAAGCATCAGTTTCTGTGCATATTGCAGATTGCCTGCTTTTAAGGAATAAATGCTCTCCATCACTTTCATCTGACCGGCGGTACCAGGACAGATACAGCTAAGCCCAAGCGATTCAATCCCTTTCTGATACAAACCCATATACAGTGTGGCATTGGTGGACAGCAGACCAATGCGGATTTTTCCTGAGACTTTGACTTCATTCATCGTGGTGTCGACGATGCTTAACATGTCGATATGGCAGACTTCCCTGAGTTCCTGAAACCAGTAGTGGGCGGTATTACAGGGGATCACTATGCATTCTGCCCCGGCATCTTCCAGCTTATGTAAATAATCTCGCATGACCGGTAGTGGAGAGGGGCCGTCATGCATTAGAGCTTCGGTTCGATCGGGAATATCCGGTATTGAGGAGATAATTAACGGAATATGTTCCTGATCGCACGTTGCGGTCGCATATGTCACAAACTTATTAAAGAGATCAACGGTTGCCGCAGGCCCCATTCCTCCCAGCACCCCAATTAAACCTTTCACGATGTACACCTCTTCCGCTGTTAAATAGTTTCTGGCTGACTGATTTATCGTCAGTTTCTTTGATCGCCCTTGGAGACTGATCAGAGAATTTTCTTTTGCTGACGCTGAACTATTTCTAATTGTTATTAGCAGTAACGATATGCGACAGGAAATGCACATATGCTTCCATTAATGCAAGATTTGCATAGATGTTATTTAATCTTACAGAGGAAAGCAGGTTATACAGAATGCATTTATTTTATCATGTTAATAAATAATACTATTTTAATTGCTAATGCAGGATTTTTTATGCTAAAAACGAAGATGCTATGCAAAATAAGAATCGGGATCGAATAATACCGGCGTTACTGCTGTTATCTCCTGCTGCTTATGATCTATGATGATAAACGGATGACAATACTCGCGTGACAGATATGAAGAACATCGAGACAAAGTGGTTATATGATTTCCTGACGCTGGAAGACTGCCGTAACTTTTCTCAGGCCGCTGATGTGCGCAGCATATCACAGCCCGCATTCAGCAGACGGATAAAGGCTCTTGAGTCTGCCGTGGGGGTAACGCTGTTTGATCGTACAACCACACCGTTACAGTTGACGGAAGAGGGAAAGGTATTCCATTCCCAGACGCGTAGTCTGTTGCAGCAACTGGAATGCAACCTTGGTGAACTTAGTGGCCATAATTTACTGGGGGTACCAAATATAAAGATTGCCGCGGCCCACTCTTTATCCCTGACAATACTGCCTGAACTGGTGCACTCACTGTCGGTTTATGGCGGAGAGTTTGTTTATCACGTGGAAGCGATTGACGTTGATCAGGCAGTTAATACATTACGTGAGGGGAAAAGTGATTTCATTATGTCGTTTCATGATGAAGACTTAATGCAGTCACCTTTTCGGTGTCTGAAGGTATTCGAATCAGAGTTGTATCCTATCTGTGCTGCTGATCCGAAAGGTAATCCTCTGTTTGATATCTATCAGTCCCAGGCACCATTACTGAGCTATACCAGTACGTCTTATATGGGAAGGCTGATAAATCGCCATCTGGCGGGTGCAGGGGCGATTGCAGCGCAAACAATATTCATGTCTTCAATGAGTGAACTACTGAAAAATATGGCGCTTAACGGGCATGGTATTGCTTGGCTTCCTGTCTGGTCGATTGTTAACGAGCTTCATACGAAGCGCCTGGTTTGTCTGGATACGCCGGAGCTGACAGTCCCTGTTCAGGCTTACATTTATCGTATGGATACGCGCCTGAATAAAACGGCTGAACATTTCTGGCGGATCCTGCGTGAGCATATGCCCGGGGATTTAATCCCGTTCTCCTCATAGTACAGGAGAAGCGGAGTTAAAAGTCGTTTTCTGCAATATTATCACAAGGGTACGCTGAGAGGCTCGTTGGCGGAATCTGGTTATTTCGCTAGCGGGTTCCACGCCCCGACAGGTGTTCATAATTCAGTAAATTTCAGGTTCTGCCAGACAAAGCCGGGATTACGCTCAGATGTAAGCGCCAGTGCATATCTCAGTTCGCGAACCACAGCAACAGATTTTCGGTCATATTTAAAGTAAAGCTCAATAGCGTGGAGATGATTCTCGCATGCCTACATAAACGATCGCCTGGAAGCCCGGTAAATCGTCCCCCTGTTCTTAAGGTTCTCACATCAGAAAGGAAAACAGCATGTTGAGCGGAGAGGGCGTAAGCATGATAAAGCAAATGCGCCAGCAGGGGATTAACCAACTGGCGAGCGATCTCACCAGACGCTTTCTTCTCTTCCACCTTCACATCTGGCAAATAAATTAAATTACATGGATTCGAATCAGGATCACCTGGTGTCAACATCCCAATATCTTTAACCACACATGGCAACATCACGGAATCTTACGTCGTCAATTGAATTGCACTACTCATACCCGTTTTTTTCCGTGGTGAGAGTGGATACCGGTATTGTTTATAAGAAGCATGTTTTCACATAAAAAAGTCCAGCAAAAATTGCACGTCCTGTTTTTCATCTTTTTTCTCACCCGGGGTACAGGTATTTTCTTTTTTGTTTTCCATAATAATCTCCCTGACTTCTTTTCCCCGGATCTTACCGGCGTTGTAAAATCAAAACATCATTACCGTCCATCCACTTCAGAGAGGAGCCAACGAGACGGGCGCCCGGATCGTTTGGTTAAGCGAGTTATTGAATACGTAGCTTCAACCTCTGTAATGCCTTCTGGTGACAGAAAAATAATAAGTCACAGGCGCAGTGATAGCTGTAAAAATGCTGTATAGATGTAAGCGTCCAGCGAGAACCGTATTGACGGTGACGGGTTATTCAGTTGACAGTGCCACGCGCCAGGGGAGCCGTTCACTCACCCGATTGACCGGCCAGTCAGCTATGACGTCAAGGTCATGGCGCAGGTAGTTTTTATGGATCCACACTGTTCAGTTTGCACGTCCCGATCAGACTGTACAGCAACGCTCCACGCTCACCTCCGTGGTCTGAGCCGAAGAACAACCAGTTTTTACGACCCAGACTGACCATTCGCAGGGCATTTTCAGCGATGTTGTTATCTGCTTCAGCCCAGCCGTCGTCTGCATAGTACGTCAGCGCTGGTCACTGGTTCAGCGCGTATGCGAACGCTTTCGCCAGCTCTGAGTGTCGAGACAGGGTTTTTATCTTTTCTCTCAGCCAGTTTTCCAGGGATTTAAGCAGCGGTTTCGTTTTCCGCTCACGTTCTGCAAGGCGCTGCTCCGCCGGCATTCCCCTTATCTCCGCCTCAACGGTATACAGCTCACCGATACGCTTCAGGGCTTCATCCGTCAGCGCCGACGGCGTGCGGACGTGCACATCGTGGATTTTACGGCGGGTGTGAGCCCAGCAGGCGGCTTCCGTTATCCGGCCATCGCGGTACAGTTCGTTGAACCCGGCGTAAGCATCCGCCTGCAGCACACCGCTGAACCCGGACAGATGCGTCTGCGGGTGGATGCCTTTTCTGTCGGGACTGTACGCGAACCACACCGCCGGTGGCAACGCTGACCCGGCGTTGCGGTCATCACGAACGTATGTCCACAACCGCCCGGTCTTCGTCTTCTTATTACCCGGCAGCAGCACCTGCACTGGGGTATCATCGGCATGGAGTTTGCCGTCGGTCACTACATAGTGCTGAAGCGCCTCTTCCAGCGGTGACAGCAGTCGGCAGCATGCGTCCACCCAGCCCGACAGCAGTGAACGGCTCAGCTCCACACCCTGGCGGTTGTATATTTCTGACTGGCGATACAGCGGGGTATACTCGTACGCGGGCCAGCAGCCCCGGTCCTGCTATACCCCGCTCGATGAGCCACGAAGGCGCGGGGGCCTGCACTATGGCATCGCACTGAGTACAGGCATGCTTTTCACGTACTGTCCGGATAACCCGGAAGGCGCTTCGCATCAGCTCCAGCTGTTCGGCGGCATCCTCACCCAGGTAGCTCAGCGCACCACCACATTCCGGGCAGCATGACGCTGCTGGCAGCAGCCGTTTTTCATCACGGGGNGGTCGGCTTCCATCTGCGCGATACGACGGGATACCTTTTCGGAACGACTACCGAAGTTCATCCGGCGGAGTTTATCCAGCTGTGCCTGCAGGTGGTCTATTTCGCGTTCACGATCGGCCAGTTTTTCCAGCAGGGCACGGTTCAGCGCTTCCTGTTCGGCAAGGCGCTGTTTCAGCAGAAGGATGTCGTCAGAGGAGGCATTNGACCGTATTTTACCAGGTCTGTTCTGCAACAACCAGGATAAAGAGGGCTACAACATGGTCAGGGATGTAAGGAGCCTTTTAGGTTGCCGCCAGTCGATTCCCTCCAGGAGCATCGCCAGCTGCGCCGGTGTCAGGAACACTTTGCCATCCCGGGCCGACGGCCAGGCGAAGCGCCCACGTTCCAGCCGTTTTGTCAGCAGGCACAGTCCGTCGCCGGTGGACCACAGCAGTTTAACCTGGCTGCCACTGCGCCCCCGGAAGATGAAGACGTGGCCGGACATTGGATCATCTTTCAGCGCTGTCTGCACCTTTGCGGCCAGGCCGTTAAAGCCATTTCTCATATCGGTGATACCGGCAACCAGCCATATTTTTGTGCCTGCGGGAAGATTTATCATACAGACCCCCGCATCAGCTCGCGCAGGAGTGTGCTCATGAGCTCAGCAGAAGGATGAGTCAGTGTTATTTCTCCGCCCCGACATTTTATGTGGCAGGCAGTGGGAGGAGAACAGGATGGTGGTTCGAATGTTGAGAGAGAAGACTCCGCCTGAAGCTGCACGGGGATCAGGGCAGGAAGCGGCGATGCATTTTTTCGGGAGCGACAGACCCGCCCTTCACGCTGCCAGAGCCTTATCCATTTAAAGAGCAGATTGTCGTTGACGTCATGTTGACGGGCCAGAGCGGCGATACTGCCTTCTTGTTCAAGGGCCAGCCTGACCAGTTCCTATTTAAATTCAGGAGAATAGCGTTTCCGGGGAAGTCGTTCTTTGGCGCGCATGAGGTGTCCACCTGCAAAATAAGTGGGTGCTTAAGTTACAGGATCCTGGATTCGGGGCCAGACGGTACTTGGACGACGCTTACGTATAGATTTTCCGGTGAGTGTTAAATAAATCGCAAAGTCTGCGCTGGTTACGGTTTTACTCAGATTGTTCGCACAGGTGAGGATTCGGAAAAGAAACGCTGAAACTCAACTGCCGTGGAGGAGGGTGGCTACATGACTGACTTTACCCCCGGATACGGAGTGCGGTGCGTTGCTTCATATGGCGTTCCGGTTCCCTCATAAACATGTAGAAATGTCACCATGTAATGTACAAACAGCACGATAAAAGAGAAAAGCACTGTAATGTGGTACGGGATTATAGTATTCATGAAGCCACCGGATATTTCGAATTACAGTCTGACCGGGTCAATATGCCAGATGGTTTCGGCGTACTCTTTGATCGTACGGTCAGAAGAGAAGTAGCCCATGTTGGCGATGTTGTGCATCGCTTTGTTGGTCCACTCTTCCGGCTGGCGATACAGTTCATCCACCTTATCCTGACAATCAACATAGCTGCGGTAATCCGCCAGCACCTGATAGTGATCGCCAAAGTTGATCAGCGAATCCAGCAGGTCGCGGTAGCGGTTCGGATCATCCGGGCTGAAAACGCCGGTGCTAATTTGCGTTAACACCTGATGCAGTTCGTCATCCTGCTCGTAGTAGTCACGCGGTTTATAGCCGCTACGACGCAGCGCTTCCACCTCTTCCGCCGTGTTACCAAAGATGAAGATGTTATCCGCGCCCACATGCTCCAGCATCTCCACGTTCGCGCCATCCAGCGTACCGATGGTCAACGCGCCGTTAAGACCAAACTTCATGTTGCTGGTACCTGAGGCTTCGGTACCGGCCAGCGAGATCTGCTCGGAGAGATCTGCCGCCGGGATGATCAGCTGCGCCAGGCTCACGCTGTAGTTCGGGATAAACACCACTTTCAGCTTGTCGCCGATTTGCGGATCGTTGTTGATCACCTTCGCCACATCGTTGATCAGATGGATGATGTGCTTCGCCATGTAATACGCCGACGCCGCTTTACCGGCGAAGATATTCACACGTGGCACCCACTGGGCGGTCGGATCAGCCTTGATACGGTTATAGCGCGTGATGACGTGCAGCACGTTCATCAACTGGCGCTTATATTCATGGATGCGCTTAATCTGCACATCGAACAGCGCTTTCGGATTCACCACCACGTTCAGTTGCGTGGCGATGTACAGCGCCAGCCGCTTTTTGTTCTCCAGCTTGGCATGCTGCACCGCCTGATTCACCGCCGGGAAATCAATGTGCTGCTCAAGATCGACAAGCTGGCTTAAATCGGTGCGCCAGGTCTGACCGATGTTTTCATCCAGTACCTCAGACAGCGGCGGATTCGCCAGCGCCAGCCAGCGACGCGGCGTGACACCGTTGGTCACGTTGGTGAAGCGCATCGGGAAAATACTGGCGAAATCGGCGAACAGCGACTGCACCATCAGGTTGGAGTGCAGTTCCGACACCCCATTCACTTTATGGCTCACTACCACCGCCAGCCACGCCATGCGCACGCGGCGACCGTTGGATTCATCAATCAGCGACACGCGGCTCAACAGCCCGGTATCGTTCGGATACTGCTCCTGCAGCGTCTTCATGAAGTAGTCGTTGATTTCAAAGATGATTTGCAGATGCCGCGGCAGAATTTTGCCGAGCATATCCAGCGGCCAGGTTTCCAGCGCCTCGCTCATCAACGTGTGGTTGGTGTAGGAAAAGACCTGACAGGTCACTTCAAACGCTTCGTCCCAGGTGAACTTATGATCGTCAATCAACAGGCGTTCGCTCATCAACGTGTGGTTGGTATACGAAAAGACCTGACAGGTCACTTCAAACGCTTCGTCCCAGGTGAACTTATGATCGTCAATCAACAGGCGCATCAGTTCCGGAATCGACAGCACCGGGTGGGTGTCGTTCAGGTGGATGGCAATTTTATCCGCCAGGTTGGCATAGGTTTTATGCAACTGGTAATGACGGCTCAGGATATCCTGAATGGTGGCGGAGACGAGGAAATACTCCTGGCGCAGACGCAGCTCGCGGCCCGAATAGGTGGAGTCATCCGGGTAAAGCACGCGCGACACGTTCTCCGAGTGGTTTTTATCTTCCACGGCGGCAAAGTAATCGCCCTGGTTGAATTTCCCGAGGTTGATTTCGCTACTGGCCTGCGCGTTCCACAGACGTAGCGTGTTGGTGGCGTCAGTATCGTAGCCCGGAATGATCTGGTCATAGGCAACGGCCAGAATTTCTTCGGTTTCAATCCAGTGGGTTTTCTTCCCTTCCTGCTGGATACGACCGCCGAAACGCACTTTATAGCGGGTGTTGTGACGTTTGAATTCCCACGGGTTACCGTATTCCAGCCAGTAGTCCGGAGACTCTTTCTGCCGTCCGTCGACAATGTTCTGGCGGAACATCCCGTAATCGGTCGAGGAAACAGGCTGCCAGACGTCCCAGCCCCCCGTTGCCGAGTCCGGGGTCGTTTTCTTCGTCGATCAGCTCTTCGAGATCAAGCCCCATCTCTTCCAGCGCGCTTTTCACGTCGTCGTAAATGCCCAGCGACAGCATGGCGTTGGACAGCGTACGACCAATCAGGAATTCCATCGACAGGTAGTACACCTGGCGGGTTTCCTGGGAGAGCTGCGCGCGATTCGAACGCAACCAGCGCTCAACCAGACGATCGCGGACGGCAAACAGGGTGGCGTTCAGCCATTCATGCTTGTTAGCGATCGCCGGATCTTTGCCGATGGTGAACATCAGCTTATAAGCGATGGAGTGCTTCAGCGCTTCAACGCTGAGTGTGGGTGATGCATAGCTAAACGGTGCATTCATAGCAATGATTCCTGTGATTACATCAGGCGCTGGTACAGCTCACGGTACGAGTGAGCGGCGACATGCCAACTAAAGTCCATTCCCATTGCCTGACGTTGGACGTAACGCCAAAGCGACGGCCGCGACCACAGTACAAACGCGCGCCGAATCGCCCTCAGCAGTGACCAGGCATTGCTGTCCTCAAAGACAAAACCACTGGCGACACCGTCGGCCAGGTTTTCCAGCGAGCAGTCAGATACGGTATCCGCCAGACCGCCGGTACGACGTACCAGCGGCAACGTGCCGTACTTCAGCCCGTATAGCTGCGTTAAGCCGCAGGGTTCGAAGCGGCTCGGCACCAGGATCACGTCAGAGCCACCCATGATGCGATGCGAGAACGCTTCGTGATAGCCAATCTGTACGCCCACCTGCCCCGGGTATTCCGCAGCGGCAGCGAGGAAACCCTCCTGCAGCACCGGATCGCCCGCGCCCAGCAGCGCCAGTTGTCCGCCCTGCTCAAGCAGGCCCGGCAGCGCTTCCAGCACCAGGTCCAGTCCTTTCTGACTGGTGAGACGGCTGACGACGGCAAACAGCGGCACCTTCTCATCGACCTTCAGGCCCATGGCGATCTGCAGCTGACGTTTGTTTTCCGCCTTCTCTTCCAGCGTTTCGCGGGTATAGCGCGTCGCCAGCAGGAGATCGGATTCCGGGTTCCAGATCGTGTCGTCTACGCCGTTGAGGATGCCGGACAGGCGCCCCTCAAGATGACGTTGACGCAGCAGTCCTTCCATCCCATACGCATACTGCGGTTCGGTGATTTCACGCGCGTAGGTCGGGCTGACTGCCGTAATATGATCAGCGTAGTAGAGCCCCGCCTTCAGAAACGAAATCTGACCGTTAAATTCCAGCCCGTGCATGTTATAGAACGCCCATGGCAACTGGATGTCATTCATATGGTGTGCATAAAACTGCCCCTGATAGGCCAGATTATGCACCGTAAACACCGATTTCGCCGGTCGCCCGCGCGCCGCCAGATAGGCGGGGGTAAGCCCCGCATGCCAGTCATGCGCATGGACGATTTCCGGACGCCAGAACGGATCCAGCCCGCAGGCCATTTCGCATCCAACCCATCCAAGCAGCGCAAAGCGCAGCACGTTATCGGTATAATCATGCTGATTCGTGTCGTGATACGGACTGCCTGGACGATCATAAAGATGAGGCGCATCAATCAGATAGATGCCGACGCCGTTAAAATGGCCGAACATCAGCGTGATCCGCCCGGCAAACGTGTCACGACGGGTCACCACCTGTGCATCGGGGATCCCGCGTCGAATGTCAGGGAACGCAGGCAGAAGAACGCGTGTATCAACGCCTTCCGCAATCTGAGCCGCCGGTAATGCGCCCAAAACGTCAGCCAGGCCGCCAGTTTTCAGTAACGGGAACAGCTCAGAACAAACATGTAAAACCTGCATTATCGCTCCTGTTTATAGCCCAGGTTGCGCAGCATATCGCGCGTAACCAGCACAATTCCTTCCTCTGAACGGTAGAAACGATTTGCATCGTCTTCCGCATTCTCACCAATCACCATCCCCTCAGGGATGACGCAGGCCCGGTCGATAACACAGCGACGCAGACGGCACGAACGGCCAACCCACACGTCAGGTAATAACACTGCCGAATCGATGTTACAGAAGGAGTTCACCCGCACACGCGGGAACAACACCGACTGCACCACCACGGAGCCGGAGATTGCGCGCCGGATCGCCCGCACCAGATCAAGTCCTTTCTGACTGATGATGCGGCTGGTGACGGCAAACAGCGGTACTTTCTCGTCAACCCTCAGGTCTATGGTGATTTGCAGTTGATGTTTGTTCTCCGCCTGCTCTTTCCGCGTTTCGGGGGGGACAGATGTCGACGCCGTTAAAATGGCCGGGCATCAGCGTGAATCGCTCCTCAGAACAAACGTGTAACCTGCATTATCGCTCCTGTTTATAGCCCAGGTTGCGCAGCATATCGCGCGTAACCAGCACAATTCCTTCCTCTGAACGGTAGAAACGATTTGCATCGTCTTCCGCATTTTCACCAATCACCATCCCCTCAGGGATGACGCAGGCCCGGTCGATAACACAGCGGCGCAGACGGCACGAACGGCCAACCCACACGTCAGGTAATAACACTACCGAATCAATGTTACAGAAGGAGTTCACCCGCACACGCGGGAACAACACCGACTGCACCACCACGGAGCCGGAGATAATGCACCCGCCCGACACCAGCGAGTTCAGCGTCATACCGTGGCTCCCGGAGCGATCCTGCACAAACTTCGCCGGCGGCAGCGATTCCATATGGGTACGAATAGGCCAGTTCTGATCGTACATATCCAGTTCCGGCATCACCGACGCCAGATCGAGGTTCGCTTTCCAGTACGCTTCCAGCGTTCCCACATCGCGCCAGTAAGGCTCTGACGTGTCGTCTGACTGCACGCAGGAGAGCGGGAACGGGTGCGCGTAAGCGTCAAGGTTCGCTTTCCAGTACGCTTCCAGCGTTCCCACATCACGCCAGTAAGGCTCTGACGTGTCGTCTGACTGCACGCAGGAGAGCGGGAACGGGTGCGCGTAAGCGTCGCCCGCTTTGGTAATTTTTGGAATGATGTCTTTGCCGAAGTCATGACTGGAATTCTCGTCACGATCGTCCTCTTCCAGCAGTTCGTAGAGGTAGTCGGCGTCAAAGATGTAGATCCCCATGCTGGCGAGCGATTTGGTGCTGTCGCCTGGCATGGTCGGTGGATTGGCCGGTTTTTCGACAAAATCGATAATCTTTTCATGCTCATCGACCGCCATGACACCAAACGCCGTCGCTTCTGCGACCGGCACCGGCATACAGGCAACCGAGCAACGCGCGCCTTTTTCGACGTGGTCGATCAGCATGCGAGAATAGTCCTGCTTGTAGATATGGTCGCCCGCGAGGATCACCACATATTCCGCTTTGTAGCGACGGATAATGTCGAGGTTCTGGGTGACGGCATCGGCGGTACCGCGATACCAGTTTTCACCGTGGACGCGCTGTTGCGCCGGCAGCAGATCGACAAATTCGTTCATCTCTTCGCTGAAAAACGACCAGCCGCGCTGAATATGCTGCACCAGCGAGTGGGACTGATACTGAGTGATAACGCCGATACGACGAATGCCCGAGTTCAGGCAGTTCGACAAGGCGAAATCGATAATACGGAACTTACCGCCGAAATGGACCGCGGGCTTCGCACGCTTCACCGTTAAATCTTTCAGTCGGGTGCCACGCCCGCCTGCAAGGATCAGCGCAACGGATTTAATGGGCAGTTGACGCACCAGCATTAAACGGTTTCCCTTTTCTAAATTCACCATAACTGACTCCTCTTTATACTCCCTGGAACGCACACAGTCCGTGTGCATGCCCGACCAGAGAACTGTAATTACCGGATTATCCTCACCAGCAAACGGGAGAAAGGCATACCACTCCCCCTCACTCAGTATGTACGCTGAAAAACGTGAAACACGCCACGGTCATCTTGTGTCGTAACATGATGTGCAGCATTGCGCCAGTGGCTCATTCGCCCTCCCGTACCAGCCAGATTGTCGCCAGCGGCGGCAGTGTAATGCTGAGGGAATTCGCCCGCCCGTGACGATAGGTATGGTTCAGGTCGCGCACCAGGCGCTGTACGCCGTGATGCCAGTTATCGCCACCTTCCGGCTGGTTAATGCCGAAGCGGTAGTTGTGACGCGGAACCGGGGTAAAGTTGCTGGCGACGATGATTTCATTGCCCTGCTTATCGCGGCGCACAAAAATCAGCACCGAGCGTTCGTGGTCGTCCACCACCAGCCATTCGAAGCCGTAGGAATCAAAATCCAGCTCGTGCAGCGCTTTGTGATGACGATAGGTATGGTTCAGGTCGCGCACCAGGCGCTGTACGCCGTGATGCCAGTTATCGCCACCTTCCAGCAGATGCCAGTCGAGGCTGCTGTCGTGATTCCATTCGCGCCCCTGCGCAAATTCGTTGCCCATAAACAGCAGTTTTTTGCCCGGGAAGGCGTACAACCAGCCGTAATAGGCGCGCAGGTTAGCGAATTTTTGCCACGCGTCGCCCGGCATACGATCCAGAATCGATTTCTTACCGTGCACCACTTCGTCGTGCGACAGCGGCAGCACGAAGTTTTCGGTGTTGTTGTAGAGCATGCCGAAGGTCAGTTTGTCGTGGTGATACTGGCGATGCACCGGGTCGAGCTTCATGTAATCCAGCGTGTCGTGCATCCAGCCCAGATTCCACTTGTACCAGAAGCCGAGACCGCCCATTGAGGCCGGGCGCGAGACGCCCGCGAAATCCGTTGACTCTTCCGCCATGCTCACCGCGCCCGGTACCTGTTCGCCGAGAATGCGGTTGGTACTGCGCAGAAACTCAATCGCTTCGAGGTTTTCACGACCGCCGTGCTCGTTGGGGATCCACTCGCCCCCGTTCCACTTGTACCAGAAGCCGAGACCGCCCATTGAGGCCGGGCGCGAGACGCCCGCGAAATCCGTCGACTCTTCCGCCATGCTCACCGCGCCCGGCACCTGTTCGCCGAGAATGCGGTTGGTGCTGCGCAGAAACTCAATCGCTTCGAGGTTTTCACGACCGCCGTGCTCGTTGGGGATCCACTCGCCCCCNGGTAATTCGCCACTTCGCGACGGCCATAGTTATAAATCAGGGTATTCCAGTCCTGATGGTAGCCTTCACGCGGATCGCTGTGCTCGTACAGCTCAGTGCCGTCAAACTTCGCCAGCCCGAAATCATCGGACGGGAAATGGCCCGGCACCCAGTCAAGAATGACGCTCAGCCCGGCAGCGTGCGCGGCGTTGATGAAATAGCGGAAATCATCGCGGGTACCGAAACGGCGGGTCGGTGCGTACAGCCCGGTCGGCTGATAGCCCCAGCTACCGTCAAACGGGTGTTCGTTCACTGGCAGCAGTTCAAGGTGCGTGAAGCCCATCCACTTGGCGTAGGGAACCAGTTGATCCGCCAGCTCGCGGTAGCTCGCGCCGGGCACAAACAGTTCCCAGATGCCGGATTCGCGGCGCAAGCGCATCGGGTGACGGCGGCCGTCCAGCCAGAAGTTGTTGTCGGTGTGGCGACGCCACGAGCCGAGGTGCACTTCATAGATGGCGATCGGCGCATCAAAATCGTTGGCGCGTTTGCGCGCTTCGCTCTGCACCACCTTCTCCGGCAAGCCGCAAATCAGCGACGCCGTTTCCGGGCGAAGCCAGAAGTTGTTGTCGGTGTGGCGGCGCCACGAACCGAGGTGCACTTCATAGATGGCGATCGGCGCATCAAAATCGTTGGCACGTTTGCGCGCTTCGCTCTGCACCACCTTCTCCGGCAAGCCGCAAATCAGCGACGCCGTTTCCGGGCGCATCTGGGCTTCAAAGGCGTAAGGGTCCGCTTTAATGCGCAGTTTGCCGCTGGCATCGATCATCTCAAATTTGTAGAGCTGACCGTTGTGGACGACAGACACGCGGTGCGCATTCGGTGCCCAGACGGAGAACCGGGTGCCGGTGACGCCGTCCATGGTATCGGCATGCGC
>NZ_JNGH01000100.1 GCF_001188485.1 Trabulsiella odontotermitis
TCACGGATGATCTCTTCCGAGAACAGGCCAATCTGCCCCGACACGCCAATCAGAATGTCTGGTTTCACGTTACGCACCACGTCGAGCAGCGACAGCGCGTCGTTATCGGTATCCCAGCCGGTCAGATTATCGCGTTTCTGCACCAGTTTTGTCTGGAACGACAGCAGGTTAGGCATCTGATCGGTCAGCAGTCCGAAACGGTCGAC
>NZ_JNGH01000101.1 GCF_001188485.1 Trabulsiella odontotermitis
GCTTAGATCCTTGTTATCTAGAAAGTTTCACCAATATTTCTCCACCCAAGTTGCGGAAGACCCACTTTTTACCCGTCGTTGACAGAACGCTTCTTCCGGAGCCTGAAGAACGAATGGTAACAGTGATGGGTTACGTAAGCTTCAGCGATGCAACTCACGCCATAACGAACTATATCGTTGAATATTACAGCGCGCTCAGACCGCATGAATATAACGGCGGGTTACCACCAAACGAATCGGAAAACCAATACTGGAAAAACTCTAACACGGTGGCCAGTTTTAGTTGACCACTACAATGAGCCATGGCTGCAGTTCACTGACCTGGTTTTCCAGCCAGTCGGCTATGGTGTCAAGTACATGGTGAAGGTAACGTTCTGGATCCATGCCGTTAGGTTTGCAGCTACCGATCAGGCTGTACATCACTGCCGCACTGTCGCTACCACCATCTGAGCCGAAGAACATGTAGTTGCAGCGCTCCAGCGCCACCACCCCGAGGACGTTTTCGCACAGGTTATTGTCTATCTCCACCCAGCCATTGCGACAGTATTCGTTCAGGGCATCCCACTGCTTTAGTAGATAGGTGAACACCTTCGCTGTATCGAGTGACGCGACAGTATGCACATCTGGTGTTGTATCCAGCCGTACAGCGACTGCATCGGCGGAAGGCTTCTGACTGTCAGTCGTTCTTCTGCCGGACTGCCGCGTATCTCCGATTCAATGACGTACAGAGCCACGATATGACTGAGAGCTTCTGTTGTTACTGTCGTTGGATGACGGACATGTACATTGTGGTTCTTATGCCGGGCATACACCACATAGGCCGCTTCGGTTACCCGCCCACTTTCATAGTGAGCGTTATAACCTGCATATGCATCGGCCTGCAGGATATCATTGTATTTCACCAGATGCCGCTGCAGGTGGGGTCGGGAGAGTATGAGAACCATACTGCTGTCGGCATAGTTGAGCTGGCGTTGTGATCGTCACGAACATAGACCCATAACCGCCCGAAGAACTGTAGCCCTGTAACATCGCCCACTCTGTAAACTAAATTTTACTCTACGTCCTTCGTGGATCGCTTACATAAGGTCACGTATCTCTCAAATTTTCTCGATAAGTGCCGGTAAGCCCTGTCTGACGGCGGCACCAGTAACCCAGTCAAGCCAAGGTCCCGGAACCTTGCGGGTGGGGTCTGTAAAACCGAGATCATTCAGATTAATCCCTGAAGCAACAAAGTTTTTATGTGCCATGGGCTCCCCGTCGAGCCAGTGTTGTTGCGCGCCAAGTTCTTTATGTCCGTAACCATGTTCTATTGCGATCACCCCTGGCATAACACCCGCAAGCAAACTTATCTGAACTTCCGCGCTTCCACCCGGCGTTTTAATCAGCGCTTTATCACCGTGCTGAAGACCACAGCGTTTTCCATCCTCAGGATTGATCGCAACGAGTCCCACTGGCTTAACATGATGTAACCTCTCAATGACGGTTGTGACACTGCTCATTACATTGGATTTAAACGACATCAGTCTCATCGGCCATTCAGATTCTGGATAGACTGTCTCCAGCTTACTGCCATCCGAGAGACGGGCAGGATACCAAGTGGGACAGCCACTATAACGCTCACCTGTTATAGAATGTCTGTATGCCGCCACTTGCGGATTCCAGATGTGCAACGGTTTTACCCACTCAGTGCCAACTGTTTCGCCTTTTCGGGCTGACGCTTCAGGCGCAAACCTCCCTCCCCTGCTATAAAGAAACGCTACAGACAGTACTTCCCGGGGTTTTAAAGTGCTGCTGATGGTGGGGAAAATACGGTCAACACCTGACATTACAATGTCCTGATTGGTTGCCAGTGGCAATGGTTTTTGTCCGCTAAATGCAATATTGGCAGCCACACGCAGGAAATAATCTTCTGCCCGGTTTATATCATGCATCACTCCCTGGGCGTCTGGTATGGCGTTCTCACCAAATCCCGGTAACGCCATTCGCTTTGCTACTGCAATACAGAACGCTTCCATTGAAACAGGATCTCCCTGTGCCGTTTTCGCTGTCTTGGCTGGGACAACTGGGCACCNNGTATCCGGGACAATATAATCCGCAAATGCTGTGGTCTCATTCATAAAAGCATCGATTGCAATAAACAACGGAAGGCGCTGGGGATCCCTTAGTCGCTCTTCGATAACAGAACGCAATCCCGGAACACCGTAAAGGGGATTGCTCATATTCGATATCCATGCTTTCAGTGAATAAGGATAACCATCCAGTGCTGAAGGAAGGAGCTCAGTTAATTGTCCGGCTACGAAGGGGTACCAAGGGGCTCTGGCTGGCCAAGGTGAATGACCGCCTGTAATTTTCTCCTGATATTCATCCGACTTCGCGTAATCGGCATTACTCCTGGCAATATTGAGTCCTTCCGGAGAAACCTTACCCGGAAACAGTTCGAAGTTGTAACACGGGCCGTTTGCTTCGCCGTTGAATTTTCCTCCACCAACAAACACTCCACCACTCAGGCTCATGTTCCCCAACAGTACATTCAGCATCATGACCGACCAAGCGTTGTAGAATCCATTCCCGGACATCATTCCGCCCTGGCTGACAACGGCAGCTTTACGACCGTGACTAGTAAACTCCCTAGCCAGTGCAGTGATCTGCGCTTTCGGCACCCCGCATAACTGACTGTACTGGTCTGGTGTGAACCTTTGTGCAGAATCTTTAAGACACTGGAAGCTGCTTTTCACTGAAACAACCTGACCATCGCTCAGTGTGACCTCCAGATCCACCATGAGTTTTCCACGATCACACTGGCTCACTGGAACAGGTAATCCGTCTTCATTGAAAACAACGGCTTCCTCCGACCATTGTGCAGAAAGCTGTGAAGCCATTAAATACTGACCATTCATGGGGTGATTTTCATCACTGATAACCAGCCAGGTGGCATTAGTCCAGCTTTTCTCACCGGCGCGAAGCATGGCATCATGACTGGTCAGGCTCAGGTACTCAGCCTGATAGCGTTCGTTATCAATAATCCAATGGATCATCGCCATCGCCAGTGCAGAATCTGTTCCCGGTCTGACAGGGAGCCAGTGCCCATGATCGTTAGCCAGTACAGTTGTTAACGGTAATGCCGGAGCAACAACCACATAACTGAATGCCTTACGCAAACGGGCAGAGGCAAGCTGCCTAGCCTGACGCTTAAAAGGATTACCAGACTGTGCAGGCGATGTTCCCATAAACAAGGCAAACTCCACATTTTCCCAGTCAGGTTTAACATGAGGATTTTTATCTAGGTCACCCATTAACGCGCCTGAACCAGCGCGATAGGCGAGTGTACAAAAAGACCCATGAGCACCAAAGTTTTTAGTGCCAAAACTATTCTGTGCAAAACGTCTTAAAAAGCCATCCCGCCCATCATTTGTTGCGTTAGTTACCAGTAACTGATTTGCCCTAGGACCATAAGCGGGGTGCTGAATATCCAAAGGAGTGGTAAGATCGCGAATCGTCCTCAGCCCGTCTATATGGCCTTCTCCGAACAGATCCCCGCCCTCCACAACTTCGGCAATAAGTTGCTCAAAACTGATGCGTTTCCATTTCCCTTCCCCACGTTTTCCCGATCGCTTCATGGGTGTGAGAATACGCAGCGGACTATTCAGACTTTCCAACAGTGTTGCACCACGTGCACAAACCGTTGAACGGGATTCAAGCCCGCTTTCGCCAGCCAGCTTCGCCATGGCCTGAGCAAAAGGCATCATGCTGTCGAACGGCTTCTCCTGTGACAAAGGATGCCACGGGTTACCAGCTATTCGTAATACATTATTTGTTTTCCGGTCAACCCTGACACGAATCCCACAAAGCGTCCAGCACCCCAGACACTGAGTCATGGATATTGACTGTTCGGGGTTACTCTGCCAACCGTTGTGTGCCACGCCTTCCGGAGAAAGAGAATTTCCAAAAATCCTGTCCTGCGTGACCTTTCCTGACGTACCATTAACAAGTCCATCCACAGCCCGCTTTGCAACATCCCGATAGCTTAAACCAAACGCGGCAAAGCCACCGGCAGCAACACCTATTTTTAACCACTGACGTCGTGATAACTCAGGCATGTTGAAATCTCCCTGAAAACCAGTTTATGGCTTCACTGATTATTATTATTAGTGCAAACCACAGGCCGAATGTTCCGATTATTGCCAGCAGACCATCAGTTCCTGCAGGTAACGTGTAGACATTGGTCAGGGCGTTATATTTCGGGATAGTCTGTCCACCAATCAATACTGTCCAGCGAAGGAGCCAGCAGAGGCCGGCAACAATTAACACATCTGCCAGTTGGATGGCGGGCGGGAGTATATTACCACTCGCGTAAAGCGCAACAATAAAAGCGATGCCCCATAATACAACTCCCGCAAGGGTATACCTGTGAATGACGGTAGTGAGATGCCACTGCTGGCGCAGCGCGTCGCCTGACAAGGTATCGCCCAGATACCACGTCAGCGTGGCGACTCCAAACAGTACTAATATCACAACCTGTCCTTTTGCCAGCAGGCGAGAGTACCCATTGTGTTTTCTGAACACAAAATGGAGTATGGCAAACAGTGCACACATTGCACTCAGAAACATCACAACAGGCAACCAGTAGCTGAACCAGACGGGGTGGGCGCGAACCACAGACACTTCCCGCCCGGTATAAATAAATAACCCGACAGCAGTCAACGCTGCAGCATGGGAAAACCAGGGCATAAGTGGAGCATAACGCAAGGTCTTTTTGCACAGATGGAAAAAGACGAACCAGAGCCCGAGCAGTGTCGTAAACAGGGGTAAAAGGAGGGCCCCCCATGGCATCCACGACCAGGGCGTTGGCCAAGCATAAAAATGCCAGACCCGGGCAGGCTGGTGGAGATCGGCAAGAAGAGCCAGCGGCGCAGTAATACCACATGTCAGCGCAATGAATAAGCAGGTACGTTCAAGCACATCACTGCAGGAATGTTTTGTCCAGCGGGCAACACAAGCCACCAGTGCAGCACAGGCCGAGATCCCGATAAAGAAAAAGTACTGTACGGCCCAAGGTTGCCAAGTTATCTCCTGTGGCTGTACCAGTATCTCTGTGATGTTCATACTCTCTCCTGCCAGAGAGCTGGCTGCGCCTTACCCTGAAGTGGTGTGACAAAGGCATCATCCAGCCCAAGATAAAAGACGTGTGGGTTGGTTTTATTTTCCGGTTTGAGTACTTTGATCTCTTCCCGATACGCCACAAGCATTGTACTTATCGTACTGTGTGGATCTTTCAAATCACCAATAATTCTGGCCCCTCCAACGCACGACTCCACACAGGCAGGCAATAGTCCTGCCTCTAGACGGTGCACGCAAAACGTACATTTATCCGCTGTCTGGATAGCGTGATTTATGAACCGGGCATCGTACGGACATGCCTGTACACAGTATGCGCAGCCTACACAGCGGGTATTGTCTATGACGACAATGCCATCTTTACGCTGGAATGTCGCCTGTACAGGGCAAACCGGCACACAGGGAGGGTTATCGCAATGATTACAGAGACGGGGAAGTAAAACATTTGTGATCCTACTTTCACTGGTCAATTTCACCTGATATTGATTGACAGAGGTGCGAAACGATCCTTCTGGTGTCTTGTTTTCTATTGTACAACTTACCGTACATGACTGGCAGCCAACACAACGGCGCAGATCAATAAGCATGGCATAACGATGTTCATCAGAGCCTCCATGACGTTCCGGTTTAAAAAAGCTTCCCGCTTCTGCAAACGGAATAAATGGTACACCAGCGGTTACAATACCAACTTTCTTCAAAAAGTCCCGTTTACTGACATCCATACCCATGATGGCCTCATTTCTGTGTGCAGTTCAGAAAAAGATTAAGAATATAATTACCGAATCAAATGTGATTAGTTGCAATTAAAAACTCCGCCCGTTTCAGGCTCTATTGTGGTTCACCACATAAATGAAACGAGCTTAAGCTGGCACAAGATAAAAGAAGCATTTGTGGCATAACTCGCTTAGTTAAACCTTCGTGATATATATTCGTCTCACCCTCTCTCACCATGCGTAAAGTCCTATTAACCGAACACCAGATTATCGCCGTTCTGAAGTTCGTTGAAGCCAAACCACTCCGTTAAGGATGTCTGGATTCCCTGAGGCCTCGTACTACAACTGGAAAGCAAAGTTTGGCATTATGGTAGTCTCATCCATATCCCTTATCATACCTCTAAACCAATCAAACTCGCATTTATTGTATAATTATAAGAAATAACACAAAACAAAATATGTGACGACGTTCCCACTTTAACAAATATAAACATTTACTCTCCAAGAACAAAAAAATATCACACTAATTTATTTATACTTTTTAAAGTATGCGCAAGAAAATTCTTACCTTATAGCAAAATCATCAAAACTTATATTTTATTATTTGCTATATTAGCTGATGCCTTTTCTTTCACAGGAAAACGGTTATACATCGAACATCAATTAGCTAGTAAGGTTATTATATGGCAAAGAGTATATATGCAGTGGCTGTGGGTACTGTTATTACACTAATATCTTTCACTTCTCATGCAGAAATCACTGTACTGAAGCAGAACACTCAGGCGGGTGATCCGCTAAGCCGTCTGAATTTCACAGTGGGCGGGAGTATTCGTCCGCAGTTCAACAGCATGACCGGGGACGGTGACAAAGGATCTTACAAGCGCAACGGATTTGACGGCGGTACCCGTTTCCGTTTCGCGGCTGATTACTACCTGTTTGATGACATCAGTTGGATCAGCTACTACGAGTTGGGCGTGAATATTCCGGCCCTTTTTGACTGGGATAACCACTACGCCGACGGGGCGAACGATACTCAGCGTCGTATGCTCTACACCGGTTTGAAGAGCAACACCTGGGGTACGCTGACTTACGGGCAGCAAAACAGCGTGTACTACGATGTGGTGGGCGTGAAAACCGATATCTGGGACTACGACATGATCGGTCAGGCGCCCGGTAACGGCATCAACGGCGACTACGACGGGTCATACCGTTCCCGCAGCATGTTGAAATACAAGAAAACCGTAGGCGACGTTGATCTCTACGCCTCTTATCTGTTTGAAGATTCCGAATACCTGCCGGGCAACGGTCTGCGCTATAAGCGTAAAGGCGGCGGCTCGCTGGGCGTGGATTATCACATCACTGACGATCTGACCTGGGGTACCGCGTGGAACTACACCCGCGCCGACATGCGTAACCCGGAAAACAACGACAGCAAAGCCTATGACCAGAACATTCTGGGGACCGCGTTGAGCTGGACGCCGGACAACTGGACCTTTGCCGCGGGCGGTGGCTGGTATCAGAACTTTATGACCAGCAAAAAGAATACCGTGCATGACTACTTCGCGGGTGACGCGTGGGGGATTGAATATTTTGCCGGTTATACCGTCCCGGTGGGGCAGTATGCGGTGAAATCCATCCAGCCGTACGTTATGGGCGACCGTATTGAGTACGTAAACGGACGCAACTACCAGCGCATCGACAACGGCGTGGGGATCAGCTTCCAGCTCGATTACGGCTTCCGTGTTGATTATGAACACGTCTTTACGTCCAGCACCGACGATCTGGGTGATATGAACCTGGTGCGTTTGCGTTATGACTTCTAGTTCCCCCTGCGGGAACCAGGAGTAAAATTGAAAACGTGCCTATATAAAAAGTCTGCAAGTCACCATAAGTGACTTGCATTACCCCGGTTTTTTTATTACCTGAAGACAGTAAAGTTCTTAGTTTATAGTAGGGGATTACCCCATCTGCCCAGTAATATCAGTCATTTAATCAGTGATGCGCCGTTAATTAGTGCAACCGTGACATCCAGCAAAGCATTTTGTCGGTATCTGTGAAATGGGGCGAGAGCATTCTGGAAGAGCTTCTGACATACCTGGTGAGCAAGTATTGAGATACTCTCTTTGAAAGGGTGAAACAATCAATACCTCAGCAGTATGACTGGGTTTTTCTGTGCAAAAAAATTAGTCTGGGTAAAAAAGACAGGCACAAAATTTTGTGCTCTATCCCCGGGAATTAGCAGATAAACCTAAGCAAATCATTAAAAATTTGTAGACATCTCTGATTTTATTTTTTTCAACAACCAATTATTAAAAGTTCTGATATATGAAGACTTCTCGTTTTCTTTACACCACGTAATAATAAAACGATTTCCGGATTTCTGCGGAACCTCACAAGGAACAACCATTGTTCCATTATTTAATTCACGCTGAATAGCAAAACGAGGTAATAGTGCGACCCCCATATTCGACCGTACTGCCGCAATTAGCATTGACAGTAAATCAAAATAAGGCCCCTTACTTACCCAAGGGGTAACAACCCCCGAAAGCACAAACCATTCCCTCCAGCCATTAATACGTGTACTCTGATGTAATAGTGTAAAACTATTTATTAAATCATTAGCTGACATTTTCTTATCAGGGTGCGGCCATAAATTCAAACTGCATACAGGTAAAATCTCCTCCTCAAACAAATATTCCACTTCAGAACAGGGCGGACAAAAATCCTCACGCATAATAGCAATATCATATTTATTTTTAAAAAAATCGTTTTCATTGGATAGCGAATGAACATTACAAATAATATCAGGATTTTCTTTATTAAACCCAGGTAAATTAGGAATTAGCCAATGGGTGCTAAATGTTGGATTTACCGCCAAATTAATAACCCCCACAGAAGAAGATTCATAAGTCATTATTGCATGGGTATCATGCTCAAGTTTATTGATAGTTTCCCTGACAAGCGGCAGATAGTACTTACCCGCATCATTGAGATAAATTCTCTTTTTTACATGTGTAAATAATTTTGTTTGCAGAAAATTTTCTAGCGCCAAAACTTGTCGAAATACAGCACTCTGCGTTAAAGCTAACTCTTCTGCTGCTCGAGTATAACTTTCGTGACGTGCAACTACCTCAAAAGCCACCAGCAATTCTGTCTTAGGTATCAAACTTCTCATCATTATTTCATCGCTATCTCATGAAACACTTCCTTATAATAAACTTTGTTAAATATAAAAAACACACCCCAGGGTATAATCTTATTATTAATTGTATTGATATATTTTGTTACCTATTATTAGACTGGCGAATCAGGCATACAAAAACCACTTGTGGACGCCAACCCCATATTGCAGAACATTGCACATGCTGCGCTAAGTATTGACATGGCTATAGCTGCTCCACTCCCTTCTCCAAGCCGCAAGTCCAGATACAAATATGGTGTTAAGTTAAGGTATTTCAGCGCTTGATGCGCCCCTTTTTCCGCCGAGAAATGCGAAGGAATACAGTAGTTTTTGACCTCTGGCGCAATTTGGCAGGCAGCTATCGCGGCAGCATAGGAGAGGAAGCCGTCCAGCACAACTGGCAGACCGCACGCACCAGCGCCGAGGATAACCCCCGTCAACCCCACCAGATCATAACCTCCAACTTTCGCCAGCACGTCAATTGCATCAGCGGCGTTGGGATTATTCACACGAATGGCCTGTCGGACAACAGACTCTTTGTGTTGCAGCCGTTCAAACGGCAGATTGGCACCGATGCCCACAACCTCATGAGGATCGTAGTCACACAACACACTGATCATCGCTGACGCAGGCGTGGTATTAGCAATACCGAGTTCCCCTGTGCCAAAAACCGAGATGCCTTGACTCGCGCGTTTTTTCACCAAGCGTGCACTGGCCAGCAACAGTTGTTCTGCGTCCAGCCTGGACATTGCAGGCCCCTGTGTGATGTTGTTGCTGCCTCTGGCCACTTTCAGAGTCAGCATATTGTTAATAGGTTCACAGTCAATACCGATATCTACAGGTAGTACCGACGTTTGACTATTTCTCGCCAGCACACAAACACCTGTCAAGCCCTTTTGCATATTCAGCGCCTGACTGTAGGTGACCCCTTTGGGAGTAACAGCTACTCCCTCATCAAACACACCATGATCGGCGCACATCACAATAATTTCTTTTTGCATATTATCGAGCTGATTCACACCCCACATTCCCGCCAATTGCGTCGCCAGCGCTTCCAGACGTCCCAGGCTTTTTAATGGTTTAAAAAGCCCATCAATATGATGGGTTGCCCGTGCCATCTTTTGTCGATCACGCGGTTTGCATGGCACACACCCGGCGGAAAATCCACGACGTTCAGGGCACAGACAAAAGGCAAAGTGGAGCGGATGGTGCAGTACACCCGCAACAGCTTCTACATCCCGTTAATGACGCGCCTGCGCCCGATGGGGATCACCGTCGATGTTGAAACAGTCAACCGCCACGGCCTGCGATGGCTGCACGATGTAGCGAACCAACGGAAGCATGAAACTATCAAGACTCGCCCCGGCGATCGCTGGATCGAAGAACAACAGTCCATGCTGGCCCTGCCACCGGAGAAAAAACAGTATGACATACAGGTCGACGAAAGCCTGGTGACCTTCGACAGGCTGCCCCTGCATCATCCGCTGTCCATCTATGACACGTTCTGCAGAGGGGCTGCATAATGGTGGAACTGCAACATCAATGACTGATGGTTCTCGCCGAACAACTGCAACTGGACAGTCTTATCAGTGCGGCCCCCGCGCTGTCACAACAGGCTGTGGATCAGGAATGGAGCTATATGGACTTCCTGGAGCATCTGCTTCATGAGGAAAAACTGGCACACCATCAGCGCAAACAGGCGATGTACACCCGAATGGCGGCCTTCCCGGCGGTGAAAACGTTTGAAGAGTATGACTTCACCTTCGCCACCGGCGCACCACAGAAGCAAATCCAGTCGTTGCGTTCGCTCAGCTTCATCGGGCGCAATGAAAACATCGTGTTGCTGGGGCCGTCTGGCGTGGGGAAAACGCACCTGGCGATAGCCATGGGCTACGAAGCAATACGTGCAGGTATCAAGGTACGCTTCACAACAGCGGCGGATCTGTTGCTTCAGCTGTCTACAGCGCAACGCCAGGGCCGCTATAAAACAACACTTCACCGAGGCGTGATGGCGCCAAAGCTGCTCATCATCGATGAAATAGGCTATCTGCCGTTCAGCCAGGAAGAGGCAAAACTGTTCTTACAGGTCATCGCCAAACGTTACGAGAAGAACGCGATGATCCTGACATCTAACCTGCCGTTCGGGCAGTGGGATAAAACGTTCGCGGGAGATGCAGCACTGACATCGGCGATGCTGGATCGGATCTTACACCACTCACACGTTGTTCAGATAAAAAGAGAGAGTTATCGACTGAAACAGAAAAGAAAGGCCGGGGTTATCGCTGAAGCTAATCCTGAGTAAAACGGTGGATCAATATTAGACCGTCGGTGGAGATGTAAGTAGATCACTTTTTACCCATCGTTGACAGCTGGTTGATGCCCTGGAGAATAATCAGGGGTGAAGAAAATTATGCTTCCCGATTTATTAGTCTGATGTGTGAAAAAGAACCGGAGCTGAAAATAACCCGGCAACTGGCGCTGGACTTCTACCGGCTCCTGAAAACCAAAAACAAGCCACAGCTAAACAGGTGGTTCACTCGTGTCAACGAAAGCGGTTCAGCAGAACTTCGGCGCGTAGCGGCTGGGGGGGGAGGCGGGGGGCATGTAAGCCGGCTGAAGATGCTGAAACGCCAGATGTATGGTCGGGCCAGAAGTCCTCTGGCATGAAAATCACCACCCAAGTTGCGGAAGACCCACTTTCGTACCGTTAGTGACAGCTTTTGTCTGGCGGCGCCTGAAATGCAGATTGGTAAGGTACGTCGCCACACCGAGCCCCACTCTACTGACGAGAATAATAAAATTCCAGTCAAGCCCATGAAACTAGTCGTACACACACAAGGCCCGTACATATCAGACTGCCCGATGTGCAATACGAGCAGCCAAAAAGATTTTGTCAGGCATGATTCTGACCATCCGACACCTCCTGTCTAAGGTGCTGTCTATATGAAGGGAATAAAAAAAGGCTGCCGGATGGCAGCCTGCTAATAGTCAATGTATATAACTTAGCTAACTAACAGCATTATCTCATAAGGATTGTGGTGCCGGGTGCCTCCCGGTGAGCAGAATACTGGTAACTTCTGCCCGCGTGAAGATCACAGTAGTTAACCGACTACCAGTGCGCCCATCCGCACAGGTGGATTCACCACGTTTCCCTGTCAAACTACCAATACCAGTACGCTCCTCCGCACAGGGGAATTCACCACAATTTCAGACTAAAAAAAGATAACTACAGCGTCAACGGTAATTCATGCACAATAAGTTAATGTATGTATCTTAATGTATTGTTTATATGTGTATTCCTGGCTGTCGCCACATGTCATTAAATGTTGATGGCTGCAGACATGACATCAGGGGAGTAAAAAAAGGCCACCTGATGGTGGCCGAGGGTTTTACTAAAATGAATGTAGCTTACCAGGAAAGAAACAGAGCACAACCGTATTTGTGGTGCCGGGTGCCTCCCGGTGAGCAGAACACTGGTAACTTCTGCCCGCGTGGAGATCACAGTAGTTAACCGACTACCAGTACGCCCATCCGCACAGGTGGATTCACCACGAAATCAATTTAAATAAGTACAAACACACCGTCAACCTCAAAAAACATACAATAATTTANTTTATTTTTTTATGTTTTCCTACTTTCTGCAGTTTACCGTTAACCTGAAATGAACGTAAAGTTACTGTTGAGCATCGCGTTTCACTATCGCTATTCCGGGATGATCGCCAGTGACCTTATCTGCTGTGTGTCCCGCTTTTACTCACGGCGTATGTGGTAAGCTGAGCACTCCATTAACAGGGGATTACGCTATGAATGCTCATCAGGTCATAGGGGAAGTTGTCCACCAGTTGGTTAAAGAAAATTCCCACATCAATTTTTCAATAATTCAGGACAGACTGGTTAAAAAATTCATAGAGGTATCCACACCAGAAAACAATCTCGATCTGATTCGCCCATATGAAGAAGCGATGAGGATGTTCATAGTGGACTACAATCCCAAAATTTGACCTCCAAAAGTACACATGGGTATTAGGCGACAATTACACCGGTCATGCGCTGCTGGTGTGTGAATTTTGCGATGTGCAACTGAAGGTGATGGCATGTGCATGCAGAAGTGTTACCTGGCAAATAATGTCAGCGCCAGTGATATAAGACGGTAATGGGGATCCCGATAATACAGTGTACTACCGGCACGTTCTAACGGTGCATAACGCTATTACCAGAGCCAGCCTCTGTAAATATCGCCATCAACCTTTCGGTGGACAGCAGCCTTACCATGCCCGACCCTCCCTCGGGTTACTCTGCTCCAGTGAACAATACTCTCTGACCTGCCGGACCGGTGAGTACAGCCACATGCTCTCTGATGCTGAAAAGCGGACAGGACAGTAAAGGTGACGACATGTGCATGCAGAAGTGTTACCTGGCAAATAATGTCAGCGCCAGTGATATAAGACGGTAATGGGGATGCGGATGTTTTCCTGGACTGTTTTATTGTGCGATCCCGAGTTGCCGACGGTACATTTATGGGCTGACAGCACCCAGAGATAATTTAATACGCTGTTCGTTATACCACCTGATGTAAGCATCTACATGTTACATGAAGTCTTCAGGTGTTATGCCCGACCATTCGCAACCTGTCACTAACGGTGCGACAATGACCACCTCTGTCACTGTGTATAACAGTAAGCGTGCAGCGGGAACCGTACTGACGGGGATGTGTTATTCAGTTGGCAATGCTACGCACCAGGGGGCCCCGCTCTCCTCCATGATCCGAACCGCTTCAGGGCTTCATCTGTCAACCCCGACAGCGTGTGGACGTGTACATCGTGGATTTTACGGCGGGTGTGAGCCCAGCGCCATGCTTCGAGGTTGCGGAAGACCCACTTTTTACCCGTCGTTGACACGTAGCCCTGCTATGGAAAAAGTGGAAGAAAGGGCAGACACGCCATAGCGAGCTGAGAATGTGAGAGGTCAGTAAGTACGTAAGCGTGCAGCGGGAACCGTACTGACGGGGATGTGTTATTCAGTTGGCAATGCTACGCACCAGGGGAGCAGTTCGCTGACCCGTTTTATCGGCCAGTCAGCAATGACATCAAGGACATAGCGGAGGTAGCTTTCTGGCTCCACGCCGTTCAGTTTGCACATCCCGATCAGGTTGTACAGCAGCACTCCCCGCTCTCCTCCATGATCCGAACCGAAAAACAACCAGTTTTTGCGGCCCAAGCTGACCATCCGCAGCGCATTCTCAGCTGTGTTGTTATCAGCTTCAGCCCAGCCGTCGTCTGCATAGTACGTCAGCGCTGGCCACTGGTTCAGCGCGTATGCGAACGCTTTCGCCAGCTCTGAGTGTCGCGACAGGGTTTTCAGCTTTTCACGCAGCCAGCTTTTCAGGGATTTCAGGCGCGGTTTAGCTTTTCGCTCACGTTCTGCAAGGTGCTGCTCCGCCGGCCTTCCCCTAATCTCCGCCTCTATAGCATACAGCTCACCGATACGCTTCAGGGCTTCATCTGTCAGCCCCGACAGCGTGTGGACGTGTACATCGTGGATTTTACGGCGGGTGTGAGCCCAGCGCCATGCTTCGATTATGATTACAATTCGTAATCAAAAATAATAATATCGTTTAAAAGTGGGACGAAAACGTCCTGTAGTGCCTCATGGTCTGGATGAAAAAGATAACGTGCCCGTGATAAGTCGCTGTCAAACGTCATATTAACGCAGTGCGTGTATACCTGATTTTTCATTTCCAGACTGTTGTTTTCTCCCCACTCCACGGACGTAATACCTGGTATCAGAGCTGGAATATGTAAAAAACGCTCACGAATATCATTTACCTGTTTGATGGTCACGTCAGATAGAAAAGAGAACAATAATAGATGCCTGAGCATTTCAGATTACCTCATGGTCCTAATTTATATAAAGTACATAGGCTCCCGGTCGGGTTGCTGGCAATTTCACCTCAGCCTTACCATCCGTTAAGACTATCGATGCTGCCGGCATTGTCATGTAGAAAAGAGAACAATAATAGATGTCTGAGCATTTCAGATTACCTCATGGTCCTAATTTATATAAAGTACATAGGCTCCCGGCCGGGTTGCTGGCAATTTCACCTCAGCCTTACCATCCGTTAAGACTATCGATGCTGCCGGCATTGTCATGTCGTTTGCTGGTTCTAACTTCAGGGCAACCATAACCTGTCCGTTGGAGTGACCACGCTCCGGTAGACAGTTTCTGTCCTCACGGCGAGGCCTTTTCGAAGGCCTCCGGGCTGACGCCACCGAGGTGGCTGTGGCGTCGGTTACGGTTGTAGAACACTTCAATGTAATCGAAGATATCCGCCCGGGCCCTGTCCCGGGTTTTATATATCCGCTTCCTGATGCGCTCTTTTTTGAGTGAACTGTAGAACGATTCTGCCACGGCAACCCTGTCCTGGGTTTTATATATCCGCTTCCTGATGCGCTCTTTTTTGAGTGAACTGAAGAACGATTCTGCCACGGCAATAATACATTTCAGTTTTTAACCTACCAAAAAAACCTTCACATGCAGCATTATCTGGTGAACATCCTTTCCGGGACATTGAGCGGATAAGTCCCCCCGGCATTCATCCGTTCCAGCCAACCTGCCCAGCGATAATGGCCACCTCTGTCACTGTGTATAACAGGGCGTTCGCCTGCATTTAACGTCCCGATAGCATTCTCCAGCATTGTGTTGGCCAGTTCGGCGTCAGGGCGCGTACTGAGCGACCAGCACACGATTTTTCCATCGAAGCAGTCTACCACCGGCGATAACCAGACCTTGCCAGTCGGGAGCTGGAACTCTGTAATATCTGTCAACCATTTCTGATTGGGCTGCTCCGCTTTAAAATCTCTGGCGAGAAGGTTATCGGGAAGTGTCACTCTCCTCCGTAAGAGACGGCTTTTCATGTTTTCGCATGGTCTGATAAGACTCATCACCGATGATTTGATCTTTCCATTTGTACAATATCGTGCGACTCACTCCAATATTTCGGGCGATCTCACTGGCGGGTACATGCCGTGTACAGAGCACCATGACAGCCTGACGTTTCACCTCTGGTTGAAAGGGCGCATTCTTATTTATTGTACTGGTGAGGGTACTCCATCTGTCGGGATGAAGCTCAGCAATCCAGCGAACCAGTACATCAGTGCAGGGATATCCGAGTGTTCGGCTGGTAAAGACCAGACAGCAACCGTGGCTAAGATAATGTTCGACAGCTATCTTTTTTTGTTCAGCAGAGTAACAGGGCTTACGTCTTACGCTTTCAATGGAGCCACCACTTGCCTCCCATAAACAAACCCAGCGTCCGAGATTACGTTCAGTTGGGTAACCCAGTTCACGAACGACAGCAGTACTGAACCAGTGGCCAGCGCTGGCTTACTATACAGATGATGGCTGGGCCGAAGCAGGTAGAGTAGAGATGTGGCGCGGTGGTTTTAGTTCAGGCATATCTGTTAATCCACCTCTTTCGATTGGTGGTGCCTTACTGTCCTGAGCGTGACTCCGTTTCCACATCCCTCTCATCGAACCGGACTTGCGGATTTCCCGCATCCGGCTCTCTTGCAGCACATCAGACCTTCGCGTTCGGGCGGTTACGGGGAAGATCCAGCAGGCGTATCAGTCCTAACTGCTCGTACAGGTACTGGTCGGGATACTGGCGATATCCCGTTCCCCGCTGACCTTTCCGTCTCTGTAACCAGATCCTGACCCGTCTCGCTGTATAGATATCAATGTCACGGTAAATCTGTAACACTGGTCCCTGATTGAAGTAGCTGGCCCAACCCCTGAGAAGCGGGTTTAACCTTTCCGCTCTTTCAGCTATCGGTGTACAGTTCCAGCGTGACGTAGTCTGGGCGTGTATTTCCTGTTTGAGCCGTTTGATCGCTTTTCGGGATATTGCGGTTCCCCAGTAGGGGCGACCACCTTTGCCATAAAATCGGCCAATGGTATATCCAAGAAAATCAAAATGCCCTTCAGGTAGGACGACCAGCCGGGTTTTACTTTCGTTAACGGTCAGCCCCAGCCGTTCCATCAGGCGCTTCATCCTTGTCATGGCCTGCTCTCCGGTTCCCCTTTTGCACAATATCACCAGATCGTCAGCATAATTGACAATCTCGCTGTTCTTCTCCCAGAAAGGAGTCCCGCTATTCCATGCCAGAATAAATCGCCTGAAATAGAGGTTTCCCAGCAACGGACTTATTGGCGAACCCTGTGCCGTTCCACGATGAGTGTTACGGGCAACTGTGGTTCGGATTTCGACACCCTGTCTGGTCCGTTCCACTACCGGAGCTCTGAGCCACTGTCGGATTATCCCCAGTACACTGCCATCAGTTATCCTCCGGGCGATGCATTTCATCAGTTGCCCGTGAGGGATCGTACTGAAGTAATCAGATAAATCGGCATCAACGACTTCTCTGGCGAAGCGTTCAGAGATGCTAAAGTAGACTCTGCGTATTGCCATTTTGGCGTCGATGTGACTTCTGAAGCCGTACTGCCGTGGGGACAGATCGGTGTCGAAAACGGGGTTAATAACGAGCAGCACCGCCGTCTGAACCACTCTGTCCTTTATTGTAGGGATACTCAACGGGCGTTGTCCCCCGTAGGCTTTGGGGATCCATACACGCAACAGGGGCGAGCACCGGTACTGCTTAGTGCTCAGCTCCTGCTTTAATCTTCGCAACCACTGTCCTAAGCCCTGCTGTTCTATAGTTGCAAAAGACTCTCCATCCACGCCGGGGGCTCCCCGGTTGAGACGGCATCGCCTGTAAGCTTCCACGAGAACATCCGGTCGGCAAACCTTATCCCACAGACTGTGAAATTTAGCCGTTGCGTTACCCTTTGCTTTCGCCTGTAGTGTCTTCTGCAGGTTCTGAACCGATTTGAGCGGAGTTGTTAGGCTGATGCCAATCCCCGGGCTCTTCCTGCTTGGTACACTGGTACTGCAACAGGGGGCCTTCGCTCCTCTGACATTACTCAGTATCTTCACTACTACACCCCCATCCGCCATCCATAACAACCGACTCAGCCCCTCACGAGACGTCGTTACCCGTCTGCCAGACGGACATCGTTATGGACTTCCCTTGTTGCACGATCGATCAATCGTTATGCGTGCTGTCACCACTACCCCGGTGGGTATGACCGGTGCATTTCTCACTCTCTTCCCGGTCATCGTCGGCCTTCCCCGTTATTATGGCGTGTCGGCACCCACGACGGCATTTCGAGGCCTGCTCAGTGTTCACTCACGTTACGGCCCGCATAACCTGTTGACTTCCTTAAGAAGCCGTTTCAGGGAGAGCTTCAGCCCATTCGTTACCTCCTGGACCGCCCCCTGTACTTCCGGCCGGAGCGAGAGTTAGCCGGGTCGGACTTTCACCGACGGAAAGATCGTGCCTTTCAAGGCACACATAACAACATAGCTGAGAATGCGCTGCGGATGATTAGCTTGGGCTGCAAAATTCGGTTCGGATCATGAGGGAGAGCAGGGAGCACTGTTGTACAGCCTGATCGGGACGTGCAAACTGAACGGCGTGGAGCCAGAAAGCTATCTCCGCTATGTCCTTGATGTCATTGCTGACTGATAAACCGGGTCAGCGCAGCGCCGGCGCTGTCGCAACAGGCTGTGGATCAGGAATGGAGCTATATGGACTTCCTGGAGCATCTGCTTCATGAGGAAAAACTGGCGCGCCATCAGCGTAAACAGGCGATGTACACCCGAATGGCGGCCTTCCCGGCGGTGAAGACGTTCGAAGAGTACGACTTCACCTTCGCCACCGGCGCACCACAGAAGCAAATCCAGTCGCTGCGTTCGCTCAGCTTCATCGGGCGCAATGAAAACATTGTGTTGCCGGGGCCGTCTGGCGTGGGGAAAATGCGCGGTGATAGCCATGGGCTACGAAGCGGTACGTGCAGTACAGGTATCAGGGTACGCTTCACAACTGGCGGTTAGCAATGAGCCGTTTTATTATTGAGTTCGGTGAACACCTGAGCGATCTTCTTTAATACATTGGCAGTTACACAGAATTACTGACAGGCTCTGAGTAACAGATAAAAATCACATAATGATAAGGAGCCGGTTTCCCGGCGCCTCAGGCTTACTCACCGGCATCTCTTACCAGCTGTATTTCACCCCCAGCATACCCTGTGTATTGCTGTTATCCCAGCAGTTGCCGCGACGGCTCATGCTCGGCACCAGATTGTTGGCCCGACAGAACCGCTGCCAGTCATCACTGCCATACTGACTGCCCTGATCGCTGTGCACTATGACGTTTTCTTCAGGTTTCCGTCGCCGGACTGCCATCAGCAGCGCATTCTGACGCATGATCCGGTATACGTGTTTGGCATTGATAACGACCATGTCGTCATATTCAGATTGTCTATGCAGCAGTGCCCACACCCGACGATAACCATACGTTGGCAGATCGCCGATAATGGTATGGATACGGACTAGCACTTCTGTATCATCAGGCTTACGCTTGCGTCGACGATCCTGCCGGTCCTTCGACCGACGGGCCNTTTCACCCCCATCCAGGTGACCTGCACCTGCGGCTGGATATACCAGGTGTTCAGCGTACCCTGACTACCGGTAAACTCAGCAGCTTTCAGGGTGTAACCCGCTTCCAGCGAGGCGGTCAGCCCGTCCGAATNCAGTACATAGCGGTTGCTCCGGGTCTTCAGTTGACCGTCACCGGCAGAGGAACGTTCGTGCCCTCCGACATGGCGCATCCACATGCTGGTGACGTTGTCGTCACCGTTACGCAGCGCGTCAGTGTATTGCGGCTCGCCAAGACGGTCGTGCAGGCGAAGGGTAAACAGCGTGTTGGCTGCGACCACATTGCTGATATAGCTGCCCGCCTCCGGACGCAGCACATCCATGGAGGTCGGATCAACCTCAGGAACCGTCGGTTCAGCGGCTTTTCCCGGGTCCACTGCATCCTTCCATTTACTGGTCAGATACCAGTTCTTCGCCGCATCGCCGGTGCCTTTCGCGAGGGTATAGACAAACGCCCCGGCTTCCACGGTGCCGGTGGTCAGCGCGAAGTTACCGGCAGAGCTACCGTCCACCTTCACCAGTTCAATACCGTTGATGGTCTGCGCCCCGGCGCCACCGACATTATTGACGCTGACCCGGGTGTTACCCGCCGTGTCACCGTGTACTGTCAGTTTGTCCGTCGCGGAGTCATCACCCGCGAGCGTGGTGTTGAACGCCATCAGGCCGTCGTTGCCGGTGTAGTTGCCGTTAACAGTCAGCTGATTGCCCGGCTGGCCGTCTTCACGGTTCAGCAGAACAGAGCCGCTGTTGGTCAGGTTGCCGCCCACCGTGAAGTCCACCTGCAGAGTACCGCCTTGCATGACATCGACATCCCCGGCGGTACTACCAGTACCAGACAGGGTTGCACCATCGTGTACCGTCACCTGCCGGCTCTGCATATCCACCACGGGTAAGGTTTTCCCGCCCAGGGCAATTTCTCCCGCGATGATGTCCGTTGTACCAGTATAACCCGCCGCATCCTGTGACAGAGTCAGAGTACCTGCCCCCCGTTTGATCAGACCACCACTACCGCTGACCCGGTTCTTCAGTACCAGTCCGTCGTCCGTCAACACATCCAGTACCGAAGCAGTATCAATATCTACCGCTGCACCGTCAGGTGTGTAGTCATCCAGCGTGAGCACCGAGCCATTACGCAGGTTTACCTGGTCATAGTTAATAATTTGTGCCCGGATACCGTCCATGAAGAAACCCGTCGTCACGTCATCAAATACCACAGTTGAGGTACCACTGCCTCCGTTCAGAGTAGCAAACATGTTACCGTTACCCTGCACCACCACAGTGTCATTCCCCGCCTGTCCCCCCACCGTGCCAACCCCCGCAGCGTTCCTCAACAGTACGGTGTTTGTGCCACTGCCGTTCAGTGCAATGTTGCCCCCGACAGTACCACCATCCACCATAACCGTGTTGTCTCCACCCGTGGTGATGATACCAGCACTGACGGTACCGGTGTTGTTTACCGTACCACTCCTCCCGTTCATCACCACATCACCATTGATGGTACCGGCATTATCCACTGTCGCATTATCTGCGTACATCGCCAGCGCCGTTACACCGGTCGTGGATACAACCCCGGTATCCGTGTTTGTGAATGTGGTGGCATTTGCTGCATCAACCGTTGCCGCCGCGGTACTGGCTGAAGTAAGCATACCGGCGTTTGTGGCAGAGGTGACAGCATCACCCAGCTTCAGGGCTGAACCNNTCAATCCCCGTGCCACCCGCGCCGGTGACGTTAATGGTCAGACCGGATGACCCGGACAGGTCAAGGTCACCTGTGGTGGCGGTGCCGTCAGCGTTCTCCAGAGCAATTCCTTTCCCCGCGCCGCTGACGTTGATGGTACCGCTGTTGGTGTTGTCAATGGTGACCGCTGTGCGGACCCCTGCGCCGTCTGCCACATCAATGGTGGTGTTGGTCAGTTGCAGGTCAGTCAGGCCTGCTGCGTTTTCAATACCGTTACCGGAGGCATCGTCCGCGTTAACAATAATGTGTGCGCCATCCACACCAAGCCCGGTGGCACCGGTACTTACCAGCACACCATCAGCAGTACCACGAGCCTCAATGATACCTGTGCCGCTGCCGACCAGGTTCAGACTGCCGGCCACCAGTTCAATGGCAGCCGTCCCGTCGGTTGCCAGTATTATGCCACTGTTGGTGATGGTTGAGCCCTGCTCCTGTTCACCTTCTCCGACATACAGGCCAGTACCGTTCACCTCAATGCGACCACTGTTATCAGCCCTGCCTCCCAGAACCCGGATGCCGGTAGTGTTCTCACCGGTAAACAGAATATCACCCGCGTTACTGACTCCCGCCTCACTTCCATCAACAATATAACCGGTAACCGCATTCAGGGCAGAGTTAACCACCCCGGTACCGGAAACCGTTACCTGCCCTCCATTTGTGGCATAACCACCGACAGCATCTGCCCCCGTCAGGCTGACCACACCGGTGAGTGTGGCAACAGAACCATCCCCCGTGGACCAGAGGCCGATGTTACGCAGACCATCAGAAACATAAAGCGGGCTGCCGGCAACATTGATGGTGCCTGAGGAGGACGCTATTATGACATGCAGTTGCGCATGTAAGACCCGGAGGCAACGGCTGGCAAGTCTTATTTTCTATCTTCAGGCAACAAGGGTACGTGCGCTATCCATCAATGGGATGGTTCGCCCCGCCCCGGTATATAATTCTGGGGTTACGCTAACTCACTAATGAGGTGCATGATGAAAAACAAATCGATCCCGGATATTGTTTATTTAGGCATTGATATTGGTAAAAATTCTTTTCATATCGCCGGCCTTAATTCGAGCGGTAATGAAATGAAAAAATGCCCATATAATCTATACCTAAAATTAACATGGGCAAAAGATTCCATACTGACAATTATTGTGCTACACATGCTTTTTAACTATAACAATGTTTCTTGATATATCCAGTCAGATTATTGCCAATAATGACAAAAAAAAGCCCATAAAGATCTTTATGGGCAAAAATGACTCTCTGGATTATAAAACGTGAGGTAACTTACATCAGTGCTTTCTTAGCATAACAAAAAAATGATATTGCAACATAGGATTATATCCAAATAATGTATAGGATTTACCAAACCACCAATCAGATTATTGCCAATAATGACAAAAAAAGCCCATAAAGATCTTTATGGGCAAAAATGACTCTCTGGATTATCATCTGGATTATAAAACGTGAGGTAACTTACATCAGTGCTTTCTTAGTATAACAAAAAAATGATATTGCAACATAGGATTATATCCAAATAATGTATAGGATTTACCAAACCACCATGGATATAATCTCATATGAAATTTACTTCATACCATGATACATTATTAATGCTATCTGCTTTTCTTGGGGTATATAAAAAGAGACATTCCTAGTATTCTGACTTTTCCGTGAGTTTGGACCACTCACGGATTTTTTTTCCGCATTTCATGAAGTGTTTACCCGTTGTATTATTAATGCTATCTGCTTTTCTTGGGGTATATAAAAAGAGACATTCCTAGTATTTTGACTTTTCCGTGAGTTTGGACCACTCACGGATTTTTTTTCCGCATTTCATGAAGTGTTTACCCGTTGATGCTTCGATGACGTATCGCGCAGATGGAAGCCGACCTGAAGGTGCTTCAGAAAGAAAGTGATACGCTGACCGGTCGGGTGGATGACCCGGCAGTGCATGCAGTGCCCGTTGCGCTGAACCTGTACACGAAATGCTTAAGATATATTAGTTCATGGTATTGCTATAACACGCCCCATTACCATTAATATTTCGCAATAAAACATCATGGAGTTTTAATGGGAATGGATAATATGGAAGTTTCACACGAATTTTATATATAAATATGAGTACACAGTTAAAAACGCTTGTTTTTTTGATGGCCTTCTCCTTACCTCAATCCTCATATGCAGCAACATTCTGCGGTAATCGAACCAATATTATGTATGATGGCTCAGCCACTTTTACCGGTACTCTTGATGGTAACAGTTGCCTTGAGATTGGGGCATGGAACTACGGCAGTGAAGGTGGATATGCAAGGATCGCAACTGGTGTAAATATGCAGAGTGGCAGCCTGGTAAGTGTTCTTGGATTTATGGAGAACTCTGTTGTTAATTCAGGCGCTGAGGTTTATGTTACTCGGGTGGCAAAAATTGCCGACAGCGGGTTCGACAGTACAGTTCCGGCAATTGCTTCAAATATCACTGTTTATAGCGGTGGACTGGTCAGGGTTTATGATGGTGGAACGCTTAAGAACTCTATATTAGATGGAGGCACTGCCTATATATCTAATAGTGGAACCACCGGTGTAACAGGCAGTGCAATTAGTAATGTCGTAAGTAATAATGGACAACTATATATTTATAATGGTGGCACTGGTAGCAATACTGTAATTAATAACGATGGTCTTGAACATGTCCAGCAATCTGGTACGTCCAGCGGCACACAAATTAATGGCGGTATTCAGTATGTCAGTACGTCAGGAATATCGAATGATGCGCAGGTAAACCAGGACGGATTGCAGTACGTTTATGATGGGGGGACCGCTAATAATAGTACCATTAATAATGGTGGTGTTCAGTATTTGTTTATTAGCGGGAGTGATTCGTCGGCAGTCGCTGGAGTGGCGAATAACACTGTTCTTAATGGTACCGGAGTGCAAATAGTACAACAGGGTGGCAAGGCTTCCCTTGTGACGCTGAATGATAATGCTACGCAAACAGTTTATGCCGATTCTTCAACAGATAATGTAATACTGAACGACAGTGCAGTGCAGGTCCTTTACGATCAAGCTGTCGCATTGAATGTGACTCTTAACAACAATTCAAAATCCTGGCTTGCCAGTGGTGCGACCATAGAAGGTGTAACACAGATAAATGACAACGGGCAATTACAGCTTTCATCTTCTGCTGACGGAGGGAGTACGGGACGTGACATAGTGCTCAATGGTCCTGGTGCGACACTGCTGGCTCTGGCGGGTAGTAGTGACAGCGATTTCGCGACAGTCGGGACACTGGAAGGCGATGGCAATGTAAAATTCTCGACTGTTTCAGACTCTGGTTCAGTGTCATATTCCCGGTTGAATGTTGATACTCTATCTGGAGGGTTACATTTTTATTTTAATACTTCACTGGAGGATGGCAGGGGAAATTATCTGCATATAGTTCATGGTTCCGGGAACCACTATGTCACAGCTATGGACTCCGGTGCAGAGATAACAGCGCCAGGGCAGCGAAGTCTTGATATTATCACTGATGCCAGTGGAGATTCACGTTTCAGTCTTTCCTCTCTTACAGGTACAAATATCAACGCTGTGGATGCAGGTACCTATATGTACTCTTTGTATAACCGGGACGACAGCGAAGGAAAAATTTGGTATCTGGCGGCAGAAAAGGAAAATGAGACTCCCCCTGCAGTGCCTCCTTCAAAACCGAATGATGAAACACCTGCAGTACCGGAACCGAACCCACCCGGACCATCGGTGAATCAACCGCGAACCACTCCAGGGACTGATGCTGTACTTTCTATGGCCGTAGCGCCTCTGTTAATGTTCAAAAACGAGTTTGAAAATCTTCGCTTCAGACAGGGGATATCTGAGAAAACAGGCAGGGATAGCGGTGTCTGGGTGCGATTTACAGGTGGTGAGTCTGAAATTGACAGTAGACATACTGATTTCAGGCTTGAGCAGTCCGGTCTTGAATTAGGGATTGATCATATAGTCACATCCGGGAATTCAAAAACACGTTTTGGCCTTTTTTCCGGTTATGACAGAGGTAATGTAAAACATGCGCGTGGAGGTGTTAGTACCATTGACAGCCTTAGTATCGGTGTGCAGGCAACCTGGTTCCATCACGATGGCTGGTATGTGGATGGTGTGCTGAAATATAACAGTTTTGATAATTCTCTCAGTGCGATCTCTACCAATGGTTCCGGCATTAGCGGAGATTACGATCAGGATGCCTGGGGGACAATGGTTGAGTTAGGGAAGAGTATTCGTTTTGCAAACGATGCCTGGGCAGAGCCATACATGAAGTTTTCTGCAATTAGAGTTGAAGCGCAGGATGTAAAACTTAACAACGGAATGAAAGGAAATATCGACGCTCAGAACTCTGTTGCCAGTGAACTTGGTGTCAATGTAGGACGAACCTTTATGATGAACAAAAATGCAACCATATCGCCATATTTTAAAGCTGCGTGGGAGCATGAATATATAGATAATAACAGCACACTCATTAATAATCGCAATGCCTTTACAAGTGATCTCTCCGGTGATATGGGTAAGATTGGTTTGGGTGTCAATACCTCGTTCAATAAAGAATTGACAGTATTCGCTGAAATTGATTATGCGAAAGGAAATCGTCAGGAAAATCCTGCCCAGGCTAATTTGGGAGTTCGTTACAGCTTTTGAACATTGATATATAAGAGAAAGAGAACGTGATACATCTTCTGTTTCAGAGGCGGCTACAACTTCAATACTGTGGCAGAACCTGATACGGGTTGATTTTTTTACGGAAAAATGCCTGATAGCTGTTATCAGGCATTTAATATTTTAGACCAAATATAAACAACCATGAATTTAAATTGTCACTGATTATTTCGCTGCTTTCCTCACCTGAGCCAAATTGAAGAGGTAAGGAAGAAAACTGTATCGCTGAGGGCGCTATTTATGCATGTAATCAGAGCACTCGTTAATAACCATAAATCTCGGCCTGTAGAATAGAGTATCAAGCTTTTCTCATACACAGAGTTAAGCGTCATTTCAGCACTGTCTGGTAGATCCTGAAATTCCTGAGAAGATAGCGTCCACCATATTTGGTGGACGCTATCCATGAAATCATTAACTGCAGTACGTAAAAATGTCCTACTTATCCGTAACCGTCTCATTTAAACAGTCTGGTTTGTTTCCTCGTAAGCGTAAACCCAGTGCCGTATGTAGCCATTGAGCCAGTGCTGGTAACTTAGACGTCCACCTGTACAGACGGACATCTAAGTATGGAATCCCAATCCTGTCGAAAAAAACCCCGTAAAAATTATCCCAATGACTTCAGGCTACATATTATCGTCAAACTTGCTTCCCGCCCCGGAGCCTGCGTTGCTCAGATTGCCCGTGAAAATGGCATCAATGATAACGTCATTACGTATTCCGATGATTCCGGTCAGCGATTCCGGTGATTTCGATCGCGCTTCTCGCGCTGGTTATTTCTTACTGTCACTAACGGTGCGAAAGTGGGTCTTCCGCAACCTGGGTGGTGATTTTCATGCCAGAGGACTCATCACCCTTCGCCTTAGTAGTTCGAACCCGGCCCGACCATACATCTGGCGTTTCAGCATCTTCAGCCGGTTTACATGCCCCTCGACAACACCATTACTCCAGCGGCTGCTGATGGCTTCACATATAGCCGCAGCATCGGCCTCCATCCCNNCTGCTTAGCTGTGATTTATTTTTGGTTTTCAGGATACGGTAGAACTCAAGTGCCAGTTGCTGTGCTATTTTCAGCTCCGGTTCTTTTTCACACATCAGACTAATAAATCGGGAAGCATAATTTTCTTCCCCCCTGATTATTCTCCAGGGCATCAACCAGCGGCTTACTCGGGACGCTGAAGGAAGTCTGGCGGCGGCAGTAACCGGCGGGATCCAGCCTTTACGCCATCTGGCAACGGCATCCCTGACGATGGTTTCACTGCCTGTAAACCCCCTGGCTACCATTTCCCGCCATATCCGGCTGGCATTATAATTACCACTTTCTTGTTGCTCTTCTAACCACTCCCTCCATGGATCCAGAAGCCCTCGCTTTGGAGGCCGGGTCGACATTTCAGGGAATGTTCCTGACTGTACCCAGCGGCTGACTGTCACACGCGATAAGCCGGTGATTCGGGATATTTCCCTGAACCCACATCCCCTGTTATGCAGGGCCATAACCTCCGTCCAGCGCTGATGCCGTTTTTTGCGGGTCTGCTGTTTAAGTCGTTCCGGACGACAGAGCAATGGCACAGACACAGATGGTTCTGGCTCAGGAGCTTTCTTTGGTGACAACTCACTGGCAACAAGGTGTATCAGAGGTATATGCCTGTACATCATTCGTTCGAGTGCATCGCCAATATTTTTTAGCAGGTGCCATCGATCGGCCACCTGTCTGGCCTGGTTCGTTCGAGTGCATCGCCAATATTTTTTAGCAGGTGCCATCGATCGGCCACCTGTCTGGCCTGGGGCACGCCTTCCCGGGCAGCCATGGAGTAGATGCCACCGTGATCACGCGATACCACCTGTATTTCCGGGTATTTCCTGAACCAGACAGACAGTGCGCGTTGATCGCGTCCAGGCAGAAGAACCAGGGGGCGGTGAGTATCAAGATTGACTATCAACGTGCCGTAACGATGACCACGATGCCAGGCCCACTCATCGATCCCTATATGCTTGCTACCGGGTGGCATTGTTTCAGGAGCCCTTACCACCCGCCGAAGCAGGGTATCAGCGCTGGTCTGGAGTCCCCCCGCTGTTGCAGCCCTTTGTCCCGCTTCTCCACCGGCAATCAGACCAAGTTGATACTGTAATTTTTGTAATGACTGCGAAGCCTGCTGTCGTGCTACAGCAAAGGGAGCAAGGGATTCGGCAAAGATTTTGCGCGAACAGGATGGGTTTCGGCAGTACCAGTGTCGAATGGCAAATACCAGCCAGAGCGTCTGTCCTGCACATGGCAGATGTTGCAACCGGCGCCGACGTCTGCTGTGTACAAAACTGCTGCGCTTCATGCATTCAGGACAATTAGCAGTTTTACGGGTCGCCTGCAAATGGATTGTCAATCCATCAGGGCCAGTGTTTTGGCGGATCGATTGCCACCCGCAAGGCAGTTGCAAAAGCGTCTTAAGTGAAGGCATAACGTTATCCATAACTTAAAACAGCTTAGATCCTTGTAATCTAGAAAGTTTCATTGATTTTCTTCCACCTAACTTGCGGAAGACCCACTTTCGTACCGTTAGTGACACTGAATATCTCCTAGATGGTTCAAATCCTGTAAATGCTCCATCCCCACAAACTGGTTGGCTATTAATAGTCTAATAAATTGAACAAGATTATTGAGATTATCAAGCATAGTGGGTATCTTTTATGGCGTTTTTATCGTAGGATTTCTACCCTGAGCATATTTTAACCTTGAGTTAAAGAATAAAATGAAACAAGATACAGTCATTCAAAAAATTTGGAGCTTATGTAACATACTGAGAGGTGACGGCATCACCTACTATCAGTATGTGTCTGAACTCAGTTATCTACTGTTTCTAAAGATTGCTCAGGAAAATGGTTCAGAAAAACTGATACCTAAAGGCTATCGATGGGCTGATCTAGAGTCCCATGAAGAGGAAGGATTACTAGGGTTCTATCAAGAAATGTTAACCCATTTGGGAGCAAACGTTGAAAATGAAGTGATCAGGGCGATTTACGCATTCCCTACAACAGTTTTCTCCCATTCTGAAAATTTAAAAGCTGTTATCGACAGTATTTCAAAAATAGAGTGGCATCAAGTAGGAAAGGATGGGTTTGGTGATCTCTATAGCGGTTTAATTGATAAAAGCGCTCAAGATACTCGTTCGGGTGCTGGACAATACTTTACACCACGATCTTTAGTAAACACTATTGTCAGATTAACACAGCCAAATCTTGGTGAATTAATTCAGGATCCTGCGGCGGGAAGTGGGGGATTCTTAGTTTCTGCGGATAGCTATATTCGAAGTAAATATACTCGAGAAAAATACAAAACCAACCCTCCGAAATACCAAGGGGTAGAGATAGAGAAAAATACTCGTCGAATTTGCTTGATGAATACTTTTTTGCATAATTTAGATGCAAAAATTATTTATGGTGATGCACTTACTGATGACGTGGCGGAGTTAGATGATGCCGACGTAATTTTAGCCAATCCCCCCTTTGGCAATAAAGCCGGGGGACAGCGTCCTTTGCGAAGGGATATACCATTCCCAAATACAAATAAACAGCTTGCTTTTTTACAGCACATTTATTTGGGGCTTAAAGCTGGTGGTCGGGCTGCAGTAGTATTACCAGATAATGTACTTTTTGAATCTGGCTCCGGTACTGATGTACGCCGCGATTTAATGAATAGATGCAATCTACATACTATCTTGCGCCTGCCAACCGGCATTTTTTACGCTCAAGGAGTGAAAACTAACGTCCTATTCTTTACCAAAGGCTCCGCCAAAAACAAATATCAGCAAGAAAACTGCACAGAGAACGTTTGGGTATATGATTTGCGCACCGATATGCCTAATTTTGGCAAACGCACACCCTTCGGAAATTCAGACATTGGTTTTGCAGCTGAAGACTTCGGCATGGATCCGCATCTGGGGGCTTTCGAGAAAGTGTTTGGAGAAAACCCCAATGGAACCAGCAAGCGCACCGAAGAAGAATACAGCTTTGGTGCAAAAAATATTGAAGTAAATAAAGATATAATAGAGAAAACCCAAGGCATTGATAGACAACTCGCACATTCTCGTTGGCGCTGCTTTAGCCGGGAATGGATCGCAAAGCTTAAAGAAGACTCACTGGATATATCTTGGTTAAAAGACAAAAATAGTTTAGATGCTGCCCATTTTCCGGAACCAGAAATACTTATACGGGAAGCAAAAGAGGAGCTAGAAGCGGCATTGAGTACGCTAGAAGATTTGCTGTCTGCTCTGGAAGGTGGAAATTAATGAGCAGTGTTAATATGCCAAAGGAATGGTGTCTTACAAAATTAGGAAACATAGTTGAACTAAAATACGGCAAGTCTTTACCTGCATCACAAAGAGATGATGGTAAATTTCCGGTATATGGTTCAAATGGTATCGTTGGAGGACATTCCAAACCATTAGTAAAAGCAGAAGGGATAATAGTGGGTCGAAAAGGCTCGCATGGGAAAGTACAACTATCAGAGACCCCATTTTATCCAATCGATACAACTTATTATGTAGATGAGTTATTTAACCAACCATTAAAATACTGGTTCTATCAGCTTAAGAATTTACCACTAACAGAATTGAATAGATCTACAGCTATACCAGGTTTAAACAGAGAAGATGCATATAATCTAACTATTGCGCTTCCACCTTTAGCTGAACAGATTATCATCGCCGATAAACTCGATGCCCTGCTTGGACAGGTCGAAACTACCAAAATCCATCTCGGACGCACCCACAGCATCCTACAAACTTTTCACCAATCTGTACTCACCGCCGCAGTGAGTGGAAAATTGACGGAAAATTGGCGACGAGAAAATGATATTTCCATAGAAGACTGGTTATCTACCAATATTGGTTCTTTAGCTGAAGTTGCAACAGGAAAAACCCCGAAAAGGACTAAACCTGAATACTGGGTAGAGGGTACTGTTCCGTGGTTAACTAGTGCAGCAACTAGCTCAACATTTATAAATGAAGCTGAGCAGTATGTTACAGAGTTAGCCGTAAAAGAATGTAGCTTAAAAAAGTTCCCTATCGGAACTCTTCTATTGGCAATGTATGGTGAAGGTAAAACCAGGGGACAAGTAACTGAAATTCAATTAGAAGCAACCTGCAATCAAGCATGTGCTGCCATTCTTGTTGACGAAACAAAAATAAGCAAAGAGTTTCTTAAAATTTGCTTACTGGAAAGCTATGAAGAAACAAGAAAGGCTGCTGCTGGCGGGGCGCAACCAAACTTGAACTTAAAGAAAGTAAGAGCAATACAGATAAAGTTACCTAGCAGGGCAGAACAAAGCTTAATCATCCGTCGTGTTAAAGACCTTCTCGAATTTACCAACGGAATCGAGAAAATAATTGAAGATGTTATAGAGCGTATCAACAACCTTACACAATTCATTTTAGAAAAAGCCTTTAGTGGTGAGTTTACTACTGAGTGGCGTACTGCTAACTCTGAATTAATTAACGGAGCTAACAGTGCGGAAGCCTTACTTAATAAAATAAAGGATGAACGTGAGGCGATTAACAAAGAACCAACACCAACACGATCCGAAGTAAAGAAAAAAACAGGTAACCGTATGAGTAATCAGGTCATCAAAGTGGTGGAAGCTTTAAAACAGGCAGGAGAACCACTTAGCGGTCAGGAATTATTAGCGGCGGCTGGTTATCCTAGTGACAGCTGCACCGCTCAATTGGAGCAATTCTTTCTGGATATTCGTAAAGCTCTAACTATAGAAAAATCTATTGTAAGGCTTGAACGTGATGATGATGGTCAAGATTGGTTCGCCTTGGCAGAAACCACCACCAATAAATAAAGCCAAGAACTAGGGAGAATCCATGAAAGTCGATAAACTGCATATCCGCTCACGCTTTAAAAATCTTGAAAACGTGACAGTAGACTTTGACGAAGACCACCTTATGACCGTTGTTGTAGGCCGTAATGGTTCTGGTAAATCTAACGTCCTCGAAGCGTTGGTAGCTATTTTTCGCAATCTCGATCTTGGTGAGGTTCCACCTTTTTCTTACAAACTCGTTTATCGTCTGGGTGAACGCAATAAACCGGATCTACCTAGTGAACGATGGTTGGAAATAACAATTGATGCAGACCCATTTCGTGGTACTTTAGCGAAACAATACGATGTACAGGTAAAAGACTTGTTAATCGACGATTCTGAACATCTGTCAATTGGACAGTCATCAGCCATATCTGTTCCATTTTCAAAAGTTAAACGAGATAAAGAAGGTAAGGCACCTTACCTACCCAACTATGTTTTTGCCTACTATTCAGGACCAAGTGATCGACTGGAAAATTACTTCAAGAAACACCGAGCCGATTTTTATCGTCATTTGTTAAACGACAAACCTGATAAAAAACTTGATCTCAAGGGGGATATACGTCCGCTTTTTTATGCCAAACCATTCCATAGTCAATTTGTACTCTTGGCATTTTTTCTGTCAGATAAAAATAGCCCTCAACGAAAATTCATAAAAGAACATTTAGGTATTGAAGATTTAGACAGCGTTCATTTTGTAATGCGCCAACCAGGCTGGGCAAAACAAAAAGGCGAGCTATTCTGGGGCGCTCGTGGCGTAGTCCGTCGTTTCTTGGATGAGCTAATAAAACATACGTTGGCACCTATAAAAGTGACTCGTCAGGAAGATACTTCATTAACTGGAAGTAATGTCCGAAACGAATTCTTCCATCTTTTTTTACCCAATATCGAGGTTCTGCACGCATTTGCCAAAGGGTTAAGTGACGACGAACTTTTCAAAATGCTCGAAAGCACTCTGCTATCAGAAATTATCTCTGAAGTCAGCATAAGAGTGAAAGTATCTAGCAGCAAAGAACCTCTTACTTTCCGGGAACTCAGTGAAGGTGAACAGCAACTGCTAACAGTATTGGGTCTACTAAAATTCACAGGCGGTAAAGATTCTTTATTTTTGCTCGACGAACCCGATACCCATCTTAATCCATCATGGGCCGTAAAATACCTTCAATTCTTGCGTGAATTTGTTCCTAATCAAGAGACTAGTCACTTACTGATGGTAACACATCACCCTCTCGCTATTGCGGAGCTGAAGAAAGAGCAAGTGCAAGTTATGAAACGAGACCATGAAAATCAAATATCAGCAAAAATGCCCGATGAAAGTCCTCGAGGGATGGGGATCAATTTAATTTTGCGTAGCGATATGTTTGGTTTGCAAACAACTCTCGACGATAACACTAATCAGAAACTTATAAACAGAAACGCACTCGCTGCAAAAGAGATATTATCTAAAGAGAAGATGGTTCGCGAGCCAGGATATAAACCTGAAGACGATGAGCAATACCTAGCCAGGCTTAATACTGAGCTTGAACACTTAGGGTTTAACATCGCAACAGATGACCCAGATTACCTTGAATTCCTTCGTAACAAGTATCATACCAAACATGAGGAAAACCAATAATGCGTTGGATTTGCAAGGATGAAATTGAAGAGTGCTTGACTCAAGCATGGAGAGAGATGGCTGACAATGCAAAAGCTGAGTTAATCGCCGCTCCAGACGAAGCGACAAGGAAAGTAATATTAAAAAGGGTTGCATCCTCAAATGTTTGGCGTGAATTTTATAATTTGCTACCTGACTCTTTAAAGCGTAAATGTTGGTATTGTGAAGCAGAGGAGATCCGGTCAGATATGCCAGTTGATCACTTCAGACCAAAAAACAAGGTTGAAGATGATAGGCTACATGACGGCTACTGGTGGTTAGCATTCGATTGGCAAAATTATCGATGCGCTTGCACATTCTGCAATAGCCGTAGAGTTTTTGATGAGACAGAAGGTGGCAAAGCATGTCGTTTTCCGCTTGAAAACCCAGATGAGCGAGCCTTTACACCAGAAGATCAAGCAAAACTTAGCAATGAGCGCCCGTATTTCCTTGATCCTTTCAACCCAGATGATGAAAAGCTGCTTTGGTTTGATAATGATGGGCTACCAATCGCCAAGCCATTAGCAACACCCGAGCAGCAAACAAAGGTCGGAAATTCTATTGAAATATTTCATCTTCATGAGAGCAGAATTGTCAGAGCCAGGAACAAGGTACGCTTAGAGGTGGAGAAACAAATTAGGAAAATAAAGGATAACGATGATGCACAAACAGCTAAAGCCAAGCTGCGACGCATGGTCAAAGACACTGAAAAGTTATCTCGGGCTGCAGTTGTTTACTTAAGAGCACATAGGGAGTTGCCTGAGGTGAAAGACATATTGAACTTGGTTTAGATACACTATGTAACCACAGCTTTAATCTATTGAACAAGTATTCACCTAAAATGCTCTGCTGGTAAATTATAAGGTAACTCGCTTCATACTTTCGTTTTCCGTGTACTTAGGTGTGTATATACGTGAAGATAAGAAAAATTAAAAGACAATAAAATCAATAGCATTCAACATCATTCAATATTCAGATTCACGAAACGGTGCAATGGTTCGTCAATTACATTGACGGGCTTGTAGATTCTCCAGTAGGTAGTCGTTAGCTGTGAGTCCCCGGTTCTTTTTGGACCGGGGACACTGTTCTTTTATTTTTTTAGTCTGATGACCTTTAGCTTGCTGATTGAATTGTGATTGTGATCGAGCGATGCTGTGGAGAGGCTGATGAGCCATCAAAGGTCAGCATTTTTATCTCTATATGATCATGGATATTTATAGCCGTAAAATTATCGCCGCAGAGATATTCAGCAGTGAAACCGGGGAACATGCAGCAGAACTGCTACAACGTGCGGTGTGGAATGAAAAATGTTCATCCCATAACAATGCTGATGTTATTGCGATCATGCTCGCAAAAGCGGTGAAATTCAATTGTGACTCGTCACGTTGATGAGAGTGAAATCAACGCTTTATGTCTGTAATTCTGAAAGGTAAACTGGGCCCATCCACAGGAGTTGTAAATCACACATCGCTAAAAAACTGATACGCAAAGCCGCGAGTGCAAACGCAGGAAGACATATGACTAGTCGTCCCCAGATGATAATCAACGTGTTACAAGCGAATCCCGATCAGCAATTTACTGCCCGCCAACTGGCGCAGAAAATCATTGATCACTACAGCGCCGAACTGGCTGAAAAACGTAAAAATCCACGTTTTACCAGCGATGAGGCTTTTTTAAGCCAAATTACCGCTGAAGTTGGTGGAAGTCGGACTGTTAAAGCGAAAGCTATGTGTCCGCAGGTGATGACGCGTGATAAACCAAGACCACGATTGTTTTATTGGGGAGATTCTGTGATTGAACAGGCGCTTGCTAATGTAGCCCCTGAACCAACCGTTGATACGGTCAGCTTTACCGAGCATTCGTTGTATCCGATCCTGATTGATTACCTCTCGCAGGAAGAAGGATTATTGTGCCGTCGTATTGACGAAAAGTGCTCAAGTAATAACAAGGGGCTGGGAGGAAACCACTGGCTATATCCCGATATTGTTGCACTGGAGCCTCTGGATAAAGAATGGGACGATGTGGTTCAAAACTGTGTTCGCCATAGTGAAGGTCGTTTAACGTGGCAGTGGTCCTTTGAGGTGAAGAAGCAGCTCAATCGCAGCAATGTGCGTGAATGTTTCTTCCTGGTGGTCAGCAATTCCAGTTGGGCGCATTTCGGTTATCTGGTGGCGACTGAAATTAACGAAGATAAACAGCGTAGCGTGGAGCGTGAACTTCAGATGCTCTGTGTGTTGCATGGTATTGGTGTACTCCTCCTGGATCCGCATGATTTCTCTAATAGCCAGACGTTAATCCCAGCGCGTAAACGTACCAGCGTGGACTGGCAGTCAGTGAACCGTCTGGTGGAAGAAAATCGGGATTTTAAAGATTTTATTGAATTGGTAGGTGAATACCATCAGACCGGGAAAATCCATAAAACACTATAGAATAAATAGTAACTGGATGGACTTTTATATCAGGTCTGAGCTAATACAGTTAAACATATAAGAATGACAAGCCCTTTAAAGGACTTGCCATTCTGTTCAACTCACAATTTTGTATCATGAGTTGAAGCATCTATATTTTCCCACCCACTCCCTTAAATTTTTCAACAAACGCTGCAATTTTTTGGAAAACACCTTGTTTTTTGTAAGGTACGCAGACCATCAGAAACATAAAGCGGGCTGCCGGCAACATTGATGGTGCCTGAGGAGGACGCTATTCCGCCACCGGATACATACAGCCCGACTCCATTGGCCCCCTGCAGGTTAATTGTCCCGCCGTTATTAACAGTTCCGGAAGTGGCTGTACTGTAGATAGCAACATTACGTAATGGAGCCCCCGTCCCGGACGTGGAGTTGCCATTATCAGTTATTATCCCGTCAGGCCCCACCAACACACTGACATCCTCTCCTGTGGCCACAATGGCATTACTGTCCATAGTTGAGGTACTGAGGATGATCTGACCATTATTTATAACCGTGGCTCCCCCCTGCGCCCGGATGGCGTGAAATCCTGTATTAACAACATCAGTCCCGCCACGAAGCAACGGGTCTGACGTGGTGTCAGCGGATGGCCCATACCCCAGACGGATAACCCCTGCATATCCGTTAGCACTACCGTCAGAGCCGGCATTAACGAAGGTTCCCCCAGCACCAACATCAATAAGCCAAGGGGCACTCATTACATGACCATTTAGATTAATGGTATTTACCACACCATTATTTGTGGCCACTGCCCCTGATTCAACGGTCAGCCATCGGCTACCTTTATTAAGGGTAATATCACCAATCACATTGATATTACCAATATTGTCCAGTGTTGCGCCTGTATCCCGGATAAGATCAGTTGTATTATCAGAAAATCGGTAGTTTACCACCCCGTTATTAATAATACGCCCACCTGTCTCTGCCAGGTAAACCATGAGCATACCGTTATCAGAGGTGATAACAGTATTATTAATAACGGTATTCTCATTGGTTGCTCTCAAAAATGGTATTGCAGCAGAGACCTCAACAGCGAACAACGCTGTTGACACGGTCAGCAATGCTCCCGCCACCAGGGAAGACACAGCCCTGCTGGCGCCCCTGCCCCGGGCAAACTCCGGTACCGCCACCCACGCTCCCGTGGCTTAATACCCAAGAAACCTTGTTGACGTAATCTTCCACCATACAAGCTATGCAGTCCCTTGAATTGATATTATCATTTATATAATATAATTAATCGGCTATGCTTTCCAGGCAGGTTTTCTGGTGACATTAAAGATAAGCCTCCTAAATTGTAAGTATCCAGGTAAACCGACCCATTCACTTTTAGAAATCTTCCGGCTTACTGATTAGTTTGGCTGGCAGGGGCAACCTATATTGATGAATGGTCGATGGCGGCTTGTAATCTGGCAATGGGAACCACATTATTTCTTTGTGGTTCACGCAGCCATGCTCCGGACAACCGTTATGCTGAAGATGAAACCCCATCTGGCTGACAGTCAGATTTCCTGGTGGTGTAGTGGTTCATTTCCGATACCGGTGAGTAACGGTGGTTACAAAAAACTAGTGTTGTGGTTGCTGGCCTTTGTGGTTGTGGTTGATGTTGGTACTTATAGCTATTACCGTGGATCAGTGATTTCGCCTTTTCACTCCGAGCAGGAGGTTAATCCCACTACGTATCACATTGAGTTAAGCAAGGGTAAACTTTACGACAACGGGCAGGTGAGTGTGCATGCATATCTGAATGTAGGTACTCCTTAAACACCTGAGTATGTTATAGAGTGATGGATTCAGGATTCACATGGCAATGTAGTGGTTCACTGGGATACGGACAAACCATCATCCTTGCCGTCAGACAGTTTTTAAAATGATTGTGCCTACCATAAATTTGCATCCAGGCATTACGGTATACAAGCGATTGTAGGTTCAGCTACAACTATTTCGTTGCCTCTGGGAGTGTACCAGAGGAATATTGATGAGTTCCCTGCAAGAGTGTTGACACTGGTGATGATGGATATATTGGTGCACAGGTTTAACACGCCGCTTGTAAGAGTTAGTGAGCAACAGATAAAAATCACATAATGATAAGGAGCCGGTTTCCCGGCTCCTCAGGCTTACTCACCGGCATCTCTTACCAGCTGTATTTCACCCCCAGCATACCCTGCGTATTGCTGTATCCCCCGTCCCCTATCTGCACACCCACGTTACCCCACACGCTCAGATGGTCGTTCAGCTTCCCTTCCACGCCGGTACGGACTTCACCCTGGTTGTGGGAGCCATCACGCCTCACGCGATAACCATCCATCTTCACACCAAAGGATTCTGTGTCATGGAGCCAGTTTACCTCCACAAACGGCTGAAACTCACGCTGTTTACCATCGTCCATTCGGTGGTGGCTGTTCAGATATGTTCTCACACCCAGACGCGTCCGGACATTATTGTCTCCTTCCTGTTTGATACGGGTGCTGTCATGCCGGGTGTGCTCATCGGCCTTCACCCCCATCCAGGTGACCTGCACCTGCGGCTGGATATACCAGGTGTTCAGCGTCCCCTTACTACCGGTAAACTCAGCAGCTTTCAGGGTGTAACCCGCTTCCAGCGAGGCGGTCAGCCCGTCCGAATTATACTCGTCGCCCCGGCGATTATCCGACTCCACATGATTTTTAAACCAGTTATACTGTACCCAGCCGTCTGCATACACCCCGGTTTTATCCGTGTCGTTCTGGTACCAGGTACCGTACAGACCGGCGCTGTAACCGCTGACGCGTCCGTCTGAACCGTAACCGGCCCGGTCGCTGCGGGTGTTGCTGTGCTCACTGGCATAGCCACCCATCACGCCCAGATGCCAGCGGTCAAGACCATCGGTACTCCACTGTGCAATGTCACCACCCAGTTGTAGTACATAGCGGTTGCTCCGGGTCTTCAGTTGACCGTCACCGGCTGAGGAACGTTCGTGCCCTCCGACATGGCGCATCCACATGCTGGTGACGTTGTCGTCACCGTTACGCAGCGCGTCAGTGTATTGCGGCTCGCCGAGACGGTCGTGCAGGCGAAGGGTAAACAGCGTGTTGGCTGTAACCACATTGCTGATATAGCTGCCCGCCTCCGGACGCAGCACGTCCATGGAGGTCGGATCAACCTCCGGAACCATCGGTTCAACCTCTGGAACCGTCGGTTCAGCGGCTTTTCCCGGGTCCACTGCATCCTTCCATTTACTGGTCAGATACCAGTTTTTCGCCGCATCGCCGGTGCCTTTCGCGAGGGTATAGACAAACGACCCGGCTTCCACGGTGCCGGTGGTCAGCGCGAAGTTACCGGCAGAGCTACCGTCCACCTTCACCAGCTCAATACCGTTGACGGTCTGCGCCCCAGTGCCACCGACATTATTGACGCTGACCTGGGTGTTACCCGTCGTGTCACCGTGTACTGTCAGTTTGTCTGTCGCGGAGTCATCACCCATGAGTGTAGTGTTGAATACCAGTAAGCCATTACGACTGGTGTAGTTTCCCCCAACATAAAGCGTTTTGAAGCCACTGGCATCCTCCGGTTTTGTAAATCTAACACTGGAATTCTCAATGGATAGATTGGTGACAAAGCTACCTGAAACTTGCCTGCTGTTACCATTGTTCATCCAAACATTCTTGCTAACCGAATCACGTGTAATATTCCAAATGCTATTATCGGATAGATTGAGGTTCAACCAACTGGGTGCTCCTGATGTGTCAGCTGTCAAATCAACAAATGTTGGTCCGTTGAGTATTGTGTTACCCGAAGCATTTACAGTAATACCGCTGGCAAATTTGTCTATAATTGACACACCGGCACCTCCGTAGGTTACATTTATAAGATCACGAAGACTCTCTTCATTTGCCGTTGCTGTGCTGTTAACCAGAGTCAGAGACGCATTTTTGACTACATCAGCGACAGAGGAAACCCCTGCATAGGCAGTGCCCATTGTATTATCGCCGGCCTGTACATCCGTAGTGATATCACTCCCATGGGAACCAACCTGAATTAAGTTGCCCGTGTAACTACCTTGGGTGTCAGTTATCGTTGAGCTACCAGAATTAAAAATATCCACATTTTCTAGGCGGATAACCTGACCACCCGGCACAGCATCAGAGCCATCCTTATCTAAGTTGTAACCGTTGGCGCCCCTGAAGCTAATGGCTGTCGTCCCAGCATTGAGTACACTGCGTTCTTCCGACAAGGCGTATATTCCCAATTTAGCTCCATCGCCGGTAAGACTAAGAGCATAGGAAGTTGGTGATTGCACTATAATATCAATGGCACCATATACATTTACTTCCGAACCGGCATATCTGGAGCCAGCATAACGTTCAATACCCTCCAGTGATGGCAAAGTGCCAACAACGATGCCATGCTGATGTCTTTTGGCCAGACCAGTAACGGTGGTGATTGAGGTTTTAAAATTAGAGCTTTTGCTGATGTTAATATCTACCCTACCACCCGAACCAGCAAAAATGCCCGGCTCGTTATTACCACCAGTACGAATATTAAGTGCCCCTCCATCATAACCAATGACTCCGATCTGGCCGAAAGTGTTGGTTTCCAGTGCGGTAGCTCCGACCCGACTGCCCCCCTCATGCATATTAAAATCCCCTGAGAGGAAAACAATTCGGGCGAACTCTCCAGTGGACAGAAAAATCCGTCCAGAATTAATACCGGAGGCCTGGTCGATTTCCACACGATCAAATTGGATTAGATTGTTTGAGCTTGCACGCACCAAATGACGAGACGAACTGGATACAGCCTTAAAAAGAGAGGACGCCACTCCCACTTTACCATTAGAAGCAATAAACGAGTTTTCTGTACCTGTTGAAGCTGCTGTATTAATGAGCATGGATTCGGCGAGTTTCACATTGGTGAAGTCACCAGTAATGCGGACTTGGTTGTCATCTCCTCCAGCGAGTGTAAAAACGGCTTTAGTATTGTAATAATCACGCGTATCCGCCGTAATCATATTAGTTGTACCACTAAGAACCAATTTGCCGCCTCTGGTGATGTAGACAATGCTATTCCCATTACGGGGCTTACTGCTACTGAGATCTATATCACCTTTCATGGTAAGACTACCTAAAATAGTAAGTAGAGATCCGGCTCCATCTATACTCAATTCACGCATGTCTGCTGCCGTTGGCGAGTTATTAATAACAACAGGGCCATCAGATACAGTAATTTGAGCCCCATTAGCTACAGAAATACTCTTGATTGTCGAAGTGCTGTCAATTGAATCCCACGGACCAACACCACTCGCTGTATAAACCGGCGCACCGCCGACTGATACTGCCATAGCGGGTACAACTGGAAAGATTGCTAAAAAAGGTAAAAGAGAACAAAAATACAATGGAATAAAGCTTGCTCCCGTGGATTCATTCTGCACAACTCTGTATATATTGTTCACAGCGTGTCCCTCAGTAATGAACAACCGGACATCTTCCCTGTACCACAAAGCCAGCCTCCCTTTCCCGGGAAGACCGGTATTTATTTTTTACAGAAAAATACCTGACATCATTCAGGTGGCCTATTTCTTCAGGCGGGTCTACCAGATCAACAGGGTCTACCGGGGGATCGACGGGGTCAACAGGGTCAACTGGCGGATCAACAGGGTCTACCGGCTCTTCCGGCGTCAGTTCACTGGTCAGGAACCAGTCGTTCCCTTTTTTCACCACGTCATAGTCATAAGCACCGGCAACGATACGACCCGCTTTGGCGAATACGCCATCGGACGTGCCATCAACCTGAATGATTTTGATCCCTTCAATGGTTTGCGAACCCGTACCGCCGATATTTTCCACCGCGACTTTCGCATTACCGGAGGTATTGCCCAGCACATGCATCAGGTCAGTTTCTGACGTATCGTCAAAAAGCACGGTATTAAAGCGAACGGTACCGCCGTTGCCGACAAAGTCGTTATTGACCGTCAGCGTCTGCCAGGTATCCGCCGCGTGCTGGAAGTTCACCGTACTGCCGTCGTTGAGCGTCAGGTTGGTGACGGTGGAGCTGTCGGTCATATTCCAGGTGGCGTTGGTCATCGCCAGATCAATCACCCCGGTCCCGGCGGTGACGGTCTGAATATAAGAAGCACCGTCCCACACCGAGCCATCCAGCATATTCAGCGTGATGGTACTGATTTGTGCGGGCAATGTACTGCTGGCAGCAACCGCACCGTTTGACAGAATATCGCCGTCGATGGTAAAGCGGCCCCCGGTTGAGGCGTCAATCACCCCGCCAGTTTCTGCGTTCATGGCATAGACTTGATCGCTATTGGTGCCAGCCATGGTGATCGCTACGCCGCCTGCGAGGTTAATCTTGCCGCGAGAGATAGCATATAACCCGGACGGAGATTTGGTAGCATAACCGCTGGCTTTCGTCGTGCTCTTCACAGTGATATTTGCGTTGTTCCCAATATTCGCCGTTGCTGTGTAAGCATAAACCCCGTGTGAACTTGCGCCGTCCACAGATAATGTTGCGTTGTCTCCGAGAGAAACGATAGACGAGCTGGCTGAGTAAACCGCAGACGCACTCGAACCTATTGTTGTGATCTTTGCGTCATTTCCAAGGTTGATCTTTGAAGATGAAGCCGCATAAAGTGCGTTTGAGGAATCCCCCGAGGTTTCAATAAGGGCACTGTCGCCCAAGAGAACAGAAGAGCCGCTCTGGCCTGTTCGAATACCTTCAGCACTGCTGCCAGTGGTGACAATGTGCGCGCGATCACCGACGACGATCTGGTTTTTCGCCAAGCTGACATCTCTCATTGCGTTCGCTGTAATACCTCGCCCCTGAGAACCCGTCGTTTTTATATACAAATCATTGCCGACATAAATATTCGCTGAGCCAATCCAGCCTTGGCCCAGTGAGTTATAACCAGCGTTGATACCGTCGCCGGAGTAACCATCCACGGTAATTCTAGCCCGATCACCGACAATAACGAACACTGGGTTGTTTGGCGTGTTTGCTCCATGAGTGCGAATACCATCAACATCTTCGCCATTCTTGGCAGAGTCTTTAGACTGGGTTTTGATGGTCAGATCATCACCAAAAATTACGCCCGGGCTACCAGTCGTGGAGTTCTGAAGCACCATAACGGTGTGCTCAAACGCCTCCATCCCTGGGCCATTCAGCGTCAGACCATCGCCATAAACTGTAATCGGCACTCCCGCGTCCCATTTATAGACATAGTTAGGAGTCGATGTGTTTTTTGCAAACGACGTGTTTGCACCAACCGGGATCATCGCCTGTATTTCAGTAGGCAAATCAGTTACCAGTCCAGTGGATGATAATTTGCTAAAATCCAGTGATGATGCCTGTGCCGTTGATACCACTGAAATAGCAAATAGCATTACACCTACCCCCCCCAAGGAAGACACAGCCCTGCTGGCGCCCCTGCCCCGGGCAAACTCCGGTACCGCCACCCACGCTCCCGTGGATTCATTCTGCACAACTCTGTATATCCTGTTCACAGCGTGTCCCTCAGTAATGAACAACCGGACATCTTCCCTGAACCACAAAGCCTGCTTCCCTTTCCCGGGAAGACCGGTATTTATTTTTTACAGAAAAATACCTGACATCATTCAGGTGGCCTATTTTCCCGGCACTGTCAGCAGCGGGATAAAGACAGAAAACCAGCCACCAGAGAAAAAACAAAAGCACAATACTTACGGAAACCACACACTCCGGCACCATACGAAATACAACGAAACAATTACACACACATTTTGTGTAATCAGATGTAATTTCAAAAAAAAAAAAATGTCAATGAGGTCATTCGTCATTCCCCAAAGCAGTAATCACACATGTAAATTATTTCCCCCAATGCAGTAATCGCACATGTAAATTATTCATCTTTAATAATAATTATTTTATCATATTGTTTTCCCTGAACATCCCCCAGATACTCCCTCCGATAAAACATAGGAATATATAAAACAAACGTAATATTATCACCTCGCAGGTCATCAATAAGATTTTTCCCTGCAGCACAATTAATCAAAATACAGTTCCGGTGACCACCGGGCATTCCTTAGCCCACAGCAAATGTCACCTGGCAACTATTACCTATGTTATTTACCGCAACCTGAGTGTTGCCTGAAGTATTCCCGTGGATAACAAACTTATCCGTTTCTGACGGATCGCCCATTAGCTTCGTATTGAAATAAACAGTCCCTCCTTCTCCAGTATAGTTTCCTGCTACAGTAAGGGTGGTACCGGCACTATACCGCGCCATATTGATAATGCCGGCATTACTCAGAGCACCCAGAGTTTGACTGATGCCATTTACATCAAGCATACCATCACGTTCCACCACAAAATCTGAATTCGGACTAAACGCGTTACCAGAACCTGCCTTAAGAATACCGCCAGAAATCAATGTGAAACCACTATAGCGATTCAGTCCCGTCAACTGTGTTACACCGGACTCTATATTTACAGTACCCTCACCAGACAACGAGGATGATAATATATATTCATCCATTTCAGTTGCCGTATGATTAAAAATTAGTTTACTGTTATTACGGTCAACCAGTAGAATATTTTCTGCTTCAATATTACCCGGAGCCGCTGCCTGCTGGTCAGCCGGGGCTCCAATATTAATAACACCAGGACCTCCTAAACCAACCTGTATCCCGTCGTTACCTGTTGTTTTTAGCGTTCCACCATTAGAAACGGTGAGAATGGCCTCTCCCCCTTTCTCATGAGCCATATCAAGAGTTGCTGTCGTCCAGACTGACCCCGAACCAGTTATCAAAACCTCACCATGTGCTGCATTAGTACCCTGCTGGGCACCAATACTGGCCCTGGTGTAGCCAATATGGCTGTCATAAATACTGGTAACCGATGCTCCATTACTTACCGTCAGTGTTCCTAAACCTGCATAGCCAATAATAAGCCCCGTAGAATTTTTCCAGGAAGACCCTAGGCCATCAACGAAAACATGTCCTTCCGCACAAACACCATCCAGTGTTGCTACCTGACCTATATAATCATAATCATACCTGTTCGAACTACTCTCCAATGTGGCACCATCCAGCACCGACACCGTCCCCCTCCCAGCAATACCTACTGTTATTCCAGGTGTTGTGATGACTTTTGAGCCCTGACCCCGGATAATCAAATGCCCCTCATCATTGACACCATCACCTAAACCCAGCCCCCAGTTATTATCGGAATTTGAAAGATTTGTAACCTTGAGAAGGCCACCATTCTGGACGGTTACAGTACCGATACCAAAATCTCCTGCCCCTATAATCACAGTCCCATCTGAATTCCATGCAGAGTGCTGTCCATCAATAACAACTGTACTTACCTCTGCTCCTTTATCCCTACTATAACCTATAAAATTAATACCCTTGGATGCCGTATTCAGAACCCCTGCATTAGTGATTTCAAGATGACCAACTCCCTGGGCAGTATTCGTAAAATAACCGTCATCAATCTGGTAGACTGAGACGACACCATCGTTAATTTTCAGAAAACCGGTTCCCATATTCCCAAGAGTTACAGTCCCTACAGATGTAAAACTCCCCCCCGATTCAACAGTTAACACCCCTGTTGAACCCGATGTATGACCAAGGTATACATTGCTCCCAACCGCATTTCCTGCATGAATAACGACACTGTCAATGACATCGGGTTTAGTCCCTATGTATATTAAATCCCCTGAACTAGGAATGCTGGCAGGAGACCAGTTCGGAGCAAAAAACCAGTCCTCTGACGAAGAACTACTAACATTCCACTCCACTGATGCAGCATTAGCTCCCCCAACAACACTCACAAAAATAAGGTAACGAAATAATTTCATGAAAACGTGTCCAATCATTAAAATTATAGAAAACAGAACCAATTTAATTTTATATAGAAATATATCTTTGGAGATATTTTCTCCGGTTAATGGTTCAAACTCCTGCATAAAAGAAGACGCATCGGGACCAAACTGAAAGGCAGGTTCCAGCAGTACCAGTGTTTCTGAAACCCAGCCTCAGAGAGCCCTTCTAGCCATACACCTTCCCAACGGCTACTGTTGCTCGGTGCCATACTGCATTACAGCAGGCCAATCAGTCGCCTCCCTGCAAATCAGCATGCGGCGCTGCGAGATCTAGAACGTTCTCATCCGCGAGATTGACGGGCTCAAGCCCCCCGTTGAGCCATCCCTGAACCAAATAGGAAACCATGGTGTTGTTAAATGCAAAAACTTTCCATAGAGATTTTATCAGGCCTCCATGTTTCCAGTTATCCCTTCGGAGGATGGATAGCCACAACTTACATCCTACGTGACGGTAATGATCGTAACAAAATCCGTATTCTGTCATTACGCTTTACTCCATTGTTGGAGTCTATCTCCCGTTAACAATGGCGAAATCACGGTGGTTTTACTCCACTAGCTTTGCCACCCCCACAATATATTTATCTCACAGGCATTATTGACCAAAACCAGTCTAACTCAGCAAACAAAAGGAGTTCTTTGATTTATGTTTTATATTCTGACGTACCCAGACGTCAACCACATTTTAAAGATCAAAATATAATATTTTCATTTTTATGACACATATATAATTTTCCACTTACTCAGCCCCACAATGAGAAATAAGAATATATATATGTAATTTACATTTAGACGCTAAATGTAAATCATTACTCACATATATCCATGGATACTGCAATTGTATACACCTATAATAAATTGTGGTGAATTCTCCTAAGCGGCAGAGCATTACTGACGAAATAACCTTAGAATTAGCGGACAGAAATTGTCAGTTTTTCTGTTCACCGGGAGGCACCCGGCACCACATTCTGTTGTATTTACTACCTTGATTTTGTAAATGTCACAGTTATACTCTGTGTCTTTCCTGAGTAACGACATTCATTTTATTGAATCCCTTGGTCACTATCAGGCGGCTTTTTTATGGTTCATCGCGCTTTACCGGGGAACGCTTTTTTGATTTTCAGGAAGAAGTAGTCGTTATCCCGGTATCCATATATCCTTCTCTTTATCATCTTGATCTTGTTGTTCATCCTTTCCAGTATGCTGATATTCAATCTGTGCGTCGCACTGGCTATTATCCCGCCTATATACCCCTTTAGTTTTTCAGCGAACTGCTTCAGCGCCTTTATGTCACTTTCCTGTGATTGTCTGTACCATTCAGCCCCACGCTGGTTCGCTTCCTGTTCATTTGGCACATACCACCGCGCTTTCAGGGCTGTTTCCATCACATAGACGGTATTAAACGGATGATTCGCTTCCAGCAACTCTGACAGCCTGACGTCATGTCCTGCCGGCAGGTTTTCCTGAATGCGCAGCAACAACCAGCGACTGCGTATGATCGACCCTGACGCAGTCAATGACCTCTCGTCCGAACTTTGCGACCGCATGGAACAGATCATAGACCACCTGCGCCTAAGGACAGTGTTTCCTGACCTCCAGATCGAACGCAGTGTTCATATCCATGGCAACGGATTCGATGGCTGTACATCCCTCTGGCCCCAGCCAGCTAAAAAAGGGACGGAAGGCGGCTCTGTTACGCCCTTCCCCAACCCACAGTACCTGTTGTGTATAGGCATCCGCTACGACTGCGGTCTAATGATGTCCTTTAACCAAGGCAAACTCATTCATCATCGGGCGGCACAGACCGTGCCGTTGCAGCTCACGAACCTCCCACAGCAGTCGCCGGCAATTCGGACGAGTGATTCAATCCACACCGACAGGGTGACGGTGTATTGCTGACGCTCAGGCAGCCAGTCGAGTTTTTCAGTCATGATGCCACAGGATGGACAGAGCAGACGGCAAACAGGCATATCCAGCCAGACCGGCCAGTTGAGTCGTTCACGCTCTCTGACATGTCACAGGGAAGTATCGTGAATATGCGGAGTGCTGCAGTTGCTTCCACGACAGCGTGGTGGTCGGGAAGTCAGAGGCTGAAGGTGAATGAGTAGTGTATCGAAGGTAATTTCAGTTTAGGAAGAGACTCTGAACCCTTTCCAGAAAAGAGAAGTCAGGTTAGCATTCATGGTAACGGTGGTTTTGACGGTTCAGGGGGGCTGGCGAATACAAACCTATACGTTCTGACTGCTGTTGTCTATTGGTTCACGCTTACTGCGATGAACCTTTTTTATTCCTAGCTTAAAACCATAGTTGTTGCCCGGTCTTTGCTTGCCGAGCTCTGGGATATTCCAACAGGAATCTGCTCTCACGATGGGTTAATAAACTTTAACCTGAAAGACAGCATATTTTTACCAACAATCTAAATCAAAATATCCCCTATGGACCAGAGCAGAAAGCCCAAGCTGCCATGGCGCTTTGTTCCCGACAAGTATCAGCCAGTGAAATAGCCAGAAGCATTGGTGCCAGCCGTACAGTATTGTATAAATGGAAAGATGAAATTATCAGCAACAGTGCTTACCAGCACTATGCGTAAAAATAAAAAACCTGCCCTGGAGAAAGATCGTGATGTGCTGCAGAGGGAAGTGGCAAGCCACTTCCCTCCGTCACATCAATTACTTGGTGTTTTCTTTCAGCACTTTAACGGTGTAACGACCGTCAGCCTGGCGATAGGCACCGTGGATATCGGTTTCGAAGCCCGGGTAGTGAGCGCCGATTTCGCACAGCATCTGCAGGAACTCCAGTACCGGACGGCTTTCTTCGGTGATCATCTCACCCGGCATGACCAGCGGTACTCCCGGAGGATACGGCAGGATCATGTTGGCGTTGACGCGACCCACCATCTCTTCGAGGTACACCTCTTCCACTTCGCTGTGCAGCTCTTTCTGGAACGCTTTGTACGGGGTCATGACCATCGCCGGGAGCACTTCGAATGCGCGGAACATCAGATCCGGCAGGTTGTGATGCTCAACCAGTTTGTGAATGTTCTGCGCCAGATCCTGAATACGCATGTTTTCGTAGAATTCCGGATCTTCACGGTACAGCGACGGCAGCATGTTTTTCACACGCAGGTTCAGGTCGAACGCGCGTTTGAAGTCGGTCAGCGCGCGCAGCAGGCTCAACGCTTTGGTTTTATCGATACCGATGCTGAACAGGAACAGCAGGTTGTACGGACCGGTTTTCTCAACAATGATGCCGTGCTCGTCGAGGTATTTCGCCACGATGCTGGCCGGAATACCGAACTCGTCCATGGTACCGTCTTTCTTCATCCCCGGGGTCAGAATGGTGACTTTGATCGGGTCGAGGTACATGTGCTCGTTATCGATGTTTTTGAAACCGTGCCATGCACTGTCAGAACGCAGTGGCCAACATTCCGGTGAATCGATATGTTCCGGCTGCCATACATCGAAGAACCAGCCATCGGATTCCCCTTTCAGGCGTTTGATCTCTTTACGGAACTTGATCGCACGCTGATGCATCATGTAGGCTTCGTTGAAGGTTTCTTCGTTAACGTCACCTTTCACGTGGATCATGGAAGCCTGCGGCCAGCATTCCGGTGAATCGATATGTTCCGGCTGCCAGACGTCGAAGAACCAGCCATCGGATTCCCCTTTCAGGCGTTTGATCTCTTTACGGAACTTGATCGCACGCTGAATGGAACCGCTGATCATGCGCTTACCGGCATTGCCTTTCATCATCGCCGCAGCGGTTTCGGTGGAAGCCACGATGCCGTAATGCGGAGAGGTGGTGGTGTGCATCATGTAGGCTTCGTTGAAGGTTTCTTCGTTAACGTCACCTTTCACGTGGATCATGGAAGCCTGAGAGAACGCCGCCAGCAGTTTGTGCGTGGACTGGGTTTCGTAAATCACTTTCCCTTCCACACGACCACCGCTCATGCCGCATTTGCCTTCGTAAATCGGTGAGAAGTTGGTGTAAGGCACCCAGGCGGAGTCAAAGTGGATGGATTTCACATCCAGCGTTTTCTTGATGAAATCGGTGTTGTACAGCAGGCCGTCATAGGTGGAATTGGTGATAACGGCGTGCACCGGCCAGGTCGCGTTCGGCGTTTCTTTTACGCGTTTGGCGATGGTCGCATGCTGGAATTCGCTCTGCGGGATACCGCCGAGGATGCCGTAGGCGTTACGGGTCGGACGGAAAGAGTTGGTGATAACGGCGTGTACCGGCCAGGTCGCGTTCGGCGTTTCTTTTACGCGTTTGGCGATAGTCGCATGCTGGAATTCGCTCTGCGGGATACCGCCGAGGATGCCGTAGGCGTTACGGGTCGGACGGAAATAAATCGGTGTGATATCGCTCATCATCATCAGATGAGTCAGCGATTTGTGGCAGTTACGGTCAATCAGCACGGTGCTGCCGGCCGGTGCGGAATACATCCCGACGATTTTGTTCGCCGTTGAGGTCCCGTTGGTCACCATGTAGCTGCGTTCTGCGTTGAACACGCGAGCAATGTACTCTTCCGCTTCTTTGTGCGGACCGCTGTGGTCGAGCAGCGAACCCAGTTCAGACACGGAAATGGAGATGTCTGACTTCATGGTGTTCGGACCAAAGAAATCATAGAAGATGCTGCCTACCGGGCTCTTCTGGAATGCGGTACCGCCCATGTGGCCAGGGGTACAGAAAGTATATTTGCCTTCACGAACGTATTTGAACAGCGCTTTGGTCAGCGGCGGCAGGATCGCGTCGATGTATTCATCGGTGTTCTGTTTGATTTTCGCTGCGATATCTTCGGCAGCGCCCAGCGCATATTCAAAGAAACGCACCTGCATACGAAGGTCATTGAGGCTAACGTCGAGTGTGGAATAGGTATTCGCGAAGGCGTACAGCGGCATGTACTCATTCATTTCGCTGATTTCTTCACACAGTTCGAGGTTGTATTTATCCCAGTCGAAAATCACACCGCACAGCTGCGCATTGTTTTCGATAAGTTTCAGTAAGTCTTTGCGGTCGTTAGGGTAAACAATGCGGAAGTCCAGGCGTTCCAGAGCGCGATGCAGCTCACGGACAGGTTCCGCTTTAAAATAGTCATTCATGTGATTCATGATTGCGATAACGTTCATACTCGTATCTCCAGGTATAGAAGGCCCCTCCCGTCACGGCGTGACAGGTAAGGAGGGGCACAGAGAAAGGGTTAAGAATTAATGTGCATCAGAAGTCTGTGTTTCGGTAACGACTTTGTTTTGCTGACGTTGGGACATTTTGCGGCCGTAGAACATCAGGATATCTTCGCGGTCGTTAGGGTAAACAATGCGGAAGTCCAGGCGTTCCAGGGCGCGATGCAGCTCACGGATAGGTTCTTCTTTAAAGTAGACACCCATGTGATTCATGATTGCGATAACGTTCATACTCGTATCTCCAGGTGTAGAAGGCCCCTCCCGTCACGGCGTGACAGGGTAAGGAGGGGCACAGAGAAAGGGTTAAGAATTAATGCGCGTCAGCGGTCTGTGTTTCGGTAACGACTTTGTTTTGCTGACGTTGGGACATTTTGCGGCCGTAGAACATCAGGATAATCAGGCTGATGATAAAGGTGCCGGTGAGTTCAAAGGAGCCTGCGCCCATCAGTGCAATAAAGCAGAAGCCACAACCGAGGATGGAGCACACCAGGCTTGCGAGGTTACGGAGGTTAATACCGTCGAGACGAATCAGGTCAACGCAAGAGTAGAAGTAAGGCAGCATGGTCAGCAGAACCGCAATACCGGTCAGCTCACCGAACAGGTCAGACGCTTTAGTCATTTTCACGGCTGCCAGCAGCAGGCCTTTTTTCGGGATACCGTTGCTGTCTAGTTCACCATACACTTTCGGGAAGTGGCCATCGTTAGCAGCACGCTGACCGGCCTGACCGACCAGCATCATCCAGGAGCCCAGAGACGTCAGGCAGGCGAACGCGGTGAAGACGGAAACCATCGGTGCAGCCCAGCCGCCCAGAATGGTTGACGCACTGATGGCGAACGGCGCTCCGGACGCGGCCATTTGTGATGCCGGGTACATCCCTACCAGAACCTGCGTTGCGGCGATGTAGACGATACCTGCCAACACGGTGCCGAGCATGGTTGCCAGCGGCACCGTACGTTTCGGGTTATTCACCATACCGGTACTGACGGCTGCGGATTCTACACCGATGAACGCCCACAGGCAGAGCAGAATACTTTTCACTACCGCGTGGCTGTCAGTGGTCTGTGAAGTGTTCCAGTTTGCCTGATAGGTTGTCATATCAAACCAGTGCCAGCCGACAACTGCGGTCATCACCACCGGGATCAGCACCAGCACCAGACCAGTAGTAGTCAGGCGGCTGACCCAGGTCCCGCCGAGCATATTCACGAAGGTGAAAATCCACACGATGGCGATACAGGTCATTTTCACGGCTGCCAGCAGCAGGCCTTTTTTCGGAATACCGTTGCTGTCGACTTCGCCATACACTTTCGGGAAGTTGCCATCGTTAGCGGCACGCATACCCGCCTGACCGACCAGCATCATCCAGGAGCCCAGAGACGTCAGGCAGGCGAACGCGGTGAAGGCGGAAACCATCGGTGCAGCCCAGCCGCCCAGAATGGTTGACGCACTGATGGCGAACGGCGCACCGGACGCGGCCATTTGTGATGCCGGGTACATCCCTACCAGAACCTGCGTTGCGGCGATGTAGACGATACCGGCCATTGCCGTGCCGAGCATGGTTGCCAGCGGCACCGTACGTTTCGGGTTGTTCACCATACCGGTACTGACGGCTGCGGATTCAACACCGATGAACGCCCACAGGCAGAGCAGAATACTTTTTACTACCGCGTGGCTGTCAGTGGTCTGTGAAGTGTTCCAGTTTGCCTGATAGGTTGCCATATCAAACCAGTGCCAGCCGACAACCGCCGTCATCACCACCGGAATCAACACCAGCACCAGACCGATCGTGGTCAGGCGGCTGACCCAGGTCCCGCCGAGCATATTCACGAAGGTGAAAATCCACACGATGGCGATACAGGCGATCCCTGCCGGAACCGGGTTATTTAAAATCGGGAAGAACGTAGAGAGATAAGATACTGCGGTAATACCGATGGCAAGGTTACCAATCCAGTTTGCATGATAATAAAGAACGCCGGTCTGGAAACCGAATGCCGGAGATATTTCCCCTGCATAAGCAATTGGACCACCCTGTTGCGGGTTTTTGGTGGCCAGTCGCGCATAAACATACGCCAGAGACATGGCACCAATAGTGGATATAATCCATCCCCAAACAGCAATACCACCAATGCTAGCGAGGTTCGCAGGTAATAATGCGATCCCGCTCCCCATCATATTACCGGTAACCACACCGGTACAGGCAAATAGCCCGATCTTCTTGGCAGAACTCATGTTTCTTTTTCTCCTGAGATTTACTTTGGAGGTGCGGACCATGATACAAACTCTATTGATCCGACCGACTGCTAATTAGAATAATGCTTCTACACAAGACAAGTCATAATGTTAAAATAAAAAAATAAAAAACAACAAAAAAATGACATATTGATACTCTGCATCAAAAAAATCAACAAGATAAGCTTATATCAAAAAAAATCATCACTAATAATGGCATTGTAAAGAGTTTAGAAAGCCATTTGTGGCGGAGCCTGAAGATAGTAAATTGTAGTAACAAACAGAATATTGTTGATAGACATAAAATTAACCTCATCATATCAATAGTTAGTGACATGATGAGAGTTTACTTATTCTGAGGAGAGGAAATTGTTGAGATACGGAACAACGCGGGTTACAGAGGTCTGGAATACACCGTTTTCAATCCAGTACAAGGTGTTTTCACCAGGTCGTAAATTAAAGGCGGTAAGATAGGCATCCGCCGCCTGACGGTTGGCACCTTTCATTTCATACACTTTGCCGAGCAACACATAATTTGCCAGAGACATTGCACCAATAATAGAGATAACCCAGCCCCAAATAGCAATACCACCAATGCTAGCGAGGTTCGCAGGTAATAATGCGATCCCGCTCCCCATCATATTACCAGCGACCACGCCGGTACAGGCAAATAGCCCGATCTTCTTGGCAGAACTCATGTTTCTTTTTCTCCTGAGCTTTACTTTGGAGGTGCGGACCATGATGCAAACTGTTTATTGATCCGACCGACTGCCAGCAAGATTAAAGATTCTTATGGGATAAGTCCTAAGGATTAAATGAATTAATAACAAACATCAGACAAATGACATCTTGAGCTTTTTGCGTTAACACATCAACAAGACAAGTTGACATCAAAAAAAGATAAACATCGTTGTTTTACAGCATGTTGAGAGCAACCAGAGGTGTTATAAAGCTGTTGTTGCGGGGTCTGAAAGCAGTGAATTTTAGTAACAACCTGAGTATTGTTGATATACATAAAATTAACCTCATCATGCCCATAAAACGCGGCATGATGAGAGTTTACTTATTCTGAAGAGAGGAAATTGTCGAGATACGGAACAACGCGGGTTACAGAAGTCTGGAATACACCGTTTTCAATCCAGTACAAGGTGTTTTCACCAGGTCGTAAATTAAAGGCGGTGAGATAGGCATCCGCCGCCTGACGGTTGGCACCTTTCATTTCATACACTTTGCCGAGCAACACATAATTNNCCATCCAGCGGCTGTTGTGAATGCCGTAATACATCCACCAGCACTTTTTCGGCATACGCGTAGGTAAATTCCGGCGATTGCGCGGTGACCTCNTTTGAGCATCTCCTGCATTTTTTCCGGCCACGGCTGTTTCAGCGCTTCGGAGAGGCTGGTGAGCAGATCGTTCTGGATGGTCAGTTGGTTGCCGTTAGTAATGAAGTAACGNNGCCCCGGTCCCGGCGGTGACGGTCTGAATATAAGAAGCACCGTCCCACACCGAGCCATCCAACATATTCAGCGTGATGGTACTGATTTGTGCCGGTGTGGAGCCACTGGCGGCAACGCCGCCATTTGCCAGAATATCGCCGTCGATGGTAAAGCGGCCCCCGGTTGAGGCGTCAATCACCCCGCCACCTTCCGCGTTCATGGCATAGACTTGATCGCTATTGGTGCCAGTCATGGTGATCGCTGCGCCGCCCGCGAGGTTAATCTTGCCGCGAGTAATGGCATATAACCCCGATGGGGTCTTGGCGCCATAAGCGGAAGATTTCGTTGTGCCGTTCACGGTGATATCGACATTATCGCCGACGTTCACCGTGGCATTATTGTAGTATGCATAGACCCCATGAGAGCTGGCGCCATCCACGGACAACGTTGCGTTATCGCCAATCGAAGCGGTAGCTGCACTGTATGCATACACTGCTGAACTGTTCGGACCTTCTATTGTGATTGTTGCATCATCACCAACGTTGAGCGTTGAAGATGAATATGCTTCAACAGCGTTTGCCCCATCACCAGATGTTTTAAACGTGGCTTCATTGCCAATGTCGATCTTCGAAGATGAGCCAGCATAAACAGCGTGTGCGGTACTTCCTGACGTTTCAATAGTGGCTTTGTCGCCCAGCTGAACGTAAGAACCGTTCTGGCCTGTACGGATACCTTCTGCACGATCGCCGGTGGTCACAATGTGTGCGAGATCGCCAACGATGACCTGGTTTTTCACCGAGCTGGAATTTCTCACAGCGTTGACGGAGATACCACGACCTTCGTAACCGCTCGTCTTGATATACAACTCGTTACCCACGTAGATATTGGCTGAGCCATATCCACCAGAAATAATGTTGTATGAGTTGTAGCCTGCGTTGATACCGTCGCCGGAGTATCCGTCTACAAGAATTGTAGTGCGATCGCCGGTAATGACGAACATCGGGTTGTTAGGCGTGTTGTTACCGTGGGAACGGATGCCATCAACGTCTTTACCCGCGTTAGCAGCAACTTTTGATTGTGTTTTGATGGTCAAATCATCACCAAAAATCACCCCCGGACTGCCGGTCGCAGAGTTCTGAAGCACCATGACGGTGTGTTCAAAAGCTTCCATCCCCGGGCCATTCAGCGTCAGACCGTTGCCATAAACTGGAATCGAGCCGGTGTCCCATTTATAGACATAGTTAGGAGTCGATGTGTTTTTTGCAAACGACGTGTTCGCACCTGCCGGAATCAGCGCCTGAATCTCAGCAGGTAAATCGGTTACCAGCCCTGTAGCCGGTAAACTGTCAAAATTGATATATGACGCTTGCGCGGTAAATACCATAGACGCCAGCGCCGCTGATACAGCAACAGCGATTTGAGAATATTTCTTAGGATACGGCATAATTACCTCTAGCCTTCCGATGTAAGGTGTTAACCGCATCGAAAAGATGCGACGTTACAAGTGCTAATGAGCAATAATCGAATTGAATAAACGTAATACGATGAATTTGATATCCTGGTTCCTTAGGCAAATACTCATACCCACAGGTAGTAATAACCCGCGTAAAAAGAACAATTATTATGTTAAGTAAATCAGTGGATTAATATCACACGACAGTTTTCATTGAATAACTTTCGGAATAAATCTCACTCTGGTCAGATAACCGTTATAAAAACCCGTGTAAACCAACATAAGTAGTTTACTTAGATTCCTTAAGCGCAATATTTCATCGGTTACGAAATGTGTCAATATGCTTAAAAAATATTTCCAATATGCATATTGAAACCAAATATTCACACTGATATAAAGTCTTATATTTTTCTGGTCAGATGAAGATATACATTTGTTTTTTCTCGCAATGCACCACAATGAATAAGAATTTATTGCAGAACCCTGGAGTATTGTTTATAAAATTATTTTGGTAAATAAAACTTAACATAGCACCAAATGCTAAATCTCTCTGGCGGATAGCGCTAAGTAAATTCTCACTTATCGCGCTATCGTCGCCAGTACAGACCTTCTCCGTTTCTCAAGGCATGTGGCTACAAAGCCGCTACAGAACATGAGAGATGATTTTATGGATGCTGTGCCCCAGCTTTTGCTCGAGACGAAGTTTATGGACATACACCTTCTTCACATCGATGTTATCAATCCTGATGATCTGTTGGATGCTTGCGCCTGACATAAACCGTTTAAGCAGGGTGAACTCTGCGAAGTTGAGCGTACGCCCACGCTTGGTGTTTGCCAGTCGTCCTGTAAACAGTCGACGAATCTTTTGCTGCTGAATGAACTCGTCATCGTCAGCGTAGATTATCCCCTGGATCTTATTGCTCTTCGTCAGCCAGTAGTTCGCGAGCGGCATCAGGCTTTTATCAGCAATAATGACAATATGCATCCCTGTCTCTGCCAGCTGGTCAACCCACTCCTGATCGGCGAAATAGCGCAGATTAGGAAACGAGAAGTCGACGAAAATAAAACCACTGGATAAATGATTTTGATTCTCAAGCAATAATTTACCAATCACACCCGACTTCAGGAAGTTATTGCCCTCAGGCCAAATAGAGAACGTTGCGTTGCTGCAATAATGTGATCGAACTGTATTATCGGGATATAATTGACAGGACAATTCACAACTAATACAGCGAACAGTTTGATTCGAATTTTTCATCATTCAAAGTGACTCCTGTCGTTTCTTAGGTTTCAAATATTTCATTGGCAAATAAATGTGTCAATCCAGATACATGTTATTCGCACGATGGTTAATTACGGATTGCAATCACTAGAGAAAGATAATCCTATGCCACTTCTTAAATATGAAGCGGTATACTATGTTTTAATAGGTTATTACGTGTCTTGATTGCCGGAATTTTTATCTCACATCCAGGAATTTTATACATAAATACCCTATTTAGGATAAATCTTACAATAGCACTTATTGCTAAAACTAATACCGGAGATACCGACAGGACTGAGACATACATCATGTTCTGAAACCGGTCATCTCTGTGTCGGGAATCAATATAAATTTAAAAAATAAAAAGCTGTAATGAATTCTTATTATTAAACATGAAATAAATTTTAAATAACGCATTTCACATCTAACTCATTGTATTTATAGTGATTTTATGAATTTCTTAAATCGAGGAAAGTTGATAATATAAGCACCGATCTTAAATGGTCATATGAATTTCAATGTAACAACAATGTTTATTCAATTCTTCGTATATACATTTCTTTCACATAATTATGTGGGTACCAGATATTGTTGCATCGTTTTTTTGTGCTGAACCGAGACAACAAAACGTTGAACAATCAGTTCTACTAAACAGACGGGTATCGCGAGAACTCGCGCAACGTTTAGTGTTATTCACCCATCTGAGGATTATCGTCGGAGAAAACGGCGGGTAAAAGTCCGGGTCTTAATACCGAATGGTGCATAGTCAAACCCACTCTTTCCCGCTACAGTTAAGCTTCCACGGCGTGAAAGGAGACAAAAATGCTCTATATCTTTGATTTAGGAAACGTGATTGTCGATATCGACTTTAACCGTGTTATGGGGGCCTGGAGCGATTTCACGCGTGTTCCGCTGGCAACAATAAAGCAGAAATTCACGATGGGTGAGACATTTCACCAGCACGAACGCGGTGAAATCAGTGATGAGGAGTTTGCCGAAAAGCTGTGCCTCGAGATGGAGCTGCCGCTCAGCTATGAGCAGTTCTCTCATGGCTGGCAGGCGATCTTTGTCGCGCTACGTTCAGACGTTATCGAGATTATGCATAAACTGCGCGAGCAGGGGCATCGGGTGGTGGTGCTGTCTAACACCAACCGCCTGCATACTACGTTCTGGCCGGATGAATATCCGGAAGTGCGCCAGGCGGCTGACCACATCTATCTCTCCCAGGAAATGGGGATGCGCAAACCCGAAGCGCGGATCTATCAGAAAGTGCTGGAGCTGGAAGGTTACGCTGCCGCTGATGCGGTCTTCTTTGACGATAACGCCGATAATATAAAAGGGGCCGACCAACTGGGGATCACGACCATTCTGGTTACTGGCAAAGAGACGATCCCGCACTACTTCGCGAAGCAGTTATGTTAAAAACCGTTCATCAAAAAGCCAAAGCACGAATGGGGCCGCTGACCGCATGGCTCAGGCTGCTCTGGCACCGTATTGATGAAGATAATATGACCACGCTGGCGGGTAATCTCGCCTATGTGTCTTTGCTGTCGCTGGTGCCGCTGGTCGCGGTGGTTTTCGCGTTGTTCGCGGCGTTTCCAATGTTCTCCGACGTCAGCGTACAGCTGCGCCATTTCATTTTTACCAATTTCATGCCGACGACCGGCGATGTCATTCAGCGCTATATCGAACAGTTCGTGGCCAACTCCAGCAAAATGACGGCGGTGGGCGCCTGTGGCTTAATTGTCACTTCTTTGCTGTTGATGTATTCCATCGACAGCGCCCTCAACGTTATCTGGCGCAGCACACGGGTGCGCCCACGGGTCTATTCATTCGCCATTTACTGGATGATCTTAACGCTCGGCCCGTTGCTGGCTGGCGCCAGTCTGGCCATCAGTTCCTATTTGCTGTCGCTACGCTGGGCAAGCGATCTTAATACCGTGATCGACGACGTTCTGCGCATTTTCCCGTTGATTCTCTCGTGGCTCGCGTTCTGGCTGCTCTACAGCGTGGTGCCGACTACCCGCGTCCCCAATCGTGACGCCATCGCAGGCGCTTTCGTCGCCGCTGTTTTGTTTGAGCTTGGCAAGAAAGGATTTGCCCTCTACATCACCATGTTTCCCTCGTATCAGCTGATTTATGGCGTGCTGGCCGTCGTGCCGATTCTCTTTGTCTGGGTGTACTGGACCTGGTGTATCGTCTTGCTTGGGGCAGAAATTACTGTCACTCTCGGTGAGTACCGCAAACTTAAATTAGCCGCAGAACAACAAGAAGCAGAAGAACCATGATCGCATTAATTCAACGCGTAACCCGTGCCAGCGTCACCGTGGAGGATGAAGTGACGGGTGAAATCGGCCCAGGACTTTTAGTCCTGTTAGGTGTCGAAAAAGAAGACGACGAACAGAAAGCGAATCGCTTATGTGAACGCGTTCTGGGATACCGCATCTTCAGCGATGCGGACGGCAAAATGAATTTGAACGTACAACAGGCGGGAGGCAGCGTGCTGGTGGTTTCACAGTTTACGCTGGCCGCCGATACAGAACGCGGGATGCGTCCAGGCTTCTCCAGAGGCGCCTCACCGGAGCGCGCAGAAGCCCTGTATGAGTATTTTGTGGCGCGCTGTCGCCAGCAAGAGATGAATACGCAAACCGGGCGATTCGCTGCGGATATGCAGGTTTCGCTGGTCAACGATGGTCCCGTGACGTTCTGGTTACAGATATGAGCCAGCTTCCAGGCTGGTCGCGGGCCGCTAAAGAGAGTGCCGCTATGTATCACCTTCGTGTACCGCAAACAGAAGAAGAATTAGAAAGCTACTACCAGTTCCGCTGGGAAATGCTGCGTAAGCCGCTGCATCAGCCGAAAGGCTCAGAACGCGACGCCTGGGATGCGATGGCGCATCACCAGATGGTGGTTGATGAAGACGGAAATCTGGTCGCTGTCGGGCGCGTTTACATCAATGCCGATAACGAAGCGTCTATCCGCTTTATGGCTGTACACCCTTCTGTACAGGATAAAGGCCTGGGCACGTTGATGGCGATGACGCTGGAATCGGTTGCCCGCCAGGAAGGCGTCAAGCGCGTGACCTGTAGCGCGAGGGAAGATGCCGTCGAGTTTTTCGCCAAGCTCGGTTTTGTGAACCAGGGCGAAATCACCACGCCGCAAACCACGCCGGTTCGCCACTTTTTGATGATCAAACCCGTCGCCACGCTGGACGACATTCTCCATCGCGGCGACTGGTGCGGGCAGCTACAGCAGGCGTGGTATCAACACATCCCGCTCAGCGAAAAGATGGGCGTGCGCATTCAGCAGTACACCGGGCAGAAATTTATCACCACCATGCCGGAAACCGGTAATCAGAATCCGCACCACACGCTGTTTGCCGGCAGTCTGTTTTCCCTCGCCACGCTGACGGGCTGGGGGCTTATCTGGCTGATGCTGCGCGAACGCCACCTTGGCGGGACGATCATCCTGGCCGATGCGCATATTCGTTACAGCCAGCCGATTAGCGGCCGCCCGATGTCGATTGCCGATCTCGGTTCGCTCAGCGGCGATCTCGATCGCCTGGCGCGTGGACGTAAAGCACGCGTGCAGCTGCAAGTGGAAATGTACGGTGACGACAAACTCGGCGCTGTTTTTGAAGGGATTTACATCGTGCTGCCCGCCAAACCCTTTGGGCCGCTGGAAGAGGGCGGTAACGAGGAAGAGTGATCCACAGAATTCTGGAAAGCGCCTCGCAGAAGTGAACTTTCTCGCGCAGAATGCTTCCTTTCACATTTTTCACTCCGTATCTTGTCTGAAAATTAAACACAGATGATATACTGGAGTGATATATGAGCATGGTTGCGGGAAGGGATATGGGCAGAATTCTTCTTGATCTCTCTGATGATGTTATTAAGCGTCTCGACGATCTGAAGCAGCAACGCAAACTGCCGCGGGCAGAATTACTTCGGGAAGCGGTGGAACAATATCTTGAAAGGCAAAACCGAACCGCGCTGAGCGATGCGCTGGGGCTATGGGGTGATGGCGCTGTTGATGGCCTGGAGTATGAGAGAAAGCTGCGTGAGGAATGGTAATCATGTCCGGGCCAGCACTCTTTGATACTAACATTTTGATTGATTTGTTCAGCGGTCGTCAGGCGGCAATAGCCGCACTGGAGGCGTATCCCTCACAACGTGCGATTAGCCTGATCACGTGGATTGAGGTAATGGTGGGTGTGCCAAAATATGGCGATGAGGCCAGAACCAAAGCGGTGCTGGAATTGTTTGAGATTATTGATATCAACCGCGATATTGCCGCCAACAGTATTGAACTACGCCGCGCTTACGGGATGCGATTGCCTGATGCGCTGATCCTTGCCACTGCACAGGTGTACAAGCGCAGTCTGGTCACCCGTAATACGAAAGATTTTGCCGGTATCCCCGGCGTTGTGACCCCTTATCTGCTTTAACCGGGCAACGATGCGCTGCCCGGCAAAGTCAGTGGCGGTTATTCCCCTTCGCCCGGGAACAGGAACGGGTTGATGGAGCTGCGGGCAAAGCCTTCCTGCTCCATACGCGCGTCCAGCACCAGCGAGGCGAGATCGTCCGCAACCGCTTCGACATTCGGGTCTTTTTCCTGATACAGGATCTTCAGGTACGTCCCGCAGTCACCGCAGCTTTCCGCTTTCACCGCCGCTTGCTCGTTATCCAGCGACCAGTAATGCAGCTCGCGGCTCTGTTCGCAATTGCTGCATTTCACGCGTACCACGTGCCATTCGGTTTCACACAGGTTGCAGTGAAGATAGCGCAGTCCCTGCGTGGTGCCGATTTGCACCATGCTGGAAACCGGCATCGAACCGCAGACCGGGCAATACTGGCGTGCTTCGCCATACTCTGCGCGCGCTTTACCGGGGATCAGGCTGGCCATCTGCGCCCAGTAGAGCGACAGCGCGGCCCAGATAAACGGGGCTTTGTCGCTGCTCACGGCGGCAAAGTCAGAAGCAAACAGCGCGCTCGCCATCTGCTCCAGCTCCTGCTCAGACGCTTTTTCCAGGTTTTCAATCACTGCCAGCGCCTGACCGCTCATCTCCGGCTTCAGCTCGGCAATCATCGAGTGCAGCAGCGTGTGCCAGTGTTTATCGCGCGGCAGAACATGGATATCCAGCGGCGGCTTGCCCTGGGCCGCGGCTTCTTTGATCCGCGCGGTTAAATCCATTTGCAGCGGGTGATCGTAAAGCACCACTTCCTGGGCGTGGGCGATGAGCGCCGCAAAGCGCAGGAAATCACCCAACGGGTTATTTTCCGCCAGCTCGCGCAGACGCTCCGCACGGCGGTTATACAGATTTTTCAGTCTGGGGAATAATAAAGGCGGAATTGCTTCCGCGGTGCGTTTCTCGCTCTTCTCCAGCTCATCTTGCGGGATGATGCGAATGCTCATTCAGTCACTTCCTGGTTTCGGCGAATTCGCGAAATCCGCCTGGTGATATGGCAAGCCAGGGAACGTAGGCCTGGCCAGGTGAATGTCATAATGATAACCGCAATCGGTCGGCAGGAGATACCCAATGCATCTCAATGCGTGCTCACGATACCTGATAACGGTATCCCAGACCATGCACCGTTCGGATTAGCTGCGGGTGATTAGCATCCACTTCAATGACTTTGCGTAACCGGGAAATATGTTGATCCAGCGTGCGACTGTTTGGTAAATAATCGTATCCCCAGGCGGCGTCAAACAGCATGTCGCGCGTTACCACCTGATTCTTATGCCGTTGCAGGCAGCTCAAAATGTTGACTTCCCGCAGCGTCAGCTCCAGTTTTTGCTCGCCGCGCCAGGCGCAAAGCTCGTTGGGGTAGACCGTTAAATCACCAAACGGAAAGCTGATGTTGGGTTGCGTGGCGTTATGGCTCAGGCAACGGCGGGCGATGGTTTTGATCCGCGCCCGCAGTTCGTGAATGCCAAACGGTTTGCTGATGTAATCATCGGCGCCCAGTTCCAGCCCGACAACGCGGTCGATCTCTTCATCTTTGGCAGAAAGAAACACAATCGGGATATGTTCGTTGTGACGGCGGATCTCCCGGCACACCGAGTAACCGTCCATTTCCGGCATCATGATGTCCAGCAGAACAAAGTCCGGCTTGTCGCGATGATAGCATTCCAGCGCCACCCGACCGTCCGGGGCGGCAACCATCGTATAACCTTCACGCGATAGCGCATCCACCAGCCCCTGGCGAATATGGGCGTCATCTTCCGCAATCAGTATCTTCATCTTCTCATCCTTGCGGCAGGGTCAGGGTAAAACGAACGCCGGGGTTTTCCGCAGTAACACGGATCTCCCCCTGCAGGCGCTGCGCCAGCTGCGAGGCGATGGTCAGCCCGATACCGGTACCCGACACGCCTTCGGTAATCGACGATTTCACCCGGTAGAACGGGCGAAAAATCATTTTCATCTCTTTTTCCGCAATGCCCGGGCCGTAATCGCGAACGGCAATCTCAATGTTGCCGGGCAGCGCCTGTACGATGATGTCGACGCGTTGCCCCTGTACGGCGTACTTTTCTGCATTACTCAAGAAATTGCTAACAATTTGCGTAATCGCGTCGCGATCGGTGTGTAACGTGATACCTGGCGGGCAGGTTACCGCGATCGCCATCCCCTTCGCCTGAAATGCCGGGGTAAAGATATGGGCGATCTCCGCAATCAGGCGCGGGATGTCCACCGTCTGCAGATGCGTTTTGGGCGCACGGGTAAAGGTCAGGATGTTCTGGATAAGCCGTGACAACCGCTGCCCTTCCTGGGTAATGACGTCCAGATAACGTTGCTCGTGCGTTTGCTCATCGTCCAGCCCCTCGCGCAACAATTCGGCGTAGAGCGTAATGTTGGTAAGCGGCGTTTTCAGTTCGTGCGATACCTGGCTGACAAAATCCACCTGCTGGCGCGCCTGGCGGGCGGCGCGGGGATATTCCCGCCCCAGGGGANCTGCCCCACAGCCAGACGTGATAAAGCGGCGCCTTTACGCCGTAAACGCTGATTTGCCAGGTTGTGAGCGGGTATTCCAGCGTGCGGGAATCCAGTTCGGTTAACGATTGCCACTGAGCCGCATGGTTCTGATAAAGCTGGCGCCCGTTCTCGGTTACCCGCACTACCGGGTCGTTTTCTGCGGCGCTTGCCTGAACGCTGTTGGCGATATCCATCATCAACTGCACATAGGAAAGGCGAAAACCGATGATGACGTTGTTTTTCTGCCGCCAGTAAATCAGGAGCGGCTGCTGGGTTTCATTGGTGATAAACCACCCGGCCTGTGGCGTTTCCTGCTCGGCATGGGGGATATGGCTGGTCAACTGGCTGGGATCGTTCACCAGCGGCGTGAGCTGGCGCACCCAGTCCCGTTCATCAATACTCAGTGGCTGGCGTTCATCGGGGTAGAGGAGCTGGTTTTTCCGCAGGGTAAACACGGCGTTGATGTCGCTGTCCTGATCGGTAAGTGCCTGAAGGGCAGAGGCATCGTCAGGGTCGATAAAATCGCTGATGGCATGCAGACGCGAGGCTTTTTGTTGCAGGATGCTTTCAATACCTGCCGCGACGCGGGCGGTTTCGGCTTCGGCCAGGGTCTGCGTCTGGTAGTGGCGCAGCAGCACTTCATGTTCCAGCGTACGGATGCCCAGATAAGCAAGCAGGATAAAAAACATCACGGTGGCGATGAGATAGATCAGCTTGCTTCTGAGCATCCAGGCACTCCTTGTGGATCAGTTCGCTTTCGACGACTGGTTTTTGGTCTTGTAATTCTGTTCTTTCAGCGATTTACGAGACACTTCTTTGCTTTCGGTTTCCAGTTTTTCCAGCACCTGGAGATTTTCCTGCGCGCTGGCCTGCGCTTTCATTTTCGCGGCTGGCGCGCTGACCGGCAGGGAATTCAGCGCATCGGAGCTCTCACGCAGCACCGCTTTCGCCTCTTCCATTTTACCTTCGTCGATCAGTTCTAACGCGCGCTCGTTCTCAATCGCTGATTTCTGAATCGCTGAATCCACGACGACGTCTTCCACCTGCTCTTTTTGAACTTCACTGGCTGAGGCGGTATAGCGCATCGCCAGTTTTTCGTCCCAGCGGTCTTTCTGTTTTGTGGCCAGGTTGTCATAGCTGACGTTCACGTCGGCCAGCGGCTTGCGTTGCGCGGCACTACCTTTTGCCGGCAACACTTCCAGCATGACGTATTTTTCCTGATTCGCGTACAGCTGGTTTAGCTTCACGGTTACCGTATCGCCGCGGATCTCGCCTTCGCGGCCCAGCAGGCGCAGCGGTTTAACGTTATCGGCTACTTTAATTTCGACGACCACATCCTGCGCGACGACGGACATCACATCGCCAAACTCATGGGCGAAGGCCTTTTCCAGATCGCTCGTGTTCTGCACGAAAACGTGGTTGCCGTCGCTGTACTGCGCAATCGCCGCCATCAGATCTTCATTGTAACCATCGCCAATGCCCATCGTCGTGATGGCAATCCCTTTGCGGGCGGCGATTTTACCCAGTTCTGCCAGTTCACCGGTTGATGACGGCCCGACGTTCGCCTGGCCGTCTGAAAGCAGAATAATGCGGTTCACCTGCTCTTTTTTCAGGTACTGGCTGGCTTCTTTAATACCGCGACTGACGCCTGCGAACAGGGCGGTACCGCCGCGTGCGGTCACCCGTTCGCGGATTTGGCTAATCAGCGTCTGTTTATTGCCGACGTTGGCGGGCGGTACGATGACGTCCACCACATCGTCATAAATGACTACCGACAGCGTATCCTGGCTGCTGAGGGTATTCACCGCCATCACGGCGGCTTCTTTGGCTTGTTCGATACGATCGCCACCCATTGAGCCGGAACGGTCAATAACCAGCGCAAGGTTGATAGGGCTGCGTTTGCTGACGTTAAGCGGGAACCCGACCAGCGACACTTTCAGGTAGTTTTTGTCCTGCGTGTTTTCCAGCACCACCGGGGAGGCCAGTTCCGATTTGATCGCCACTTTCTGAGCGGATTCCTGCGCGTTTGCGCCCGTCGTCATGACCAGCAAACCCAGCGCCAGGGAGGTGAAGAGATGTTTGAGATTCACGATACGTCTCCTTGTCAAAAGAATCGAATCCATTCTCATGCGGTCAGAAACCCGGTTGGTCTGTTATCTGTATAAAGTTGTCAAAAAATTGTCAAAACAACGCGATTCAGAAAAGAAAATGGCGCCGGACACAATACTGTCTCCGGCGCCACGCCATGCACTTTTACCGGTGCAGATTACGGGATGGTTTTATCCTGCTTTTCACGCACTTCGCGGTACCAGCGGGGGTGATGTTTCCTTGCCCACGCTTTGGTTACCCAGCCTTCAACCATCGCTGTAATGGTGCCTTTCACCCACAGAGCGGCGTAGATATGCACCATAATAACCACAATCAGCGCCACGGCCGCAAATGAATGCAGCATTAAGCCAAATCGGATCACAGGAATGGAGAACGCTGGCGCAAAGTACGGACGCCAGATAATCACACCGCTCACCAGCAGCAGCACCAGCAAGAGAATCGCCGCCCAGAACACGCATTTCTGACCGAAGTTATACCGCCCGGTATCGCCAACCTCGTCGTTGACCACCACTTTGCGAATATTCTTCGCCCAGAAGATGTCGTCACGATTGATCAGGTTGTGGTGCCAGTAACGGAAGAACATGATGATGAATGAAGCAAACATCACCACGCCAACGAACGGGTGCAGAATACGCGCCAGCTGCGGCGTCCCGAGGATATGCATCAGCCAGTTGAAGGACGGGAAGAAAAAGCCCAGCCCGCTCACCGCCGCCAGCACGAAGCAGAAGGCGGTGATCCAGTGGTTGATACGCTCCGGCGCCGTGTAGCGCACGATGGTGTCACGTTTTTTCATTTGCGCACCTCGTCTTTCTCTTCGTGGAGGTTATCGTCTTCCTCTTCCGCGCGGTTCGGACCGACACCGACGTAGTGGAAGATGCTGGCGGCGAAGGTGGCCGCAAAGCCAATAGCAGCCAGCGGTTTCCAGACCCCTTTCCAGAACTTCACGGTTTCGCTGATGGCCGGGTTTTCCGGCAGACCGTGGTACAGATTCGGCTTGTCGGCATGATGGAGGACGTACATCACGTGCGTACCGCCAACACCCGCCGGATCGTACAGACCCGCGTTGTCATAACCACGGGTTTTCAGTTCGCTCACGCGCTCGCCGGCAAGCGTCGTCATCGCCTCTTTCGAGCCAAAGTGGATCGCGCCGGTCGGGCAGGTTTTCACGCAGGCCGGTTCCTGGCCCACCACCACACGGTCAACGCACAGCGTACATTTATAGACGCGGTTGTCTTCCGGGTTCAGGCGTGGCACGTCGAACGGACAGCCCGCGATGCAGTAGCCGCAGCCAATGCACTGTTCGGACTGAAAATCGACGATACCGTTCGCGTACTGAATGATTGCGCCTTCCGCCGGGCAGGCTTTCAGACAGCCGGGATCGGCGCAGTGCATACAGCCATCCTTACGGATGAGCCATTCCAGTTTGTCGTTCTGCTCTACTTCCGAGAAGCGCATTACCGTCCAGGATTTGGCGGTCAAATCGGCGGGGTTATCGTACACCCCGACGTTGTGTCCCACTTCATCACGCAGGTCGTTCCATTCCGAACAGGCCACCTGACAGGCTTTACAGCCGATACAGGTCGTGACGTCGATAAGCTTCGCCACTTCCTGCTGGTGATCCCGCGCCTGTGGCGCGGGGGTGAAACCGTTAGTCGCGGAACGACGAATAATGTCTTGCGATTGATAAGCCATAAGTCGTCTCCGTTACACCTTTTCCACATTCACCAGGAAGGCTTTGAACTCCGGCGTCTGCGTGTTCGCATCACCGACGAATGGTGTTAACGTATTGGCAATAAAGCCTTTTTTCGCCACACCTTCATAGCCCCAGTGGATCGGAATGCCGATAGTATCGATGTCTTTACCATCCGCCTTCAGCGTGCGAATACGCTTGGTCACCACCGCCTTGGCCTTGATATAGCCACGGTTGGAGGAGACTTTCACGGTATCGCCCTGCACAATGCCAAGCTTATTGGCGAGTTTCTCACCAATTTCCACAAACTGCTCCGGCTGCGCGATGGCGTTCAGCAACGCGTGCTTGGTCCAGTAGTGGAAATGCTCGGTCAGACGGTAGGTTGTACCGACGTACGGGAATTTATCTGCTTTGCCCAGCGCTTCCATATCATCTTTAAAGATACGGGCGGCCGGGTTAGAGATAACTTTCGGATGCAGCGGGTTGGTACCCAGCGGCGTCTCAAACGGCTCGTAGTGTTCCGGGAATGGCCCTTCCGCCATTTTGTCGACAGCGAACAGGCGACCCATCCCTTCCGGCTGCATGATGAACGGCCCGACATCGCTGCCCGGTGCCGCCGTGCTGTAGTCCGGAATATCCACGCCGCCCCATTTCGCGCCGTCCCATTTCAGCAACTGACGTTTCGGATCCCACGGGTTGCCTTGCGGGTCAGCGGACGCACGGTTGTAGAGAATGCGGCGGTTAAGCGGCCATGCCCACGCCCAGCCGAGCGTATTGCCAAGCCCTGACGGGTCTGCGTTATCGCGGTTGGCCATCTGGTTGCCGTTCGGCGTCCAGCTACCGGCGAAGATCCAGCAACCGCTGGAGGTGGTGCCATCATCGCGCAATTGGGCAAACGAGCTGATCTGCTGGCCTTTCTTCACGATCACTGCACCGGTGGCCGGGTCGGTGATATCGGCCAGCGCTTTACCGTTGCTCTCCATCGCCACTTCTTCAGACGACGGTTCGTCAGGCGTGGAGTAGTTCCAGGTCATGTTGAGCACCGGCTCAGGCACCGGACCGCCCTCGGTGGCATACATCTTACGCAGGCGCAGGAAGATACCGGCGAGGATTTCGCCGTCAGTTTTGGCGATCCCCGGGGCGTCCGCGCCTTTCCAGTGCCACTGCAGCCAGCGGCCGGAGTTAACGATGGAACCGTTCTCTTCGGCAAAGCAGGTGGACGGCAGACGGAACACTTCGGTCTGGATTTTCGACGGATCGACATCGTTCGACTCGCCGTGGTTCTGCCAGAACGTGGACGTTTCGGTATTCAGCGGGTCAATCGTTACCAGGAATTTCAGCTTCGACAGCGCGGCAACCACCTTGTTCTTGTTCGGGAACGAGGCCACCGGGTTAAAGCCCTGGCAGAGATAGCCGTTGACCTGGCCTTTATACATCATGTCGAAATACTGCAGGACGTCGTAGCCTTTATCCCACTTCGGCAACCAGTCAAAGCCCCAGTTGTTTTCGGCGGTCGCTTTATCACCGTAGAACGCCTTCATCATTGAGACGAAGAATTTCGGGTAATTGCCCCAGTAGTTCACCTGGCCTTCCAGCAGCGGTTTCGGCGTGTTGGCGGTGAGGTACGTTTGCAGGTCAGCCTGTTTTTCGCTTGGCAGCGTCATGTAGCCCGGCAGGCTCTGCGACAGCAGGCCAAGATCGGTCAGACCCTGAATGTTGGAGTGGCCACGCAGGGCGTTCACGCCGCCGCCTGCCATCCCCATGTTGCCCAGCAACAGCTGAACCATCGCCATCGTACGGATGTTCTGCGCACCGATAGAGTGCTGCGTCCAGCCGAGTGCATAGAGGAACGACGCGGTTTTGTCTTTCGCGCTGGTTTCTGCGATGTATTCGCAGACTTTCAGGAAATCCGCTTTTGGCGTACCGCAGATGGTTTCAACCATTTCTGGCGTATAACGGGAAACGTGCTCTTTCAGTAAATTCCAGACGCAACGCGGATGGGTTAAGGTCAGGTCGCGTTTCGCGTGACCGTTCTCATCCATCTCGTAGTTCCAGCTGGTTTTATCGTACTTACGTTTATCCGCGTCATAGCCGGTGAACAGGCCGTCTTCAAAGCCATAGTCTTCACGCACAATCAGGCTGGCGTTGGTATAGGCTTCAACGTATTCACGGTTAATTTTGTTATTGGTGATCAGGTACAGCAACACGCCTGACAGGAAGGCAATGTCAGTACCGGAACGGATCGGCGTATAGAAATCGGCCACGGATGCCGTACGCGTGAAACGCGGATCGATCACAATCAGCTTGGCGCCGTTGTGGATCTTCGCTTCCATCGCCCAGCGGAACCCTACCGGGTGCGCTTCAGCGGCATTACCGCCCATTACCACGATCAGGTTGGCATTCTTCATGTCGACCCAGTGGTTGGTCATCGCACCGCGACCAAATGTTGGAGCAAGACTTGCTACCGTTGGTCCGTGTCAGACACGCGCCTGGTTGTCGACCGCGAGCATACCGAGCGCGCGGGTAAATTTCTGGGTTAAATAACCGGTTTCGTTGCTGGAGGCGGACGCACACAGCATGCCGGTGGAGAGCCAGCGGTTTACCGTCGTGCCTTCCGCGTTTTGCGCGATAAAGTTGGCATCACGGTCCGCTTTCATCAGTTTAGCGATACGATCGAAAGCGTCTTCCCAACTGATTTGCTGCCATTTATCAGAACCCGGAGCACGATATTCCGGATACTTCAAACGACTTTCGGAGTGGATAAAATCTACCAGCCCGGCACCTTTCGGGCAGAGCGCACCACGACTTACCGGATGATCCGGGTCCCCTTCAATATGGAAGATGGATGCTTTGGCGTTTTTCGCTCCGTCACCGAGACTGTACATTAACAGCCCACAGCCAACGGAACAGTATGTACAGGTATTACGGGTTTCGCGGGTGCGCAACAGCTTGTACTGCCGCGTTTCCGCCAGCGCTACGCTGGGTGCAAAACCCAGCGCCGCCGCCGTGGTGCCTGCCATACCGCCAGCGCAGATCTTAAAGAACTGCCTTCTGCTGACCTGCATGGTTTGCTCCTTATTTCTTTTCGACATTGTCACGTGTAGTTATTAGCCTTTGCGGATAACGCCACAAAGGTTCAGAATTGGAGGTTAATTCCCTCATCCATGGAGGGAATTGCACCAGAATACCACATTGTCGGTATACCTGTTCCAATACGGTTAATACAAAGTGAACAAGATCTATCCAAAACAAGTCAATAGTGTGACGGGTATCACGGGGATGCGCCAAATTGCCCTCTGGAAGCGGCAGGATTTGCAACATCCTCAGCCTGACGAGTTAGCTGAAGAGGTTCCGGTTGCGCTGGTCTACAACGGCATCTCCCATGTCGTGATGATGGCTTCTCCGAAGGATCTGGCGCTTTTTGCTATCGGTTTTTCATTATCCGAAGGGATTATCGAAAATCGACGCGAGATTTACGGGATGGATGTGGTGCAGGCCTGCAATGGTTTAGAGGTGCAGATTGAGCTCTCCAGCCGTCGTTTTATGGGGCTGAAAGCGCATCGTCGCGCGCTGGCAGGGCGCACCGGTTGCGGTGTCTGCGGCGTTGAGCAACTGAACGAGGTCGGCAAACCGATTTCACCGTTGCCATTCACCCAGACATTCGATCTCAACCATCTCGATCGGGCGCTTGAGCATCTGAATGACGTGCAACCGATCGGCAGGCTCACCGGCTGTACGCACGCCGCCGCCTGGGTGACGCCGTCGGGCGAGCTGGCGGGCGGTCATGAAGATGTCGGGCGGCACGTGGCGCTGGATAAACTGTTGGGGCGCAGGGCGATGGAAGACGGTCGCTGGTCGCAGGGCGCCGCGCTGGTATCCAGCCGCGCCAGTTATGAAATGGTGCAGAAGTCGGCAATGTGTGGCGTGGAGATTTTGTTTGCGGTTTCTGCGGCGACCACGCTGGCGGTTGAGGTGGCCGAGCGCTGCAATCTGACGCTGGTGGGCTTCTGCAAGCCCGGTCGGGCAACGATTTATACCCACCCGGAACGGCTGATCGCAGGGTGAATGTTAATCAATTTTTTTGAAAGATGAGAGCAAAACCTTCCGCTTTTCGTTGATGAACTCTGGCGCTATTATTTATCACATCAAGGCACGGCGCCTTATCTCATTAACGAAATTGAAGGATTTATATCATGAAAAGCATCAAAACTTTTGTCGCAGTTATCGCTCTCGCTACCACTTTCGGTTCTTTCGCTGCTCAGAACGTCACCGCAACCAGCACCACGCTGGATGGCGCTGAAGCGAAAATCGCTGCACAGGCTCAGGCGGCTGGCGCATCGTCTTACACCATCACCGAAGCTTTCAGCGGCAACCGTGTTCACATGACGGCTGAACTGAACAAATAAGAACTGTGTCATTGTCGAAAGAGCGCCTCCGGGCGCTTTTTTCGTTTATCCGCGCAGCAACGCCAGAAAATCCTCATAACCACTCAGGCCTGAAATCGTCGTCGGCGGATAACGGTACAGGACACTTGCCAGATAACTGAAAATCTTCAGTTCCTGCCGCGCGCTCGCCGAGGCGCAGGCAATCAGCACATGACTCACCGGTTCATTATTCACCGATACCGACTGAGCGAGCGTAATAAAGTAGCCACGAAAATGCGTTTGTCGTTCACTCCAGCAGTGCGGAATGGCGAGCTGATTAACGATCAGGTTTTCACCTTCCCGTTCGCGCTGTTCAATACGCCACGCTTCATCCACCGTCAGGTGACCGTCGTTTGTCAGCCGTTTACAGATGTTCGCCATCACGCTTTGCCACGCTTCATCACGGGCGTTGGCATAATGAAAGCTGCCCTGCGACAGAAAAAAACGCTCTGGCCGCTGACGAATAAACGCCGAGGCCAGCAGGTCTTTGATCTGGCCGATTGTGGCGGGCGTAATAATATTTTTGACGATCAACACTTCGCCGGGCGCGTCGTCAAGAAAGTGATGACTGTTGTTCACGATTAGCGCCGGTTCCACGTCCGCGCAAAGGTCGCGCAGTTCCGCAGGTGTGCGGGCAATCATCACCCGGCAGTTCATCACGTCACGCTCGATGGCCTGTTTGTTGATCGTCGCAATCGCGTTTTGATCCGCTAGCAAAATTACCGGATAGCGATCCTGCTGATGACGTTCCAGCGCACAGGCGAAATACAACCCGACCAGATCGCTGTCAAACACCGGAATATCCTGCTGCTCGCGCAGCTTGTTAATGAACTGGATACCTAAATCGAAAGCCGCCGGCCACGCCGCTTTCAGGTTGTTCATGCTGCCCTGACGGTTTTCCGGCAGCCAGACCGGCGACGCGCTGCAGCGAACGATATGCCCGGTCAAATCCTCAATGAGCTGGGGATCAATAACGTGCAGCGGGGTCAGCTCCGGCAAGCTGCGCAACAGTCCGGCAATATACTGCGTGGTGATGGTTTCCGCGCGCTGCTGGTGGCTGTCCAGAAAATGTACCGCCGCGCTGAAGGCGTCCGCGCCCAGCCATAGCCCGACGCTATCGGTGATGCGCTGCAGCGTCTCGTTCTGGAAATGCGCCAGATCCGGCGAGAGCCGGTTGCGTAATGCATACACCGCCAGAATAATGCTCGCCAGATAATCGGCAGGAATGGCTGGCCAGTCGCGCGCGTGGGTGCAGGCTTCCTGGAGCCGGGCAAGCGAATCCGGATCAATACCGGGAAGCGGAAAAAGCAGCGGGTCTTTTTTCAGCAGATTTGCCAGCAAAACGAGGCTTTTCTCTTCCGGCTCATCAATAAAATGACCCGCACCAGGGCGGCTCTGAATACTGAAGGCTTTTTCATAGCGCGCTTTCAGGCGCACCAGCCGTTCAGCAACCCAGGTTTCTGGCAGATTCAGCGTGTTCGCCAACTGAGTCCGCGTGACGAAGGCGTTGAGCAACAGCATCGCCAGTAACCGGTCATCATTATCATGCCGCTGTAAAAGTTCGAAATAGCTGCGCCTGTCGAAAATTTCCAGCTGATAACCGACGCTGGCGACGGCCATAACTCGCGCTTTTCCGCTGAGGGTAAAGTTCAGGTAATCAATATCGCGCAGGATCGTTCGCCCGGAAACGCCGGTGAGCTGCGCCAGCACGTTGAGAGAACAGGGCTGGTGTTCGAGTCTGGCAAGCAGCGTCAGCTGGCGTTCATTGAGCATAATTCTCCTTAGCGAAAGTCGCTCAGTACGCGAGCGCTGTTCCTGTCCAGCGACTGTAATAGCTCGCGGAGAACAGACAGCGTTGCCGTGTAATCCTGCACCGAAATCATGCTGCTGTTGGCGTGCAGATAGCGGGTCGGCAGGCACAGCGCAATCACCGGGCGACCACCGCCCATCACATTGTAGCGGCCGCCGTCGGTGGCGCCGGTTTTCATGGTGCAGAACTGGATGGGTGCTTCCGCCCGCGCCGCGCTGGTTTTCAGTGCTGCCAGCAGTTTCTGATTAGGAAAATAACGCTTATCGAATAGCATGATCGCCGGTCCCTCGCCAAGTTTGAGTGGGTACTTAATGGCATCAATGCCGGGAACATCGCCCGCTACGGCGGTATCCAGAACAATAACGATGTCCGGTTTGATGAGCTCTGCGGAGGTCTGCGCGCCGCGCAAACCCACCTCTTCTTCCACACTACCTACGCCGTAAAGCGTAATCTCTGGATTATCAACCGTTTGCAGCAGTTCGGTCATCAACGCACAGCCAACGCGATTATCCAGCGCCTTACCTGTTATTTTATCGGCCGCCCAGCGGGCAAAATTAGCTTCCGGGCTGACAAAATCGCCAAACGCGATGCCTGCGTTAACGACCTCTTCGCGACTGTTCGCGCCAATATCGATAAACATCTCATCAAAATTCAGCGGCTGCTGCTTCTGTTTTTCGCTCAGCGCATGGGGAGCCACAGAACCGATGATCCCAGGGATTTTTTTGCCGCTGCGGGTGCGGATCGTCACCCGGTGGTTGAGCATCGACTGATTCCACCAGCTCCCGATAGTCTCAAAACGGATAAAACCTGCCTCGCTGATGTGGGTGACCATAAAACCGACTTCATCCATATGGCCGACGAGGGCGACTTTCGGCCCGCGCGACCCTTTGCGGGCGACAATACTGCCAAGCCCGTCAAAGGTGATTTCATCAGCAAGCGGTTCGAGCGTCCGGAGCAGGATCTCTCTGACTTCCTGCTCGTCGCCGCTCACCGCACAGGCGTTACACAGCTTTTCCAGCAACTCACTGTTCATGAATCAGCTCCGGTCTGGCGGCTTTACGCTTCATCCACAATCCTTTCAGAATGATAATCAGGGCAATATTCATGACCAGGCCGATACCTAACACCAGATAAAACGACCCGGCGGGTGACATCAGCCCAATCAGCGGATCGAAAATACCAAGGCCCGGTGCCAGACGTTTGATGCCAAAGGCGATCACCAGCATACCGGTAATGCCGCCGCTCAACGTGTTGGCGGTAATCATCGGCAACGGCGCCGCCAGGGCATACGGAATGGCAGGCTCGGTCGCCACCGTCGCGCCCACTACAATCGCGCTACTGGCCGCGGCTTTTTCCTGCTGGGTAAATAGCTTAGGCGTAATGTAGGTGGCGATCCCGGCGGCCATTGGTGGCATCAGCGTGACTACACCCACAATGGCGTACCAGTCGTAGATATGCTTTTCCAGCAGCGAAAAACAGAAGAACCAGGCGGTTTTGTTGATCGGGCCGCCCATATCGAACGCCAGCATCGCGCCGACTAAAAACGCCGCCCCAAGCTTCATGGAAGGCGGAATGGTATTCAGGAAATGCAATAAACCACCCATGACATCGGACATCAACGGGCCGATGACGTAATACGTCAATACACCGAAGATAAACAGCGTCACGAAGGGAATGAGCATCGAACCCAGCAGCGGCTGCAGCGCTTTTCCGAGTTTGATTTTGCGAAACCACAGCACAAAGTAACCGATGGCCAGCCCCAGCACGACGGCGCCAAGGAAACCTGCGCCGGACTGCGTGCCCAGCAACCCTTTATCGTTAGCCAGATAGCAGACCAGAAAAGCAGGCGCGAACGCGGGCTTATCGGCAATCGACAGGGCAATGTAAGCGCCCATAATCGGGATCATAAAGGTAAAGCCGAGATAACCGATCGACTCAACAATCCAGGTAAACGACGGCGCGCCTTTTGCCATATCGGTATACGGCAGGCCGAGTTGTACCAGCATATTGGCGATGGCCACCAGAATACCGCCCCCGATCACGAACGGCAGGGCGGCGGAAACGCCCGCCATCAGGTGGCTCATCACGCTGCCCTGCTGCACTTCCTGCTGACCGAGCTTCACGCCGCTATCGGCAGCGAAACGATGCGAATGCGTCGGCAACTGCGTGAAAATCTGGTCGATATTTTTCAGCGCCTGAGAAATGGCGATTTCATACACCTGTTTCCCGGCGAAACGAGCGCGATCGTCAGCGCTGAGCCCGCGGCCGGTGGCTAAAATGACATAATCGGCGTCGGCAATATCCTGCGCGGTGAGGCGGTTTTCCACCCCGCTCGACCCCTGGGTTTCCACCTTAATGGTGTGGCCCAGCGCGCGCGCTTTCTGTTCCAGCGCTTCGGCGACCATATAAGTGTGCGCGATACCCGCAGGGCAATTGGTTATCGCCACCAGACGTAATGTGGGTTCCATAGACCGCTCCTTATTCGCTAATCGTTTGATTTAACAGAGCAACTATCTGGCTGACGTCGCCATTTTTGAGTTTCTCAATGAATTCCGCATGAATGATTTTTCGACACAGGGCACCAATCAGCTGAACCTGGTTTTCTTCACCTTCCTGCGGCACGCCGAGGCAGATCCAGCAGGTGACCGGTTCTTCATCACTGGCTTTCCAGTCCACGCCGTGGGACTGACGGGCAAACAAAACAAAGGGGTGTTGTACGCAATCGCTTTTGCCGTGAGGCACTGCTACGCCGGAACCGAAGCCGGTGGAGTGTAATTTTTCACGCAACAGGAGCGTTTGCAGGAAGCGATTTCTGTCATTGACGAAGCCATTCTTTTCGGCCATATCGGCCAGCTGTTTGAGGATCGACCAGGCCGTGTTGCCGCGAATATTAAGGTCAATGCAGGAAGGGGTCAGTACAGCCATTGGTATCACTCCGTCTAAGATAATCTTTTAGATTGTAGCGGGGCGATGGTCAGGAAATGAGCGGGAATATGTCAGAGCCCGGTGACAAGACGCCGCCTATCTGACGGCGTTTTTTGTGTTCTGAAACACACTTTGGCTTTCGGTTAACGGGGAAGGATAACGTGTAATAATATGTCCGATATATATAATTACATCATCAATATTAAAAATTTATTTAATTAAAAGATGTCTGTAAAATTCTTTTTGCACACTATTATTCATAATTGTTTGCAATGCTATTCATTGGGTTTATATCAATAAAAAGCGCTGTTATCTCGCTCACGTTATTGCAATATCCTGCTTTTCATCTTTTTTATTATCCTCATATTATTTCCACGCCTGCGGTGCAATGTCTCTGCACCTGACAATTAAAACAATAATTTATTCATCGCCATTATGTTTTACCTTGCAGCGGAAAAATCATTCTGCTATCCACTCTATTACCTCGAGGAAAGTGGGTAATGAATAAATCACTACTGGCAGTGGCTGGGGGGTTTTTANTGCAGCAGTTGAAAGCCGGGCAGGTGGCGCAGAATCAGGTGGCGACGCGTAGCGAAACACCGCCTGAAGAAACGGCGAAAAACAGCGCAGCGCCGACGTTAACATTATCCGGTTATGGTGATCTGAAAGTCTATGGCGACGTGGAATTTAATATGGATGCCGAAAGCCGGGCGGGGTCACTTATTTCTAATTCCGATAACAGTAATGAACGCTGGGATTTAAATGGTCGTATCCTGTTAGGGTTTGATGGCATAAGAAAACTCGATAATGGTTATTTCGCCGGTTTTTCAGCGCAGCCGCTGGCGGATATGACAGGCTCGATGAACCTTGATGACGCTGTTTTCTTTTTTGGACAGGAAAAAGACTGGCAAATTAAAGTCGGTCGTTTCGAAGCCTATGACATGTTCCCGCTCAATCAGGATACCTTTGTTGAACATTCCGGGAATACCGCTAACGATCTGTATGACGATGGCAGCGGTTATATCTACATGATGAAAGAAGGGCGCGGGCGTTCCGATGCAGGCGGCAATTTCCTGATGAGTAAACAGATGGGTAACTGGTATGTCGAACTCAATACCCTGCTCGAGGATGGCACCTCGCTGTATCAGGATGGCGCTTACCACGGTCGTGATATGGAACAACAGAAAAACGTGGCGTATCTGCGCCCGGTGATCGCCTGGTCACAGGGCGCTTTCTCCGTGGCCGCGGCGATGGAGTCCAACGTGGTCAGCAACGCCTACGGATACACCGACAGTCAGGGCAATTTTGTCGATCAGTCCGACCGCACCGGTTACGGCATGACCATGACCTGGAATGGTCTGCAGAACGACCCGGACAATGGCGTAGTGGTGAATCTAAATACCGCTTATATGGATGGCAGTGATGAAAAAGACTTCACGGCGGCGGTTAACGCGCTGTGGAAACGTGTCGAGCTGGGCTACATCTACGCGCATAACAAAGTGGAAGACGTGGGCGATATTCCGCGTGACGACAATGTCTGGTTTGATGACGTCGGCACCTATGACATTCATACCATCCATGCGTCTTACCAAATCCCGAACGTAATGGATATGGAGAACTTTAATATCTACCTGGGAGCGTACTGGTCGAAACTGCACAGCGATAATGCCAGCAGCAGCGATGACAACCGCTACGGCGGACGGGTACGGTTTAAATATTATTTCTGATGATCACGTGTGGCTGCTTAATGGGCAGCCACACGCTTGTGCTAANNCAGGAAATCAGGGTATCGCCGCAACGCTGCCGGTGGTGGTGGTCGCGGAGCATTTCAACGCCAGCGAAGAAAAACTGGCGCGCGCGCTGATGCTGTCGCACCTCTGCGCCATCTATATTCATTTTCAGCTACCGAAACTGTCTGCGCTGTGCGCCGTCACCACGGCTTCAATGGGCGCGGCGGCTGGCATGGCCTGGCTGGTGGACGGGCGTTATGAAACCCTGGCGATGGCGATCAGCAGCATGATTGGCGATCTCAGCGGCATGATTTGCGACGGCGCGTCAAACAGCTGTGCCATGAAAGTCTCAACCAGCGCGTCCAGCGCCTGGAAAGCGGTGCTGATGGCGCTCGACGATACCGCCGTAACGGGCAATGAGGGGATTGTGGCGCATGACGTCGAACAGTCTATCGCCAATCTGTGCGCACTGGCGCGTCAGGCGATGCAGCAGACCGACCTGCAGATTATCGAGATAATGGCGAAGAAAGCGTCGTAAGGTGCAGGCCTGAACTGACCACTCAGGCCATTTTCCGGAATCGTACTCTCTCTCCGTGATACCCATCACATTCTCCCTTTCTTTCCTGTGTAAACATCCATGCCTTGCATAAATTATTGATTTTATTCACTAAATTAATAAATCATCATCCCGCGTTGATTCCGTGAATGCTTCAGGCGGGTTTGTATCACGCAGGCGCAATTTTACAGCAGAAGGATCTGATCATGACAGGAAAACCCGCCGCCCGGCAGGGCGATATGACGGCTGTCGGGGGACCGATAGTGCAGGGCTCCTTCGTGATATCCCTCACATTCACCACGCTTTTGCTGTGCAAACATCCTCTTCTTTTTATAATTAATTGATTTTATTCATAAAATGAATAAATCATTCAAATGCATTGCTGTAACACATGAATCATTAAGCAACAGAAGGAACTGACCATGACAGGAAAACCCGCCGCCCGGCAGGGCGATATGACGGCTGTCGGGGGACCGATAGTGCAGGGCTCTGCCGGCGTATTTATTGGCGCACCCACCGGTGTCGCCTGTTCAGTCTGTCCCGGCGGAATGACGTCAGGCCATCCTGTTAACCCCCTGCTCGGTGCCAAGGTACTGCCCGGCGAGACGGATATCGCCCTGCCGGGGCCGCTGCCGTTTGTCCTGTCCCGCAGTTACAGCAGCTATCAGACAGCGGGCATGTTCGGTCCCGGCTGGAAGGTGGCGGGAGACATTCATCTGCAGATACGCGATACGGAACTGATACTGAACGATAACAGCGGGCGCAGTATTCACTTTGACCCGCTGCTGCCGGGCGAGATTGCCTTCAGCCGCAGCGAGTCGTTCTGGCGTGACGGGGACGGTGAATTTGCCGGGCATATCAGCGCCGTCACCGATGGCGCAGGGCGACGTTTTCGTCTGGTGCTGCAGCGGCTGACTGACGTGGTGCAGACCCGCTATGGCGCGGATGACGGCGTTCGCCTGACGGCAGTATGGCCGGGGGACGACCCGGCCGCTCGTGCGTTATGACTACAGTGCACGCGGTGAGCTGACCGCGGTGTATGACCGCGGCGGTGTGCAGGTCCGCCGGTTTGCTTATGACGACAGACACCCGGGCCGGATGGTGGCGCACCAGTATGCCGGGCGGCCGGTCACCACCTACCGGTACGATGCCGCCGGGCGGGTGACGGAGCAGCATAACCCGGAAGGGCTGAGTTACACCTATGACTATGAAAAAGACCGGATAACCGTCACCGACAGCCTGGCCCGGCGCAGCGTGCTGCAGACCTGCGGAGAGGGCGGTCTGAAGCGGGTCGTGCGTGAAGCGCGCGCGGATGGCAGTGTCATACTCAGTGAATTTGACCCTTTTGGTCGACTGACCGCGCAGACGGATGCCGCCGGGCGGTGGACCCGCTATCGCCTGAACCCGGCCTCAGGACATGTGGATACCCTTTACACCCCGGACGGCAGGGAGACCCTCTTTTTCCGGAATCGCCAGCGACAGCTGACAATGACAGCCTTCCCTGATGGTCTGAAAAGCCACCGCGCTTATGATGAGAAAGGGCGCCTGACAGAAGAGACCTCACGTGACGGTATCGTGACGCGCCGGCTTTATGCGGACCCCCTCAGTGACCTTCCTTCCGCCATGGAGGACGCCACCGGCCGGCGGACGCTGCGCCACACCCCGTACGGGCAACTGCAGACTTACACCGACTGTTCCGGCAACACCACCCGTTATGACTATGACCGCTTCGGGCAACTGACCGCCGTGCACCGTGAGGAAGGGCTGAGCCTGTATCAGGTATTTGATAACCGGGGGCGTCTGCTTTCCCGCAGAAACGGTGAGCACGTTACCCGTTATGAATATAACGAGGCGGGCGATCTGACGGTTACGGTTCATCCGGATGGCAGCCGGAGCAGCACGGAGTACGATGCGTGGGGCAATGTTGTCGCGGCTGAGCAGGGCGGCCTGACCCGGCGGATGACGTATGACCCTGCCGGACGGGTCACTGAACTCATCAATGAAAACGGCGCGACATCGACATTCACGTACGATGCACTGGACAGGCTGATACAGGAAACCGGCTTTGACGGCAGGACGCAGCGCTTTGCGTATGACCTGAGAGGAAAGCTGATCCGCAGTGAGGAAGCCGGTCTCGTCACCCTCTGGCACTATGACGAGGCCGATCGCCTGAGCCACCGTACCGTCAACGGGCTTCCCGCAGAGCAGTGGCAGTATGATGCGCGTGGCTGGCTGACATCCCTGACACACAGCAGCGAAGGTCACCAGGTCGCCATCCATTATGGCTATGACGACCTGGGCAGGCTGATTTCTGAGCGTCAGAGCGTCCACGCGCCGGACAGCGGGACCCTTCTCTGGGAGCATCTGACACAGCACAGCTATGCGGATACCGGGCTGGCATATCGTCTTACCGGTGACTGCCTGCCGCCGGTTGAATGGCTGACGTACGGCCCCGGCCACCTGGCGGGGGTAAAACTCGGCGACACCCCGCTGGCGGAGTTCACGCGCGATCGCCTGCACCGGGAGGTTCAGCGTACCTTCGGCGCTTATGTGCTCGACACGGCATACACGGCTGAAGGGCAGATCCTCAGCCATCTGGTGTCAGACCCGTTGCTAAGCCGCGATTACGGCTATAACCGCCGGGGTGAAATGATCCGCCTCACCGGCGCGCAACACGAAAACATGTATGACTATGATGCCGCAGGCAGGCTCAGCGGTGTCCGGACAAAAATGGCCGGGCAGGGCCGGACCGCGTGCTGGTTCACGGACCCGGCGGGTAACCGTATCACTGGCGGTGAGCCGTCTGAACAGTCACCTGTCGCCTGGCCTGATAACCGTCTTCTCAGGGACCCGCAGTGGCAGTATCAGTACGACAGTCACGGGCGCCTGACGCAGAAAACCGCGGTATCCGGCAGCGCAGACCACCATTATGACTATGACCATCAGCACCGGCTGGTGCGGTATCGCTGCGGGCAGACGGAAACCCGGTACCTGTACGATCCCCTCGGTCGTCGCGTTGCGAAACAAACCGGTCGCGACACCCTCTGGTATGGCTGGCAGGGCGACCGGCTGACCACCACGCAGACGGCTATTTCCCGTATCCAGACAGTGTATCTGCCGGGCAGCTTTACCCCGTTGTTGCGGGTGGAAACCGCCGCCGCGGAGTTACAGACCGCCCGCCGCCGGACGCTGGCGGAGAAATTTCAGCAGGCGGCAAATGTCACGTTTCCGCCAGAACTGATTACACAGGTGGATAATCTGGAAGCCGGGTTACGGCGTGGTGAGCTCAGCGAACATAACCGGCAGTGGCTGGTACAGAGCGGGCTGACGGTGGAGCAGCTTGTCAGGCAGGTGGATAATCTGGAAGCCGGGTTACGGCGCGGTGAGCTCAGCGAACATAACCGGCAGTGGCTGGTACAGAGCGGGCTGACGGTGGAGCAGCTTGTCAGCCAGCTTGAGCCGGAGCACCGGCCGGAACGGCGTCTCCACCTGTATCACTGCGACCACCGGGGATTACCGCTGGCGCTAATCGATACCCGTGGTCGCACCGTCTGGTCCGCAGAATACGACGAATGGGGCAACGTGCTGCGGGAGCATAATCCGGAGGGCATGCAGCAGTGGCTTCGGCTGCCCGGACAGCAGCAGGATGAGGAAAGCGGGCTGTATTATAACCGTCACCGTTATTACGATCCGGCACAGGGGAGGTATATCACGCAGGATCCGATAGGGCTGAGGGGCGGGTGGAATTTATATACGTATCCATTGGATCCAGTTGGCAATAGCGATCCCTTAGGGTTGAGTGGATTAGGTGCCTGGCTCGGACAACCTGGGATGAAAGATGCATATAATCATGCCGCTGCTGAATACGAAAGGAGTATTCAGCCCGCATCTGAATGGAAATTTACTGGTTGGGAAGTTAAGGATGGCCCTGAATGGGCATTTTGGAGTAAATCAAAATCAGTTGGTGCCATGTGTGAAGACCAGTATGCAAATAAAAAAACAGTTAGTTATTTATATTTTCAACTTGGACCGTTTGATATTAATGAAAAAAGCCCTAATAGTTTCAGCCCAGATGGGTTAGAAACGAACAGTCCTTCTGTCAGTGAAGCAATAATTGGCATATCAGAAGCACACACACAAGCAAAGAAATGCGGATCATTGAATGGATTTCAATGCTTTATGCAAAACGATGCTAATCCTGAACTTGGTAATAGGTTGTGTAAGGGGTAAAGATAAATGGTTAAGTTTTTGTCTACATTCAGCAATAAAAAATATATAACTTACGTTAGTTGTGTCGCTTTATATATTATCGCAAGGGTTGTTTTACAACTTTTTGCTGACTATAAATTTCGTCATTCTTTCCCCGGCTGGGGATGGGTATATTTTCTGAATACTCTATTTTATACCATGACGCTTCTATGCGGTTGTATTGTAAGCATCATGATTCATGAAAAAAGTATAATACATGCGTCATTAGTGACCGCCTTAGGTGTAGCGGTATGTACTTTTGTGACAAAAACTCATATTACAGACTATGGCTTATTTTTTTCTGGTATCGCTATGGGTGCTGTCCTGGGGGGGCGGCGGAGGCGGGATTGTATTTCTGGTGAGAAAATTGCGCTACAAACAGGTCAGTACACCCGACCAGTAATGTGTATAGATCGCCAAAGGTGATTCACAGGCCTGAACTGACCACTCAGGCCAGTTCAGCGTCCTGAATCAGGCGGATTTCCGCTTCGGCGACGATGGCTTCCAGCTCACTCAGCATGTCTTCATAGCCGAACGCGGCCGGGACGACGATGTCGCCGTTCTCTGAAGGGGCGCTGAGAACTGCTGGCGCCGTTTTAGGCTGTCGTTTTTTGCTCACGTGCGTATTCCGGTGTTGCTTCTGTCTATACCGGTAAATCTATCAGCAAAGCACGAAGCGGCGTATCCGCGACCAACGTTATGTTAGCTTCGTCACGAATAAAAGCGCCGTCGCCGCAGGTCAGCGACTGTTTCTCTTTCTGCACCGATTCCGCGTGAACGGTGCCGTGAATCGACTGCAGATAGGCGCGCGGACCGTGAAGCTGAAAACTTAACTGCTCACCCTTTTCAATATCAATATGATGGATCCACACCTGCTGGCGCAGCATCAGACTGCCGTTGCTGCCGTCAGGGGAGGCGAGCAGTTGCGTGGTGACATCGTCGAGGCTGACTTTCTGCATCAGCGGGTTTTCACGTTCCGGGCAGGCGTCCAGCCACAGCTGCATGCGCGTCAGAGAGCGCTCTTTGCTCAGATTGTGCTCGCTGTAGCTCACGCCAGGTTGCGTGGCGATCAGCAGGGCATCACCGGCTTTGGCCTGGACATGGTTACCTTCGCTGTCGCGGTACTCGGCTTCGCCTTCCAGAATCAGGTTCAGAATATCAACCTTCGGGTAGGAGCGCGGCTGGAATGACGCGCCGGGCGCCAGCACTTCCTGATTCAGTACACGCAGGGAGGCATAGCCCAACAGCTTCGGGTCAAAGTAGTGTCCAAAGGAAAAAGTGTAACGTGCCTGTAGCCAGCCGAAATCGGCTTTGCCACATTGGTTGGCGGTACGGGTAGTAATCATAATTATTGACCTCTCTTTACTTCCTTTTATGTTAAGGGGCTGGACGCTGCATTGTTAGCCAGATATTCTGCCGGGTATGTTCAAATTTCCTGAATGAGAGTGCGATGGCTAAAGAAAGAGCATTGACGCTGGAATCGCTGAGGGTGATGGACGCGATTGATCGCCGTGGTAGTTTTGCCGCCGCCGCGGATGAGCTGGGGCGCGTTCCTTCCGCACTGAGCTACACCATGCAAAAGCTGGAAGAAGAGCTGGACGTGGTGCTGTTCGATCGTTCCGGTCACCGGACCAAATTTACCAACGTGGGGCGTATGCTGCTGGAACGCGGGCGCGTTTTGCTCGAAGCGGCTGATAAGCTGACGACCGATGCGGAAGCGTTGGCGCGCGGCTGGGAAACCCATTTGACTATTGTGACTGAAGCGCTGGTGCCGACGGTGGAGCTGTTCCCGCTGGTCGACAGGCTGGCGGCGAAAGCCAATACCCAGATGGCGATTATCACCGAAGTGCTGGCCGGTGCCTGGGAGCGTCTGGAGCAGGGAAGGGCGGATATCGTCATCGCCCCGGATATGCATTTTCGTTCGTCGTCTGAAATCAACTCACGCAAACTCTATTCGGTGCTGAACGTCTACGTGGCTGCGCCGGAGCACCCGATTCATCAGGAGCCGGAGCCGCTTTCTGAGGTGACGCGCGTGAAGTATCGCGGCGTGGCGGTGGCGGATACCGCGCGCGAACGCCCGGTATTAACGGTGCAGTTGCTGGATAAACAGCCTCGCCTGACGGTCAGTACGATTGAAGACAAGCGCCAGGCGCTGCTGGCTGGGCTGGGTGTCGCNTGAGTCCGGAATACACCAGCGAAGTGGACATTATCATGGCCTGGCGACGGGACAGCATGGGCGAAGCCAAGTCCTGGTGCTTGCGCGAAATCCCCAAACTCTTCGCCGCTAAAAAATAGCCACAAAAAAGGGCATCGTCAGATGCCCTTTTGCTTTACCGGAACCGGCTGTCGCGGGCNNGAAATCGACCGTTTCGGCAATCCCCGGCATCTGATAGATATCGCGCAGGAAACCGTACAGGTTCAGATAATCGCTGATGCGGTGTTTGTCGCATTTAAAATGAGTGACGTACACCGGATCAAACCGCACCAGCGTAGTCCACAGGCGAATGTCCGCTTCCGTCAGGCGATCGCCGGTCAGATAACGGTGCTGGCCGAGGATTTGTTCAATGCGCGCCAGGGATTCAAACACGTTGGTCACGGCTTCGTCGTAGGCTTCCTGGCTGGTGGCAAACCCGGCTTTATAGACGCCGTTGTTAACATTGTCGTAAATCCAGCCGTTCAGCTCATCGATCTGGCTGCGCAGCGCTGTCGGGTAGTAATCGCCCGCTTTTGCGCCCAGACTGTCAAACGCGGTATTGAGCATGCGGATGATCTCCGCAGATTCATTGCTGACGATGGTGTGATTCTTTTTATCCCACAGCACCGGCACGGTGACGCGCCCGGTGTAGTGCGGGTCGGCATGCAGATAGAGCTGATAGAGGAACTCATGCTGATACAGCGTATCGCCGGTTGCCGCCGGGAAATCGTCATCAAAAGTCCAGCCGTTTTCCAGCATCAACGGGTTCACGACTGACACAGAAATAAACGGCTCAAGCCCTTTCAGCGCGCGCAGGATCAGCGTACGGTGCGCCCACGGGCAGGCGAGAGAAACGTACAGATGATAGCGATCTTTTTCAGCGGCAAACCCGCCGTCGCCCGTCGGACCTGGGGCACCATCCGCAGTCAGCCAGTTGCGAAAGGCCGAAACGGAACGCTTGAAACGTCCCCCGGTTGATTTAGTGTCATACCAGGTGTCATGCCAGACGCCGTCAATCAGTTGTCCCATAACCTTCTCCTTTCAGGATCCGCAAATAGCAAAAGCGAGGGGAATGCCCCTCGCCCTGGACTTCATTCATTCAGTATAAAGCGCTTACCACTTTTTGTTCAGCGCACGGTCGATGCTGATAGCACCCGGACCGGTGATAGCCAGCAGCAGGAAACCGCCTGCGATGGTCAGGTTTTTCATGAACATCAGTGAGTTCACGCCTTCCGCAAAGTTGCTGTGGAACAGCAGCGCGGTCAGGATGGTAAAGATAGCGGTAATCAGCGCGGTGGTACGGGTCAGGAAACCGAACAGAATCGCCAGACCGCCGCCAAACTCAAGCAGAATGGTCAACGGCAGCAGCGCGCCCGGTACGCCCATGGCTTCCATGTATTGCTGGGTTCCTGCGTAGGCAGTGATTTTTCCCCACCCTGCGGTGATGAACAGGATTGGCATCAGAATGCGCGCTACCAGAAAACCAACATCTTCTAATTTTTTCATTTTACTCTCCAGAAAACCCCATGGGCGGCTTTATTGATTTAGTGTGCAATTTCGCGGGGATACCGCTTCGTTGCTGTCGATGGAGAGGAGTGTAAACGTGACGATGATCGAATGTTAGCAAGGAAAACTGTCGATCTTCTTCAAAGAAACTGAGTGATGGAAGAAGGCCAATAAAAAGGCCCGAACAGCGATATGCTGTCAGGCCTGAAGGGAAGGGACAGAGGGGTTAACCGCGCAGTTGCTGCTGTTGCACGGTCGCTTTGATAAGACGCCAGGCGCTCCAGATACCGAAACCGCGTTTAGCCCAGCGCACCAGGAATCGCGGGTGACGAACAGTCCAGATCGCGGCAATGCTGCTGCCAACCAGCATCCAGGAACGAACGTTTAACAGCGTGTTCCAGCCGCGATCGTAGCTGTGCGTGGCATCCAGCCAGTCACGGCGGGTGGGGGGCATTGTGATTCACGATCTATCGTCCTCAAGCAGCTCACGGTCATTCGCCAGCTCTTTACGCGTATGGCGCAACAGTGTGGAACGACGTGCTTTGCGAAGGGTCCAGATCCCGCCGATTAGCGCGGCCAACAGCAGAACCACTGTCGTGGCGATCATGGCATTCAGGCGATATTGCGGGTCAATGGCCCAGATGATTAACACCATCAGGCTCATCAAACCAAACGCCGCAAACAGCATGGTCAGCCCAAGCATTAACAGCATCTGAAAGAGATTCGCCTTCTCCTCTTCCAGTTCGACCACCGCCAGACGCAGGCGGGTTTCGACCATTTCGACCACAAGCGTGACGATGCGCTGTCCAATGCCCAGAATGCTTTTGCCGGGGCCTTGTGCGTGGTTTGGATCGGCCATAATCAGCGACGCGTCAGCAGAACGCCCAGCACAACCCCAACCGCTGCGCCAATTCCGACGCCGGTCCACGGATTCTCACGCACGTATTCATCGGCACGGGCCGCGGCTTCGCGGGTCTGTTTCGCGATGGCGTCCCCGGTTTCCCCCAGACGATGGCGGCTTTCCTGTAAAGCCCGCTCTGCTTTGCTGCGCAGCTTGCTGATCTCTTCTTTCGATTTATCGCTGGAGGAGTTCAGCACTTCTTCCAGGGTATCCGCCAGGGATTTCAGTTCAGCACGTAGATTTTCTGCAGTGGTATCTTTAGCCATGATGCTCTCCTGTTCGTCGTTCCATTAAATCAGTAATCACGCGACTCCAGCGCTTTCAGCTCGTCCTGCGCCTCTCTGAGTTTGCGTTCACGTTTTTCGATTTTATCCGCATCGCCTTTCTGTTTTGCCTCGTTCAGATCCTGTCTGCGCTCAGCCACCTCGTCTTTCTGACGGGCGATTTTTTTCTGATGATCGGCAAGGACCTGACGGTCACTACAATGGGCATTCACCTCGTCCAGCGCCTTTTTCAGGCCATTGATTCGGTTCTGATTATGATGCTTTTCGGCATAGCTGATTTCACGCTGAATGTCTTTTGCCTTTTCCTGACAAGGTGAGGCGGCCCAGGCGCCAGCGCTAAGAGAGACGAGTGCTAATGCAATGACGATGCGGTTTTTCATGTATGAACCTTCCATTGTGTATGGGCTGTTTTACGAAGTAGCCCGTTCCAGTGAATCAATGACTTCCGGCGTCTTCCGCATACACAAGCATAGTAAGAATACGGTAAATCACCAAAAAACAGGGTGTGTTTCGGAATCCTCTAAGCGCTTAGCCGAGGCGATGTGCGTTATCACGCAGGCGGGAAATCCACAGCGACGCGGGGGTGTCGTCGTCCAGTTGCGCCACGATATACCCCTGTGGCAGTGAGCGATCCAGCACTTCTTTTGCCGCGCTGCTCTGGGCCCGGGAGTCAAATTTAATCAGCAGGGTGTCGTTTTTCGGCGTGATGCTTTTGAAACGAATGCCGTTGGCATCCAGATGGTGCCAGATGTAAAAACCGTCCGGCATGCTGGCGCCCTGGCCAGACGGGGTGATTGCCAGCGTCGACTCGCGATGCTGGAGCGTCGCCCATAAACCGATGGCGAGCAGTAACAAAATGACAGCGCCGGTGCCCATTGAGAACCAGCGCAGCGTGTGGCGATTAATCACCATGATTGGCCAGTTTTCCGTATTTCTTTTTCCACAGGACGATCAGCGAACCGATCAGACCGATCACCAGCAGCACCACCGGCAGCAGCATCAGACAGGACATCAGCGCGTCTTCATACTTCTGGAAAACCGGTGTTTTGCCCAGCGCGAAGCCGAGCGTGGTCAGAATCAATACCCACAACAGACCGCTCATCCAGTTAAAGAACTGGAAACGGGCACTGCTTAAACCGGACAACCCGGCGATGGTCGGCAGCAGGGTGCGGACGAACGCGATAAAACGGCCAATCAGCAGGGCGGAAAGGCCGTGCTTATGGAACAGATGGTGCGCGCGCTGGTGGTAGTGCGCGGGCAGATGGGAAAGCCAGTTCTGCACAATGCGCGTATTGCCCAGCCATCGCCCCTGAATATAACTGAGCCAGCAGCCGAGACTCGCGGCGACGGTCAGCAGGAGGATCGTGTGTGGATACCCCATCGCGCCTTTGGCGATCAGCACGCCAACCAGCACTAATAAACTGTCGCCCGGCAGAAAGGCGGCAGGCAGCAACCCATTCTCAAGGAACAGGATCATAAACAACACAAAGTAGAGCATGCCGATCATGGAGGGATTGGCCAGGGTTTCGAAATCCTGGTTCCATAACGCATGCAATAACTGGGTAAATAGTTCCATTCAGGTTTCCCGGTACATCGATTAACGTCGCGTCTGAACGCGGTGTAAAAGCTCAGCGACATCGTCTTTTTAATTATGGTCGCAGCAACGCGTTCCAACTAATCCATGTTTTAGGTATAAGTCCGCATAAACGGCCTCACGGAACGACAAAATGCATCTAATTGTAACAAAGCCGCAGAACTTTCGTCAGAGATTTTGCAGTTTGTTGAGGGTAGATTTTGCGGGTTGCGGGGAAGTGTGGCGAGGGATTTTACACAGGCTGACATTATATATATTTAACTGACGCGTAAGGCGAGGCGCTTGCGCGTCAGTCGGTAAAATGTTTATTTTGCGCCGCTGGCGGCGGTATCGAGATGGACCACCGGATTTTCAGCGAACAGATAACGGTCGGCATTGAACTCGAAGTCGTCGCTGGTCTCGTTAAACAGCATCAACTTGGTGTTTTCGAGGTGCTGCCACATCGCCAGTTTTGCCGCGTGCGGATCTTTACGAATCAGCGCTTTAAGGATCTGATCGTGGTCGTCGCACCAGTTATCGACGGTGCGCAGATCGATATGATCGTGCAGTTTTTTCCAGTACGGGTTATGAACGCGCTGAGTCCACATTTTTTCAACGATAGCGGCCAGGGCGGTGTTCTGCGTGGCGAGCGCCACCTGCACGTGAAACTGGAGGTCCCATTCGGAGTCGCGGAAACATTTTTCTTTGCGCGCGTTCTCCTGGATTTCCATCAGCTTCATGATGTCCTGCTTGGTGACCTGGGTCGCCGCAAATTCAGCAATATTACTTTCAATAAGCTGGCGCGCCTGGAGCAGTTCGAAGGGGCCATAGTTGGCAAATTCGAGAGATTCGTCCGGTGCCTGGTCATATTTTGCCTGGCTGGAAATCACATGAATGCCTGAACCTTTGCGCACTTCGACGTAGCCCTCAACCTCGAGCATGATAATCGCTTCACGCACCACCGTTCGGCTGACGTTTTTCTCATCGGCAATAAAACGTTCAGCAGGCAGCTTATCGCCAACCAGATAAACTCCTTGCTCAATGCGGCTTTTCAGCTCGGCAGCAAGCTGTTGATACAAACGGCGTGATTCTGTGACTTCCATATGCGCTCCAGGCAAGGTACGGCACCATTGATTTGTTATACCACTTTTGTCGCCTGTGCTCCATTATTCTTGTCATGAAAAAGCCGTCATAAAGACGGCTTTTGTCGGGAAAACGCTGCGTTCGCTAGCTTTGCGTGGCGGTATCTCCCACGCTGCTATTCGGAAGTTCCGCCGCGGGCCTGTTCTGCAACACCGTCCAGATGACCAGCGCACCCAGCAGGTCAAATACCGCCAGTACAGCAAACAGCGGGCTGAAGCCGATGGTATCCGCCAGCGCACCAACGACCAGTGCGAAGAGCGTACTGGCTGTCCATGCCGCCATCCCGGTCAGACCGTTAGCGGTAGCCACTTCGTTACGACCAAAGACGTCGGAAGACAGGGTAATTAATGCACCTGACAGCGACTGGTGAGCAAAGCCACCAATGCACAGCAGCATAATCGCCACGTACGGGCTGGTGAACAGACCAATCATGCCTGGGCCGATCATCAACAGCGCACCCATGGTCACCACCATTTTACGGGAAACGATCAGGTTGACGCCAAACCAGCGCTGGAACAGCGGCGGCAGATAACCCCCGACGATACAGCCGAGATCCGCAAACAGCATCGGCATCCAGGCGAACATCGCGATCTCTTTCAGGTTAAAGCCATACACTTTAAACATGAACAGCGGGATCCAGGCGTTGAACGTCCCCCAGGCCGGTTCTGCGAGGAAGCGCGGTAGAGCGATACCCCAGAACTGACGGGTGCGCAGGATCTGCCACGGCGACATTTTCTTCGCATTGTTGGTCTGATGCTGTGCTTCCTGACCGCCAATGATGTACTCGCGTTCTTCTTCGGATAATTTTTTCTGATCGCGCGGGTGTTTGTAGAAAATCAGCCACGACATCGCCCATGCGAAACTCAGCACACCGGAGATGATGAACGCCATCTGCCAGCTGTGCATCACGATAGCCCACACCACCAACGGCGGCGCAATCATCGCACCAATGGAGGAACCGACGTTAAAGTAGCCCACCGCGATGGAACGTTCTTTTGCCGGGAACCATTCAGAACTGGCTTTCAGGTCGCGCCGCAGAAGACGGCCCAGAAAACGGCAAACATGGCGTAGCCGATTTTGGTGCCGAGAATGTCCAGTACATAGCCAGCAACCGGCTGCATAACGGTGTAAGCAGCGGAGTAGGCTGCGATAATATATGAATACTGTTGGGTAGAGATGTGTAGCTCTTCCATCAGCGTTGGCGCTGCGGCCGCCACAGTGTTACGAGTCAGGTAACCCAGCACGGTGCCCAACGTCACCAGTGCAATCATGTACCAACGTAACCCTTTAATTTTACGCATGTAAAACCTCATCGTTATGTTATATCCGCGTCCTGCGCGACCATCATCCATTCCAGGGCGAAGGAGGTGATGTAACGGTGGGCGAAGCCGAAAAAATCCGGTACGGCCCGAACCTTGCCATCAGTGCTTGTGCTTAATTCGGTATCCGTACCGGTGAGTCCGATAAATACGTATCGGAAATGCATTCCGTCGGCTTATAGGTTGCGACGGCAGAACGATAACTTGTCATACAACTTTAAAAGGTGAGTGACATCACAAATGCTGGATTCTTAATGTGGTCTTTCAACTTAGCGCTGTAGGCCAGAGCTGGCGCGGCTTGTAACGCAAATTACCACTTTCGGAGTGGTTTTTTTGTCGGGGTTTATTGATCTAACTCACGAAAAAATCTTCGGGCGCTGGAAATTGGTGTGATAACTTTGTCAGCATTACAGATAAACATCTGACGCACTCGTTAAGAGGAAGACGCAAAATGACGCCGTTTATGACTGAAGATTTTCTGCTGGATACCGAATTTGCCCGCCGCCTGTATCATGACTACGCAAAAGACCAGCCGATTTTCGACTACCACTGCCATCTGCCACCACAGCAGGTCGCTGAGAATTATCGTTTCAAAAACCTGTATGACATCTGGCTGAAAGGCGACCATTACAAATGGCGCGCCATGCGCACCAATGGCGTACCGGAGCGCCTGTGCACCGGCGATGCCTCCGATCGCGAGAAGTTTGACGCCTGGGCGGCGACCGTCCCGCATACCATCGGCAACCCGTTATACCACTGGACGCACCTTGAGCTGCGTCGCCCGTTTGGTATTACAGGTAAGCTGCTCTCCCCGACGACGGCCGATGACATCTGGAATCAGTGTAACGAACTGCTGGCGCAGGATAAATTCTCCGCGCGCGGGATCATGAAGCAGATGAACGTGAAGATGGTCGGCACCACCGACGATCCGATTGATTCGCTGGAACACCATGCCACCGTCGCGAAAGACAGCAGCTTTGACATCAAAGTGCTGCCGAGCTGGCGCCCGGACAAAGCCTTTAACATCGAACTGGCGACCTTCAACGATTACATGCATAAACTGGGCGAAGTGTCTGATACTGACATTCGCCGCTTTGCCGATCTGCAAACTGCGCTGAGCAAACGTCTGGATCACTTTGCCGCTCATGGCTGTAAAGTCTCTGACCATGCGCTGGACGTGGTGCTGTTCGCCGATGCCACCGACGCCGAACTGGACCGCATTCTTGCCCGCCGTCTGGCCGGTGAAACCCTGAGTGAGCATGACGTCGCGCAGTTTAAAACCGCGGTACTGGTCTGGCTGGGGGCGGAATATGCCCGTCGCGGCTGGGTGCAGCAGTATCACATTGGCGCGCTGCGTAACAACAACCTGCGCCAGTTTAAACTGCTGGGGCCGGACGTGGGCTTTGACTCCATCAATGACCGCCCGCTTGCGGAAGAACTGTCAAAACTGCTCAGCAAACAGAACGAAGAAAATCTGCTGCCGAAAACCATCCTTTACTGCCTGAACCCGCGCGATAACGAAGTGCTGGGCACGATGATCGGTAACTTCCAGGGTGAAGGGATGCCAGGCAAAATGCAGTTTGGCTCCGGCTGGTGGTTTAACGATCAGAAAGACGGTATGGAACGTCAGATGACGCAGCTCGCCCAACTGGGTCTGTTGAGCCGCTTTGTTGGCATGCTGACCGACAGCCGCAGCTTCCTCTCCTATACCCGTCATGAATACTTCCGTCGCATTCTGTGCCAGATGATTGGCCGCTGGGTTGCCGCGGGCGAAGCGCCGGCGGATATCCAGCTGCTGGGCGAGATGGTGAGAAATATTTGCTTTAACAATGCGCGTGACTACTTCGCCATTGAACTGAACTAAGCCCTGAGGTTGGTTGATATGCAATACATTAAGATCCATTCGCTGGATAACGTCGTTGTCGCGCTGGCTGAGATGGCCGAGGGCACCGAAGTGACGGTTGACGGGCAGACGGTAACGCTGCGTCAGAACGTCGCGCGTGGCCACAAGTTTGCGCTGCGTGAGATAGCGGAAGGGGAAAACGTCGTTAAATATGGTCTGCCGATTGGTCATGCGTTGATGGCTATCGCGCCCGGGGAACATATTCACTCCCACAATACGCGAACCAATCTGAGCGATCTGGACGAGTACAGCTATCAACCTGAAACGCTGGCGGCCATCGCGCCGTCGGCGGATCGCGATGTGCAGATTTACCGTCGCGCCAACGGCGACGTCGGCGTGCGTAACGAAATATGGATCCTGCCGACCGTGGGCTGTGTCAACGGCATCGCGCGGCAGATCCAGAACCGTTTCCTGAAAGAAACCCACGATGCCGAAGGCACCGACGGCGTCTTTCTCTTCAGTCACACCTACGGCTGTTCACAGCTGGGTGATGACCATCTCAATACCCGTACCATGTTGCAGAACATGGTACGTCACCCGAACGCAGGCGCGGTGCTGGTGATTGGCCTCGGGTGCGAAAACAACCAGGTCGACGCCTTCCGCGACACGCTGGGCGAGTACGATCCTGAGCGCGTGCACTTTATGGTCTGCCAGCATCAGGACGACGAAGTGGAGGCGGGGGTCGNCACCACGGTGCTGACGGAAGTGCCGGAAATGTTTGGCGCCGAACGCATTCTGATGAGCCATTGCCGTGATGAATCGACGTTTGAAAAAACCGTCACTATGGTGAATGATTTCAAACAGTACTTCATCGCCCATCATCAGCCGATTTACGAAAACCCGTCGCCGGGCAACAAAGCGGGCGGCATCACGACGCTGGAAGAGAAATCCCTCGGCTGCACGCAGAAAGCGGGCTCAAGCCAGGTGGTTGACGTGCTGCGCTATGGCGAGCGCCTGAAAACGCGCGGTCTGAATCTGCTGAGTGCGCCGGGCAACGATGCGGTGGCGACCAGCGCTCTAGCCGGGGCGGGCTGTCACATGGTGCTGTTCAGTACCGGCCGCGGGACGCCGTACGGCGGTTTTGTCCCGACGGTGAAAATCGCCACTAACAGCGAACTGGCGGCGAAGAAAAAGCACTGGATCGATTTTGACGCCGGGCAGTTGATCCACGGGAAACCGATGGCGCAGTTGCTGGAGGAGTTTGTTGATACGATCGTCGATTTCGCCAACGGCAAGCAAACCTGCAATGAACGAAATGACTTCCGCGAACTGGCGATCTTTAAAAGCGGCGTAACACTTTAAATCTGTTGCCGGGTGGCGCTAACGCTTACCCGGCCTACATTTTGTCCGTAGGCCGGTGCAGGCGAAGCGCCGCCCGGTTGTTGTTAACTGCGCAGGGCGTTTTTCTCCAGGCGTTCATCTTCCGCCATACAGGCCGCGGCGGTGAACAGCACGTCCGTAGAGGAATTCAGCGCCGTTTCGCAGGAGTCCTGCAGCACACCGATAATAAAGCCAACCGCCACTACCTGCATGGCAACATCGTTCGGAATGCCGAACATGTTACAGGCCAGCGGGATCAGCAGCAGTGACCCCCCCGCCACGCCGGACGCGCCACAGGCACACAGCGATGCCACTACGCTCAGCAGCAGCGCGGTGGGGATATCCACCGGAATATTCAGCGTATGTACCGCCGCCAGCGTCAGCACGGTAATGGTGATCGCAGCGCCCGCCATGTTGATGGTCGCCCCCAGCGGAATGGAAACGGAATAGGTATCGCGATCCAGATTCAGTTTTTCCGCCAGTGCCATGTTCACCGGAATGTTGGCGGCAGAGCTGCGGGTAAAGAACGCATACACGCCGCTTTCACGCAGGCAGGTGAATACCAGCGGATACGGGTTGCGACGGATGCGCCAGTACACCAGCAGCGGGTTGATCACCAGCGCCACCAGTAACATACAGCTTACCAGCACCAGCAGCAGTTGCGCGTAGCCCCACAGCGCGTCGAAACCAGTGGTCGCCAGCGTCGACGACACCAGACCGAAAATACCAATCGGTGCGAAGCGAATCACCAGTTTTACCATGAAGGTGACGGCGTTCGACACGTCGTTGACCAGGTTTTTGGTGGTCTCGTTACCATGGCGCAGCGCAAAACCGAGGCCAACGGCCCACACCAGAATACCGATGTAGTTGGCGTTCAGCAGGGCGTTAATCGGGTTCGCCACGGTGCTCATCAGCAGGTCGCGCAACACTTCCACAATGCCTGATGGCGGCGTGATGTCGCCCGCGCCAGTAGACAGATGCAGCGTTGACGGGAACAGGAAGCTGAACAGCACGGCGGTCAGCGCTGCGGAGAAGGTCCCCAGCAGATAGAGAAACAGAATCGGGCGAATACTGGTCTTCTGGCCATGCTGGTGGTTAGCGATGGATGCCATCACCAGCATCAGTACCAGCACCGGTGCAACGGCTTTCAGGGCTCCCACGAAGAGAGTCCCCAGCAGGCCCGTCGCTTCTGCAGCAGGTTTCGAGATCAAGGCCAGCAGAATACCGAGCACCAGACCAACGAGGATTTGTTTAACCAGGCTGCCTTGCGCGAGGCGCTTCAGCAGACCCTGAGGGGCGGATTGCGTCATGAATAATTCCTTGAAAGATGTTGCGTCCCATCTCGGTACGTACTCTGTTGTTACGTTTGTGTCCGGATGTAAACAAAGGTGTTTGCCTGGTCGAGTATAGAGAAAGATTGCCACGCTTAAAGCGAGAAATTCTGGATTTACTGCTTATGTCTAATTTTTAAAACCAGGGGATTGCCAGTCAGCGCGATGCATGCAGGGGATTCTTACCGCCCGGCAACAGGGTGTCGCCGGGCGATGCAGGGCTTAGTTCAGCGAGCCTTTTTTATCCTTCAGGCGATTAACCACCGCGTTAATCACCAGCGTACCGACAAGAATGCTGCCCACCACGCCGAGCGACACGGCGATCGGGATATGGAAGAAATCGACAATCAGCATCTTGATACCGATAAACACCAGGATCACCGACAGGCCGTATTTCAGCATCGAGAAGCGTTCCGCGACGCCTGCCAGCAGGAAATACATCGCACGCAGACCCAGGATCGCGAACAGGTTTGAGGTCAGCACGATGAACGGATCGGTAGTGACGGCGAAGATAGCAGGGATGCTGTCGACCGCGAAAATCACGTCGCTCAGCTCCACCAGAATCAGCACCAGCATCAGCGGTGTGGCGTACAGCAGGCCGTTTTTACGCACGAAGAAGTGCTCGTTCTCAATCTTATCGGTCAGGCGCAGGTGTCCGCGCAACCAGCGCACCAGCGGTTTGTCGCCGATGCCTTCGTTATCTTCTTTTGCCAGCGCCATTTTCACGCCGGTAAACAGCAGGAACGCGCCGAAGACGTACAGCAGCCACGAGAACTGGGAGATAAGCCAACTACCGGTGAAGATCATGATGGTTCGCAGCACGATTGCGCCCAGTACGCCATACACCAGCACGCGGCGCTGCAATGCCGCAGGAACGGCAAAGTAGCTGAACAGCATCAGCCAGACGAAGACGTTATCCACCGCCAGCGCTTTTTCAATCAGGTAACCGGTCAGGAAGGCCAGCGCTTGCGGATCGGCCACTTCTCGCCCTTGCGTGGTCGCCAGATACCACCAGAAGGCGAGGTTAAACAACAGCGATAATGTTACCCACAGGATTGACCAGCCTGCTGCTTGTTTCATCGACATGGCGTGCGGGCCGCGGCGACCCTGTAGCAACAGGTCGATAGCCAGCATAACCACCACAACAATGGCGAATCCGCCCCATAACATCGGTGTGCCGACACTATTCATACACTTTCCTTTCTCTCGCATGCAAAAAAAAACGGCTACCGTCGAAAGACGATAGCCGTTGCGCTGTTTTTTGCACGGACCTCGCCTTTCGGCAAGGTCTCACTTACAACCAGAAAACCGGATAATTGCGATGCGGTTTTCTGGTTGCCCGGTAACCGGGTGTGGTTTTGCACACACCGTAATGACGATCCACCGGCAAGGAAGTTACTCCCCTTTGCGCGTTACAAAGTATTACAGGCCATTGATTCCGTCAATGGCCTGTAACAACCTATTTACTCAGCTTTACGCCAGCGCGTCGATGCTCAGATCGTCCGCCGGGAATTTCACACCCGTCTGACGACGGATTTCCGTCGACAGCTTCGCAGTGGTACGGCTGACGGCAAGCCCCGGGTGATTCACTTCGCCGGTTTCAACCAGTCGTGCAAAGGTCTCTGCCTCGTACAGCATGGTATTGATATGCTGTGGCTGGGGCAGATCCTGCGCTTTTTCACCGCACCGGCACAGGGGAGGTATATCACGCAGGATCCAATAGGGCTGAGGGGCGGGTGGAATTTATATACGTATCCATTGGATCCTATTGAAAATATGGATCCTCTGGGGTTAATAGGTTTTGGAGATGGATTTAACCGGTACTGTCAGGGGGTTGGTTCAGCTGCAATCCGTTTACCTCCAGAGGAGGCAAAAACAGTGATTTCAAATATGGAAAGTATGCATAACGTCTATAACCCTTTGTCAGAATACGTCCTTGGGGTGTCTATTGGCTCTGCTTTGTTCGGTATAAATGGTATGAGTTTTGGAACGGCAACTGTCGCAGAAAAAAGCTCGGCGTGTATTAAAGATATCACTGAAATGGTTGTAATAGAAAAGGAAACAGATCCAAAAAAATTAGCTCTGGCGTGTGGTGAAAGCTTTGTAAGTGAAGGGAATTCAAGTGTTTTAGGTAAGGTTTCTAATTATCTTAGTGAGATTTTATTGTCTTACAAACAAAAACAATAGGTATATTTATGTGTCATCTTAAAGGTAGTTGTAAAATTATTTTGTGCATATTCTTTGTTGTGATTATATTCTTTTTTTGTTATCTAATGAGAAATTTTTATAATAATGAAGATGTGGTTTTAAATTATAGTGATAAATATGGCTACTATAAGAGCTTTAGCGAGTTACATAAAGCAGCAGAACAAGGTAATCCAGAAGCGCAAACGAATTTTGGTCTATTGTATGAAAGAGGTGAGATTGTAAAACAAGATTATAAAAAGGCAGTATATTGGTATAATGAAGCGGCAAAAAAAGGATATGCAGAAGCGCAGTATAATCTCGGGGTTTCATATGAATATGGTCATGGGAATATAAAGGATTATCATAAGGCAAAGGCATGGTATGAAAGAGCATCAATACAAGGACTAACAAGTGCACAGGTTAATCTGGGTATGCTATATATTTATGGACAAGGAGTCCCGGTAGATTATGCGAAAGCGTTATTTTGGTTTGTTGAGGCATCAAAAAAGAATGATACCATCGCCATGAATAATATCGCTCATATGTATAGCCTTGGATTGGGAGTGGAGAAAAATGATAAGCAAGCTTTAAAATGGTATCAAAGGTCAGCTGATTTAGGCTCTATGAAAGCCAGAAATTATATTTCTTTATTATATTTAACTGGGAGGCATGGTGTTCTGCGTAACAAAGAAAAAGCATTAATATTAATGAAGGCAGCTGCATGTCAAGGGTATGCACTTGCTCAATATAATTTAGGTGAGTTGTATAGTGGTGAAGCAGGAGAAATGACAGTTGATTATTTACAATCTTATGCTTGGTATTCAGTAGCCACCTTTAATGGATATGAAAAAGCTAAGGTGGCGCAATTTAAAGTTTTGAGTAAATTAAAGAGAGAGGAGCGCGAGGAAGCCATTGCAATGGCAAAGGAGTATATATATAAATATCCAGCAACAAAGATAGAAAATGACACAAATAAATCCAGTGATGAATGTAAGGTATCATTTAACACCAGTAATCAATAAGATTGCAGGTTGTGTTTTGGAAAACCATTGCGATCACCTAAAAGTAGCGCTGGTACGCAGTGATGGGCGTATCGCCTGGCAAGTGAAGTATGATGAAGATTGAGACGCCAAGTCTACTCACGGAGCATAATCCGGGGAGGGCATGCAGCAGTTGCTTCGGCTGCCCGGACAGCAGCAGGATGAGGAAAGCGGGTTGTATTATAACCATCACCGTTATTACGATCCGGCACAGGGGAGGTATATTACACAGGATCCGATAGGGTTGAGAGGAGACGGAATTTTTATGCGTATCCATTTAATCCGATAACAGAAGCAGAACCGTATGGGCTAAACGCTATTCCAATGCTAATTCCAGCCCCAGGAATTCTTAATCTTGTTTTGGGGATTATATTTAAATATATTTCTCTGGGGGTAAGTTCAAGTGGATTCATTTATATTATTAGAACTACAATAATGGGCGCTGTTGTAGGAGGAATGGGTGGAGGGGCGACTCTAATAGTGAGAAAAGTCTTGTACTCAAGGCGCAATTCTTCCGACTCGGAGCAATCTCAACCTCGTAGATAATTAATATGAAGTTTTAACAGACCGTAGCCCTGCATGGCAGGACTACGGTTCATGTATTACGCCAGATAAAACACCGGTTTCAGCTCCGCGCTGACCGGGCTGTTGTCCGGGTTGGCGGGCATCACGTCGCGCATATACTTCCACCAGCGCTGGCAGACGTCGGTGCTGGCCACCGCATTCCAGCGCTCCTCTGATTCAATCTCGACGCTGGCGAAAAGCAGGTTGCGCGCTTTATCGAGGTAAATCGCGTAGTGATGCGCGCCGTGCGCCTTCAGCGTGGCTTCCAGCTCCGGCCAGATTGGATTGTGGCGACGCTCATACTCTTCATGCGCGTCAGGGTTGACCTGCATCACGAAGGCTTTGCGGATCATAATGCCTCCAGATACAGTTCGCGAACCTCGTCGCGGCTGGCGGTGCGTGGATTGCACGGCGCACACGGATCGGCGAGCGCTTTGTCCAGCCAGCCCTCGATATCCGCTTTTGTGACGCCGAGTTTGCTGAAGCCGGATGGAATGCCAACACGGGCACTCAGCTGACGAATCGCGTTGATGGCTTCCATACTGGCCGCTTTATCGCTCATGCCGCGCGTATCTACACCCATCGCCTGTGCCACGCGAGCAAAGCGCGCTACGGCATTCGGGCGGTTAAAGTTTTCGATGATCGGCAGCAGGATGGCGTTGCAGACACCGTGCGGCAAGTTGTGCGTCGCGCCCGGCTGATGCGCCAGCGCATGAACCAGCCCCAGACCCGCGCTGTTAAAGGCCATTCCCGCCAGGTACTGACCGAACGCCATTTGTTCACGCGCTTCAAGGTTGTGACCCTCATCGACGGCTTTCGGCAGCCACAGCGTGATGAGGCGAATCGCTTCCAGCGCGTTGGCATCGGTCAGCGGATGCGCGCCGACGGAAACATAGGCTTCAATCGCGTGCGTTAACGCATCCATGCCGGTGGCCGCCGTGACGGATGCCGGGGTCTCCAATATTGGCATCAATGATGACTTCTTTGACCTGCCGTTCGCTGTCGATGATCACCGCGTTGCTGGTCATCTCCGCCGCCGTCCCGGCGGTGGTGTTGATGGCCACCAGCGGCACGCCCGGGTTTTTCACTTTACCGACGCCAGAATAGGCCGTTGACGGACCCGGGTTGGCGGTCAGGATTTTAATGGCTTTCGCGGTATCGATCGGACTGCCGCCGCCGAAGGCGATTAGGTAATCGCACTGCGACGCCTTATAAGCGGCAAAGCCTTTTTGCACCAGCGCTTCCGTCGGGTTCGGGAACACCTCATCGAACAGGTGATACGGCATCTGATGGGCATCCAGTGCGGCAAACAGGCTGTCGAGCAGCCCCAGTTTGACCAGTTGCCCGTCGGTGACAATCAGCGCTTTGCCCCACTGCTTGCCCGCCACCATGTTCACCATATCGCCAATGGCGCCCGCGCCATGCAGGCTGATTTTGGGTAGTGCCAGCATAAAACTCATGATAACTCTCCTTAATGTTTGCTGTGATTTTTCCGGCGGCAGGCTCCGTCAGGCGCGTGGTTATTGATAGAGTTCGAGTGCGCTTGCCAGCGGGGTGACGCCGAAGCGTTTACCCAACGCGATGAGCTGCTCGCGGGTGATGGTCTGCTTCATGCCGCCCATCGAAAAGACTTTGACTAACACTTGCGCGGATTTTTCGGCGGTATCGATCAAACCAAAGGTTTCATCCAGCGTCGGGCCGCTGCCGAAGACTCCATGGAAGGGCCACAGTACCAGCGCGTGTTTTTGCATTTCCTGGGCGGTGGCCTGACCGATGTCATCCGTGCCCGGCACCATCCACGGCAGAATGCCGACGCCGTCGGGGAACACCACCAGACACTCGGTACTGCCTTCCCACAGCTTGCGGGTGAAGAGATCGGTACGATTTTCCAGGACGTAGGTCAGCGCAATCAGATTAGTGGCGTGACAATGCATGATGACGCGGTCTTTACCGCCAGTGGCGATAATACGCTCGCTGTGGGACTGAAAATGTGCGGGCAGTTCCGACGTTGGCACGGCATCGTCCGTCAGCCCCCACAAAATGTGATACCCGGCGCCGTCGTTATCGACTTTCACCACGCCGAGGTTCGCCGTCGGGTCGAGCTGCACGTTGCGGAAAAACTTGCCGGAGCCGGTGACGATAAACGGCATACCGGCGAGCTGCGGCAGCGGCTGGCTCAGGGCGATGTAGCGCGGCTGCGGGTGAAAATCAGCACGGTACGGCGCGATATCCGCGTCGTCCAGACGCAGCGTCAGGTTGCCGCCGTTTCGTTCGTCCCAGCCTTTCAGCCAGGCGTCAGACGTGGCTTTGATCATGCCCTGGACGAACCAGGAATTGATAATGGTCTGCATATTCTTCACTTTCCTTAAAAATGCCGGGTGGCGTGTCGCTTACCCGGCCTGCATGTTTACTGGCGTTTTGCTAATACGGTTTTCTCATACGCGCGAACGTTTTCCAGCCACTGGCTGCCTGCCGGCGTGTCGTGGCGCTGGCNATTTCTGCTCTTCCAGCAGCGCCAGGCGCGCGGTGTAATCGCCGTCCAGCTCCAGTTGACGCAGTTCGGCGGTGGGTTCCAGCAGGGCGCGCAGCAGGGCTTTTTTCATGTTGCGGGTGCCGATAACCCACGCCGCGATGCGGTTGATGGAGGCGTCGAAGAAGTCCAGGCCGATGTGGACGCGGTCGAACAGATCGTGACGGATGATTTCGCTGGCGATGGCCTGGGTTTCGTCGTCCAGCAGCACTACGTGGTCGCTGTCCCAACGCACCGGGCGGCTGACGTGCAACAGCAGGCGCGGCACAAACAGCATTGCAGCGGAGATTTTGTCGGAGATGACTTCCGTCGGATGGAAGTGGCCCGCATCGAGGCACAGCGCGGTCTGGCGGCTGGTGGCATAACCCATGTAAAACTCGTTCGAGCCAACGGTGTAGCTTTCCGCGCCGATGCCGAACAGCTTGCTTTCCACGGCGTCGATGTGATGCGCCGGGTTCAGTTTTTCGCTGATGATCTCATCCAGCGCATTCAGCAGACGCTGGCGCGGCGCGAAGCGGTCGACGGTGAGATCTTTCATGCCGTCCGGGATCCAGATATTCATCACCGACGGGGTGCCCAGCTGTTCGCCGAAATACGCCGATACACGGCGGCTGGCCTTGCAGTGGTCAATCCAGAACTGACGGATCTCGTCATTGGCGTGGGCGAGGGTAAACCCGTCAGCGCTCAGCGGGTGCGAGAAACAGGAGGGGTTGAAATCCAGCCCCAGCTGGTTGGCTTTCGCCCATTTTACCCAGTTGGCGAAGTGTTCCGGTTTGATGTCGTTACGTGCGACCGGCGCGTCGGCTTCCAGGTAAATAGCGTGCAGATTCAGGCGTTTTGGTCCCGGGATCAGGCTCAGCGCCAGTTCGAGATCGGCGCGCAGTTCCGTAGCGTTGCGCGCTTTCCCCGGGTAGTTGCCGGTGGCCTGAATGCCACCGGTTAACGCGCCGGTCGGGTTTTCGAAACCGGCCACGTCATCGCCCTGCCAGCAGTGCATTGAAACCGGTAAGCGATCGAGCTGGCGCAGCGCCTGCTCGACATCCACGCCGACGGCGGCAAAACGCTGTTTAGCCAGTTCCCATGCCTGTTCTGTTTGAGTGGTCATGCGCAAAGCTCCTTTGTCTGTGGTTGCGGCTGAAACTGCGCAACGTAGCGGGCAATTTCATGGTTCGGATTTGGAGTAAAAGTGGTCAGGTTGTAGTTTTCGCTCACCACGTGGCGGAAATCGTCGACGTTGTTAAGCTCATCCAGGGTCATCAGTTGAATGCCAATGTTGCCGAGCGTAGAGGCTTCTACCGGCCCGGCGATCACGGTGATACCGCAGGCGTCGGCACACAACTGGTTGAGTAGCGGGTTCTGACAGCCGCCGCCCACGATGTGCAACTGGCTGAACGGCTGGCCGCGCAGGGCGGTGAGCTCTTCCAGCACGCGGGCGTACAGCAGCGCCAGACTGTCGAAAATACAGCGCGCCAGCTGCGCGGCGGTCACGGGCACTGGCTGCTGGCTTTCGCGGCAGGCGGCCTGGATTTCCGCGCTCATGTTGTCAGGGTTAATGAAGCGATCGTCATTGGGATTGATCACGAAGCGGCAGGCGGGCAGCGGCTCGGTGTCGGCGATCAGCGCCTGTAAATCATTCACGTTCTGCTCCCGCAGCACACGCTGCAGCAGCCACAGGCCCATGATGTTTTTCAGTACGCGGTAACGACCTTCCGCACCGCCTTCGTTGGTGATGTTGGCCTGTAGCGCCGCCTCGCTGGTGCAGGGCGTTTTGCTCTCAAAGCCCATTAGCGACCAGGTGCCGGAGGAGAGATACGCCGCGCCGTTACCGTTCAACGGTGAAGCGATCACCGCGCTGGCGGTATCGTGGCTGGGGGCCGCCNNGGGTGCGTCGGCGTGCCGAACCAGCGGCGCGGAACGCCCGTCCAGTCGAGCAGCTTTTCATCCCAGTTGTCGGTATTGATATTCACCAGTTGCGTGGTGGTGGCGTTGGTGTATTCCCAGTTCAGCTTGCCGGTCAGGCGGTAGCTGAAATAGTCCGGGATCAGCAGGGCATGAGCGACGCGGTCAATGAGTTCCGGCTGCTGCGTTGCCAGCGCGTGGAGTTGATAGAGCGTATTGAACGGCAGAAACTGAATGCCGCTGCGCTGGTAAATGTCGGCTTTGCCGAGCTGCGTTTGCGCCTGCTGCATCACGCCCTGGGTGCGGCTGTCGCGATAGGAAACCGGCAGCCCCACCTTATCCAGCAGCACATAATCAACGCCCCAGGTATCGATGCCGATGCTGTCGATGAGAATGCCCTCGGCACAGACGTTTTCCAGCCCGCGGCGGATCCCTGCCTCCAGGCTGTCGATATCCCAGCAGTCAAAACCGTCCCTTTTTTGCAGGCAGTTCACAAAGCGATGCGCCTCGCGAAGCGACAACGTACGTTGTTCGCGGTCGTAACTGGCAAGCATCACCCGCCCGCTGGAAGCGCCTAAATCTACGGCGACACAATGGCGAAAAGTCATCTCAGGGATCCTTCAGATAATCAGTGAATCCAGTCTAAAAAGAGCGCAACGGCGCTACCTTCTCGTTACTGACAGGCGAAAATTGGCGCTGGCAAGAAAGCAAAGGTGAAGGTGAGGGAGCTCACAGTTTCCAGTTTTGCGCCAGATATGACCTGGTGTGATGTTCGCCGCATTTCCTGATTTTTCCGGACGTTTCTTGAAAAAACGGCAGGTTTTGCGCGCTTTGTTGTCAAAAATTCAAGGTGAGATTCCCGCACCCCACTTATTATCCTGATAATTGTTCTCATCTGGTGGGAGGCGTTATGACCGTGTTGCACTGTGTGGATTTTTTTCCGTCGGGCATCTCTTCGGTGGCGATCGAGCCGCGGCTCCCCCAGCCCGAATTTCCCGAACATCACCATGATTTTCATGAGATTGTGATCGTCGAACACGGCACGGGCATTCATGTCTTTAACGGCCAGCCGTATACCATCAGCGGCGGAACGGTCTGCTTTGTGCGCGATCATGACAGGCATCTTTACGAGCACACCGATAACCTCTGCCTGACCAACGTGCTGTACCGTTCGCCGGACGCGTTCCAGTTTCTCGCCGGGCTGCACCGCCTGCTGCCGCAGGAGCAGGACGGCGTGTATCCGTCTCACTGGCGCGTTAACCAGAGCGCACTGCAGCATGTGCGGCAGATCGTGGCGCTGATGGAGAAGCAGGACGAGGACAGCGACGCGCACACCCTCGCCAATCGCGAAATCCTGTTTATGCAGTTGTTGATCCAGCTGCGCAAAAGCAGTCTCGCGGCGGAGGCCACCAATAACGATGCCCGGCTGAATCAACTGATTGCCTGGCTGGATGACCACTTTGCGGAAGAGGTGTGCTGGGAAGGGGTTGCGGAGCGTTTTTCGTTGTCGCTGCGCACGCTGCACCGGCAGCTCAAGCAGCACACTGGTCTCACGCCACAGCGCTATCTGAACCGGGTGCGTCTGACGAAAGCGCGTCACCTGCTACGCCACAGCGACGAGAGTGTGACGGACATCGCTTTTCGCTGCGGTTTCGGCGACAGTAACCACTTTTCGACACTGTTTCGCCGGGAATTTAACTGGTCACCGCGGGATATTCGTCAGGGGCGAGACGCCAGCCTCCAGTAACGCGAAACCAGTCACCGTTTTTTGCTAGTAAAAAAGTCAATAATGGCGGGTTGTTAGCAATGAGGTGGCACTATGCCTGGTGAGCTTATTCTTCGCAAAGCGGACTTTTTTGCGTCGCCCGACCAGGCGGTGGCGGTGGCCGATCGCTATCCGCAAAACGTGTTTGCCGAACACACCCACGAATTCTGCGAGCTGGTGCTGGTGTGGCGCGGCAACGGCCTTCATATCCTCAACGACCGTCCTTACCGCATCACCCGCGGCGATCTGTTTTATATCCGCGCGGAAGACAAACACGCCTACGCGTCCGTCAACGATCTGGTTTTACAGAACATTATTTACTGCCCGGAAAGGTTGACGCTGAATCTCGACTGGGCGGCGCATATCCCCGGTTTGCATGGTTCACACTGGTCGCCGCACTGGCGGATCGGCAGCAGCGGAATGGCGCAGGCGCGGCAGGTAATAAGCCAACTGGAGCATGAAAGCAATCGGCAGGATGTGCTGTCCGGTGGAATGGCGGAACTGCTGTTCGCGCAGCTGGTGCTGACGTTGAGCCGTCACCGCTACGCGACGGACAATCTCGCCGCCACGGATCGTGAAGCCCTGCTGGATAAGCTGATTACCGCGCTGGCCGGAAGCCTCAACCGCCCGTTTACGCTGGAGGCGTTTTGCGTTCAGGAAGGCTGTAGTGAAAGGGGATTGCGCCAGCAGTTTCGCAGTCAGACCGGCATGACCATCAGCCAGTATCTGCGTCAGTTGCGGATTTGCCATGCGCAGTATCTGCTCCAGCACACCGAGCAGATGATCAGCGATATCGCGATGATGTGCGGCTTTGAGGACAGTAACTATTTTTCGGTAGTGTTTAACCGGGAAGTGGGGATGACGCCAGGGCGGTGGCGTCATCGCAGTCGTGTGACTTAATTTGCCATACCCAGACCCACAATATTGGCGGCGATAATAATCACCACGCAACCGAGGCTCAGTACGCCCACCGGACGGCGTCCCGCATTGTTCCACTCCTTCAGCACCAGTCCCACCAGACCGCCGCACAGCACATAGAAACTCATGTGCAACATCCAGCTCATATAATCATACTGCGCCGGAATGCGGGCGTGGCCCCAGGCATAGAAGAAGAACTGGAAATACCACATCAGACCGCCCAGCATGGAGAGCAGGACGTTGCTGATGATCAGCGGTTTTGCCAGCGAGAAGTCGGCTTTTACCGACAGTTCCTTCACTTTTGCCAGACGAATGAAGCAGAAGCCCAGGTTGATGATCGCCCCGCCGCCCATGATGACAACATAGCTCGGCAATGCGACATACAACGGGTCGACGCCTAACGCGGCGGCGGCTTCATGCATCGGTTTGGCGGCGTTCATGGCAAACGACATGCCTGCTGAGAAAATCCCGCACATAATTGCCAGCGCCAGGCCTTTCTTCAGGTTGAACTCTTCCGCCGTGATACCCATTTTGCGCTCTTTCAGTTGCCCTGCGCGGGTCACAATCCCCACACCAATCAGCGCAACCAGCACACCCAGCAGCGTCATCTGACCGCCCGGGGTGTGGATCAGCACATCAAAATTGCCGTTGATAATCGGTGTCATCAGCGTCCCGACCACGAGGGTTATCCCGATAGCGATGCCGATCCCCATCGACATACCGAGATAACGCATGGTCAGGCCATAGTTGATGTTACCCACGCCCCACATGGCGCCAAACAGGAATACCGGCAGCAACGTGGAGGAGGAGAAGGAGCCGTAATAGGCCCAGAAATCAGGAAGCAGCATGGCGCTGACGGCCCAGGGCAGGATCAGCCAGGAGACGATGCCCCCAATTGACCACATGGTTTCCCAGGACCAGTGTTTAACTTTTTTAAACGGGGCATAGAAACAGGCCGCACTGGCTGCGCCTATCAAATGCCAAAAGATACCCATCGTAATCGCGTGACTCATTGTTTTTATCCTCACCGTTGAAGTCGATGAATCTTCATCTGACTGGATGAGTGTAAAAATTGTACAGCTCATTAACCTTCGACCGGTTGCCGCGATACGCGCCACACTGGCAATGAGCGCGTGATGGGGATGAGCGGCCTCACAAAATCAGAGTCATAACCAAAGGTTATAACCTTATTAAAACTACGGCATTGATAAACATTTTCAATATCATTTAATTAACTATAATGAACCAACTGATTACGCGGCATTAACACCTCTGCCGCCCGACAATAATGGAGATGACTATGAGCTATACATTACCATCGCTACCGTACGCTTATGATGCACTGGAACCGCATTTCGACAAACAGACGATGGAAATCCATCACACCAAGCATCATCAGACCTACGTTAACAACGCTAATGCCGCGCTGGAAAGCCTGCCTGAATTCGCCAGCCTGCCTGTTGAAGAGTTGATCACTAAACTGGATCAACTGCCGGCTGACAAAAAAACCGTACTGCGTAACAACGCGGGCGGTCACGCCAACCACAGCCTGTTCTGGAAAGGTCTGAAAAAAGGCACTTCCCTGCAGGGCGATCTGAAAGCCGCTATCGAGCGCGATTTCGGCTCTGTTGAGAAATTTAAAGAAGAGTTCGAGAAAGCTGCTGCCACCCGTTTCGGCTCTGGCTGGGCCTGGCTGGTACTGAAAGGCGACAAACTGGCGGTGGTTTCTACTGCTAACCAGGACTCCCCGTTAATGGGTGAAGCCATTTCTGGCGCGTCCGGTTTCCCGATCCTGGGCCTGGATGTGTGGGAGCACGCTTACTACCTGAAATTCCAGAACCGTCGTCCGGACTACATTAAAGAGTTCTGGAATGTGGTGAACTGGGACGAAGCTGCTGCCCGTTTCGCCGCTAAAAAATAAGTACTTTTTGCCTTCGGGCATGAACGAAACCCCGCCTTTTACGGCGGGGTTTTTTATTGCCTGTACTCCGCGCCATGTGATGCCTATCACCTTTAGAAACATTGATCTGATAAATATGAAATGGAGTTTCAATTTGTAATTTAGATCACTTTTCTCTGACTCGAGAATGTTTATTGTGGCTGCAACAAATACTGCTGATACGTGTGCGGAAAACAGAAATCGGCGGCAACAATTTCATTTTCAGTGGGTTAAGGTGAGAATATGCAGATCAAACGTGCGATAGAAAAAATACCGGGTGGTATGATGCTTGTTCCGTTGTTTCTGGGCGCGCTCTGCCATACGCTTTCCCCCGGTGCGGGCAAATATTTTGGTTCCTTTACCAATGGGTTGATCACCGGCACCGTGCCAATTCTGGCCGTCTGGTTCTTCTGCATGGGGGCGTCCATCAAGCTCAGCGCGACCGGGACGGTATTGCGTAAATCCGGTACGCTGGTGGTGACCAAAATTGCCGTGGCGTGGGTGGTGGCAGCGATTGCGTCACGCATTATTCCGGAACACGGTGTTGAGGTCGGGTTCTTCGCAGGTATCTCCACGCTGGCGCTGGTCGCGGCGATGGATATGACCAACGGCGGCCTGTATGCGTCTATCATGCAGCAGTACGGTACCAAAGAAGAGGCTGGCGCGTTTGTTCTGATGTCGCTGGAATCCGGTCCGCTGATGACCATGATCATCCTCGGTACTGCGGGTATCGCTTCCTTTGAACCGCATGTGTTTGTCGGCGCGGTGTTGCCGTTCCTGGTCGGTTTTGCGCTGGGTAACCTTGACCCTGAACTGCGCGATTTCTTCAGTAAAGCCGTGCAGACGCTGATTCCGTTCTTCGCCTTCGCGCTGGGTAACACCATCGATTTGACCGTGATTGCACAAACCGGTCTGCTGGGTATCCTGCTGGGTCTGGCGGTGATAGTGGTGACGGGTATTCCGCTGATTATTGCCGATAAATTCATCGGCGGCGGTGACGGTACGGCAGGTCTCGCGGCGTCCAGCTCTGCAGGTGCGGCTGTGGCAACGCCGGTGTTGATTGCAGAGATGATCCCGGAATTCAAACCGATGGCGCCGGCTGCAACCTCGCTGGTCGCCACCTCGGTGATTGTAACGTCGATTCTGGTGCCAATCCTGACGTCCCTGTGGTCGCGTAAAGTGAAAGGCCAGGCGGCAGCTGCGGAGATCCGCGAAACGGTTAAATAACGCTTCGTTATAGATTTGAAAAGAAGCCCGGCACTGCCGGGCTTCTTGTCGTTAGCGGATGCCAAACACGCTGTCGATGTGCTGGCACTGAGCGGCGCTCAGCTCCCCGCCAAAATTGCGGGAGTGGGGCTGGCAGTAGCCAAACTTGCGTGACACCACGGTTTTAATGGTGGTGACGAAGTCATCGCCAATCGCATAGATAGACATAAAACGACCAATCTCCCGCTGAATGTTATGCAGCGTCTGAAGGTCGTTTGCCGCCCAGGCTTCCCGCGCCTGCACGAACAGTTCGGGCATGATGTTATTCAGCCCGGAAATAATCCCCGCGCCGCCTGCCAGCAGATTAGGAATGAAATATTCGTCGTAGCCGGAAAGCACGGCGAAATCATTGCGTACCGGTTCGGTAGCGAGAATGATGTTGCGCGTGTGCGACTGGCAATCCACCGTGTCTTTAATCCCGGCGAAGTTCGGGAACTCTTTCGCCAGCGTTGCGGTGATTTCCGGGGTGATATCGCAGCCGGTACGCGCCGGGAAATTATAAGCAAACCATTTGCCGCTGAACTGCCTGCCAAGCGCTCTGAAGTAGCTCAGCAGTTGGTTTGAGGTTTGCCCGTAATAATACGGCGGCAGTACCATCACCGCGTCATAGCCGGTGCGGAACGCCTCCTGCGCCATCAGCACAATATCCGCCACGCAGGTGGAAGAGACGTTAGCGACCATCGCCAGCGGCGACATGGCGCGCGCCTCGCGGATGAGGTGCAGGCGCTCCTCCAGGCTGAGTGAGGCAAATTCGCCGATGCTGCCCATCAGCAAAATGACATCGATTCTCGCGGCCGTCAGGCGGGCGAGATGCTGAGAAAGGCCGTTCAGGTCGAGCGCACCCTGCGCATCCATCGGCGTGATCGACGGGCACCAGACGCCGGAAAAACGAGAATGAGTGGTCATGTCGTTGACTCCTTGCTTATTGTGAAATAGCGTTTCAAATAATCTTCATGAATAACGCGATTATTGAACCATAAGGTTTACGCCGGTCGCATTTTGCTTAGTCAATGAACAAAAAAATGTGTTCTACTAGTTGCCTACAGCGATAAAACGAAAGGGAGAGCACATGCAGTATCCGGTAGAAGTATTTACAGGCAGGATCCGCGACTACGTGGGCAGCGGGCCAAGCGCGATCGCCAAAATCCAGGTCGACGGCGAACTGATGCTGACGGAGCTGGGACTGGAAGGCGACGAGCAGGCGGAAAAGAAATATCACGGCGGGCCCGATCGCGCGCTGTGCCATTATCCGCGTGAGCACTATGCAGAGTGGGCGCGGCAGTTTCCCGCGCTGGCAGAGCAATTCTGCGCTCCGGCATTTGGGGAAAATCTCTCCACCGAAGGGCTGACCGAGAAGACCGCGTTTATCGGCGATATTTTTCGCTGGGGCGAGGCGCTAATCCAAATCACGCAGCCGCGCTCACCCTGCTACAAACTCAATTACCACTTCAATATCAGTGACATGGCAGCGCAGATGCAGAGCAGTGGTAACGTGGGCTGGCTGTATCGCGTGATTGCGCCCGGTAAGGTGTCCAGTGATGCACCGCTGAAACTGGTGTCGCGGCTGAGTGAGGTGTCGGTGTATGAGGCGGCGGCCATTGCCTGGCATCTGCCCTTTGATGACGAGCAGTATCACCGTTTACTGTCGGCGGCGGGGTTGTCTGTCAGCTGGTCGAGAACAATGCAGAAGCGGCGTTTAAACGGCGAGATTGAGGATAATTTACGGCGGCTGACGGGGAAATAACCCTCTCTTCCGCGAAGAGAGGGCATTGCATTACGGCGCGCGCTTATACAGCGGCAGCCAGATCGTCAGACGTAATCCACCGAGCGGACTGTCGTCCGCTTTCACCCAGCCACGATGCTGCTGGATGGCGGTTTCTACAATCGCCAGCCCCAGACCGGTACCGCCGGATTCGCGATCCCGCGCCTCGTCGGTACGGTAGAACGGACGGAAAATCTGCTCTCTGTCTTCCGGACTGACGCCCGGGCCGTCATCATCCACGTTAATGGTGATGCCGTCTTTATCCACCGCAAACGCCACCGAGATTTTGGTGTTCGAGTAACGCAGCGCGTTGCGGACGATATTTTCAAACGCGCTTTCCAGCGCATTCGGGTTACCGTACAGCGGCCACGGGCCCGGCGGATACTCGACGGTGAACGATTTGCCCACCTGTTCCGCTTCGAACGCGGCGTTGTCGAGCACTTCGCTCCACAGCTGGTTCGCTTTCAGCGTCTCACTGACCAGCGCGTTTTTCTGCTGATTGCGCGACATGACCAGCAGATCGTTGATCATGCTGTCCAGGCGCTGCGCTTCCGTTTCAATGCGCTCCAGCTCTTTGCTTTCGCCCGCACGGCGGCGCAGAAGCGCTGTGCCGAGCTGTAAGCGTGTCAATGGCGTACGCAGTTCATGGGAGATGTCCGACAGCAAACGCTGCTGTGTGGTCATCATGCGCTCCAGCGCGGTCACCATCTGGTTAAAGCTGGCACCTGCCGCCAGGAACTCCTGCGGCCCGGCTTCCAGTTCCGGATGCTGGCGTAAATTCCCCTGCGCCACTTCATCCGCCGCGTTCTTCAGCTTACGGGCGGGCTTCGCCAGGCTCCACGCCAGCCATAACAGTAGCGGCGAGCTGACCAGCATAGTGACAATCAGCAACAGCAGCGGACGGTCAAACAGCAGGTTGATAAAATCGGATTGTGAACTGCTTGCAGGACGAATCAGATAGAGCTGGTAATTATCCTCTCCATCGCGAATGGCAAAGGGCCCTACCAGCTCTACCCGACCATACTTTTTCTTCTGCGGATGATCGGCGTTATCCGCCTGACCAATGAAGTTACGGATGATCTGCATTTCGCTGCGCTCGGCACCAATAACGCGTCCTTCACTGGTGACCAGCAACAGGCGCTGCCCCGGAGGCGCCCATTTATCGATAGCGCGAAACAGTCGACGCCACCACATCAGGTCATTAGGAGGATCGTTGGCCAGCTCAGCTTCAACGTGCTGTTCAATCATAAGCCCCTGACGCTGCTCGCTTTCCAGCAATTCGGTCATCTGACGCGAATCCAGTTTCGGCAACATCAATACCAGCATCAGCACCAGTGCCAGCGTTAACCAGAAGATGGCAAAGATACGTGCGGTCAAACTTCCTATCATGAAGCGGATACCATCAGATAGCCGCGGCCACGCAGGGTTTTAAACCAGGGGTGACCGTCTTTGCGCTCAGGCAGTTTGCGGCGCAGGTTGGAGATATGCATGTCGATCGCGCGATCGAAAGGCGTTAAGCGTTTACCCAGCACTTCCTGGCTCAGATGTTCACGGGAAACCACCTGGCCGAGATGCTGCGCCAGCAGGTACAACAGCGTGAATTCGGTGCCGGTCAGTTCCAGCGCCTGACCCTCGAAGCTCGCTTCCTGACGCCCCGGATTGAGGCTCAGTGCGTCGACTTCAAGCGTCGGCGAGCCGTTGTCGCTGTTTTGCTGTTGCTCGCTCCAGTGGGAACGGCGCAGAATCGCGCGGATACGGGCCACCAGTTCACGATCGTTAAACGGTTTTGGTAAATAGTCGTCTGCGCCAAGCTCAAGGCCCAACACGCGGTCCAGTTCGCTGCCGCGCGCGGTCAGCATAATGACAGGGGTCTGGTGTGTCTGGCGTAACTCTTTAAGCGTGTCGATACCGTTTTTCTTCGGCATCATCACATCGAGCAAAAGCAGGTCGATGCTGTCGTCGAGCAGCGCCAGCGCCTGTTCGCCATCGTGGGCAACCAGCACGTTGAAGCCTTCCATGTCCAGCAACTCCTTTAACAGGGAGGTGAGCTCCCGGTCATCATCAACTAACAGGATTTTATTCATTGTTTAAATACCTCCGAGGCAGAAATTACGTCATCAAGGCTCGCTAATCCATGACTTTACGTTGTTTTACACCCCCTGACGCATGTTTGCAGCCTGAATCGTAGACTGTCTCTCGTTGAATCGCGACATTAAAGTTTTTGGGAGCAAGTGATGCGCAAAGTTATCGCTGCCGTCATGGCCTCAACGCTGGCGCTAAGTGCTTATAGCCAGGCTGCTGAAGTCGTCACCAGCGCTAACGGTCAGCCGAATATGGGGCCTGCGCCGCGAAGCGGTCAGAGCAATATGTTTGACGGCATAAGTTTAACCGAACATCAGCGCCAACAGATGCGGGATCTTATGCAACGTGCCCGGCATGACCAGCCCCCCGTTAATGTTAGCGAACTGGAGATAATGCACAGCCTTATCACCGCAAACCATTTTGATGAAACCGCCGTGCGCGCCCAGGCTGAAAAGATGGCGCAAGAACAGGTCTCTCGCCAGGTTGAAATGGCGAAGGTACGAAATCAGATGTACCACCTGTTAACCCCGGATCAGCAGGCGGTTTTAAATGACAAACACCAGCAACGAATGGACCAGTTGCGAGAGGTTGCGAAAATGCAGCGAAACGCAGCCATGGCGCTTTCTAGTAGCAGTAGTACCCTGAGTCACCAGTAACAAACCCTGTTTTCCTTGCCATAGACACCATCCCTGTCTTCCCCCTCATGATGAGGGGGTCTTTTTTTTCAGGAACTTAGAAAAAATCCTTTGTAAATCAAGTGTTCCTGTAACCGCTGTAAGCAGTTACAGAAAGCACCAGGATTTACGGGCGTAGACAAGGCGTAGACAACTTTGTCACACCTCAAGACCTCCGCCGAGCGGATTCAACGTTACCGCATGTTGCAGGTAATCAGGGGCGAGGTGAGCATAGACCATCGTCTGTTGAATGCTCGCATGACCCAAGATCTGCTGTAGCGCGATAATATTGCCACCGTTCATCATGAACCAGCTGGCGAACGTGTGCCGGAGCACGTGTGTTGCCTGTCCGCGCGGCAGGTCTGGCTTAACCTGCCTGAGCCGTTCGCAGAAGATCTCGTAATCAACTTTGAACAGCGGCCCGGTGTCGCTGGTTTTGATCTCACCCTCCAGCTCTTCCGATATCGGAACCGTTCGCCTCTTCCCGTTTTTGGTTTTGAGGAACGTCACTCGCCCGTGATTTACCTGCTCACCTCGCAGCGTGCTACCCTCGCCCCAGCGTGCGCCAGTGCTCAGGCATAACAGCGCCAAGCGCCGGTAATCGCCGGTCAGGGTATCCAGCAATTTGCGGATCTCTGATTTGGCGAGATAGGTCATTGCTGGCGGCGCTTCTTTCAGCGGCTCCAGCCCCTTGCAGGGGTTCTCCTTTCTGAACTCATCCAGCTTAATCAGCGCACTGAACATCCCGGAAAAGCGGTAAATATCCCGGTTGATCGTTGCCGCACTAATCCCGTCTTCAAGCCGCTGGCTGCGGTGCTGTGCAATCGTCCGTTTGTTCAGTCGATTGACGGCCGGATCACCCAGCGCCCTGATCGTTTTGTTCAGGTGCCGTTTCTCTATCTCGCCGTTCTCCAGCGTCTGCCCGTAAAGCAGCCACCAGATATCCAGTAACTCACTCAAAGTGCGACGGTCTACGCTCGCACCCAGCCATTCCTTTTTGTCTGCGTTCGCCATGACGTAACGCTCAAAAAGAACCGCCTCTTGTTTTTTCTGAAACCGCCTGCGGATACGCTTTCCGTTGCGTCCGCGAGGCCAGATGTCTACTTCGTATTGACCACCTTCGAGCTTCTTAATCGACATAAGAAAGCCCTCCGGCATTACAGATTGAAACTGAATCTATCCAGTCAACGAAATCACCGTGCAGCGTTAACCAGTTTTGCGGGCGGAGCGGCGAGACGTTGCCGCAGTTTCTTGCCCATCAAGAGAGAGAGCCGGGGCAATTTGTCCGGCGTCTGGTGCGGTGTTACCAGTCATCATCCAAAGCGTGTATTTCTGAAATCGTTCGTGCTGCATTATGTGCATGAGCACCGACCCTCCAGGCTCTATCAAGCCGGTTTCGTATTTTTTGACTGAACTGATCGACATATCAAGCAGTTGGCAAAACTCTGTCTGTGATATCCCTTCAGCCCTTCTCATGGCCTTCAATTTTTCATGAATTTGCATTTGACAAGGTTCCTTATCAGGATCTATATTTGTCTCGTCGGTTCCTTATAAGGAACCTAAAGGCCAACATAGGCAGTTGCAAGCCGAAATAAGCGTTTAACGCCAATGCGGAGATTAGCACAAATGAGTGAAAGGAAAGAGCGGTGCGGGTGTTGGTTTTGCCGTGGGCTGTCAGTGTTAGTGCAGCGCAAGTACTCAGCACCGCAAGGCATGGTCGAAATTGCAGCAGACGTAGCTAACTACGCAGCAAGAAAGATTTTGGAGAATGGCAAATACGTTGACGTCAACGACACGCAAAAAATCATTGCTATTTTTCAGGATATTCTTTTACCACCTACCGTTGAATTTTACGGCGAAGAAAAACCACTACCAGAAAACGCCAGCGCCAGCGGCGAATCTACCAACCAGTCAACAGCCAACGAAACCAAATTAGAAAATACCGAAGACATGGTCGCAGCCGAAAACGGCAAAGAGCTGACCGTAAAAGATTTTATCAATCTGATGGTCGCGGTTATTGGTGCCATTGAGAGTGAATCGAAAAAGATGAGGAAACCCGTCAGAGGGTGGCACCTGGCGAAACTGATGGAACACATGAAGGATTTGCCGAGAGCTTGCTATTAAGGCCGGTTTCCCCGGCCTTGCGTCAGCAGAACAAAGTAAGGAATTTATTTTGATGAAGGATGTTCATCTTTAATACCAAACATTTCCCGATAACGGAGGGAATATTGTAATGGGTGAAGAGTGCAGCCGCTGTTATTAACAAGGTCGGCGCACTCAAAAACATCATTAGATAAAGAGGCAATGTAAGCCTCTGCACAAGCTTTTGAAGAGTGAATAGATTCGCAGGTAAGAACAACATTTTCAGGGATAAGAACTTCAATTATCCATTGATTGTTAACAAGAGAGACGAGGAAGATGTTTCGAAAATCATCATCAATATTATTAGTACTCTTTAGTGCATCTCTGTTGTTAATTATTAAAGGGTTGCCAGCACCAATACGGAAGCGCTCAGCACTTCTTCTGGCTAATGTGAATTCCTGAAATGCCAAGCTTCTCATGAGTTCATGAGAATCATGTTGCAGTACCCAGAACCATTTATCGTTTTCTGAAAATAGGGTGATATTCATATGGAAACTCCAAAAACGAATGACTTTTTCGTAAAACGCGTAGCGCAAGCGGCAGATAATATGCTGTTCGCTTTGAACAACTACTCATTTGAAGAGGCAATGAGCGTTCTTGAATGGCTTTCAAAGCGGGTAGAGGAAGGGGCGGTATTCCGGCGTCCAAATCGCCCTATTGAAACAGATTCATCATTCCCGTTACGTGTACCACCAAGACGCAGACTGATCTATGTGACGCCGCAAATACAACCAGAGAGAAAGCTTCCGTAGAAATAAAGACACATAAGAACTCCTTTGTTGGGTGATGGTTATGCCGACCGATTCTTTGGTGGGAGGCGGCATAACGAAATTACCACAAAGCCATGCGCCGGGCATGGTTAAAAACCCCGGCATAACTTCACGCGAGGATTAAACGCAATGACAGACAAGAATTTAGAGGGGTTTATTGAAGTGCGTCACGCTGTCGACGCAGTTCCGTACCCGAAGTTTGCCGAGCTGATCGGTAAAAAGCCAGCCACGGTCAAGAGCATGATCGAGGATGGCAAGTTGCCGATCATCCCTTGGAAGAACCCGGAAAGCCTGGGCGCCCGCGCCGAGAACTGGATTTATATTCCAGAGTTCAACCGTGCGATGCGAGATGCTTATTTCAACCGTCCGAAAGAACAGCGCGACGCGTGGCTGTTGTGGATTGGTCTCTGAGGTAGCCGCTATGCGTAAACAGTATTCACAGTACGGGTCGCGAGCAGGCTCGATTCTGCGCCCAGCCGATATAGATCACGCAGTTGTACAGGTGAGTAAAAACACGTACGTCTATCGCGGCTTCACTATCCGCAAGACACCGCGTAACGCGCTCAACGACCGCAACACGTATTTAATTAATAAGCGCGATCAGGAATGCGAAGTAGATAATTATTTCGGTCGTGATTTCGCATTAGCCGAAGCCTGTTCAACCATAAACAGGATCTTAAAACATGGGCGGTTCATCTCTTAATAACGATTTGTTGTTAGCAGTTTGGTTGTTTTTATTCTCTTTAGCGATATTGATTTCTGCTCGTGAAGTTATAAGAGATCACTGCTCTAGAGTTAAGGCAAAAAATAAATTAAAAAGGCAGCAAAATGAAAAAAGAATACGCACAGAAAATTAATGCACTGTTGGAATGTTTTCATTTCAATAATGAATTCATGGGCCAGCCATTCGTTCATTCGCTGGCGCTTCTGCATCACGGCATTTCACACCTCTATTTTTTCGTCATGTGCCTGGGTGAGTCAGACGAAGAAACGCTCGCCGAGATGCGTGGCCTTATCGCCAGAGTGTGTGATGGTGAAGTACCGAAACCTTACGACCTGTCAGACGTAAAGAGCGAGAACGCCGAGGCGAGTGTAACTCTGTGTATTAAAGAGCCGTTGGTTGTTTCGGTAGAGCTGACTCCGGAGATGATTGATAGTTTAAGAAAGACCCTCAGTGACAGACATGTATTTAGAGAGGACGTTATTAAATCAGCACAGGTAATGGGGTGATTTATGGCGAGCGGATTCGGGCCGGAGCATCCATACAGTAAATCGCCGGATGCGATCCATGGCATGGCTATTAAAGATATCCGTGACAACGGGTTCGAGATTTCATGCAAAGAAACGGGGATTAAGTTTTCAATATTACCGGGTGGCTCTATTTGCAGAGGTATTGTTAAATCACTTGAACGTGAATGGTACGGTACCAGTAAAACCTAATTAATTATTCACCATCAAAAAACTAAATACGGCGTATTCGCCGGGGACTCGCTTTACCTTTTTTTCGGAGGTAGTCATGCACGTTAATTCAATAAAGCTGAATGAAGAAATTAGCGATCCTGAATTCGTCGCCATTTCCATGCAGGCAAGAAAAGCAGAGCGTGCCCACCTGCTGGGCATGCTGCGCCTTCGCCTGATCATGATGAAAAAAGAAACCAACACACCGGACGAAATCTACGCGGCTATTGATGCGTGGATCGACGCCCGTGAATTAAGCGTTTAACGGAGATAATTAAATGAACAATTTCATGCTGGATATTCGCGCGCTGGGTAAGTCTCTGGACTCAACAATACTCGCCATCGAGTGCGTTTTTTTTGATCCGTCCACTGGCGAGATAGGCCCACAGGGTTATTGGCCGGTGAGCATTAATCAGAGTTCAGACAATCTGAAATTTGATGAAGGAGTGATACCAAACCTTCTGCGTGCCGATTCCGATACACGTGCCGAGATTATTAACGCCACCCTTGCCGAGAAAGTAGCGGTATTTAAAGCCATCGGTTTTATTTGCACCAACTCGCAGCGAGCACTAGGAGAACTCAATTGCTGGGTGTCGGGCGACTCATCATCAATTGCCAGGCTGGGACTGAAAGCAATACACCACAGTATCAACTTCGATGAGATCTTCTCGCTTGTTGAGATCTGCCACCTATCAACACTGATCCTCATTGCTGGCGCTACCGGCTACGCCCCTCACCCGCGCCGCGATTCAGCCCCCTTCACACTGACCGATGCGGTCTACCGGGCGGAACAGGTCTGCGATATCTGGCAGCGCCTGACCAGCAACCACGCCGATCAATCGTTCGACGCTTGACAGACTCCCACAGCAAGGAATCAACAGCATGACTATCAAGAACCGTGATGATTTTTTTATCGCAATCCTGAACGGCCTCACGGCTAATCGGGCGACAGCTGACCGCGACACCATCGCGGAGGACGCCATTCGCCACGCATGGAAACTGGCAGACATGGCCGTATACCACCAGAACAGAGTGGAGCACCCAAGCGAAACAGCGCTTCGCTGGATCAGGAAGAACTACCTCATTCTTGATACCGAAACAACCGGGCTGGGCACGGACGCGAAAATCGTTGAAATCGCCATCATTGATTGCACCGGCAAGACGCTGCTCAACACTCTGGTAAACCCAGGCATTCCGATCCCGCCAGAGGCCACCGCCATTCACGGCATCACTGATGAAATGGTGCGTGACGCGCCAACATGGAGAGACATTGAGCGGCAAGTGACCGATCTGCTAGACCGCAAATGGATTGCCTATAACGCGAGTTTTGATGCGCGGATGCTGCGTCGTGGGGCGGGCACTCAACTCATCGATCCGAGTACCTATGAATGCGCCATGCAGCTCTACGCCGAACACCGTGGACTATGGGACACCTACCGCCGCAAATACAGGTGGGCGAAACTGGTAGACGCTGCCGTTGCGCTGAATGTTGCATCAGGCGAAGGCAATGCACACCGCGCGCTGTATGACTGCCAGCAGACGCTGGGCGTAATTCGCGCTATCGCGGGGATGAAACATGAATAGATCCCCTATCAAATGGGCGGGCGGAAAATCCCGCGTCATGCCGGAGCTGCTGAAACATCTGCCGAAAGCCGACTGCCTGATTNCCCTGCTGTATGCCGTTCTGTTTTTGTATCTGAACCGCCACGGGTTCAACGGCCTGTTTCGCATCAATGCAGACGGCGAATTTAACGTCCCGTTTGGCAGCTACAGATCACCCTACTTGCCGTCAGCTGAGATGCGCATTTTTGCCGAGAAGGCGAAGGACACTAGGGCGATTTTTCATTGCGATGATTTTCGAAGCGCCATCCCTGAAGCGACGCAGGTTATGTATGACGCGGTGATTTATTGCGATCCGCCGTACATACCAGCCAGTAAGACCGCAAATTTCACCGCCTACGGCAAGCCTTTCACCTTGGACGATCACCGAGATTTGGTTAATGCGCTGCTGGAAGCACACCGCCAGTACGGCACACCGTCAGTAATTTCAAACAGCGACACCCAGGAAACCCGCGATATCTATTCATCTTCGTTCGATCTGCACTCCTTCAGCGTGCGCCGCTCAGTCAGCGCCAAAAGCCGAGATATGGCCGGTGAAGTGATCGGCGTACTCCGTAGTAGCGCTCAAGGAGTAGCGCTATGAGCATCGAAAAAACCCACACCGGAACGGTGATCACCAAAGACGGCCCGCAGCGTAAAAAACTCCACGAGACGGAAGCAATGTGGGTGGTCGGCAAAAACGAGTGTTACCACAAGGACACCGGCAGACGGCACTTTGCGGAGAACACACGCCGCCGCCTGCTGCTTGATTCCATTCAGGAGATCAAGCCATGACCGCCTACTACAACGAAATAGATCCATTCGCCGCGCAGTGGCTGCGCAATCTGATCGACGCCGGGCATATCGCCACGGGCGTTGTCGATACCCGCTCAATTGAGGAAGTAACCGCCAATGACCTTAAAGGATTCACACAATGTCACTTCTTCGCAGGAATCGGCGTCTGGTCTTACGCCCTGCGCCGCGCCGGATGGCCGGATGATCGACCAGTCTGGACAGGTTCTTGTCCATGCCAGCCATTCAGCGCCTGCGGAAAGAAGAAGGGAAAAAGCGACAAACGCCATCTCTTTCCCACATGGGCACGTCTTATATCGGAGTGCCGACCTGACGTTATCTTTGGCGAGCAGGTTGCAGGCAAGGACGGCCTTGACTGGCTCGACGATGTACGCAATCACCTGGAAGGAGAGAGTTACGCCTTCGCTGCTTTCGATCTCTGCGCTGCGGGCTTCGGTGCGCCGCACATCAGGCAGCGCCTGTTTTGGGTGGCCGACGCCGAACGCGAGCAATGTCAAAAACGCCTATCAGGATCCTCAGAAGGTCATAGCCAGAATGCTGGCGGGTCGGCAATCGAACCTACAGGACTTTGCCTGTCTGGCGGGCTGGAACACGCCGACAGCAACGGACGGGAAAGGCGGATATGTGGGCGGGAGGATTCGAAACGGGAAGCTTTCGACGGATCGGTTGGATGTGACGGCGCAGCTTGCGGGCTGGCCGACACCAACGACGATAGACAACAATCAGGTTGCAGGCGTAGCAGCGGCTGCGAACCACAAAAATCGAGGAACAACCCTGGGCGGGGCAGCAAGGCTTGCGGGGTGGGCAACTCCAACAGCGGAGATGAAGATACGTTCACCGGAATACCTTCACGGAAGGGCTCCAGCACCTCACGAAGTGGAGATATTGCCGCTCCGACTAACGGCCACTGGAGAGATGCTGACTGGCTCTTTTGCCATGATGGAAAGTGGCGGCCAGTTAAACCCGGACTTAAGCCGCTGGCTAATGGGGTTGCCGGACGAGTGGGCCAACTGCGCGCCTACGGAAACGCCATCGTCGCGCCGGTCGCGGAAGCGTTCATAGCCGCATACATGGACGGCGCGAGATGATCGACGCCAGCGGCCATCTCGCCACCGCCTCAATACCACCAACACCGGGTAGCTCGATTAATGCTACCCGGTACGCCTGGTCATGGAATCAGCCACGGCCAGCAATTGGCCGCGACGCGTCACTTGCCAGCAGCGGCTTTGATTACCTGACACCGGACGGCACGCGCCGCCATATTGATTTTGCTGACCTGTGCGAAGAGGACGAAAAACCGGATCGCGCAAAGCTACTGCGCCGCCGTCTCGCCGCCCTGCCGCAATACGTTCGTCGCCACTTCGCAACAAAGCTCGACGCGCTCGATGCGAGAGATCGCGCCGCCGCAGATTACTGGCTAATGAACACGTTCGAACGCCACGTACTGACGCGTATTGATCGGGTGAATCGCGCGTATCAGCCGGTGAGTGTGTTGCCGGGCGTGCTACTGCCAATCCGCGATCAGCTTTTCCGCCTGCTGTGGGCAGGGAAACGAGAGTTAAAACGACTGGCGTATACGCTCGCTGATATTTTCACGAGCGAGTTTATTCGCGAGTCAGAGCACCAGATTAAAACCACCGGTGATCCAGAGTTCGCCGCTATCTATAGCTACGGCTATATCGCCTCACTGGCGCAGTACCTCAACGTCTCAGTGCCGGGATGGAGTGCGTATTGCTGCGAAGCGCTGGGGGCAGAAGACGCGCTACGTGCCGTTCTCCGTCTGGAGTCACCGCAGTGGTGGTTAAACCGCCTGCGTAAAATTCACGCCCGCTGGCGCGAACACCTGATGATCGCAACGGGGTATGTGCAGGTTAAAGCCTCCCCGTACAGCAGCGCGCCATGCGTTGCGGAGTGGCTGGCGCAGAAGAAAGCCAACCGCGATTACCTCAAGGCTATGGAATTAGAAGACGACATAACGGGCGAGCGCTCATCCCTGATCGATAAAGTCATGGGGAGCGTCGCCAACCCAGCAATCAGGAGAAGTGAACTTATGGTAAGAATGCGCGGATTTGAAGAACTGGCGAAGCTGGAGGGATTGGCTGGTGATTTCTACACCCTCACCGCCCCATCCAAGTATCACGCAATGCAGCACAATGGCCTCCGCAACAATAAATACTCGGGCGCGTCACCGCGTGAAACGCAGAAATATCTTTGCAAAGTGTGGGCAAGAACCCGTGCCGAATGGAAGCGTAAAGGGATTAGGGTCTTTGGATTCCGCGTGGTTGAACCGCACCACGACGCAACACCGCACTGGCACCTATTGTTATTTATCCAGCCTGAACGCGTAGAAGATGCGCGCGATATTTTCCACAAGCACGCTCTAAAGGAAGACGGCAACGAGCCGGGAGCGCTGGAAAACCGTTTTCAGGTTGTACCGATCGACGAAGCCCACGGCAGTGCAACCGGATATATAGCGAAATATATCTCGAAAAATATCGACGGATTTGCGCTGGACGGCGAGAAGGACGATGAGACAGGCGAGGATCTCAAAGATATGTCCAGGCGCGTCAGCGCATGGGCGTCTCGCTGGTCTATTCGTCAGTTCCAGCAGATCGGCGGAGCGCCGGTCACGGTTTACCGCGAGCTGCGCCGCCTGGGCAATCGCGAACTGGTATTACACCCGGAACTTGAAGCCGCCCGCCAGGCCGCCGATGCCGGGGAGTGGGATAACTACGTACAGGCACAGGGCGGCCCGCTGGTTGCGCGTGATTGCCTGCGTGTCCGTCTGAACTACGAGACCACCGAAAACGGCAACGCCTATGGCGATGACGTCCAGAGGATCACCGGCATTTACTGCCCGCTCACAGGCAAAGACGCGTCTCTGATTTTTACCCGCACAACGCAATACAAAATCGTACCGAAGCGCAAAAGCGCCGACAGCGAGGCCGTTGACCTTGGTTTTTCAGGCGGCAACGCCGCCCCTCGGAGTTCTGTCAATAACTGTACGCGGGATCCCGCAACAGGCGTTGACGGTCTTGATCATGCCGACGAAAAAGCTGCAGCACGGTCAGAAATGACCGTGCCAGCTGACGGCGGGACGGTGAATTTTGATGCTCTTTCGCGTCAGGAAAAACGGGAACTGGCGCAGCGCCTGAGCGAAGACGTTCGGCGCAGGCGCAAGGCGCGGCCATCAAGCCAAAAACAACCAGTCGAACTATCAGAGAAGGAGCGGCAGATCAGTGAATTACTGGCGTTGCGTGAGATTGACGCCAGTGCCGCGATGATTAGATCGCTGTTGGCCGGCGCTGCCATCACCCGCGACGATCTGATTTTTACCGTGGAGAACGGGCGACTAATCACCCGTAACCGTGGGGTATCAGCAGTGCAGAAACACCAAAACAGAGAACAGGGAAAATCGCTGATTGAGCGATTCAACCGGATACGGAAAAACAGACCAGAGAGGAATAAATCATGATCGCAGATATGGTGACCATTACCTTATGCGCACTCGCTGCATTTCCAGCATATGTAGGGGTTGTGTCATTCATCGTATGGGAAAACGGATTTCGAAAGTTTGGCGCTGGATTCATCTGCCGTACAGCAATTTTTATTGTTGCAGCGGCATGGGTTCTTTATTTGTTACCGGGCGGTGCGAAATGAAGATCACCCTGGAAGAAAAAGTGCTGGTAAACGGGCGTTGGTGGTATCGAACATCGTTTGAATATCGGATAGATGGCAGTCAGTTCACTGGTTTTTTCTATGCGATCAACAGGTATGACGCGGCATGCAGACTAGAGGCTATTAAGCAGAACGCGGTATTAGGCGGTGAGGATGTTGAATTTATTGAACTCAATAAGAGTTAAACGCAACTTCCGGCACTCATCGCCATATTTAACCGTGTTGGCCATTCATCGATCACCGTCATTTCTGGTAGTGCTGCAGGCTGGAAATGACGGTGTTAGCTCGAGGGAAAAATAATGAGTTATTTGGGAAGTAAGGCAGCATCAGGGGTTTATCAAAAGATTATCGCCGAGATGCCACCGCACGATCTTTATATCGAAACACACCTGGGCGGCGGTACGATTATGCGAAACAAGCCGCCAGCCATGCACAATATTGGCATTGATATTGATCAACAAACACTTGATGAGTTCGAAATGCCGAAGTGGCTGAGTAGTGGTTTTTGCTCACTGGAATTAATTAGACAGGATGCGGTTGATTTTCTTGAGGGCTTCAATTTCAGAGAGTTGTCAGCGGGGAGGCGGGTATTACTATACGTCGATCCGCCGTACCTGCCGGAGACCAGAACAAGCAAGGCGCGCTATCGCCACGAGTACACCGTAGAAGATCATGAGCGTCTGCTGTCGTGCCTGCTGGCGATGCCGTATAACGTTTCCGTGATCATCTCTGGCTACCCGTCGAAGGTGTATGATGAGTTGCTAGCTGGCTGGCGCACAAAAGAGTTTCAGGCCATGACACGCGGCGGCGTGCGAACAGAAAAGATCTGGATGAATTACCCGTCTGACTGCGCGTATTCTCACGCGTTCGCCGGGAAAGACTATAACGACCGGCACAGAATAAAGCGCAAGGCCGAACGCTGGCGCAAAAAATACGCCGCGCTTCCGTCAGCGGAGCGACTGGCGATCATGGTGGCGTTGAATGAAGTTGATGGGGGTGATCATGTCTGATAGCCAGATATTTAGTGATTCGTCTTGCGTACTCACGGCTGAAGAACACAGGGTTGCACAGCTGTTAGGGGATGTATGGAATTTGTACCTGACATTACCCGTTGAACACCCATCGGGACGGGATGAATTTTGCCGTGCAATTCACCACTGTCAGAACATGGTGTTGGCACGTCCAGCGATCAGGGCCATAGCAGAGAAAGGTCAGGGATATAAGGGCCGACATTTTAATGACTTCATAATTTGACTTCATAACTGATGCGCGCAATAATGACTTCATAAAGTGACTTCGTGAGGCAGGGAATGAAAGAGCAGGTTTCATCACTACGGAAGAAGCAAAAAAGCACGCTTGAGCAGATATTTAAAACGCCTGTTCAGTCGGGCATTAAATGGGCTGATATCGAGTCACTGATCAGGGCGCTGGGAGGGGAAGTCAAAGAGGGGCGCGGTTCCCGCTGTAAGTTCATCCTTAACGGCAGTATCGCTAATTTTCATCGCCCCCACCCTTCACCAGATACAGATAAAGGCGCATTAGTTAACCTGCGTGACTGGCTTGAAAGTACAGGAGTTAAGCCATGAGCAAACCATCAACACCCAATACCATTGATATCGCCGGACAGCCAGCCATTATCAACTACGTGCCGGAACTCGGCGCGTTTCGCGGCAAGTTTCTGGGCCTGAGTGGCTATTGTGATTTCGTGTCTGACAGTATCCAGGGCCTCCAAAAAGAAGGGGAAATTTCACTTCGCGAGTATCTGGAAGATTGCAGCGCGGCAGGCATTGAGCCCTACGCTCGCCAGGAGAAGGTTAAAACCTTTACCCTGCGTTACCCGGAATCTTTCGGCGAACGTCTGAATCAGGCCGCAGCTGAGCATGAAACCTCAGTTAACACCTTTATTATTGAGACGCTAAACGAGCGAATGAAACACGCCTGATCCTTTTCTGTTTATGCCGCCTGTTCTGGCGGCATTCCTTTCTTCCTGGTCTCTTTTCTCTGTTGCACAATAGTGCACAATTTTGCACAATTTTTTTGATGATAATTTTACCCCTTCCGCCCTGTGCGTGCGCGGCCTGAGCCTGGATCTGCAAGTGCACAAAAATCGAAGCGAAAGTCGCGCGCAGGCGCCGGGGGGACAGCGCGCGCAAAGGGGGCATGGCAGGGGGTGCCTTTAAATGCCATATCCGGCCAATATCCGGCCTTTTGCGGGGTTATCTGGTTTGTGGTTGCGTCAGGATGTGCGCGAGCAGTTGCGCCTGCTGTAGAGGCGCTCAGGCGTTATCTGTTGACGGGGTAAAGCGGTGCAATAGTGAGCGGCGCGATAGCCTGAACAAGTTGTGATGGTCAATAAGATTGAATGAGTACCGCCGCATGATGCGCGGCGGTGAGCGGTTACTCTTCTTTGAGCAGCGCGTACGGGTTGAAGCGGATCACTTCCTCGCCAAGCCACTCGTTAACATACTTGAGCGCTTCCATTGTCGGGGTGAGTTCGTTAATCGCATACACCCTGGCGGCCTTCTCCACGTCGCCGAATGATCCGTTGCCCTCCGGCATGACGCCCATCAACTGCGGCGGCACGCGGTGAACACCGAGCATATCGTGCCTCGACATTGACTTAACATTAACAAACTCATCCTTGGCGGTGATCTGCTGGAACGGCAGGATTTGCACGGAGTCTTTGCCTCCGCTGGTCGTCTGAATCAGGATATTCTTAAACGCCCCACCACCTCGCGATTCTTGCAGCATCTTCTTGACCGACTCCATACTCTCCCTGTCAACCTGGGCAGAGCCGATATGGATGATGCACCCGGCGTGAGAGCCGTTGTCATAGTAGAGTTTACGGAACATATCAGCGGAGCGCGCCAGACTGGCGGACAGCAGACCGCCGAGATATTCCGGCATTCCGTAGATCTCCTGGTTGATATCAGGATTCCTGACATGGCACACATCACCCGTTCGAAACGTGTAGTCAGCCTTGCCGTCCTGCACGTACCAGTAGGTATCAAGATCGGTACCGCGCCGGGTATATTTCGCCAGCGCGTGCCGGAGCGTCAGTGGATCGCCGAACACATTTTTTCGCCGCTCGAGATACGCATTACCGAATACAAACCAGTCCAGCGCCATGCCGGAGAACGCCTGCCGGGACAGCAGAGGGTGCGGGACGAAACACCCAAGTAGCACGTTGCGCTTGAAATAAAGCGCTGACTGGTGCCAGGACGTTTGGCGGGCGGCACGCGCGAGACCATACCAGTCGACCGGCGTTTCGTAGTACCGGCCATTGTCGGCGCAGTACATATTGTCGAGCAGGTCGTAACTTTCTGCCTGGTAAGGCCCGCTGAACGTGAACGCGTTGAGCGCCGGATCCCTTTTCAGCGCCTCGCTAAAATCGGACTGGCCAGCACGGTTATTTACGGCCGATTTTCGGCCGGTGTATCTGCGCTTTCCCATCAGAACTCCATAACAAAACTGCGCGAGGATTCATCTTCCCCGCCGATAGGCTCGTTGATAATCGCGAGCATTGTCGCCCAGGCGAGATCGCCGTGACTGNNCTGATACCGCGCGAACGGTCAGTGTCATAGGTGATAAACCCGCCAGGGGTTTTGACTTTGCGAACGCCGTTGAACGCGTTAACAAGCGCCCTTTCGCTCCGGTCGTATTCCCACCGGCCAGCGCGAATAACCTGCAACATTTTCAGCACCAGGGCGCGCTTTGAGGACAGGTTAAACGTGTACGGCACAGCTGCGGGGAAAAACTTCCTGACGAGTTGATAAACGGCCTCGCCGTTACCGCCTGTCACGTCAATACCGATGTGCTGGACGTTGTATTTAAACGTGAAATCTTCAATAACCTTCGCCTGCTCTTCGAACTCCAGCCCCTGCACCTGTAGCGTCTCGACCGTACGAAACCGCCCGCCAGGAACGGAGGGGGGAACAACCACCGACAGACCGCCGCTGTCACCGTTGCCGGTACTGCCGTTGGCATCGTAACCAATCCACACCGGGCGATTACCCATTGGACGTGCTGCAAACGGCTTCCAGTCGGGCCAGTCGTCATAACCGTCGATACCGCAGCCAATCAGCGCGTTCAGGCTGAATGCGCTCTCACCATCGCGAACGAACTCGCACATATAGAAATTGCGGAATTCGTCCTCGCTGTTTTCCTCCTGCACCTCGTCGATATCGGTGTATTCCCACCCGCGATCGATAACGTCTTTCAGCGTGACGATCTGGCGCCAGGTTTTATCCGGGCACAGCAGCCCGCTGTTGAGCGTTTTCCAGGTAACGTCAAACGGCTTGCGCTGTGCCTTGGTGCGCTTTTCGTTCCACCGATCGCCAGTCCAGAACGGATATGCCTCGTGCGTTTCACCTGACGGGGTGGAGAAATACGTACGCGTCAGCCCTGTCAGGGTCGCCATGGCTGCGGCGACGCCGCGCAACTTGGTAAAATTACTGACCCAAAAAAACTCATCGAAATACAGGTGCCCGGTATACGACTGCGCGGTTGCAGCAGATGTGCCGAGAAAGTGCAGCTCTGCGCCGTTCGACAGGATAATTTTGTCGCCGCCTTTTAGCTCGACGTCGACCTCCTCGGCAAGCCTCTGGATAAACCCCCTGAACTGCTGCGCCTGGCGACGTGACGCCGACAAAAAGATCTGGTTGCGCTGGTACGGATATTTCACATCACTACGCAGCGCCCGCAATAGCGCCTCGCGCGCAAAATACCAGGTCGCCCCAATCTGACGGGATTTCAGAATCATGCGGTTTCGGTTGTGCTGCTGTTCGAACCAGATGCGTTGATGTGTGGCAAGTGAGGCGGTTATTTTTTCCCGCAACGCCTCGATCTGCTCGTCGGTGAAGTGGTTTTTAAGTTTGCGTTTACGCGGCTTTTTAAGTGCGCCAGCATCAGCTGGTTGTCCGTCAGCGAGCTTTTTCAGTTGCCGGGTAAGCAGGTCTATCTCTTTGAAGTCACCACCGGTTTTGTCTTTCTTGTCGGTGAGCTGAATCAGGCGCGCGTCCATGGTCTGGCTGACGCGCTGAATCGTGGGGGTTTCGTCCCACTCGTCGCGCTTCTTCCAGGCGTAAATAGTGTTTTGATTGATACCCATCAGGCGTGAAATCTCGGCTGGCGGGTAACCCTGCNTCATAACGTGGAGATTACCCCGCGCGCGATCCCGCAGCCGCCCTCTTTCGGGTCTGGCCGTTCTCTGACAACAAAAGCCAATTGAGACAGAAAGTTACGCAGTGCCATCATGACCGGAAAGCAACCCACTTTACAGGATTACCAGAATGGCTAGCGCAACAAAACCAGCCCGTAAAAAGTTTCGCGTCGCCGTCTCCGGCACCACGGTAGACGGCCGCGAAATCAGCGCAGATCACCTGAAAAAGGCGGCGGAGAGCTACAAACCTGAGGTGTACGGTGCCCGCGTCAATATCGAACATTACCTCTCGCCGTGGCCGACCAGCGATTTCAGTGCCATGGGCGACGTAACGTCATTCAGCACCGAGGATATTACCGAGGGCGATCTGAGCGGCCGCACTGCACTGTACGCAGAGATTGAACCGAGCGATCGCATGGTGCAGATGCTCAATGACGGGAAGAAGGTCTATTCCAGTATCGAGCTGTGGCCGCAATCAGCCATCACTGGTGGCCCGTACCTGATGGGGCTGGCAATGACCGACACTCCGGCAAGCCTGGGCACTGAGCGCCTGAAATTTGCCGCCCAGCAGCGCCAGCAGGTCATGACGTTCAACAACCAGCAGGGAGAACCGGCGATGTTCACCGAGGCGATCGAAGCCGAAGTGATCGAGCTGGCCGACAAGGGCAGCGACGAAGGAAAGCTGTGGTTTGGTCGCGTGATGAACCTCATCGGCAAGGGCAAAAAGTCGGACAGCGAGCAGTTCGGTCAGATTCGCGCTGCGGTAGAAGACGTTGCGCAGTCACACGCCGACCTCCTCGATCGTTTCAGCGCACTGGAAGCGCAGCACACCGCTGACGTTCAAACGATCAAAAAACTGTCCAGTGATCTGGCAGCGCTGGAAACCAGGCTGAAAACCACGGACGCCGATCCGGCATCCCGTTTTGCATCCACGGGTGGCGACGGCGCGCAACTGGCCGATTTCTGATCCGCAGCGGCGCTGCCGCAGAGGGTTAATTACCGATTTAACACAGAGAGATTCACGATGAATATTGTTCTTTCGACGCAGGCCCGTAATCAGGTTACGGCGTACATGGCGCGCCAGGCGCAGCTTAACAGTATCCCTGTCAGCGGTCTGGCGACTCGTTACGCAGTTGATCCGGCTGTACAGCAGCGCCTGGAAAACGCAATCAAAGACAGCACCGAATTCACGAAGAAAATCAACATCATTCCAGTTGTCGATCAGGAAGGCGAAAAGGTTCTCATCGACACCACCGGGCCAATCGCACGCACCAATACCTCAACGGACGGTGCACAGCGCAGAAACCCAATGTCGAAGGTCGAAATGGCGGCGCGACGTTACCGTTGCGAGCAGGTGAACTACGACACGATGATCGGCTACCCGACGCTGGATGCATGGGCGGGACACCCTGATTTCCAGTCTCGCGTGAGTAATCAGATTGCATTACAGATTGCCCTCGATCGCATCATGATCGGCTTCAACGGTACGTCGCATGCGCTGATGTCGGATTTCGCCACTAATCCGTTACTCCAGGATGTGGCAATCGGCTGGCTGGAAGGCATCCGCCAGAACGCGGCGCAACGTGTCATGACGGGCGTAACTCTGACCTCCCGCGATATGGAAAACAAAGTAGTCGCTACCGGTGACTACAGCAACCCGGATGCGCTGGTACAGGACGTTCGATCCACCCTGCTGGACGAGTGGTACAAAGACGCCCCGGATCTGGTGGTTATTCTTGGGCGCGACCTGTTTAACACGAGCAGCACCAATCCGAACACCGAATTGATGGCTGGTCAGTTAATTGTGTCATCGCGTCTGATTGGTGGTCTGCCGGTCTATATGGCGCCGTTCTTCCCGGCTGGCTCGATGCTGATCACCTCGTTCAGCAACCTGTCTATCTATTTCCAGAAAGGCTCCCTGCGCCGCCTGATGAAGGAAGAGCCGGAATACAACCGCATTGCGACGTATCAGTCGATGAACGATGCGTACGTGGTTGAAGATTTCGGCAAGTGTGCGCTGGTTGAAGGCATCAGCTTCGCAGAGGCAGCGCCAGCTGCGTAAGCGGATTTAGCCAACGGAACAGTAGCGAAACAGGCGGGGGAAAAACCCNGGGAGAAGTGGCGATGTTAACACCGGCACAAAAGCATTTTCAGAACGTCATGGCGAAGCGCCGTGGCGCACCAGACGAAGAGACAGGCGCAACGCGCACAGCGCATGAGCAGATCATGCACCGCCTGCGCCTCGCGCAGTCCCGTCTGCACGGGATTCAGTCCAACGCCGTTAAGGCGGAAATCAAAAAAGAGCTGCTGCCGGAGTTCACCGGCTGGATCGACGGCACGCTTGAGGGCGACAGCGGTCGCCAGGATGACGTGATTACCACGCTAATGGTGTGGGCGATTGACTGCGGTGATATTCCGCTCGCCCTGCGTATCGGTGCGTACGTGGTGCGCCACGGTCTGACCATGCCGGACAATTTCGGGCGCAGCGCCGCGACGGTGCTGACGGAAGAGATTTGCTCTCCGGTGCTGACGCTGGCGGCAACCGACCCGGACGCGGATTTATCAGGCTCAACTGAGCAACTCGATACCCTGAACGGAATTGTTGCAGAGAGCGACATGCCGGATCAGGTACGCGCCAAGCTCTGCAAGGCGCGCGCCTTCACGCGCCGCGCATCAACCGACCCGGAAACGCAGGCAGAATCACTGAAACTGCTGCGTGAGGCGATGAACCTCGATAAAAACGCTGGCGTAAAACGGGAGATTACCACCCTGTTGCGCGCGCTTAAAAAGGTGTCGGGCGTACCGGCAGACACCGCCAAAACTGGCGGTGCTGCAGCGACCACCACGGCAAAGGTGGCCAGCACCAAGCCAAAGGCCGCAAAGGCCACCAAAGCCAAAGCAGCGAAAGGCAAAGCCACTAAAGCGGCAGCGAAAAAGCCAGCCGCTGACGGTCAGGAACAGAATTAACGACTTCGCCCCCGTGCGACAGGCGGCGCGAACGGTGAACTGCCCGTTCACGGTCTTTTGACCGTTCGCCCACCGCCTGATTTATGGGACTAAAACATGAGCAGTCTTGTAGCGAACAAGCCCGCCCTCCCCGCCGAGGGAGACGTAGCGGACGTCGATGACGGTGACGTAACGGTCAGCGCCGGGGCGTTCTGGCCGGTGATTAAGCTAAGCGATCTCCGTCTGGCGGCCCGTATTACGGGTGGTATCACCACCACCAGGCTGCTGTATGCCGCTACCGAGGCGGTAGGGCACGTGACAGACCAGCTCAAGGACTGGCAGGCGCAGCAGGAAAGCAGTGGCTACGCCACCATGCAGGACGTACCAGCAGTACAGATAAACGGCGAAAGCGTGAAGGTTTACCGGTTCCGCCGCGCCGTTTACTCAATCAGCCGCGCGTTCGTGCTCGAAAATTACCGTGATGTGGACACCACGGCGAAAGGCGACAAGGACGCCGCTGCCCTTGACCTGCAACGTGAAGACCTGTGGCGGGACGCACGCTGGAGCATCTCGGATATCCGGGGCGTGCAACGCATTTTTGCGGAGCTCTGCTGATGAAAGTGAAAGCCCTCCAGGGGGACACGGTAGACCTGCTCTGCTGGCGCCATTACGGTGCCACGCGCGGCGTAACCGAAGCCGTTCTCTCGGCTAATCCGGGTCTCAGCAACGTGGTGTTTCTGGAGGCAGGTCAGGAAGTGGAACTGCCGGAACTACCCAGGACAACCCAGCGGGAAACCGTGCAGTTGTGGGGTTAGGACGTGGCTCAATGCGTATTTACCAACAATGAGGGGGCGTAATGTCCACTGAAACGATCGCCGGAGCAATCGCCGCGAGTTCAACCGGAGTGACGCTTGCGACGTATTTCCCGGAGGCAACCCCGCAGGTGATGATCTGCTCTCTGGCCGGTGCCGCGCTGTACGTTCTCAGCAGCAAAGATCACGAGCGCTGGAAACAGGCCGTGTTCGCCATGATTTCATTCATTGGCGGCGTGTATTGCTCTGAAACCGCCGCCGATATTATTGCCGCCGTGATTAACGCTGGTCTGAGTCACGTCGATCCGTCCGCCAGAATTCGCGTATCTCCGGCTATCGGCGCGCTGGCCGCCTCAACAGTTTCAGTCACCGTCCTGTTACGTGTACTGCACCGCTCAAAAACGGGCAGTCTGCCAGGGCTTGATTCGAACTCCAAGGAGGACAAACCATGATCGCGATCATCAACAGTGCGCTGCTATATCTGGCGGAAATCATCCAACCAGCGACGCTCTATTTAAACTCGCTAGTTCTCGCGCTGATTACCGCCCGTCTGATGGTTTTGAGTCAGGGGAACCAGCCAACTCACCTGCTGGTACGAGTCATGACCTACGGGCTCATCCTCGCTCCGGCTTATACCGCCTTCCGTATTTGGTTTGGGACTTATACCAACGTCGATTACGGGGAGTTCCTGATCAATCTCTTCCTCTGCGTCGCCGTCTGGCGCGCGGGCGGAAATATCTCACGCCTGTCGTGACTGGAGTTAAAGATGCAGGCTATCAATTCGCAGCGTAAGGCGTTCCTTGACATGCTGGCGTGGTCTGAGGGTACCGATAACGGTAAGCAGCCAACCAATAACCATGGTTACGATGTGATCGTCGGAGGCTCTCTGTTTAAAGACTTCACCGATCACCCACGCAAGCTCATTGCGCTGAATCAGAAACTGAAATCAACAGCAGCCGGTCGCTATCAACTGCTCGCCCGTTATTGGGATGCCTACCGTAAACAGCTGGGCCTGAAAGACTTTTCGCCAGCCAGTCAGGATGCGGTAGCACTCCAGCAGATTAAAGAGCGCGGTGCGCTGCCATTGATTGACGCTGGAGATATCAGACAGGCAATCGAGCGATGCAGCAACATTTGGGCGTCGCTACCGGGCGCGGGTTACGGTCAGTATGAACATAAGCTTGACGACCTGATCGCTCGCTTTAAAGCGGCGGGCGGGATTGTTAGCGGGTCGCAGTCATGATCGGCGCATTCCTGATGACGTTCATTAAGGCGTACTGGAAGCCGCTCGCTGGCGCTGTGGTAGCCGTCGCCGTTGTGGTCATTGCCGTCTTAGCCTGGAATATTCACGGTGATTCGCGCTATAGCGCCGGGCAGGCTGCTGCTGATCAAGCGTGGCAACTGAAGTGGTCAGCGCGTGATACCGCAGACCGTACCGCGCAGCTGGCGCAGCAGGCCGCCGAGCGTGCGAAAGAGGCCAGATATCTGGCAGAACAACAGAAGGCGATTAACGATGCGATTCAGGACAAGGCTCAGGCTCAGCGCGATTCTGCTGCTGCCAATGCTGCTGCTGGCAGGCTGCAACAGCAGCTTGCCGACTTTCNTGCCGCCACTGCCGGAGGGAGCACAGACGCCGCTACTGCCGTCATTCTGCTCACCAAGCTGTACGCAGAATCTGACCGCAGAGCGGGAGAAATCGCGGAGTTTGCTGATGCAGCTTACCGGGCAAGCCTCCGCTGCGGCCAGTTCTACACCGGAATAGCCGGGGCGACCACTACAGGGAAAAACCATGCTGAAAATTGATTCACTGCGCGAGACTTTGACGCAGAAAAGCCAATGGTGCCGGGCAAATCCGGAAAAATTCTCGGTCTATGTTGAAGACGCCAACGTCGAAACAACCGGCGAAACGCCGTCATTCATGTACCGCTACACCATGGTGTTGTTTGTGATGAATTTTGCCGGGGATATCGACGAATTCACGTTGCCGATTTTAGGTTGGCTGTGGCACAACCAGCCGGATCTGTTGTTGAACCCGGATAAAAACAAAAGCATTGAATTCACAGCGGTAATCAACGACGACGATACCGCCGATTTGATATTCAGCATGCCGATTCGCGAGCGCGTCAAGGTCGCGCTGGACGAAAGTGGCGTACCTAAGGCTACTCATTTGCCGGAACCAAAACCACGCATCCCGTCAGCGGACGGTGACTGGAGTAGCGTCTTTGAAGATGTTACCTGGAAGGATCCGGTATGAGTGACAGCCTCTTTCGCGAGCTTGATCAGGTATTCAGCGACATTGTTAATACGTTCTCATACGGCGGCCGTAACCGCCTGGGGATTGCGATTGGTAATGCGTTGCGCCGTAGTCAGCAACAGCGAATCAGGGCTCAGAAAAACCTGGATGGATCGTCATACAAACCGCCTCGCCGTAGGGTGATACGCACTCAACAGGGCATCAAGTTTGTCTGGAACGATCAGATTCGCAGCCTGAAGAACTGGAAGCATGAGGCAGGACGCTACGGGCCACGCATCACCGGTTACGACGAAGACAGGGGCGATATTCGCACGTTTTACCGTAGCGATATTGAGCGCTATCTGGAAATCAACACCAGGGCAGTGAGCAGGCCAACCAGGAAACAAATGAAGATGTTTCAGCGCCTGGCAACGTACCGATTCCTCAAATCGAAAGGAAACGCCAACGGCGCTGTTGTTGGTTATGAGGGTATGGCCGCGCGTATCGCGCGCATTCATCAGTTCGGGCTCAGGGATGAAGTCGCACCAGGCGTCTTTGTTGAATACCCGGTGCGTGAATTGCTCGGCATCACTAAAGCCGACGAGCAGATGATTGACGGCATCATCACCGACGAGGTGATGAAAGCGCAACGGTTCGGGAGGTAGCGACGTGGACGGTGAAGTATTACGCCTGCTGGCGAACATCCTGCGACAGGGCGTTGTATTTGATATCGACGAGAGCGCCGGCGAGTGGTCTGTGCGCGTACAGAGCGGCACGCTGGAAACAGGCTGGATGCGCTGGAATACCTCGCGCGCAGGTGCGTTCAAGATCTGGATACCTCCGGCGATTGGCGAGGAGGTTTGGATCGGGTGCATCGGTGGCAACCCGGAAACCGCGTTTGTTCTCGGTAGCGTCTACAGCAACGACAACCCAGCGCCGGGTAGCACCCTGAAAGAGATGGTAATCACCGCGCCGGATGGCGCGAAATTCCGGTACGACGCTGACGCCAGCGCGCTTGAGGCCACAGGGATGAAGACTGCGGTTATTCAGGCATCGGTAAGCGTTACGCTCGACACACCAGTCACTGAATGCACCAATCACCTGAAAGCCAGAACGTTTGAACTAACAGAGGGCGGCACCATGAAGGGTGAGATTACTCACAGTGGCGGATCGCTGTCATCAAATGGCGTAGTGGTGCATACGCATGTGCATGGCGGAGTTGAAAAAGGCGGCAGCAGCACCGGAGGCCCACAATGACAGCGACTTACACCGGCATGAATCCGAACGGTACCGGCACGCTGACCGACGCCGATCAGCTGTGGAACTCAGTGAAAGATATCCTGACCACGCCGCTCGCTACCCGCGTGATGCGCCGCGATTACGGTAGTCTCGTGCCTGACCTGATTGACGCGCCGAAAAACGAAACAACCCGCCTCCAGATAATGAGCGCCGCGGTGATCGCTCTGGCAGTTTGGGAACCGAGAATAGCGCTCAACACTATCTCGATCGACTATCTCGACGGCGGAACAGTTACCGCCGAACTGGCGGGCATCATCACCACGACAATGCAGCAGGCAGGCACAACGCTAACACTCAGAGGTGGTAACAGTGGCAACAGTTGATTTATCGCAGCTACCGCAACCGCAGATCATTGAGGTACTGGATTTTGAAGTCATCCTCAGCGAGGTTAAAGATCTCATGATCGCCGCCTATCCGGTGGAACAGCAAGCGTCCGTTGCTGCTGCGCTGGAGCTGGAATCTGAACCGCTGAACGTGATAGCGCAGGTGGTAACGTACCGCGAAATCATGCTGCGCCAGCGTATCAATGACGGTGCGGCAGCCTGCATGCTGAGTCACGCCACATCTACCGATCTCGATAATCTCGTTGCTAATAACGACACCGAACGCCTCGTGCGAATCCCGGCGACAGATACCACTGATGCGGTAATGGAAACCGATACCGCGCTACGCCTGCGGGCGCAGTCGGCATTTGAGGGACTCAGTGTCGCCGGGCCGACTGGTGCGTATGAGTATTTTGCCATGAGCGCGAGCGGCCAGGTGGCGGACGCCAGAGCGACAAGCCCGTCCCCCGCCGTGGTGGTGGTCTCGGTACTGTCAACCGAGGGTGACGGCACAGCCAGCACGGAACTGTTGGCGACTGTAGACGCCGCGTTATCGGCCGAGGATAAACGGCCGGTCGCTGACCGCCTTACCGTTCAGTCAGCGGAGATCGTGAATTATCAGATCAGCGCTCAGTTGTATTTTTACCCCGGCCCGGAGTCGGAACCAATTCTGACGGCAGCGCAGGCAGCGCTTGAAACGTGGTTGAGCCAACAGGGAAAGATCGGACGCGATGTAGCGCGCTCAGCCATTATGGCGGGGGCTCCACCGGCTCCGGCAAAACTGAAGTTTATCTGAGCGTACTGGAAAACGTGCTGGCGCAGGGAAAACAGGCGCTGGTGATGGTGCCGGAAATCGGCTTAACCCCGCAGACCATCGCCCGCTTTCGCCAGCGCTTTACCGCCCCCGTTGAAGTGCTCCATTCCGGCCTTAACGACAGCGAGCGCCTTTCCGCCTGGCTGAAAGCCAAAAACGGCGAAGCGGCGATCGTTATCGGCACGCGCTCTTCCTTATTTACGCCATTTAAACATCTCGGCGTCATCGTTATCGATGAAGAGCATGACAGCTCTTATAAACAGCAGGAAGGCTGGCGCTACCACGCCCGCGATCTGGCGGTCTACCGTGCGCACAGTGAACAGATCCCGATTATCCTCGGCTCGGCAACGCCCGCGCTGGAAACGCTGCACAACGTTCGCCAGCATAAATATCACCAGCTTAAACTGACGAAACGCGCCGGTAACGCGCGTCCGGCGAATCAGCACGTGCTGGATCTAAAAGGCCAGCCGCTGCAGGCCGGATTGTCGCCCGCGCTGATGAGCCGCATGCGCCAGCATCTGCAGGCGAACANTCCACGCACCTGGTGCCGGTTGGTCTGGGGACTGAGCAACTGGAGCAGGCGCTCGCGCCGCTGTTTCCGGATGTACCTGTCTCGCGCATTGACCGCGATACCACCAGCCGTAAAGGCGCGCTGGAGAAGTATCTGGAAGAGGTGCATCGCGGCGGCGCGCGGATCCTGATCGGCACGCAGATGCTGGCGAAAGGCCACCACTTCCCGGACGTCACGCTGGTGGCGCTGCTGGACGTTGACGGCGCGCTGTTCTCAGCCGATTTCCGCTCGGCAGAACGCTTTGCCCAGCTTTATACCCAGGTTTCCGGCCGCGCCGGTCGCGCAGGAAAACAGGGCGAGGTGATCCTGCAGACGCATCACCCGGAACACCCGCTGCTGCAAACGCTGTTGCATCAGGGCTATGACGCCTTTGCTCAGCAGGCGCTGGCCGAACGTCAGAACATGCAACTTCCGCCGTGGACCAGCCATGTGCTGATCCGCGCGGAAGACCATAACAACCAGCTGGCGCCGCTGTTTCTGCAGCAGTTGCGCAACCTGATTCAGGCAAGCCCGCTGGCGGACGACAAACTGTGGGTGCTCGGCCCGGTACCGGCGCTGGCGCCGAAGCGCGGCGGTCGCTGGCGCTGGCAAATTTTGCTGCAACACCCCTCCCGTATTCGCCTGCAACATATCGTCAGCGGTACGCTGGCGCTCATCAATACGCTGCCGGAATCGCGCAAAGTGAAATGGGTGCTGGACGTTGATCCGATTGAAGGCTAAGGCCTTTCCCTGCGAGCCAGATCGAGAAATTTAATATTCATCACATTTTTCATGAAAATTCTGTAACTCCCATGACCCACTATCTGATAAAAATGTGAGCTGAAGTCAGAGACAGCGGATGTGTCTGCACCCGTCAGCGAGGAGAAACCAGGTGAAGCCTAAAAAAGAGGTCGTTGCTGCTACCATGAAAGACGTTGCCCTGAAGGCCAACGTCTCGACGGCAACCGTGTCCCGTGCGTTAATGAATCCCGACAAAGTGTCGCAGGCAACCCGCAACCGGGTTGAGCAGGCGGCGCTGGAAGTCGGCTATTTACCGCAGTCGCTCGGTCGCAACATGAAGCGCAACGAATCCCGCACGATTCTGGTGATTGTTCCGGACATCTGCGATCCCTTTTTCAGCGAAACCATTCGCGGTATCGAAGTCACCGCCGCGAAAAACGGCTATCTGGTATTGATTGGCGACTGCGCGCATCAGAACCAGCAGGAAAAAACCTTTATTGACCTCATCATCACCAAACAGATTGATGGCATGCTGCTGCTGGGGTCACGACTGCCGTTTGATGCCAGCATTGAAGAACAGCGTAATTTGCCGCCAATGGTGATGGCTAACGAGTTCGCGCCTGAGCTGGAACTGCCCACCGTTCACATCGACAACCTGACCGCCGCCTTTGACGCCGTCAATTATCTCCACGAGCTGGGCCATGAACGGATTGGCTGTATTGCCGGCCCTGAAGAGATGCCGCTGTGCCACTATCGCCTGCAGGGCTACGTGCAGGCGCTGCGTCGCAACGGTATCACGATTGATCCGCACTACATCGCGCGCGGCAATTTCACCTATGAAGCGGGCGGCCAGGCGCTGGAACAGCTGCTGGCGCTGCCGAAACCGCCCACGGCGGGGTTTTGCCAAACGTCGTGGGCTGAAAATCCCGCAGGATTTGTCGCTGATTGGCTTTGATAACATTTCGTTGTCGGAGTTTTGCGACCCACCGTTGACCACCGTTTCGCAACCGCGTTTTGACATTGGCCGCGAGGCGATGCTGCTGTTGCTGGATCAGCTCCACGGGCAAAACGTCAGCAGCGGTTCGCGTTTACTTGACTGTGAACTGATTGTTCGCGGCACCACGCGCAAAATTAATCCCTAAAGTAAACGCCTTTCGGACACAGTTGTCTGGTCAAAGCCCCGCCGCTTAAGTAACATGGCGGGCTGAGAAACGAATAAATACAGCGAAACGATAGTGGCACAACGAGATTATGTACGGTCTGTATTTTATTACCCACCACAAAAAAGAAGATGCCGACACGCTGCAGAGCCGTCAGATGACGGGCAACGGTCTGCCGCCGAAACCTGAAGAGCGCTGGCGTTACATTAAAGAGCTGGAAAGCCGGCAGCCAGGCGTTCGCGCGCCGACAGAACCGTCTGCGGGCGGCGAAGTGAAAAATGCCGATCAGCTGACGGACGAACAGCGCCAGCTGTTAGCGCAAATGCAGGCCGATATGCGCCAGCAGCCGACGCAGCTCACCGAAGTGCCGTGGAACGAGCAAACGCCTGAGCAGCGCCAGCAAACGCTGCANNGTTCAGCAGCCGAAAACGCAGCCTCGCGTTACGGAACAACCGCGCACCGCGCAAACGACGCAACCGCCTAAGCAGACGCCGCCGAAGCAGACCACGTCCAGCCAGCAACCGTATCAGGATCTGATCCAGACGCCGGCGCACACGACGGCGCAGCAGCCGAAAACGCAGCAGGCCGCACCGGTTACGCGTGCACCGGAAGCGCCGAAGGCCACGGCTGAGAAAAAAGACGAACGCCGCTGGATGGTCCAGTGCGGTTCGTTTAAAGGCGTTGACCAGGCCGAGACCGTTCGCGCCCAGCTCGCCTTTGAAGGTTTTGACTCCCGCATTACCACCAACAATGGCTGGAATCGCGTTGTTATCGGCCCGGTAAAAGGCAAAGATAACGCCGACAGCACCATCAACCGCCTGAAAATGGCGGGTCACACAAACTGCATTCGTCTCGGCTCCGGGGGTTGAAACCCCCAAATTGCCCCCCATCTATAATTGCATTCTGCCCCGTACATTGTGCGGGGCGCGTATTCTGCATTGCAACAAAGGGGTCTGCTCGTGACAACAATAGTAAGTGTTCGCCGTAACGGTCATGTGGTTATCGCCGGTGATGGTCAGGCCACGCTGGGCAATACCGTCATGAAGGGCAACGTGAAAAAAGTACGCCGTCTGTACAACGACAAAGTGATTGCCGGTTTTGCTGGCGGCACTGCAGACGCGTTCACGCTGTTCGAACTGTTTGAACGTAAACTGGAAATGCACCAGGGTCATCTGGTGAAAGCGGCCGTTGAGCTGGCAAAAGACTGGCGCACCGATCGCATGCTGCGCAAGCTCGAAGCCCTGCTCGCCGTTGCGGACGAAAACGCCTCGCTGATCATCACCGGTAACGGTGACGTCGTACAGACTGAAAACGATCTGATCGCCATTGGCTCCGGCGGCCCTTATGCGCAGGCCGCGGCCCGCGCGCTGCTGGAAAACACCGAAATGGGCGCCCGCGACATCGCGGTTAAAGCGCTGGATATTGCAGGTGATATCTGCATTTACACCAACCATTTCCACACCATCGAAGAATTACCCTCTAAAGCGTAAGGATCTCCCATGTCTGAAATGACCCCACGCGAAATCGTCAGCGAACTGAACAAACATATCATCGGCCAGGACGCGGCCAAGCGCTCTGTGGCGATTGCCCTGCGTAACCGCTGGCGCCGTATGCAGCTGGATGAAGAGCTGCGCCATGAAGTCACACCCAAAAACATTCTGATGATCGGCCCGACCGGTGTCGGTAAAACGGAAATTGCCCGCCGCCTGGCTAAGCTGGCTAACGCGCCGTTCATCAAAGTCGAAGCCACGAAATTCACCGAAGTAGGCTATGTCGGGAAAGAAGTGGATTCCATCATCCGCGATCTGACGGATGCCGCCGTGAAAATGGTGCGCATGCAGTCGATTGAAAAAAACCGCTATCGCGCGGAAGAGCTGGCGGAAGAGCGCATTCTTGATGCGCTGATCCCACCGGCCAAAAATAACTGGGGCCAGGCGGAAGCGGCGCAGGAGCCGTCTGCCGCGCGCCAGGCGTTCCGTAAAAAACTGCGCGAAGGCCAGCTGGATGATAAAGAAATCGAGATAAACCTGGCGGCAGCGCCGATGGGCGTTGAGATCATGGCGCCTCCGGGGATGGAAGAGATGACCAGCCAGTTGCAGTCCATGTTCCAGAACCTGGGCGGGCAGAAACAGAAGCCGCGTAAGCTGAAGATCAAAGATGCGCTGAAGCTGCTGGTGGAAGAAGAAGCCGCGAAACTGGTGAACCCGGAAGAGCTGAAGCAGGACGCCATCGACGCCGTTGAGCAGCACGGGATCGTGTTCATCGACGAAATCGACAAAATCTGTAAGCGTGGCGGCAACACCTCCGGCCCGGACGTCTCCCGCGAAGGCGTGCAGCGTGACCTGCTGCCGCTGGTAGAAGGCTGCACCGTGTCCACCAAACACGGCATGGTGAAAACTGACCATATTCTGTTTATCGCCTCCGGCGCGTTCCAGGTAGCCAGCCCGTCTGACCTGATCCCGGAACTGCAGGGTCGTCTGCCGATCCGCGTTGAGCTGCAGGCGCTGACCACGGACGATTTCGAGCGCATTCTGACGGAGCCAAACGCCTCCGTCACGGTGCAGTACAAAGCGCTGATGGCGACCGAAGGGGTCAACATCGACTTTACCGACGACGGCATCAAGCGTATTGCCCAGGCCGCATGGCAGGTTAACGAAACCACTGAGAACATCGGTGCCCGTCGTCTGCATACCGTGCTGGAGCGTCTGGTGGAGGAAATCTCCTTCGATGCCAGCGATCTGGGCGGTGAAACCATTACCATTGACGCAGATTATGTGAGCAAACATCTGGATGCGTTGGTGGCAGATGAAGATCTGAGCCGTTTTATTCTATAATCGCGCTAAATGCATTTTCATCTTTGTTGATGGGGGCTTTCGCCCCCATTTTTTTGGCTGGAACTATGACTGAAATTAGCCGCACTCAGGCCTGGCTGGAAAGCCTCCGCCCAAAAACGTTGCCCCTCGCTTTTGCCGCGATTGTCGTTGGTACGGCGCTCGCCTGGTGGCAAGGGTATTTCGATCCGCTGGTCGCTGTGCTGGCGTTGATCACCGCGGGTTTACTGCAAATTTTATCTAATCTCGCTAACGACTACGGCGATGCCGTGAAGGGCAGCGATAAGCCCGATCGTCTCGGCCCGCTGCGCGGCATGCAGAAAGGAGTGATTACCCAGCCGCAGATGAAGCGGGCGTTGATGATCACCGTCGCGCTGATTTGCCTCTCCGGCCTGGCGCTGCTGTCCGCTGCTTATCAGGGCATTGGCGACTTTATTGGTTTCCTCGTCCTCGGCGGGCTGTCGATCATCGCCGCGATCACTTATACCGTCGGCACGCGTCCGTATGGCTATATCGGGCTTGGCGATATTTCCGTGCTGATTTTCTTCGGCTGGCTGAGCGTAATGGGCAGCTGGTATCTGCAGGCGCACAACATCCACCCGGCGATTTTCCTGCCCGCCACCGCCTGCGGCCTGCTGGCTACTGCGGTACTGAACATCAATAACCTGCGCGATATCGCCAGCGACAGTGAAAACGGCAAGAACACGCTCGCCGTGCGTCTCGGCCCGGTTAACGCACGCCGTTATCACGTCTGCCTGCTGATGGGCGCGCTGCTCTGCCTGGCGCTGTTTAACCTGATTTCGCTGCATAGCGTCTGGGGCTGGCTGTTCATTCTCGCCGCGCCGCTGCTGGTGAAACAGGCCCGTTATGTGCTGCGCGAACGCGACCCGGCAGCCATGCGTCCGATGCTCGAACAGACGGTAAAAGCCGCGCTGCTGACTAACCTGCTGTTTGTGATTGGGATTGTAGGAAGTCGGCTGGCAGCGTAACTGACAAATATCAATTAACAACTGATGATTTTGCCAACAACGCACTTAGCGCGATATACTGAAAATTCTCGCAGCAACTGAACGTAAATCCTATGAAATACGATACTTCCGAGCTTTGTGACATCTATCAGGAAGATGTCAACGTCGTGGAACCGCTGTTCTCCAACTTTGGAGGACGTTCGTCGTTTGGTGGGCAGATCATCACGGTGAAATGTTTCGAGGATAACGGGTTGCTGTACGATATGCTCGAACAGAACGGCCGTGGGCGCATTCTGCTGGTCGATGGCGGCGGCTCTGTTCGTCGGGCATTACTCGATGCCGATCTGGCCCGTCTTGCCGTTCAGAATGAATGGGAAGGCATTGTGATTTATGGCGCAGTGCGTCAGGTGGATGACCTGGAAGAGATGGACCTGGGCATTCAGGCGCTGGCGGCGATCCCGGTGGGCGCTGCGGGTGAAGGCATCGGCGAAAGCGACATTCGCGTCAATTTCGGCGGTGTGACCTTCTTCTCTGGCGATCATCTTTATGCCGATAACACCGGTATCATTCTGTCTGAAGATCCCCTCGACATCGAATAATAGCCAACAAAAAAGCCTTCTCAATGAGAAGGCTTTTTTTATTCAGCTAACCAATCAGTACAGCTTTTTCGCGCAGTCCAGCAGGTCAGTCTTGAACGGACGCTTCATGTTTTCGATCGCATCAATGATGTCGTGGTGAACCAGTTTCTCGTTCTGGATACCAACGCAGCGACCGCCGTAGCCCTGCAGCAGCAGTTCGATAGCGTACGCGCCCATGCGGGAGGCGAGGATACGGTCGTAAGGCACCGGAGAGCCGCCGCGCTGGATGTGGCCCAGAACGGTTGCACGGGTTTCACGGCCGGTTTCTTTCTCGATGAAGTGCGCCAGCTCGTCAACGTCGCAGACATGTTCGGTGATCGCCACAATCGCGTGTTTCTTACCTTTCGCGATGCCCGCTTTGATTTCAGAAACCAAATCGTTACGGTCAAATTCCACTTCCGGCACCACCACGAACTCACAGCCGCCCGCGATCGCTGCCGCCAGAGTCAGGTCGCCGCAGTAACGGCCCATCACTTCCACGATGGAGATACGCTGGTGAGAAGAAGAGGTGTCGCGCAGGCGGTCAATCGCTTCCACCACGGTACCCAGTGCGGTGAAGAAACCGATGGTGTAGTCGGTGCCTTTGATGTCGTTGTCGATGGTGCCCGGCAGGCCGATGCACGGGAAGCCCATTTCGGTCAGGCGCTGCGCACCGAGGTAGGAACCGTCACCGCCGATCACCACCAGCGCGTCAAGGCCGCGTTTTTTCATGTTTTCGATAGCCACAGCACGGACATTTTCGTCACGGAATTCCGGGAAACGCGCTGAACCGAGGAAAGTGCCGCCACGGTTGATCATATCGGAGACGCTGTAACGGTCGAGCTGAACCATACGATCTTCATACAAACCCTGGTACCCGTCATAGATACCAAAAATTTCCAGACCTTCTGACAAGGCCGCGCGCACAACGCCACGGATCGCCGCGTTCATGCCCGGCGCATCACCGCCACTTGTCAACACACCGATTTTTTTAATCATGACTACCTCTGAACTTAGGAATGCTAAAAATTAATTCTTCTGCCCGAAGCGCTCCCGGACCGGGGGAGTGAACGACTCTGTTAGCAATAGTATATCAAGCTCTTCGTGCTGAATTGATTCAGGTCAGACCAAACGGCGGTAATTTATACAAAAAATGCCTGTCCAGCCCGTAAATTTACAACCGATTACGAAAGTTCAAACTGCCCCTGGCGACTCTGCGGTACCACTGAGCAAGGATCCTGGTGAATAATCACATCAGACCCCGGAAAACGCTGCAAAATTGCCTGCTCAACCTGCTCAGCCACTAAATGTGCCTGAACTAATGGCAGGNATCTGAATAAAGCGGGTCGGCCCTGACTGCCGCGTTCGAAGATCGTGCGCGCCGCTGACGCCTGGCCAGCTTGTCACGATGCTGATGATTTCGCTACGTTCATCGTCCGGCAAAGCACGATCCAGTAGCGACTGCACCGCATCATAACCCATGCGCAACGCGCTATATAGAATATAGATGCCAATGCCCAGCGCAAACAAGGCATCGGCGCGGTGCCAGCCGTGCCAGGAGAGCCCCAGCGCCACCAGAATCGCGCCGTTCATCATAACATCAGACTGATAATGTAGCATATCGGCACGAACGGCCTGACTCTGCGTCTTTCGCACCACCCAGCGCTGAAACGTGACCAGCATCAACGTGCTGATCAGCGCAATGATCGTGACAATCATCCCGATACCCGGCTGGTTCATCGGTTCCGGCTGTACCAGATGCTGAATGCCGGTGAGGAACAGAAATAGCGCCGATCCGGAAATAAACATGCTTTGTGCCAGCGCCGCCAGCGATTCCGCTTTGCCGTGACCAAACGTGTGCTCTTCATCTGCAGGCTGGAGCGAATAGCGCACCACCAGCAGGTTAGTCAGCGAGGCGGCAATATCCACCAACGAATCCACCAGCGCCGCCAGAATACTGACGGAGCCGGTAAACCACCACGCGAAAATTTTAATCACCAGCAGCACAGAGGCCATGATCGTTGCCGCGATCGCCGCCCTGCTGACCAGTCGCCCATAGGATTGATTCATAAACACCCCAGCTCGTTTCTGCGGGTAGTATAGCGGATAGCGGTGAAGGAATAATTTGTTAAATAACAGGCAAAAAAAACCCCCTCATCATGAGGGGGAAGACAGGGATGGTGAAGGAATCAAACATGTAACACAATGGAATAAAAGGATTTATTCAAAAAACCGTCTACATATTGACTACGCTTCGACACAAAAAGCCCCGGTTAAACCGGGGCTATGCTGATAGTTTCTGTTATTTACAACGCTAAATTTAATTGGTCTCTTCCGTAATGCGACGCCGGGAAAGCGTCGCGGGGAATAAAGTCCGGTGGAAGTGCCGCGCCCCCTGCGCGCTTGGTGACTTCCCGTTCCACGCTATTCAGCGTAGTGAATGACCGGCTGCATTCCAGATTCTGGCACTGGTGATATTGCCGTATTGTCATATCGGTTATTTTGCGACTGGTGCGGGTGCGTGCCATGGCTCCGCAGAATGGACATCTAAACATAATGGTGGGCTCCCCTGTGGGAGTTGAACTCCACATTAGTTTATTCAGTTTTCGCTATCCAGTCAGGTATTTTCGCCTCCAGTTCAAGGCGGGTTGTAAATCCGTTTCCGTCTACCACGTGTTCCGCGCGGGAAATTATCCAGTCCTGATTATCGATCTGGCTTTTAAATCCGGTAACGGTCACGTGCATTTCCGGGTAGAGTTCCGCGCGGCCGCGCGCCAGGGTGATCGAGAACTCGGCAGCGCCCCGCTGAATCTGCTGCCACTTTGCCGCTGCTGCGCGTTTGGCGGCGGTCTCGCTGTGGTAGGTTCTGCGCATCACGTAAACGTTGCCGTCAGCGCCCTCCATATAGTCGCCCTCGCGGCTTGAGCTTGCCTCTTTCTTTGGTGCTGTAGCCTTGCGCTTTTTGACGCTGACGGTTTTCTTTTTGCCAAAATTGAGATCCAGCCAGTACGCGCGAACGCCGGTGTAGGCGTCCCTGTCGGCGATGCGGAAGCGGTGCCGGTCGCCGCTCTCGCGGGTGATACTGGCTGNGGAAGAATGAACAGCAGATATCCGTTCTTTACGGTGGCGATGGCGCCCAGCATTTCCGCCATTCGCGTGAGGAATGACATGTCACTCTCTTCTGTCTGGTCAGCGTGGTCTATCTCGATATCCATCAGCAGCTCGCTCACCTGCGCCTTGAGGTTGTAGCGGTGCGCGATAGCAGACACGACACGTTCCACGGTCACATCGTGCCATGAGACCTCGCGTTTAACGTTGAGCCCCTCGCGAAAGTCCGCGCTGCGGGCGGTAATACCAATCGCATCTGGCGGGCCTTCGTGTGAGATCTCATCGACGGTATAGAGCCCTTTGTACGTCAGCGGCTCCCCCCCCCCTCAACCGATATCGACACCTGATCCGCGTCGAACCCCCTGTTATCCGTCAGCGACAACGAGATTATTCGCTCATCAAGCTGCGTCAGCACCTTTCCGCCCAGGGTGATGCTGAATGCCGGGATCTTTACCGCGTCAGTCAGCGCATTGTTGTAGTCGCTGATTGTGTCGGTGATCGTATTTTGCAGGTCTGTTAGCGCCATGGCTCCCCTCAACTGGTGCGGTCATTTTTGACGGTACTGCAGGTGTTTCACGTGCACGATATGAATATGGCCAACACCACCGAATGTGACGATATTCGACGAGGTTCCCACGTGCGCGCGTGAGTCAGAACCTGTTTTTGTTGTCACCGTCCGGCCAGACCCGTAATGACGTGAGCCCACCTCTGCGCAGTGGGATTATCACTGCGAACTCAATAACGTAATGGTGGAAACTATGGCGGAAGATCGCTTTCATGGTGCCCGCGTCAGGGAAAGCACCGACCTCGTTACAGCTATCAATGACATTGATTCCAGCGTCATTGGTATTGTCGCGGTGGCGGAGGATGCTGACGATGACACTTTTCCCCTGAATACCCCCGTGTTACTGACGCGGGTTGACAGTGTGCTGGGAAAGGCGGGTAAAACCGGTTCCCTGTACAAAGCCCTCAAGGCAATCGCCGATCAGACCAGCCCGCAAGTTGTGGTTGTCCGTGTTGGCGTTGCGGCGGAGGCCGGTGACGATGTGCCGACACAATCGCAGCTCATCATTGGCGGGACTGACGAGAACGGTAATTACACCGGGATGTACGCGCTGCTCGCAGCCGGGCAGAAGGTTGGCTACGTTCCGCGCATTCTTGCGGTGCCTGACTACGACACGGAGGAAGTCACCTCTGCTCTGTGCGTGATTGCTCAGAAGCTGCGCGCTTTTGTCTACGCCTCGTGTAACGGGTGCGAAACGATGGCCGAAGTTCTCGCGTATCGCGAGCAATTTGCATACCGTGAATTAATGCTCATCTGGCCTGACTTCATTGCCTACAACCCGCTGACAGGTGCAAACGAAGCGTTTGCGGCCCCGGCGTATGCCTGCGGCCTGCGCGCGAAGATTGACGATGAGCAGGGCTGGCACAGATCGCTGTCTAACGTGCCGGTCAATAACGTGCTCGGCATGACCAAAGACGTTTACTGGTCTCTCCAGGCTGAGGATAGCGACGCGAACGCGCTCAACACTAAAGAAGTGACGACGCTTATTAAGCGTAACGGCTTCCGGTTCTGGGGTGATCGTACGACTGACACCGCCGAGTATATCTACGAGGTGTACACCCGCACCGCGCAGATTCTGGCTGACAGCATTGCCGAGGCGCAGTTCGAAACTATCGACGACCCGATGACGCCTGCCAACGTCAAAGACGTAATCAATGGTATTCGCGGCAAACTGAGCTCGCTGGTAACGCGTGGTCAGCTGATTGGAGCGGAGTGCTGGTTCGATATCGTGGACAACTCCACCACTGAGCTGCGTCAGGGCCGCGTGCGTATCCGCTACAAATACACGCCAGTACCACCGATTGAAGATCTGACGCTGTACCAGACCTTCACTGATGAATTCTTCGGGCCTGCGTTTGCGTCCCTGGGGGGTGAATGATGGCAATTCCAGCCAAACTCCGTCTGTTTACCTGCTTTGTGAACGGCAGCAACTGCATCGGTAAAGTCACGTCTGTGACGCTGCCGAAACTCACCCGCAAGACGGAAGATTTTCAGGGTGGCGGGATGATTGGTTCTGCTGCTGTGGATCTCGGTCTCGACAGCGGCGCGCTCGATACAACGATGGTGATCGGCGGCATTGTTAAAAACCTGCTGCTGACCTACGTCAGCGATATCGACGAGGTGCTATTTCGTTTCGCCGGTGAGTATTACACCGATGGCGAAAGCATGCTCGTTGAGGTTGAGCTTCGCGGGCGCATCACTGAGATGGACGGTGGCGACAGCAAACAGGGAGAGGACACCTCTGTTAGCTACGCGATGAAAAACACCTATTACAAACTCTCGATCGACGACAGGCCGATGTTTGAGTTTGACTTGCTGAACTTCATCTACAAGAAGGACGGCAAGAATATCTACCCTGATCGCATTACGTCTGCGCTCGGCATGGGTAGCTAACCAGTCAATCAATCTAATAGCGGCGGTACCTCTGGTGCCGCCCGGAGTGTTTCACAATGACTAAAAAAACCGGAACCAACGGCATTGCGCTGTCTACGCCTATCGTCCGTAAAGATACCACGATCACCACCGTTATTATCACGGACGAGATCAAGCAGGCTGGCTCCCTGCGTGGCCTGAAACTGGTCAACGTCCTGAACATGGACTTTGATTCCGTGTCCACCCTGCTGACCCGTGTAACCTCTCCGCGCCTCAAGTCCACGGAAATTGATGCGATGGACACGCGCGACTTCATCAAATTCTCTGAGGCGCTTGTGCCTTTTTTGACGCCTGCGGAGTCTGGAGCGTCGAACGAGGCGGAGACGGAGAGCTAGCCACCGTATTGCGGTTCGATCAGATAGACGATCTGGTCGCTGATATCGCAGTTATTTTTAACTGGCCGCCCTCTGAAGTTTTCATGATGGAGTTGGGCGAGGTCATTGCCTGGCGCGAGAGGGCCGCCGCCCGAAGTGGGGCCAGAGACAATGAGTAATCTTAATATCCGCGTCGCGTTCAGCGCGATAAATAAACTCTCCAGTCCGGTTAATGCCGCCCGCCAGAGCGTGGGCGGCTTAGCCGAATCCCTCAAAAAAACACAGTCCGCTATCAAGGATCTCGACAGCCAGGCGAAAGGCTTCAATCGTCTGAAAGATAGCGTGCAAAAAACCTCGACTAAGATCAACGAGACCAGCCGGACGCTGGAGGGTCTTAACAAGGCACAGCGTGACGGCACACAACTGACCGACAAACAGCGCGAACACATGTCGGCATTGGCCGCAAAGCTTGAGCGTCTCAACGCCACCCGCACGAAAGAGATGGAAAAGTTGCGTCTCGCTGGTAATGCGCTGCGCAGTCACGGTGTCTCTCTTGAGGGCGGCAACCGGACGATTGAGAGCGCAATACGCCGGACTGAGCAATACAACCAGACGTTAGACCGCGAACGCCGCCAGCTCGCCGCCCTCACGCAGGCGCAGGCGCGCTACTCCCGCGCGAAAGAGGTTGGCGATAAACTGCAAAGCGCCGGGATGAAAACCACCGCGACCGGCATTGCCACGCTCGCCCCCGTAGCGGCGGCCGTCAAAAGCTACAGCAGCGTGGCGAATGGTGACGATCCCTGGGAGAAACAAAAAAGCGACCTGCTGAGTTTTGCCAACACCGCCGCCATGGCATCGAAAGCGTTCGAGCTGCCCGCTGAACAGCTCTCCGAGAGCCTGGGTAAAATTGCTGGTCTGTACAAGATCCCTATTCAGGATATCGGCAAACTCGGCGACGTTATTAACTACCTCGACGATAACGCCAAATCCAAAGGCTCCGATATTATCGATGTGTTGCAGCGCGTAGGCGGCGCTGCTGACCAGCTCGGTTATCAGAACGCGGCGGCGTTAGGCTCCACATTCCTGAGTCTTGGTGAGCAATCCGAGACGGCAAGTAGCGCCGTCAAAGCAATGGTGCGCGAACTCGGCAACGCTATGGTACAGCCCGACAAGTTTTTTGATGGTCTGAACACGCTCGGCCTTAACGCTGAGAAGGTGCAGCAGGGGATCGCAAAAGACGCCATGGGCACCATCATGACCGTGATGGACGCCACCAAAAAACTCGACCCGGATAAACAACTCAACGTACTCAGCCAACTGTTTGGCGACGAGTACGCGATGGCGATTTCCAAGATCTCTAACAACCTGCCCGAGCTGCGCAGGCAGCTTGAGCTAACCCACACCACGGCATCAAAAGGATCGATGAAGCGTGAGTCTGACATTGATAAAGACTCACTATCGTCGCAATTCCAGATAACCAAAGCCGCCCTCGGCAATGATTTCAGCGCGCTTGGTGAGACGTTGCGCGGGCCGTTGATGGAGATCATGCAGTCTATCGCCCAGGTGTTGCGGTCAATTCGTACCTGGATAGAAGCCAACCCCGAACTCACTGCCAGCATTATGAAATTCGTCGCCGGTGTCGGTATCGCGCTCGCCGTTATCGGCGCGCTCATGATGGCTGTCGGATCGGTAATCGGGCCGCTGGCGCTCATGCGTCTCAGCTTCACCGTGCTGGCCGGTGGTGGTGGGATAGGCAAATTGCTACCCGCGGTTGGTCGGCTTGGCGGTGCGTTCCAGTGGCTCAGTAGTGTAGGCGGCAGCTCACTCACCAGTTTCAGGGGGTGGGGTACCGTGTTTGGCTCTATGTCCTCCGGTATTGGTCGGCTGTCTGGTCTGCTGGCTCCGCTAAGAGGTATGCTGTTTGCGGCGTTTATGTCGCCACTGTCCGCTGTCAGTTCGCTCACTCGCGGTATCGGTGGTCTGGTTTTGCGGCTCAGTGGTCTGCCCGCAATCTGGAGTATGATCACGTCCAGCGTATCACTGCTCGGCGGGGCGCTGTCTTTCCTGCTGAGTCCTGTCGGCATTGTTGGTGCCGTGTTCGTCGGTGCCGCAATGCTTATCTGGAAATACTGGAGCCAGATCAGCGCGTTTTTCTCCGGTGTATTCTCCGGTATCTCCCAGCAGCTCACGCCGCTGCGTGATTCGTTTGCCCGGTTCTCTCCGATATTTGACGCGATTGGCGATGCTATCAGCAGGGTGTGGAACTGGTTCAAAGAACTGTTCACCCCGGTTAACGCCAGCAAGGAGACGCTGGAAAAATGCACCAGTGCAGGCGAGGCTTTCGGTAACGTCCTTGGTGCTGCGTTGCAGCTTGTTCTGACGCCCGCCAACATGTTGCTCGATGCGCTGTCGTGGATACTCGAAAAACTTGGCGTGCTGCCCGGCGAGGCCGAGAAAGCCCGGAAAAATATTGAAGCGGCGCAAAAATCCGCCGTCATTGAAAGCATGGTTCCTGGTCTTGTTACCACGGGCACTGCCGGAAACGGTGCGCTTGGGGTTGCTTCCACGGCTAACGGCTTGACCAGTACTCTCGGCGTTACCTCCGCAGCTAACGGATTAATTAAAACTCTCACGAGCACCTCGCCAGTTGGCGGCGGAACCGGCCACCTCAGCGGCAGCAATGGCAACCTGAAAAAGATCGCTGATAACACTGGCGGCATTCTGAACGAAACCAAAAAGCAACGCGTTGGCCCCGGCGATATTGTGTTTAAAAACCTGCCTCGTGCGCTCGCTGTACGTGGTGAGTGGCAGGAATCACGACTGTCTGGTTCGTCGCCAGTTGGCGCTATCAGCTCCCGGCCCGTGATGGAGGCCGCCTCGCGGCCTGTCAAACAGGCTGAACTTCAGCCGGTTAGTGGGCGAGGTGGTGGCGCGCCCGTTATCGACGCCGGATTCAACGGCGATATACACGTGCATTTGCATGGTGTTGCGCGGCAGGATGCGCGAGAGATTGGCGCGCTCGTCGCTGACGCCGTGAGCGCTGAGCTCGCGCGCCGTGACCGGTTCAGTCGCAGCAGTTTCAGAGATAAAGATTAAGGCGGTTAATCATGATGATGGTTTACGGGATGTTTGTTTTCGAGCTGCGCACATTGCCCTACCAGCAGTTGCAACACACTATCAACTGGCGGCACGTCAAAAACGATCGCATCAACCGATCGGCGGCGTGGCAGTATATTGGCGCTGGTGAAACGCAGATTAACCTGAGCGGCGTTCTCTACCCTGAAATCACTGGCGGTGATGTGTCGCTCGCGCTACTGAGTACGCAGGCGTATACCGGTCGCCCTTGGCCGCTCATCAGTGGAGCAGGGCAGATCTACGGGATGTATGTGATCAGCACTGTTCAGGCGACGCACACGGAGTTTGATCGCTACGGGAAGGCGAAAAAAATCGAGTTTTCGATCAGCTTCCAGCGCTGCGACGAGGATTTACGCGAGCGCCTACAGGCGTCGTCAGTTGGTGACCTGCTCTCCGGTCTGAAAGATAAAGCCACATCCGCCTACAACTCAGCCAGCAGTACGCTATCCAGCTTATTCTGACACCCTCCCAAACCGAAGCGGGTGCAAGCCCGCTTTTATTCAGGACCACACCACCACAATTGACGGTGCTGCAGCACCATCAGAAATGACGTTACTCGATGCGTATGGCCAACACAGTCATCTTTACCCGTGCGTGACGGAATCCTGCTCTTTCGTTGCCGGAAATTTTTTATAGAGTGTTGATATCCCGACATCGTAAATGATGGCAACCCGCTGCCTCGACTCACCGGCCGCTAACAACCGTCCCGCCTGCGCCCATTGTTCCGCCGTCAGCTTCGGCCTCCTTCCGCCGATCCTTCCCTGTGCGCGAGCGGCCGCCAGTCCTGCCCGCGTGCGCTCGACAATCAATTCTCGCTCCATCTCAGCCAGCGCCCCCATGACGTGGAAAAAGAAACGGCCCATTGGCGTACTGGTATCAATGCTGTCTGTGAGGCTACGGAAATTAACACCCTGGTCTCGCAGCGATTCAATCAGTGTCACCAGGTGGCGCATGCTGCGGCCGAGCCTGTCCAGTTTCCAGACGACCAGCGTATCTCCCTGCGACAACGCCCTCATCAACTTCTTTAGCCCCGGCCTCTCTGCCGTTTTGCCACTGATTTTATCCTCAAATATCAGCTCACAACCTGCGCACTCCAGCGCGTTCCGTTGCAACGCTGTGTTCTGGTCATTTGTTGACACGCGAACGTAACCGATCAGCACGATAAATCCCCCTGATAAAAACCGGGATAATGCCAGTTGCTCGATAAATATGCATTTTCAATAACGTTGGTTTGGGAACAGGAGCAAAACGAAACGGAATTACGGCGGTAACAGGGATTTCTGGCAGGGTACCACTCGACTGACTGGTATTCCTGTTGACCTGCGCAAGCTGTGGAACGCTGACGAATGCCCGGTGCCGTTACTGCCGTACCTCGCGTGGGCGCTGTCAGTTGATCGCTGGGATAAAAACTGGTCAGAACAGACCAAGCGTCAGGTGATTAAGGCCGCCTGGAAGGTGCATCGCCTGAAGGGAACGATCGCCGCCCTGCGCCACGTTGTTGAGCCGTTCGGCTACCTGCTACAGGTTATTGAGTGGTGGCAGACTGACGAAACACCAGGAACATTCCGGCTTGTTATTGGCGTGCAGGATCAGGGAATTACCGAGGACACCTATCACGAACTTGAGCGGCTCATTGACGACGCAAAACCAAGGAGCCGACACCTGACGGGACTTTCCCTGTCACTCCAGACTCAGGGGAATATCAACACAGCAGCGTGTTGTTATACCGGCGAAACGCTGACCGTTTATCCGTATTTCCCTGAGACTATTTCCGTTGGCGGTAACGACTATACCGGCGCGGCAACCCATTTAATTGATACCGTGGAGATCGCAAGTGGCGACTAAATATTTCGCCGTCCTCACCAACGTGGGCGCGGCAAAACTGGCGAACGCCGTAGCGTTAGGCGAACAGATTGTGATCACTCAGATGGCTGTAGGCGATGGCGGCGGCGCACTGCCAGCACCAAGCCCGGCGCAAACGGCACTGATAAACGAGCTGCGCCGCGCACCACTCAACACACTGAGCATTGATAAGAACAACGCCAATCAGATTATTGCCGAGCAGGTTATACCGGAGGACGTTGGCGGGTGGTGGATACGGGAGGTCGGCCTCTTTGATCAGGATGGCGATCTCGTAGCTATTGCCAACTGCCCGGAGACGTATAAACCTCAGTTACAGGAGGGCAGCGGACGCGTCCAGACTGTGCGAGTGGTGTTGATCGTCAGCAGCACAGAGGCGGTGACGCTGAAAATTGATCCTGCCGTGGTGCTGGCAACCAGAAAATACGTTGATGACAAAGCAATAGAGGTCAAAGGCTATACCGACAGTGCGCTGAAAGCTCACGTCGATGCCGCAAATCCACACGCTCAATATCCGCTAATCGCTAACGCACTGAGTGAAATGGTAGATGCCGGGCTTGTCGGACAGATTCTCGAAAACCTTGGTTTAGTAACAAACGGTTTAGTCGGGCGATTTATTGGCTTACAGATCATGAAAACTAGCGGCACAGGGAACAGGAGCAAAACGAAACGGAATTACGGCGGTAACAGGGATTTCTGGCAGGGNNATCGAATATGAGAAGCAATATCGCGATGCCGGAACATTTCCAGGCGACGCGGTGTTGATTGATGATGCGATCTCTGAAGAGTTAGTAACAAACGGTTTAGTCGGGCGATTTATTGGCTTACAGATCATGAAAACTAGCGGCACATACGTACCGACACCCGGCACGAAATGGCTGATTGTTGAGTGTGTTGGCGGCGGTGGTGGCGGTGGTGGTAGTCAGGCATCTGCTGCCGGGAGTTGTAGTGTTGGTTCTGGAGGTTCAGAGGGATGCTACGGAAAGTCGCTATTTGAAAATACTGACGATAGCTACTCCGTTATTGTTGGTGCGGGTGGGGCAACCGCAGTGGGTGCAGCAGGCGGTCAGGGCGGAACAACGTCATTTGGAGAGCTAATGGTCGCCGATGGAGGGCTGGGTGGCGGGGTGATGGGTTCTGGCACAGCGGTATATCTTACAGGTATCACCGGGAATACGATACCGGAGGTAACCGGCGCAAATATTACGTCCAGCCGTTACGCAGGGTCGTTTATTTATGCGGTTCGATTGAACTCGACTTATCTTCCAGGAGCGACTGCGGGAGCGGGAGGCCGGTCAGTATTTGGTGATGGCGGTGGCGCTCACACCTCAACTGGCGCTGGTAGTGATGCCAGGTCTTTTGGTGCAGGCGGAAGCGGCGCAAAAAGCGGTGGTAACAACGCAGCGGATGTGGCCTACGCCGGTGGTCGCGGAGGTGATGGCGTGGTTATGGTTTGGGAGTATGCGTAATGAAAGAATTTGCGGTGATTAAAAATGGCCTGGTGGCTAACGTTATCCTGTGGGATGGGGCCGATAATACGTTTGCTGACGGGATTGATGGCGCGTTAATCTCTATCCTTGCCGATACTGCTGTTGGTGCTGGCTGGGGATATGATGGCTCGACGTTTACACCACCACCAGAGCCGGAAAAGACCAAAGAGCAGTTGATTCAGGAAGCCAGTATTAAGAAGGAAGAACTGATTCAGGCGGCTAACGCGTTTATCAATAACAAGCAGTGGCCGGGTAAAGCCGCGATTGGACGTCTGACGGGCGACGAACTGGCGCAGTACAATCTGTGGCTGGATTATCTGGACGCACTGGAGGCTATCGACACCTCCAGCGCACCGGCTATTAACTGGCCTGTTCCCCCGGAGGCGTAGGCCAGACAGGTTTGGCTGTATCGACAGCGTGCAGTTCGTCAATGTAGGCCAGCCAGTTGATGAGGCTGGCCTTTTCATCGTCGGTAATAATTCCCAGCAGCAATTTGCTCTGCCAGTTAATGATTGTGGANNCAGCGCACCGGATATTAACTGGCCTGTTCCCCCGGAGGTGTAGGCCAGTCGGGTTTGGTTGTATCAACAGCGTTCAGAGCGTCAATGTAGGCCAGCCAGGCTATCAGGCTGGCCTTTTCATCGTCGGTAATAATTCCCAGCAGCAATTTGCTCTGCCAGTTAATGATTGTGGACTGCGCTTCGGCCAGTAACCCAGCCTTTCTTAACTCCGCCGCAGCGACCAGTTGTTCCTGAGTTAGCGGCGGAACGTCAATCCACATGGGAAGGCCGTTGCTTCCTGCCGCCCGCATTTTTCCCGCTGGCGCAGGTGCAAGAAACTCTTCAGAGATCGCATCATCAATCAACACCGCGTCGCCTGGAAATGTTCCGGCATCGCGATATTGTTTCTCATATTCGACCGGCAGAAATTCGTTCTGCGTGGCGCTGTAATAATATTTTTTCATTTCAATAACCTATAGCGAGATATNTTCAATAATGATTATTTATTGATCAACTGGCATTATTTCCGCTTTTTAAAGAGGGTTCTGAACAACATAGAATACGTCCCGGTGTTGGCGTACTGCGCGACAAACGAGGTTCTACCCAGGGCTGTCGAGTCAACTACGATTGGGCCAGCAGCGGCAGCTGACGTTAACGGCGTCCCCGCGTTGTTGCCGACGATCTGGAAGCACGCATTTGGAAACGGCACAGGGAAATTGATAGTGGTTGCTGTATTTGGTGAGCTTATTGCTGCCTGCGACCACTGAATCAGTAGCAGTATCTCGCTATCGTTATACGTTACCGGAATTGACACCCTGCCAGAAATCCCTGTTACCGCCGTAATTCCGTTTCGTTTTGCTCCTGTTCCCAAACCAANGGTTTGCGAGAGCCGTCGCCACGGCTTCCGCACCATCGGCGGCGATGTCGGCAAACGGATTGGCCACTGCTTGTTATTGATAAACGCGTTAGCCGCCTGAATCAGTTCCTCTTTCTTAATGCTGGCTTCCTGAATCAGCTGCTCTTTGGTCTTTTCCGGCTCTGGTGGTGGTGTAAACGTTGAGCCGTCATATCCCCAGCCAGCGCCAACAGCAGTATCGGCAGGGATAGCGATTAACGCGCCATCAATCCTGTCAGCAAACGTATTGTCGGCCCCATCCCACAGGATAACGTTAACCACCAGGCCGTTTTTAATCACCGCAAATTCTTTCATTACGCATACTCCCAGACCATCACCACGCCATCACCACCACGGCCACCGGCGTATGCCACGTCTGCCGCATTGTTACCGCCACTTTTTGCGCCGCTACCGCCAGCACCAAACGACTTGGCGTCGTTACCAGCTCCGGCTGAGGTGTGAGATCCGCCACCGTCACCAAATACTGACCGACCGCCCATTCCCGCAGCAGCTCCTGCGAGGTACGTCGAGTTCATTCGAACCGCGTAAATAAACGACCCGGCGTAACTGCTGGACGTGATATTTGCGCCTGTTACTTCTGGAGCTACAGCGCCTGAGATACCCGTCATATTTACCACCGAACCAGACCCCATAACCCCGCCACCCAGCCCGCCATCAGCGACCAGCAGATTTCCAAACGAGGTTGTACCACCCTGACCACCTATCGCACCAACAGCGGTTGTGCCGCCAGCGCCGACAATAACAGAGTAACTATCTGCGGTATTTTCAAATAGCGATTTCCCGTAGCACCCCTCTGAGCCACCAGAACCCAAGCTACAGTTTCCGGCTGTGGATGCCTGGCTACCACCACCGCCACCACCGCCACCAATACACTCAACAATCATCCGTTTTGTGCCTGGTGTCGGTACGTACGTGCCGCTAGTTTTTATAATCTGAACACCGAGCAGACGCCCGATAAAACCGTTTGTTACTAAACCAACGTTTTCAATAATGATTATTTATTGATCAACTGGCATTATTTCCGCTTTTTAAAGAGGGTTAAAAGGTGCTTATAGGCTATGTAAGGGTGTCAACAAATGACCAGAATACCGCTTTACAGCGCAATGCCCTGGAGTGCGCAGGTTGTGAGCTGATCTTTGAGGATAAAATCAGCGGCAAGACCGCCGAGAGACCGGGCCTAAAGAGGTTGATGAAGTCGCTATCATCTGGAGATACGCTGGTAGTCTGGAAGCTTGATCGGTTGGGTAGAAGCATGCGCCACCTGGTGACATTGATTGAGTCGTTGCGAGACCGTGGGGTTAATTTCCGTAGCCTGACGGATAGTATTGACACCAGCACACCTATGGGCCGTTTCTTTTTCCACGTCATGGGAGCGCTGGCTGAAATGGAAAGAGAGCTGATAGTCGAGCGCACACGGGCAGGATTAGCGGCCGCTCGTGCAGAAGGGCGAATCGGAGGACGACGCCCAAAGCTATCGCCCGAGCAGTGGGCACAGGCTGGTAGGTTGATAGCTGCAGGTGAGTCTAGGCAGCGAGTGGCTATAATCTACGACGTCGGGGTGTCTACGTTATATAAAAAATTCCCTTCCCGAGCAGTATAGTTCTGTTTCTTTGTTATATTACGGTAATCAAAAACTTAGCGAGGATATAGTATGGCGGTTAAACAATATGGAATCATGCCGGAGTTTCCTAAACTTGTTGCGATGTTAAGAGGATCTACTAACCGCCATTTTGTTTTTGGTATCGACTGGTGGCACAAAAGCATCGTTATTTTCAGGGATGGTAACCTACAGATTGTTCCAATCGAGCTGGTGAAATTCGTTGATCCCACGGAAGAAGAAGTCGAAATGATGAGTAATATGCAGAAAGCTCAAGAGGCTGCAGCAAGGTAGTCTCTCATTGCGGCGATATTTTTTGCATTATGCATTTTTTTGCATTTCCCCATATTTTTGTGCGTGCAAAATCTCCCGCTTCTTCATGCAAAAAATTTCGCGGCGCTACAGATCCCCTCCGAAACCTTAGGTGTAGCAAAAACCAGAGCCTGGTGTCACTAACAACAAAAAAAGCCCGGAAGCTTTCGCCGCCGGGCCGTATTGCAGGTGTGGTCTTACTTTTTTTATGCTGTTTTCGTACGAATCAGATAATCAAACGAGCTCAGAGAGGCTTTTGCGCCTTCGCCGGTCGCGATGATGATCTGCTTATACGGTACGGTGGTGCAGTCGCNGCGGTTGCGTTCGATAGCGCCGTCCAGCCAGGTGGTGTTCGGCAGCAGACCAATCTGGACGAAGATCCCGGACAGCGCCACGTGGTGAGCGTCGCCGCTGACGCGGTCGCGATACTCAAGCCCCGTTACTTTGCTGCCATCGCCCTTCACTTCCGTGGTCTGCGCATTCAGGATGATATCGACGTTTTTCAGGCTGCGGACTTTATCCTGCAACACCTGGTCTGCTTTCATTTCCGGGGCGAATTCCAGCAGCGTGACATGTTCTACGATACCCGCCAGATCGATCGCCGCTTCAACGCCGGAGTTACCGCCGCCGATGACCGCCACGCGCTTGCCTTTAAACAGCGGGCCGTCACAGTGCGGGCAGTAGGTGACGCCTTTGGTGCGATACTGATCTTCACCCGGCACGTTCATGTTGCGCCATTTCGCCCCGGTCGCGATGATAATGCTGCGTGCTTTCAGGATGGCACCAGACGCGGTTTCAATCTGATGCAAACCACCTTCCTGCTCCGCCGGAACCAGCTTGCTGGCGCTCTGGCTGTCGATGACATCCACTTCATAATCCGAAACGTGAGCCTTCAGCGCACCCGCCAGTTTCTGACCTTCGGTTTTCGGTACAGATATGTAGTTTTCGATATCGACGGTATCCAGCACCTGTCCGCCGAAGCGTTCGCCCATCAGGCCGGTACGGATCCCTTTACGTGCGGAATAGACTGCCGCCGCGGCACCCGCAGGGCCGGAACCGACGATCAGCACGTCGTACGCCTNACGAACACTGCCGGAACGCCCATTACGTTGCGATCGGTGATTTCGTTCTGGAACGTGCCGCCATCAATCGCCGTGTGCTTGATGCGCGGGTTCAGCACCGCCATCAGGTTCAGCGCCTGCACCACGTCCGGGCAGTTGTGGCAGGAGAGTGAGTAATAGGTTTCAAATTCAAAATCGCCGTCGATCTCGCGGATCTGCTCCAGCAGCGCCTGCGCTTCTTTCGACGGATGCCCACCGGTCCACAGTAGCGCCAGTACCAGTGAGGTAAATTCATGGCCGAGCGGCGAGCCGGCAAAACGCGGCCCCTGCGTTGAGCCCGGGTTGGTAATCAGGAATGACGGTTTACGCACCGGCAGACTATTGTCTTCTTTAAAGGTCACCTGTGGTGACAGCTCGGCGATCTCAGCCAGCAGTTCCTTGATTTCTGCCGATTTACCGCTGTCATCCAGCGTGGCAATCAGCTCAACAGGTTTTGTCAGTTTCTCAAGGTAGGCCTTGAGCTGGGTTTTCATATTTGTGTCGAGCATGTCCAATCTCCTGCTTGAAAAACATCATCATGCAAGCTGCCTCGTTTGGGCGGCCTGATACAACTTGCATGATGGTGCTGGAATTAAATGGGCGCATATGCGCCCATCATTAAAAAGCGATTTCCTGGGTATTACGCGCCATAGCGGCTATGGCGTGAAAGACGACGGAAATTTAGATCTTACCAACCAGATCCAGTGATGGCGCCAGGGTCGCATCGCCCTCTTTCCATTTCGCCGGGCACACTTCGCCTGGGTGAGAAGCAACATACTGCGCTGCTTTCACTTTACGCAGCAGGTCAGACGCATCGCGGCCGATACCTTCAGCGGTAACTTCGATTGCCTGGATAATACCCTGCGGGTCAACAACGAAAGTGGCACGATCAGCCAGGCCTTCATCTTCACGCATGTTGTCAAAGTTACGGGTCAGGGCGCCAGTCGGGTCACCAATCATCGCGTATTTGATTTTAGCGATGGTTTCAGAGCTACCGTGCCATGCTTTGTGGGTGAAGTGGGTATCGGTAGACACAGAGTAAACGTCTACGCCCAGTTTCTGCAGTTCTTCGTAATGATCTGCAACGTCGCCCAGCTCAGTCGGGCAAACGAACGTGAAGTCAGCCGGGTAGAAGAAGAAGACGCTCCAGCGGCCTTCGGTATCTTTCTCGGTTACTTCGATGAACTCACCGTTTTTGAACGCCTGGTTTTTGAAAGGTTTGATTTTGGTATTAATTAAGGACATCTATACTTCCTCCGTGTTTTCGTTGAGTTGTAAGGTAACGAACTTTTATCGGCTCGGCTAATGCGTTTCCATTATCAAATCAATAAGCGTTAGCTAACAACGCGACCCTCTACTGACGAAAAGTAAAAAGGCCACCCTTTCAGGTGGCCCCGTTACCTGAACACCCAGGGGGAGATTCAGCGCCAGTCAGACTGGCTATGCGTTGCGCTCTACATTACCTTAGCAAAGGTCGTAACAGCGTCTGGGATTACAACATCCGACCTCTGAAAGGGCAATCCATCGGCGGCGGGACTTACCTATGGCTGTGATAGGCGTGACCATTAATGCTTGTTACCCATTGATTCATAAGGATGACCATGATTAAACGTACCCTACTTATCGGACTGATCCCATGGTGGGTGTCCGCTCAGGAACTCCCCGAGGCAGTGAAAGCCATCGAAAAACAGGGCATTACGATTGTTAAACCGTTTGATGCACCGGGCGGCATGAAAGGGTATCTCGGCAAATATCAGGATATGGGCGTGACTATCTACGTAACCCCGGACGGTAAGCACGCTATCTCGGGTTATATGTACGATGACAAAGGGGCAAACCTCAGCGAGCAGATCATCCAGAAAGAGATCTATGCGCCGGCGGGTCGCGAAATATGGCAGCGCATGGAAAACGCCCGCTGGATCCTTGACGGCGAAAAAACGGCGCCGACGGTGATCTACGTCTTTGCCGATCCCTTCTGTCCTTACTGTAAGCAGTTCTGGAAACAGGTGCGTCCTTGGGTGGAATCCGGAAAGATTCAGCTCCGTACGTTGCTGGTAGGGGTGATTAAACCAGAAAGCCCTTCCACTGCCGCCGCCATTCTCAGCGCAGACGATCCGGCTAAAACCTGGCATGATTACGAACAATCGGCAGGTAAATTGACGCTGAACGTGCCGAAATCCATCCCCCCCGCGCAGATGAACGAGCTAAATGAAAACCAGAAGCTAATGGACGATCTCGGCGCCAACGCCACGCCCGCTATTTATTACATGAATAGCGAAAAAGAGCTTCAGCAGATAGTCGGGCTACCCGATAGCGCGCAGTTAAAAGCCATGCTTGGCGAAAAACCATAGAGAACAATGAGATAGTTTTCACGGGTGATATTATTCACCTGTGAAAACAGGCTACAAATGTTCCTTAGCAAATTTTCATTTATCGAATATAATGATTTATAAGGCTTTATTACTGACCAAATGATTTATTTCAGTTCACCAGGAACGGTGACCCCTCGTCTCATTGATGCGATTGCCCGCTGAAGGAAAAAAAATGGCTAACCTCTACGATCTTAAAAAATTCGATCTCAATCTTTTAGTAATTTTTGAATGCATTTATCAGCATCTGAGTATCAGTAAAGCGGCCGAAACGCTGTTTATCACACCTTCTGCTGTCAGCCAGTCGTTGCAACGCCTGCGCAATCAGTTTAACGATCCGTTATTTATTCGCTCCGGTAAAGGCATTACACCCACCACCGTTGGCACGAACCTGCATCGATATCTTGAGAACAATCTCAATCAAATCGAGCAAACCATCAATATTATGCATAGCTCAGCGTTGAAAAAGCAGTTTATTATCTACTGCTCTTCGTTAATCCTTGCTGGCGGAATGCTCGATCTTATTACCACTTTGCGTAAACAAAACGACTACGAAATAGAGCATCACGATATTTTTGTTACGCCCGAATCCGCAGAGGATTTACTCGCCTGGCGCAAAGCGGATTTGATTATTTCTATTTTTCCGACCAATAACCATTCGGTGATTTCTGAACATTATATGAGTACGCCTGTGATCCTCGCCTGTCGCAAAGGTCACCCGCGAATGGGCGATTATGCTGGTCTTTCCGCGTTGCGCGATGAGGAATTTACCTATTACTTAACCGATGAACCTGGCGCCAAACAGATGCGCGATTTCACAGATGCGCAGTTCCCGGAACGTAAATGTACGTTTCGCAGCGATTCGCTCATTTCCATTATTAATATGGTAGCTAATACTGATATTCTGGGTTTAATTCCCAAGCTGGCCTTTGATTATTACAAAGATACGTTGCAACTGAGAGAAATAAAAACCTCGCTAACGCTGCCGGAAATCAACTTATATATGATGTATAATCGCGCGTCGCTGGCCAGCGATTCATTTGCGACATTCATTAATCAAATCAAGAAATAGCTCCCTTCTTAAAAGCATTCACTCAAAGAATGCTTTTATTTCCCTTAATTCACTTGATTAATATTAAATAAAAATTAACAGCGAATATTTGTCATAATAAAAACTCGCTATATTATAAGGAACTCTGGATCCACACTTGTACGGAAACTGACCATGTCAATATACAAATACCCACTCAGCCAGAACGTGCTGGATGCTGCCACCGAACGCATTTCATGGGCGCTGAATAATTTACCCAAAGTCTGCATCTCTTTTTCCGGCGGAAAAGACTCCACCGTCATGCTGCATATCGCAGCATTACAGGCACGCAAGCTGAATAAAAAAATCTCGGTGTTATTTATCGACTGGGAAGCGCAATTTTCCGCGACAATTAACCATATTGAAGCCATGCGCGTGCAATATCAGGATGTTATTGACAATTTCTGGTGGGTTGCGTTGCCGCTAACCACGCAAAATTCCCTGTCACAGTTTGAGCCAGAATGGCAGTGCTGGCAGCCGGGAACGCCCTGGGNCTTCGAAGCGTTTGTACGTCAGTTTGCCGACTGGTTTGCCGGTAATCGCCCGGCGGCGATGCTGGTGGGGATCCGTGCCGATGAATCCTACAATCGCTTTTTAACCATCGCCTCCGCCCGCAAACAACGTTTTGCAGACGATAAACCCTGGACCACTATCGCTCCGGGCGGCCACACCTGGTACGTCTACCCCATCTACGACTGGAAAACCGCCGATATCTGGACCTGGTTTGCAAAAACAAAGTTGAACTACAACCCCTTGTATAACCTGATGTATCAGGCCGGTGTTCCCTTCCGCTATATGCGCATTTGCGAACCCTATGGCCCGGAACAGCGCCAGGGACTTTGGCTCTATCACGTCATCGAACCTGAGCGCTGGGCCGCCATGTGCCAGCGTGTCAGCGGCGCCCAGAGCGGAGGCCAGTACGCCGGGCAGGACAATCAATTCTACGGTCATCGTAAACTCGATAAACCTGCTAACCATAGCTGGCAAAGCTATGCGCTTTTTTTACTGGAAAGCATGCCGCAGAAAACAGCTGAACATTACCGAAACAAAATCGCGGTTTATCTGCACTGGTATCAGAAAAAAGGGGAACAGGTTCCGGATACGCAGCATGGCGATATTGGCTCGAAAGATATCCCCTCATGGCGGCGGATCTGCAAGGTACTGCTCAACAACGACTACTGGTGCCGGATGCTCTCTTTCAGCCCCACCCGGCCTGAACATTACAACCGCTATAACGAGCACATGAAGAAAAAGCGCAAGGAATGGAACATCTTATGCAACAACAATTAATGCAACAGCTGGAGCGCTATCTGGACTCGCTTGGCGAAGAGGAACGTATCGACGCCATTAATCAGTTTCGGCTGGCGATTCATCGGCATAGTCCGTTTCAGGACCAACCGGTGGATTGCGTTCTGTGGGTTAAGCAAGAAAACGTTTCTCCCAACGACTACAACCCCAATAACGTGGCACCTCCCGAGCGACGATTGCTGCAAAAATCGCTTGAGGCGGATGGGTTTACCCAACCGGTGGTCGCGGTACAGCGCGGAAGAGCGCGTTATGAGATTATCGACGGCTTCCACCGTCAGGAGCTGGCAAAAACGAAAAACGTGTTAAAAGAGCAACTTAAGGGATATCTGCCCGTCACCTGTCTGCGCGACAGCGACAACCAGTCTGCCTCGGGTATGGCATCGACGATTCGCCACAACCGGGCCAGAGGCCGCCATCAGATTAACGCTATGTCTGACATTATCCGTGAGCTTGCCCAACTGGGGTGGAGCGATGAAAAAATCGGCAAGGAACTGGGGATGGACAGCGACGAAGTGCTGCGTCTGAAACAGATAAGCGGCCTGCTGGAGCTGTTTGCAGACCGCAATTTTTCCGGCGCCTGGACCGTTAAGTAACCCCCATTTTACAGCCCGTTATCCACTTACGCTGAACGTCTCTGCAGCATTGCTGAGACGTTTGCGAGCCGCGTCGCATCGCGATTTTTCTCTGCTTTACCCCTCCGATTTTCCGCCTTAGGCTCCGCATCATTAGTTAATACAACAAAAGCTAATTATCTAATGATTTACTTATGTTTCGCGACGCGATATGCTGGAGGTGTTGGATGAAGTTTGTCTGGTCGAGAGCTGCCTGGAAGCAGCTAATGAGAATTGACTGTCGTTATCGTCAAAGAGTGAAAGACAGGCTGGTTGATATCGGTGACGGCAACGCGCCACCGCCCGATATAAAAAGATTATCGCACCCCGAAGGGCACTTCCGGCTGCGAGTGGGTGATTATCGGGTCATCTTTGAGATGCAGGGGGAACTGCAGGATATTTGCTACATCGTGGCAGTACACCGCCGTACCTCCACCACGTATTTGCATGAGGAGTGTGCTACTTATGGATGTTCAGTTTATTAAAGACGGAAACGGTGAACCGCAGTTTGTCGTCATTCCTTACGATCTCTGGTTTCGCCTGCGCCTTGGGCAAGCGGCGATGGAAGGCAGAGAAGAAGAAGGCTGGGAAGAGATCCCTTATGAGCCTGACGAGTACGACGACGTTGGCATCCCAAACCATATCGTCAACATAATGGATGCAGAAGGCGTAAGCCTGCAGGCCGCCTGGCGTATTGCCTGTGGCTTGTCACAGCAGGAAGTGGCAGAAAAACTGGGAATTACGCAATCCGCGGTGTCACAACTGGAGTCACCAGACTCACGTCCGCAGAAGCGTACCCGTGAGAAACTGGCGGCCATCTACGGCTGCACGCAGGCGCAAATAAGCCTGCGCATTTAACAGCAGCGGGCGCCGCCTTTGCCACCGTAGCGCGCATCCTGGCGGTCACGGAAAAAGGCTTCGTAGGTCATGGGTGTCTGGTCCGGGTGATTCACTCGCATATGCTCGACGTAGTTATCATAGTCGGGCACGCCGACCATCATCTTTGCCGCCTGGCCCAGGTATTTTCCGGCTTTTGAAAGCGTGTCGAACATAACAGCTCCGGTCTGATTAGCCGGGTAACGCCATCGCTACCCGGCCGGTGATGATTAATGTACGCCCTTCGCCTGCGTCACGATTTGATCGAGATTTTCCGGCATCGGTTCATACGGCAGCTCTTTGTCCGTCGGTTCGTCGACTTTCAGCGCTGCCAGCGCGGTCTTCACAGAATACAGCGCCAGCACCACGACCACCACCATAAAGAAGATGGTCAGCCCGGCATCCAGTCGGTTGTTAAAGACCAGTTGAGCCAGCTGCGATTCGGTGTACTGCGACGGGATATTGCCGCTGTCGATCATCGCCTGGAACCGGTTTGCGATAGCCAGAAAGCCGACTTTCACGTCCGGGCTAAAGGCTTTCTGCCAGCCTGCGGTCAGGGTACAAATCAGCAGCCACGCCGTTGGCAGCAACGCCACCCACGCGTAACGCTGGCGCTTCATCTTGAACAGCACCACCGCACAGAGCATCAGCGCCATACCCGCCAGCATCTGGTTGGCGATACCAAACAGCGGCCACAGGGTGTTGATGCCACCCAGCGGATCCACCACGCCCTGATGCAGGAAGTAACCCCATGCCAGCACACAGAGCGCCGTGGCCAGCAGGTTGGCAGGCAGTGAATCGGTGCGCTTAAGGTTAGGGCTGATCACTCCGAGCAGATCCTGCAGCATAAAGCGCGCTGCACGCGTACCGGCATCCACTGCAGTCAGAATAAACAGCGCTTCAAACAGGATGGCGAAGTGGTACCAGAACGAAACGTCCATCAGGCCGCCCAGCGAGCCGTGCAGGATGTAAGCCATCCCCACCGCCAGCGTCGGTGCGCCGCCCGCACGCGAGATAATAGACTGCTCACCGACCTCACTTGCGATCTGTCTCAGCGTATCCGGCGTAACGGTGAAGCCCCAGCTACTCACTACCTGCGCCGCAGAAGCCACCACGTCGGTGGTTCCGGCTGGTGCCAGTACCGCCATCGGGCTGTTCATCGCAAAATAGACACCCGGATCGATAATGCACGCCGCTACCAGCGCCATGATCGCCACGAAGGATTCCATCAGCATGCCGCCATAGCCAATCAGACAGGCCTGATCTTCATTCGCCAGCATTTTCGGCGTGGTACCTGAGGAGATCAGCGCGTGGAAACCAGAAACGGCACCACAGGCAATAGTAATAAACAGGAACGGGAACAGGTCACCCGTCCACACTGGCCCGGTGCCATCAACAAATTTAGTCAGTGATGGCATGGTCAGTGTCGGGCGCATAATCAATATACCGATCGCCAGCCCGACGATAGTCCCAATTTTCAGGAAAGTGGAGAGGTAATCGCGCGGCGCCAGCAGCAGCCACACTGGCAACACTGCCGCCACGAAGCCGTATCCCACCAGCATCCAGGTCAGCTGCACGCCGGTAAAGTCAAACCACGCAGACCAGGTCGGACTCTCAGCCACCCAGCCGCCGGAAATGATGGCGAACACCAGCAGCACGAGTCCGATCACGGACACTTCACCGATGCGGCCCGGACGCAGGTAGCGGATGTAGATCCCCATAAACAGCGCCAGCGGAATGGTAAAGGCGACGGTATAGGTTCCCCACGGGCTGTGGGTCAGCGCTTTCACCACGATCATCGCCAGCACCGCGAGGATGATCACCATGATCATAAAGGTCGCGATCAGCGCAATAACGCCCGCTGTCGGCCCCATCTCTTCTTTCACCAGTTCGCCGAGCGAACGCCCGTCGCGGCGGGTGGAGACAAACAGCACCATAAAATCCTGAACCGCACCGGCCAACACCACGCCCGCGAGGATCCAGATCATGCCCGGGAGATACCCCATCTGCGCGGCCAGCACCGGCCCGACCAGCGGCCCAGCCCCGGCAATCGCCGCAAAATGGTGTCCGAACAGCACTTTTTTATCGGTTGGCACATAATCCAGCCCGTCGTTATGGCGAACGGCAGGCGTCATGCGTGTTGGGTCAACCGCGAGGACATTTTTCGCGATATAGCGACCATAAAAGCGATAAGCGATCAGATAAAGGCAGACCGACGCGACGACGATCCACAGCGCATTTATCTGTTCACCACGGTTGAGGGCGATATAGCCCAGAGCAAAGGCTCCCACTACGGAAAGCACTGCCCAGATGAGGTATTTCCCTGAGTTATTCATTGTGTTGTTTCCATCAGCGCAGAAGTAAGTTGTTACATTTTGTATCTATAACACTCGACTGGAAATTAACAATCCAATAACCCAAGAAAGCAGACATATCACCGATTTTTTACATCACATTGTTAAGCCGATCACTTTCGGCTAAAACAACGCCCTCGCTGTCCGCGGTCACACTTTTGCCTTTTTCGTCCTGTGAGTGCCTTACGGATGATTTGTATCATTTTTTTTGATGGAGACCTCGCCAGAATGACCCTGCGCGATGGCGCGCATACAAGGAAAAGGATATGAACAGTTCAGTACCTCAGGACGATAAGGTCGGGCCGGGCGCATACTTCGCGCTGGCGTTTGCAGCCGTTTTCTTCTCTGGCCTGTTGGGTGGAAAAGAATGGTACGGCGTCTTTGATTTCACCACCCTCAACGGTGCATTTGGCAAAGTGGTCGGCAACGCCAGCCTGGACAATGGCACCTTAACGACCACGACCAGCGCCTTTCGCGGCACTGGCGGTAGCGGCGCGATGGACGGTTTCCTCTTCGCGCTCGGGCTCATTCCGGCAGTGATGTTTGCACTCGGTATGATCAACATTCTGGAGCACTACGGTGCGCTGCGTGCGGCCCGAAAGCTCTTAACGCCGCTGCTGCGCCCGCTACTGGGCATTCCCGGTACCACCGGGCTGGCGCTAATTGGCAGTCTGCAAAGCACCGATGTTGGCGCATCACTCACCCGAAACCTGTCCGATGAAGGGCAGATAAGCGAAAAAGAGAAAGACGTCTTCGCCATGTTCCAGTTTTCCGCTGGGGCGATGATCACTAACTTTTTCTCTTCCGGCGCGATCCTCTTTACGCTGGTCGCCGTTGACGGCACTGCGGCGGTTCCAACCTCCATTGGTGCCTGTATCGCGGTGATGTTCATCATGAAGATTGTCGGCGCGAATCTGCTGCGCCTGATGTTGACATTCACCAGCAAAGAAACCCCAGTGTCACAACCGGTAAAAGGAGACACCGTATGAGTGCCCCACAATCCAACCCTGTAATAACCGATGTATTTGTCGAAGGCGCACGTAAAGGCTGGAGCATTGCCACCAGCAGTACCCTGCCCAACGTGGTGATGGCGTTTATCATCATCAAAGCACTGGAAATTACCGGAGCACTGAAAGGGCTGGGTATGATCTTCGCCCCGCTAATGGGGCTCTTTGGTCTGCCGGGTGAAGCGGCAGGCGGGCTNTTTGATAAAGGCATACTCACCGGCGAACATCTGGCGATCCTCGCTCCGGCCATCTATCTGATGGGCTCGCAGGTGCAGTATCTGGGGCGCATTCTGGGCGTGATCGGCACCCGCGCCAAACGTATTCCGCTCATGATCGTCATCTCGGTCGTCAACGCTTTTTTAGCCATGCTGCTGATGCGCATTATTCTCTGAACAGGACATCATCATGAATCTGGATCATTACATTGAAGAGCTGAAAACTCTGGTCAACGTAGATTGTGGTACCGGGACTATCGAAGGCGTTGCGACCGTGGCGGGCGTCATGCAACAACTCTGGCAACGTGAAGGCTGGCACACCGAACAGGTTAATCTGGGCGACAAGGTTGGTCCGGGCGTGTTTGTCAGCAACAAACCGCATGCGGAACAGTTTGACGTATTACTGGTCGGCCATCTTGATACCGTATTTTCCCCTGGCACTGTGGCCGAACGCCCGCTGAGCGAGGACGACACGCGACTGTATGGTCCTGGCGTATCAGATATGAAAAGCGGACTGCTGAATATTCTCTGGGCGATGCGAGATCTGAACGCTTCTGACAAAGACCGCCTGGCAATAGCAGTGGCGATGAACCCGGATGAGGAGACCGGCTCGGTATATTCCCACGAATGGATAGGCGCGCTGGCAAAACGCGCCCGCTGCGTGCTGGTGTGCGAAGCCGCCCGCGCCGACGGTTCGCTGGTAAAAGCACGCAAAGGGATGGCGGGTTATCACCTTACCTTTAGCGGCGTGGCGGCCCACGCGGGGAACGATCCGGAGAAAGGCCGCTCGGCGATAACTGCGCTGGCCAATGGCATTATCGCCATTAATGCGCTGGCCGACTGGGATCGTGGCACCACACTCAACATCGGAGTGATTCAGGGCGGCAGTGCGGCGAACGTAGTGGCCGATAAAGCCGTTGCGGAACTCGACGTGCGCTTTTGGGAAAACGATGAGTACAACCGGGTGAATCAGGCGCTGGAAGCGTTATGCGGAAAAGGCTTCTCAGAGGACGTAACCACTTCGCTTACGCGCGTCAACCACAAACCGGCGATGGCTGCCAGCGATGCCACCCAGGCATTGATGCAGCAGGTTGAAGCCGCAGGAAAAGCGGAAGATATCGCCATTACCTGGCAAGCGGTTGGTGGCGGCAGCGGACAGCCCGGCAGAATGGCTGGATAAGGCGTCGATTGAGCCGCGAATTCGGTTGTTGAAGCGGGTTATCTCGATGTTGTAAACGCCGGGTGGCGGCTTTGCCTTACCCGGCCTACACCTCACAGCCAGGCCCGGTAAGCGAAGCGCCACCGGGCAATCGTGCACGGTTCAACCCAACACCATCGTACTCAACCGGCAGGTACAGCATCGCCGCCCCTGTTCGTCAAACACCACAATCTCCCAGCTCTGGTTGCGCCGCCCGAGGTATAACGGCTGGCATACGCCGCGCACTTTGCCTTGTGAAACGGGTCGATGATGGGTGGCGTTGAGTTCAGTGCCAACCACGCATTCTCCGTCGCGGGTCATCAGGAACCCGGCCATCGACCCCAGCGTTTCCGCCAGTGCCGCCGACGCCCCGCCATGCAGCAGGCCAAACGGCTGNNCGTGCGCGCATCCACCGGCATGTCGGCTTCCAGAAAGTCGTCGCCGAGACGGGTATAGTGAATGCCAAGATGCGCCACCATCGTGTTCTGGCTGGTGGCGTTCAGTTCTTCAAGCGTTAAATGGCGTTTCCAGATCATCTACGCCCCCAGCGTTGAGCCGCCGTCCACCACGATATCCTGCAGCGTGATGTGGCTGGCGTGGTCGGAGGCGAGAAACAGAATAGTGCTGGCAATCTCCTGCGGGCGGGCGATTTTCCCCAGCGGGATGCCCAGTTTGAACTGGTCGCCAAAACCGCGAATGCGCTGCTGTTCCGCGTCATCGCTTCGCCACAACGTCCGCTGCATGTCGGTGTCGGTCGAGCCGGGCGAGACGAGATTGCAGCGCACGCCGCTGGCGGCCAGCTCCAGCCCGACGGTCAGCGCCAGGCTTTTCAACGCCGCTTTCGACGCGCCATAAGCGCTCATGCCGAGGCGCGGCGTGTGGGCCGCATCCGATGTGACGGTAACAATGGCCCCGCCCTGTTGACGGCGAAACTGTGCCATCGTCTGCTGGAACAGGTTAAACGCGCCGCCAGTGTTGACCGCAAAAGTCTGCTGCCAGTCCGCCACGCTCAGCGCATCGGTCGCGCCCATACGCAAAATACCCGCCGCGTTGACCAGCACGTCCAGACGCGGCTGGTGGTCAAGACGTCCAGACGCGGCTGTTGCTCAAGCACACGACGGCACACAAGGGCCACCTGCTGCGCATCCGCCACGTCCAGCACTTCAACGGCAAACGGATAATGGTCACCGTCAAAGGCCAGATCGAAGCCGGTTACGTCCGCTCCGGCCTCAACAAAGGCCAGCGCGGTGGCGTAGCCGATACCTTTTCCCGCGCCGGTGACCCACACGGTTTTGCCGTGAAAATCAAACCCGGCCATTACTTCACCTCGCGGGAGAGTAGCGTCCACCAGGCATCAATCGTCGGGTGCTTCGCCAGCATCACAAAATCGATATCGCCGTAGACTTTACGCCAGCGCGCCGCCAGCGCCATCATGCGCACCGAATCCAGCCCATAGTCGATCAGGTTTTCGTCATCCTGCGGTTCANNGGTCATCACCACGCGCCCGGAACGCCCGGCAACGTAGTTAAGCGACATCAGATGCTCTTCGCGGCTGAAATCCGCCAGTGCGTCAGCGACGAAGAACGGTTTGATGTCGCGCATAAAGGCGTCTGTCGCCGTCGTCATGCAGCCGATGTGGGCGTAAACACCAGTGATGATCAGCTGGTTGCGTCCGGTCTCTTTCAGCATCTGTTCCAGTGGAGAGCGGTGAAATGCGCTGTAGCGCCATTTCACCAGCACGTTATCGGCCTCGTCCGGCGCCAGGGCGGCGATGATTTGCTGCTGCTCAGGGGAACGGGTCAGCCCCGGCCCCCACATGTCGTTCAGTAGCGCGCGATCGTCATCGCTCTGGGTTTTCGGCTGCGCGGTGTAATAAACCGGAATATGGTTCTGTTTGCAGTACTGGCGCAGCGCGGCAATGTTGGCGACCACGGTTTCCATCATCGGGCTGTTGTCGCCCCAGAAATTGAGGAAATACTCCTGCATATCGTGGATCAGCAGCGCCGCGCGCTCAGGCTCAAACGCCCAGTCGACTTTATTCGTCGGGATATCCTGGGCACCAGGCAGGGCATAGGCCTGCAGTTTAGGAATTGCCATTCTCTTGTCTCCTTCAGGCCAGGGTGCGATCCGCCAGCCACTGACGCAGTTTTTTCTTATCCACTTTGCCGACCGGCGTCAGCGGCAGGGCGGCCNCGCGTCCACGCATTCCACGCGGTCCGGCAGCTTAAATTCCGCCACGCCCTGTTCGCGCAAAAAACGCCGCACGGCCACCGCGCGCAGCGGTACCTTCACCACCAGGTACGCGCAACTTTTTTCACCCAGCAGGCTGTCTTCCATGCTGACCAGCGCCGCATGGATCACCGATTCGTGGCGCAGCAGCAGGTTTTCAATCTCCTCTGCCGCGATCTTTTCACCACCACGATTGATCTGATCTTTTTCGCGCCCCTGAACGGTGATGTACCCGGCGTCGTCAATGGAAATCAGATCGCCAGAGCAGTAAAAACCGTTGTCATCAAACGCCTGCGCGTTATGCTCCGGGCTGCGGAAATAGCCACGGAAGGTGTACGGACCGCGGGTCATCAGGCGCCCCACCTCCCCGTTCGGCATCGGGTTGCCGTTTTCATCCGCCACCCACACTTCATCGTCCGGACTCATCGGGCAGCCCTGGGTGTTGAGAATGCGTTCCGGCGAATCGTCGAGGCGGGTGTAGTTCACCAGCCCTTCCGCCATGCCGAATACCTGTTGCAGCTGGCAGCCGATCTNNAGAGCGTGGCGCTTGGATCGTTCGCCAGTACCACGCAGCCCTCAGCCAGAAATACGCCGAGCGCGCCGGGGGAGCTCATCGGGTAGTTATGCGCCGCCGGCAGCGCGCAGAGGTAACGCGTCTGCGCATCAAACTGGCAGATCTCATTGCTGCGGCGGATGCTGTAGTAATAGTCGTTATGCGTCCGCGGGATCAGCTTCGCGGAAAGCTGGAAAAACGCCACTTCGTCGGCAGGCGTTGGCGTTGCGATAAAACCCGCTGCCGGTTGCGCGATCGCCGCCTCCAGCGCGTGATCGCCGCTGTCGTGACGCAGCAGCACCAGCCGCAATGAGCGGTGTTCACCCACAAAGGCATTGAGAAACGCGTCATCGGCAAACAGCGGGTGATCCCGATCGGCAATCAGCACCGCCGGTTCAATCTGCTGTGCGTAAGCGTTGAGTTCGCTGCGCTGATGGCTGAACAGCGCATTCACTGGCGCGACGCCGAGGCGCAATAGCGCAAACAGCGTGATGTAAAACTCCGCGACGTTGCCCAACTGAACCAGCGCGGTTTCGCCACGCTTCAGCCCCTGCCGTTGCAGGTGGGCCGCCAGATTGTCCGCGGCCTGATTTAACTGGCGATAGCTGACACGGCGCTCGCCGTCGATTACTGCTGTCGCATCGCTGTCGGCGTGGCGGGTCAGAATGTCAGTCAGCGGCAGATCCAGCCAGTAACCTTTTTGCCGGTAACGGGCNAGGGAATGCTCATGGTCGCTCCTTAATGCAGTCCAAAAACGTTCAGCATGGTAGAGAGCTTCACGCCCGTTTCGCGCCATTCGGAAAGCGGTGACGAGGCGGGCACAATCCCGGCCCCGGCAAACAGACGTACCTGATTTTCACGCACGCGGGCGCAGCGGATCGTCACCACCCACTCGCCGTTACCTTCATCGTCACACCAGCCGACGATGCCGCCGAACAGGTCACGTTCGAACGGCTCCAGCTCGGCAATCAGGCGTTTGGCCGCCTGATGCGGAAAACCGCTCAGCGCCGGAGTCGGATGCAACAGGCAGGCCAGCGACAGCGCATTTTCACCCTCGCGCGCCACGCCTTCGATGGGCGTTGCCAGATGCCACAGCGTCGGCGTGGTCACCAGTTGCGGAGAATCCGGCAGTGCCAGCATCGTGCTGCGCGGCGCCAGCACGGCTTTCATCGCCTGGGTCACCAGCTCGTGCTCGTGGCGATCTTTCTCCGACGCCAGCAGCTTGTTGCCCGCTTCGCGATCCAGCATGTCGTCCGGCTGACGGCGCGCCGATCCGGCCAACGGCAGGCGAGAGCCGTCGCCACGGCTTCCGCACCATCGGCGGCGATGTCGGCAAACGGATTTGCCCGGCTTAGCAAAATGGCTTTCAATGCCGTCAGCAGTTGGTCTTGCTTGTCAGGATCAACCTCAATATCAGCTTCGGCCAGAACTGAAATCATCTCGCTCTGTACGTCGCGGATTGCTGACTGCTCGTTATTAAGGTGTTCGGCCTCAACAATAGTACCGAGTTCACCCGTCACCGGATTACCGTCATGAAACAGGTTATCCGGCGTATCCACTAATGGCATGAGATTCTGCATTTAAACGTTCTCCTGGTATGCAAAATAGCAAAATGTGTGAGCAGGCTTGAGGTCTTCAAAAACCTCCTCAATTACCGGGTCACCAAATGAAGTAAGCCTGTCCCCTGCGGATGAACTCCCTGAGCGGAACCGGTAGACCATCGTCCCTGAGTTCTGGATGTTAACCAGCCATACCCAGATAATGTCCGGAATCCATAAACGATCACCGGCGCGGTTTACACCTGCGCGAAATGGTTGCGGCTCTTCAATAGTGATGGTGTAACCCAGATTGCTGGCCAGTCGGGTAAAGTAAGGAATGCTCAGCCCTCCGATTTCGGCAAGCTTCGCCAGAACACGCTGCTGGCGCTGCAGGTAGGTCGCACCGGTCGATGGTGTCAGTGCGAGCACTCGCTCCCAGTCAGCGAGCAGGTTCTGTGCCAGAAACGGAGTGACGCCCCCCTCAACCAACGAGGCCGACGCTTCGACATCGTCCAGTGCATTTGCCTCAGCCTGCAGAGAGGCTTTCAGAACAGGCTGACCGGGGCTGTAACTGACTTTAGGCAATAGCAGATTCAGGATCGTAAAATTGCTCATAGCAGCGTCACCTCAACGTTTCCGAGGCGAAGCCACTCTACCTGCGTGGCGTCAACGACTGGCTGGATGTTTGCAGCAGGTTGCAGCATATCGTAGTCAGTGATGCCTGGTATCAGTGAAACGAGCGTGCCAGCCTGACTACGAATAAAGGAGTCACCAGGCTCTCGTCTGATATCGTCATCCTGTAGTGCGCTGATAATCGCTGTTGTGGCATCCGCTAACGTGATCCCGTCGAGAGCCACGGCGACCCGGACATCAAAGTTCTGGATGACAGGCATAAAAACCATCGAGTTTTTTGCCGTGACCGGACGAACGTCATCAATATGCGCCTGTGTGCGATCAACCACGTCCTGTGACGGGAGGGCTCCTGCCGAGGTGATTATGACGTCAACGGTTCCCAGCCCGCGTCTCAGGGGATAGACGTAAGCAGCAGAAACGCCAGCAACTTCCAGAGCCCAGCGCTTATAGTCATACTTGTTTCCACCTGCAGGAGGGCGTCGAATAATCTCAAGCAGACGGGCCAGCAGCTCAGCATCGCTTTCTTCGTCAGTGCCTCCCGCCATCACCCCGACGCTTACCGAACTGTCAAAGCCGTCAGGTGTTGTGGTCAGCGTGGCCGTTGTTACGGCTGAAGTATTGCCCGACGTACCTGTCAGAGATGAAACAGCGCGGGCTGTGCCGGTTCCGTCAGCACCGATAGTGACATCTTCGGTGGTCGTCCATGACACGTTATCGCGCTTAAAGACAAGCCCGGCGACGTTTGAGCTTCCCGGTTCACCGGTAAAAGCTGCTGTACCCGATGCGCTGTTGGCCGGTTTCTTGGTCAGTCCACGGGTACGGGCGTGCAGGTACAGATATTCTGCATCAGCGGTGTCCGGGAATATCTGGCGAACAATCCAGCCCTGATGCTGGTACAGCCCTTCGGCCACACTGGCGACGGAAGAAGCACGAACATACCAGTCACTGTCCGGCCCCAGTTTGTCGTCGGTAAGTTGCAACAGGTTTTTAATATCCCGCAACAAATCGTCCCGGATTTGCGCGGCTACGGGGGTAATGAATGGCATCAGCTGACCTTAACCGGATATTTCCAGGTCTGTGGCGTTTTACCAGCAGACGTAACCGTGATAAGCAGCAGCAACCAGCCAGGCTGATAACGCTCTGCCGTAACTTCTATGGACTGTGCTCGGCCATCGTCAATGATGGGTTGCAACGCCTGCTCGGAATACTGAATAGCCAGAAGGCGCACACGCGAAACGTCCTTCTCACGCTGCAGGGTATGCAGTAACGACCCCAGTGACGGGTCGGCCCACCACGAGCCGAGCGGGGTCATCAGACGCAGATAGACTGCGTTGGCAAGGGTATCGGTACTTTCCCCGGTGTAATCGCCGGTGGCTGGGTCTATGAGCATTTCCATGTCGCCATGGTAGCGACACGGAAATATATGATTCAGGTGAAGGGGTTCAGTGGGTTATCCATATTCGGAAGAATATAACGTTACCACAAATTACATCTGCTGGTTAGGTACATCCGTAATCCCGGCATCACCGCCATGATTGTGGTCGTGGTCGTCGTAAATTTCACGCACTTTATTTAGCGTTGAATTACCGTCAGCGACTTCGTTGGTGCCTTTTAATAAGGGTGTTTCAAAATTGGCTTTATCTGATGCTGTGACATCATAACTTACCGTATTTACCTGGTATTTATTTTTGGCGTTCACAATATAGTCATCACAATTTACTTCTATGATTTTACCGCGCTTTAAAACAATATAACTACCCTCATCGGTATAGATAGCGACTTCACCAGACTTAAGATTTTTCATCCTGTATGATGCGTGCTCAGTCGCAATGACGATGCTGTGGCTGGTCTTCCCGTTGACCGGAACCACGATGGCCATCGTGCCTTTTAGTGGGTTAGACGTGAAACCATAGTGCTGGAATAGTTCCACATCCTGCAGGCTTTCACCTGCCAGCCCTTTACCCTGAATAGTCTGGACACCACCCGTACTGTTAACACGGATTAATCCCCCCCTGAACGCCTTTCTTATGCGGTTTAACGCGCTGTTAATACGCGAATCAATTCGGTTCCACATCGACAATCTCCAGCTTTTTATTAACTTTCGCGCGGGCCTTGCGGGTCTTGCGTTTCTTCGGATACGCATCCGGTATCCAGATCCCGTCTTCTTTCAGACGAAGCGTGGTTATGGTGTTATCAGGACGCCCACCGGAGAACTCGCGTCCCATCAGAAAGTAAATGTCATCAATACCGTGGGGCTCGCTGCGTACCCGGATACGCTGCCCCGGAGTCCAGAGTTTACCGCTCTGCATCCGGTGACCTTTCACGATAGCCGTCAGTTCATAGCCTGCCAGGCGGGCATCTGCCATGGCCTTTTTGGCCCGGTAATCGACCTGTTCCTGGTTATCAGCGTCACCCACCACCATAATCTGAGGCCGGTAATACGGAACCGTTGTGTCCCGAACGACAGTGCGCAAGGCGTTAAACCCGTTTTCAGGGGAGCCTGCTGAGACGACAAAGTCTTCATCACCGTTATCCCCATCAGCTGCATCGCTTTCAACATCGACAACCTCCAGCACCGTACCGGATTTTTTCCCCTGCGCATGCCCCTGCGCGAGTATTGTCAGCTCCGAAAACGTACCGTTAATTGATGACCGGTCACTGAGATCGAGAACATTATTCCCGCGACCGTCACGGTTAAGTACCAGCGTGGCGACGGGGTCTTGTGTATAGTCAGGCCCGCCAATAACCAGCGTCCCGTCTGGCTCAAACCACGGCCATAATCCCCGCGCTGCTGCGGCACGTTCAAGCGTATCCCATGCCCGTTCGCCGGGTTCCACGCTGACCTTGTCACTGCGCAGCGAGGACTCCGCGCTGATGCGGATATTTTTAATCCCCAGTGGCCGGACGACTCTGGCGATCACCTCTTCGAGGCTGAGCATACGGGACGTAAATACCGGCGACGCACAGTCAACAAGCGTGGCCGCGCCGTCGCGCCCTGTCAGTGCCAGTGACACCTGCTGGCGGGATACCCTGCGCTGAACAGTATCAACGCGACCGGTCATCACCACATCATCGCCGACGCGAACCAGAACGGGAACGCCACGGGCAATTGCTTTCGGGAAAACACCATCAGGCAGGCCGAGCGTAACGCTCCACGCGTCGGATGGAATGAGGAAGTCAGAGTCAATCTGGTACCGGCTCCATGAGCCATGGATTTTCCCGTCTATAACCAGAGTGACTTTGTCCTGATCGCTTTTATCTTGAGTAGGCATTGATGACATCACCTGCTTTCAGGTCATTGGGATTACGTAACGTCGGATTCAGGCGAAGCAGCTCTGCGGCGCGGCTATAGTCGCCATACCACAAATGGGCCAGCAGATGCAGGTTAGTTTCCGAACCGACTGTGCGGGTGGTCAGGGGTGGTCGCTGGGTGATAACCGTTGTTGCCTGTTCCTGAATGGCCAGCGCGATATCCTTCAGATTACTGACCACGGGTTGCCAGGTCACACCGCTGGCAGAACTGCTCTCACTGACACTGCTGGTCGCATCAGAAAATGCGGCGCGGGTCTGGTCGATGGCTGCCTGGATTGCCGTTCTGGTATCACCGGCAATCTGTTCAATATCATCAGGTGACAGCAGATCAATCGCGCTGGCGTCACTGAGAATGTCCGAGGCATCGAGTGCCAGTTGCAACGCAACCTGAGTCTTCACTGCTGTTACCAGCTCAGTGATATCGCTGACTGTTGCTCCTGCAGCCATGGCCACCGGCGCAGTTTCCTGGCCAGAGACCAGCCGTTCCGGCAGAGTGGTCACATCCAGTAGTTGGGTGTGGCCGGTTTTTCAGTNTTGCGCTCTGTATATAACTGCCCGGATTATTGCTGACTGACGACTTTGACGTCAGTGATGTCAGGCTCAGCGCATTCTGCAGGTCATTCATGTACGCTGCCGGATAGTTGATAAAATCCGTGGTCGTGCTGACGAAGTCAGTCAAATCACCTTTAAGCACTGTGACCATGTTCAGCGATGTGGATGCGAGCGCTTTGACGCGGCGCATCATCTTCTTCGCCGTTCTCAACGGGGCCAGCAGATTATCAATAGCCGTCTGTGCCTTATCCAGTGCAGACTGCACCTGATTAAAAATGACGTCAGCCTGCGCCAGTGGGAAGTTGCTGCTGAAAAACGGTACTTCCGGTTTAGCCTGCAGGAAGACCACCTCAACAACGCAGTAGTCCACGTTCTCCGCTTCATGCGTGGCGCTGTACTCGATGCACTGCATATAAGGCATGGAGCCAAACACCGGGTGGATGAACTCACCGCTGCCGCGTTTATCCAGTGCCGCAATAAACGACTGCAGGCGGGAGTCGTAGTCATCCCCCCAGAACAGCGCGGTAATGCGCAAGTTACGGGGCTTACGGCCAAGGTCATCAATGTCACCGCCATCAACGAACGGGTATTCATACGTGGCAATATCGCGGCTGGCGCTGTCACGGGTATTGATAACGTCAATCCGCACCCCACGAAAGGACGCATCCTGCAGGGAATCTTCCCAGCTCACTGTGGGCCTCCTGTTGAACCGCGATTGAATTGCTCACCGTTGTACTCATTGACTGCCGACGCGATTTCACGTCCGTCCAGCGTCAGCTTTGTGGTGATATTGATGGGCTGGGGCTGTTCCTTCTGGGGTAGCAGGTAGGACGGCACACCCGTTGTCGCCGGGTTAAGCGGCGTGGCTCCGTTCTGGCCAATCGTGGTCGGCGGGCTCCACCATGATTTGATGGTATCCGGCAGGTCAGTGTCAAAAAGCGGCTTTTTATTTTTCTCCGCTTCCTGTCTTTTTTTCCAGGCATATTCACCGGGACTCATTCCGGCATCCTGAGCCGCCTGCTCGTTTTCATTAAATTTTTCATTTACATCATACGCGGCATAAGCAGCAGCGAGCGGGCCACCAATACGGCCGCCATAGCGAAATAAATTTTTAAGTAACCCACCGGCTTTTGAGCCACCTCCCGGCAGGGAAATACCACCGCCCGGTTTTCCACCCGGCAATTTAATACCGCCACCCGTGAGGAAATTAATTCCGGCGAAGGCAACCGCTGCCGCCGTCATGGCTTTAATGGCCGTAGTTGCGCCTGAAATAGCTGTGGTTAATTCCGGATATTCTTTTGCATAATCCGTTAGCTTTGTTGCCAAATCTCCATATAAGTCAGCAACCGGCTTCATGGAGTCCTGCTCAGCAAACATTTTTTCTGACTCAAGCTGTTGTGATTTGAAATCATTTGTTGAGGAAATTACTTCAAATGATGCGGCACCAGCACCAGTTGAATTTTTCGTTCCTTCTTTTTGCTCAGCAATATAATCCCTTTTCATAATACTGGTTTTGAGCGCCGTACTTGCCTGCTGGTCTGCAATAATTTTTGATGTAATAGAGGACACAACAATATCAAGTGCTGCCAGAATATCTTTTTCTCTGTCAGTACCTTTATATTTTTCTGCCTCAGCGCGTAATCGCTGAACGCGCTTATCACTGGATACAATGCCAGATACCGCATTAGTGAAAGCATCCGACGTGTTTACCCCCCTGAGTCGCTGGTCAGCCATGTAGTCAGCGTAGGGAAGTACTTTTCCGTCCTGAGTACGAAACCGTTTATTCTTGAGCGCATTCTGTGTGTCCGCACTAGTATATTTATCCAGAAGATTATTCACGTTCGTAGACGCTGCGCTATTATCACCTGCTGTTTCCGCATTCGCCTGCAGCATGGCCAGAATAACATCCAGATCATCAAGCCCAGACATACCAACTGACTTTGCTTTGGTCATGGTGAGTGGCAGTGACTCTGCCATATCAGCCAGTTCATATTTACCGTTCTCACCTGAACGGATGGCCTTATCGTATACCGCTGGCAAATCTTCCAGGCTGATACCAAAGTTTTTGTACGCCGCGATACCAATCTTGGCGAGTTGTTGTGGATTCGCGCCCGACGCGGTTGAATAGCGAGTGATATCCGGCAGTAAAGCCATCGCTGTTTTTTCATCCAGCCCACCGGCAAAAAGGTCTGACAGGGTATTTTGCGCTGACTCAGGAGTTCCACCGCCATAGCGAACGGCCCCCCGGATGGCATCATTAATTCCTGGTATTTTTTTAATACGTTCCTGTGGTGCCAGATTGTTATAGGCCGTGTTCGCGATCTCCGCATTACGACGGTCAAACGCCATCTGACGTTGAACAGGATCTTTGATTACCATCGCCGCTGCAGTAACCCCTCCGGCTACTGCACCAACCGTAGTCGCAGCACCTTTCAGACCCTGTAATCGGGTCATAACATTACTGACACCTTTGAGTTCGGTTCTCAGGGTTCTGACCTGTTCCGACATGGCACGAAATGCCCTGGATTGTTCCCGCGCAGACATGAGGCCAGAGCGGGTCAGACGATTGTATGATGCGATAGTTTGTCGGATCTCGCGCTGGATTTCCCTTTCAGAACGTATCCCCAGCGTGGAGCGTGCAGAGCTGGCACGGCGGTATTCATCCTGCAGGCTGCGTGATGCGCGAATACCGGTGGTGGTGTTCTGCTGTTGTGATCTTGCCAGTTCATCACCGGCTTTCTGGTTAGCCTTCGTCTGAGCCAGAATCCCCTGCATGGCCTGCCGCAGGGCTTTTGATGCACCGTCTTTTGCCACAAGGGACAGCGCGAGTTGAAGATTGCGTGCCATGTATTATCTCCCTTTATTTTTTTTGCGGCGTTGTGACTTCACGGTACGGGTTGTGCGGGTGGAAGTTCTCCCGGTGCCTTTAGCACCATGCAACCGGGAGAGGGCGTCGATGTGCCCGTCCAGTTCCGGACGGGTCATCGCTTCTATTTGCCGTTCTGTGATGCCGTATCGCCCGAGGGCGAGGACAACAGTTCGGTATCCGGCGAGTCGCTCTTCGAAGGCATCCGCTTTTTTTTAACGGCTTCAATCTGCGCATCGATGATGTCGAAGTCTTCATCATTCAGCGCATCCAGCAGCAGTTCCGGCGTGATGTCTTCTTTTGCCAGGCTCCCCAGCGACGTAAGCACCAGCGCCATGACAGTCACCTTGTAGTACATATTGGCCGCCGCACCTTCCGTGGTGCCGCAGGCTTCATGCGTCAGGCGCAGTGCGTCAATCGTGTCCCTGATAACCGGGAGCCGGACACTGAAATCACGGTGGATCACATCGCCTGACTGGACACCGTAAAGGAGTTCATGCTTTTCCATTATTCCTCCACGCGTCGCAGCGAGTTCATGGTGATATCACGCTTCGCTTCGTTATCAACGGTGTATGTAGCCCCGACCTGCGTCGTGAAGCAGTCCAGGTACGAGACACGCTTACCGGTGCTGTTCAGCGGGTACTGCGTGATTTTAGCGCCTTCGATTGCGAGCCAGTTCAGGTCTCCGGATTCCGGGATAACCACGGAAATGGTCAGCTGGATTTCCTCGATACCACGGGAAAAGCCTTTCGCTCGCCCGGTACGGTTCATGGTCTTCACCAATTTACGGCCAGTGGTGGCGTCCTCCTTCAGGTCTGTCACCTCAATCTCCTGACCGTCCACCTCCATGACGATCGCGCCGACGTATTCTTCAAGTGCCATAGTGCATCACTCCTTTACAGCAACAGGTCGATACGACCCGCGAAGACATGCAGCCCGTTCACGACATCCGCCGGAATGCGGGCGTTCAACTGGTTGCTGTCCTGCGAATCACGTTCAACGATGAGCGCGGATTTGTTGGCTTCCACTTCTTCAACAATCTCCAGCTCTTCCAGCTTGATGAGGACATCAAGCAGCTCGCTCTGCACCTTCGGTGGTGTGCGTGAGCTCAGTTTGTCGCGCGGGAAACGCAACGAGATACGCTCACGACATGCCTTGCGAACGTAATCCAGCGTACGGATGGTGGTGATATCCAGCAGGGAGACATCATCAACACCTTCCGCATTTTTGGTGTACGTGCTGATGGCGCGGACGATCTGAACTGTGTCGCCGGGGCCAATCTCAAACGGTGTCAGTCCGTTATAGAGCGCGTTTTCCTGTTCTGTCCGGCCGGGACGCGATTCAAGCGCCGTCACATCCAGTGTGCTCATCGCCAGTGTGTTGAGCGGGCGGGCAGGGTCTTCTTCGCTCGCAATGACAGCAGCGTAGGCGGCTGCAATCTGCGCCGGAGATTTGACCGAACCGTTATGCCAGCCAATCGTAATGCGTCCACTGTTGAGCGAGGCCGCAAGCGTGGTACCGGTCGAGAGCGATTTTGGCCAGCCTGCCACACCAATTGCACCGCGCTGTTCCAGCGGGCCACTGACCTTGTCAAGATGGGTGCGCAGTACCGTCAGCGCGTCCTGCGTGGAGAACGGACTCACAACGATGTCATGCCCTGCAGCAAATGCAGCAGCCAGCGCCGGTGCAATATCCGGATCAACATTACCACCCGCCATAGCGACGACCGCGACCGTAGAACCGGAAGCGCTGACCGTCGCACTGACAGTGATATCGTTGGCGACTGTCCCTTTATGGCGGGAAGTCAGCGTCACAACACCATCAGCAGCAACGGCTGTAACCGGAAGGGCCGGATTCTGGGTGATAACTTCAACCAGACTGGCGGCGATCTCCGTAGCGGTATCATCGGCAGAGATCCCCACATCAAGACGCGTACCGCCAATACTGACACTGAGCGTACCGTTTGAGGTGGCTGGCCCGGTAACCGTAATCTTTCCTGTCGCGGCGGTCGCGGTGGCGGCATCAGCCACGCCAATCATTTGCAACTGCAGGTACGAATTAGCCCCGATGGCCGCAGTGGCCATCTGATGGCCCACTGAACCACGACCAAAGTATGTCGCCGCCTGTTCATCGGAAAAGATATCGACAATGGAGAGAGCTTCCGCCAGACCGGTCGACAGCATCTGAACTACCATCAGAACATTCTGGACGTTCCCCGGCAGCGTACGCACGGCCAGACGGGTATTAAATTCAAAATACTTACCTGGCTTGCGAACGGAACCAATCTCATAGAGTTCAACGTTAGGACTGGACACTGTTCACCTCCTGAATCTTGTCCGCTGTTCTGGTGTCCGTGTTTTTCGCGCCAGCCTTTACCGTCGCAGCACTGACATCAATCAGATCGCCAGCCATAATCTGGCGGCGGTAATAGGCGGTGTCCTCCACCTCAACAACGTCACCGGTGATATAACGGCGCGGGTTGTCTTCACGCGGTACCTTCACCCCCGGTACCGCTTTAACTTTCATCTTGCTCATGGTTGATAATGTCCTCTGCAACCCCCGGCGTATCCGGGCTTTTCAGGTCATAGGTCAGGCGGGTGCGCAACCATTCAGGATCATCCGGACTGGTTTCACCCTGGTAAGGTGTAAAGAGACTGTCTTCATGGTCAGCCGGTGCGTCCTGCAACGGATACTTCCCGTTCTCCAGCGTGGACTCGATCCACTTCGTATCAAACTCACACGCAAAGACAGAGAACGCCTGCTTTTCAAGCTGGGTATTGAACAGCGTGCGGACGCGTCCTGGCATCAGCGCGTCAATCTTCAACCCCGCATCCGCCATGTCCTGCCCGGACAACAGGCGACGAACGGCAGAAACCAGACGGTATGTTCCCACCTCACTGAGGGTTGCTCCTCCGGTTCGGGAGGACGCTTCACTGCGCACGCTGCGGTCGCCCACCATCACAACAAATCGCCCGTGGGTGACGTGTTTGTTTCTGGCTGTACTGAGGCGTTCCGTCTTCTGGATACCACCGAACGTCACCCAGACCCCCGGCAACTGGCGCAGTACTTCGGCTGGCTCACCATCCATTTCACCGCCGTAGCTTTCTACGTTGCGGGCCAGTCGTCCCAGCCCGCGACGCAGACGATCAACAATCGCCAGTTCAATATCCGTAATCAGCATCAGAAGCTCCCTCCGTCAGTCTGGTCTCGTCCGAAGACGCGACCGCCTGAAACAATGCGGGCTCCGGAGCCACTACGAACCACCTCCCCGGCAGTGTTGCGTCCCAGCGTGACTTTCCCGGATGCAACCTTTTCCAGAAAACGGATGGTGTCCTCGTAGCGTGCGCGGATTTCCTCCGTCATCTGAGTATCAGCACCGCAGAGCAGATAACGCGCGATGTTGCAGCACTTACCCACCAGAACGCGCGGCTCGTCAGGCCATGGCACCGGATACCGGCCGCAAAGATAACCATCGATTTCAGCACTGGCCTGAGTAAGGGCACCCTCCAGTACCACATCATCGATCTCCCCGTTGAAGTCCCGGTCGGTGAGCGAGATACACTCCCGCTCACCGAATGCCTTCACCATGTCATCGCGGACGGCATACATGTATTAGCCCTTTTTCTTACCGGAAGTATCTTCCTCCACCGGCTGAGTGGAGCCCTTACTATCACTGGTGGCAGCGGTCAGCTTCGCCTGCAGCTCGTCGCGCTCTGCAGTCAGTGCCGTTATTTCAGCATCCTGCTCGTCGATACGGCGCTTCTGCTCATCACGCAGATCCATCAGCATGTTGTTGGTGCTCTTCAGCTCGTCAGCATCCTTGCCAAGTTGCGTAATCCCGGCTTCCAGCTCGGCGATGCGGGCACCGGCTTTCACCAGTGCTTCGTCGTTTTCTGATCCCTGCGTACTGTCCGTACGCAGAACAATCAGGTTCGGGTCATTTTCCAGGATGGCCAGCTCGGCGTCCGTAAAACGGTCGTCGTCATACGTGGTGGTTTTCGCGCTGTGCGCGATGCCAAGACGGCGGAAACCGTCCCGACGTGCAGTTATCTGAACTGGCATTATGCAGCCTCCCCGGTTGAGCCATACGCCATCTGCCAGAAGCCGTACCCACCGTTGGCGCGGGCTTCTGCACCAAACAGGAACTTCTTACGTTTGAAGACGTTTTCGGCGTTATAGTCCGTCTGCTCAACGAACTCCGGCTTTTTACGCAGCTGATAAATCAGCGGTTTAACCGGCTTGGTGGTATCCAGCAGGAACCAGGCGGTATCCGATTTGAGCTCCGGAACAACCAGCACTTCCGCAGTTCCCTTGTACGGGTTTGGCGTGTTGTCCGGGAAGCGATCTGCCGTCATGAGATAGTTGGCGTCATCTTCCAGCGCTGGCGGTACAACCAGAATGCTGGGGCGGATTTTCAGGGAGGCACCTTCGTCATCTTTCAGGCTGCGCATGGCCGTCCTGGCTGCACCATAGCTGGCTTTGGCGTTAGCGTAGCTGGTGACGTCAAGCTTCTTCGTCCCTTTGTTAGAGACCGATGCACCTTTTACCAGGTGGTCGGTATCAAAGAACGGCTGGCCGTCATAACAAAGGTTGGTGAAGCCGTCACTCAGCAGACCAAATACAATGTCTGCAGGAAGCTCAGCAGCAGACTGACCCGCACCTTTTGCCTGCAGGGCGTAGCCCATAATCTGATCGTCTTCGATGTCATTACGATCAACTTCGATGGTGGCTTCCCAGTCCTTGTTGCGGATGGTGTAGTTGAAGGCGGCCAGTGCCTTAATAACCTTGTCACCAATCCATTCGCGCATTTTCGGAAAGCGGCTCAGCCAGCTGTAGTCGTTCTCTTTCCCGGTGGACGGAACAACCATCGCGACTTTTTCCCAGTCAGACGGCGTCTGCTCAAACGCCTTCTGGAAAGTGGCTTTCAGGTTTACAAAAACCTGACGCACATTTTTAACGTTAATTAACACGGCTGTTTCTCCTTATTAAATCAGCACCCAGACGCCTTCGGCATCCACACCCAGAACCGTCCCGGCAACCGGACGGGCATCAGCATTGCTGGTTTTGGCAACCGTCGCGCTGTCTTCGACATAACAGGGTTTACCCACGAGCGCCTGAGTTACCGGGTCAGTGGAACTGTTGGCCAGACACCAGGCTTTACCACGGCGAACCAGCACACTGTTTTCACCGTCAGCACCGGTGGTGTTATCCACCCAGCCATCACACACACCGAGAGTGGTATTAGCGGCCGTGGCACTACCCGGAACGGCGTACCCGGTCGCATTCGCGGCCACAATGTGCCCGCCGAAAAGTTCTGTCGCGGCCGCAACGGGCACCGCAAACAGCTCACCGTCTTTAAAAGGGGTATTGCGATCCATTGGATGGCTCCTTTACTTGATGTATTTCGCCACGTCTTCCGGGTCTGTCCCCATCATGGAGCAGATAGCCGGATCAATGGCTTCGTCATCGTCTTCAGTCGGACGCTCAGGCGCACCTTTCGGCGGCTGCCCCTGTGTCTGACTGGTGGTCAGCGCGGCAATCTTCGGCGCTTTCCCGATGTAGGTTTTCAGGCTTTCCGGGTCAGACTTCGCCAGCGATTTCGCCCAGTCTTCCTGTGCCGGAAGCAGGCGACCGTCGCCGAGTGCAACCGTAATCAGGGTTTCAGCTTCCTGTGTTGCCAGTGCCGCCTGATTACCGGATGCCGCTTTTTCAACGGCCTGCTGTACGGCAGCGTTCATCACATCCACGGCCACCCATTTGGCCGGGTCAGGATTGTCAACACGTGCGGTCAGGTCAGCGATACTCTGCGCATTCTGGTTCAGGACATCCAGCAGGCTGACAGCCGCTGCCGCAGTACCTTCACCTTTCGAAAGCAGCCCGATAATTTTTTGCAGCTCCGCCAGAATCTCTTCCTTCGTTGACGCGGTGGGGAGATTCAGCATCCAGCGCAGATTGCTCAGGAGCTCGTTGAGAAATTCTTCATCCATTTCTGCAATACCCTCTGTGGTTAAGTGAGCGTCCATCAGGGAGGCGGCAGCGAGTAACACTTCCTCCATCCCGTCAAGCGCCGGTGTGTTAGTCAGGGCAGCATTGACTATCTGCAGTACCTGACCGGTGGTGTCGTAGGAAAACACGGGGGAAATAAAACGGTACTCTCCGGCTGCAACCATGGCGGCCGCAGTGGCTGTCCACTCCACATCGATGGCGAACAGTCCTTCACCTNAAGAAGGCTGCAGCCGGAGCCGGAAGGCCGTTCTTTGCTGCCCGCAGGGTCTGGTGTTCATAGTCCAGGACGTAGGGAGTTTCACGGGCATCTGCAGCAGCAATCAGGCGCTCTGCAATTTCCCGCGTCATAACCCATGCTGCACACTCAGCCGGTCGACCATCACGGGCACGGAACTCACCAGCCGGAAAAAGCTGGATGACACCGGATGTGGTGCTGTCAATCTGCTGTGCCAGAGAGGCGATAAGAGTCTTTTTCATGGGGCCGAGAATACGGCACCAGGACAACGGGATTCAGATGAAGGGGTTCAGTGGATAAGTGGGTTAAGAGGATCACCACACTGGATGAGGCAGAGGATCACAGAGCAAACCGGGTCTGTGCTTTTTAAACCGCTTTTAAAAACGTTTAACTACCTCTGTGACGAATCACTCTACCACAATTAAACTGAACGCGTCTGCGTGGCTTACAGGGCGTTAAATCCATCAGTCGAGAAGACGCTTCAGGTAATTCTCTGCCGTGCTCTCCATGCCGGTAACATCATCTTCCGTAAGATGCAGGAACGGGCGGGCAGGCATCTTAATTTTATATGCACCAATTGTATGCCACCGGCTGAAGTTACTACGGCTCTTTTTAACAAACCTGTTTCCCACAATACCGCCAATTTTTTTATAGTCATTAGTGTTGTGTCGATAATAAGCCTGCTGGCTACGGGAGGCTATATTGATTTCTCCTCCCTCCTGGTGAATACGGGCATACTTAACGTTTGTCCCGACCATGGCCATATCATTACTACTGACCTGGGTGATACTTTTTGCCAGCCGCCCCGACTTCTGCAGGATTTTTCCGCCACTACGCTTGCGGGCATATGACGGGCTCCAGCCCATCCACGCCGGGCGGCCTTCACGCGCGAAGTTCTCTTCAACCGCATCACCCATGGCGGCGGCCATCTCCCGCATCAGGGGCTCGCGGTGTTCCAGGCGTTTGATAAGCTCACCCAGTGAGCGTTCAAAGTCGCCGATGTCGTAGGTGATGGTGTAACTCATGGCACCCGTACCTGCAGTTGTTTCGCGCCATCCGTAAGGATCTCTCCCTGACGGACAGTTGCACCACCGTTCATCAGCGACAACCGCCACCCATCATCAGCAGGGATTCCCCTCACAGCGCGAACGCCGGTCTGCCCCGGCAGGAGCCAGACAAGGGAATCACTGTCGAGCCAGACATCACCACGTTGCCGCAACAGGGAGGGCAGCTCTGACCACAGCGGGCCAGGAGCCTGGCGGACATCCTCTTCATGGATACTGAATACCACCGGCTGCTGCACACCGCTCTCTTCCAGACGGGCAAACAGTTCAGGAGGCACCGCACCCACACGCTTCAGATCGCCGCGCGTGTTCTGGCGGACACTGACCGCGTCCACCCAGCGGCGAACATCATCGGTCACCGCTGCCAGAACAGCAGTCTCTGAGAGCACGTCGCTGACGGCCTGTGTGGCGATAGCCGGGGTGGTTGTGGCGGCTTTGTCCAGCAGTCGCTGGCCGAGTGAAGACAGCCAGCCCTTACCGGGGTTATGGCCAAACCCTGCATCCGGTGTGTACAGTTCACCATTAAAGCGCAGTGCCTTAACCTCCCTGGTATCGTGCGGCCCCCATGCCTGCTGTACAGTAACAATCTCATCTGCCCAGGATTTCACCTCAATACCCAGACGTGCAGCATCAGCCTCCGTTCTGGCACGAACGCGGCAACGACAGTGATGGCCATCAGGCGGATACATGAACTGCCAGACCAGGTCATCAAAGCGTGCGGTAAAACCGTTCAGCCTGGCATGGAGTGGCCGGGTGTGGGTATCCATCACGGCCACACGTTCCCAGATGGGGCGGAATTCCGCATTAGCCATCTGCTCAGCATAACGGCCTGCGCCATACGCGGCCTGCATGTTCGTTTCAAAGATGGTACGCAGACGGCGCGGCGTCAGTTGCTTACCTTCAAGCACACCATCCTCATCAGCCACCAGCCTGGCTTTATCGGCAAGCCAGCCTTTGCGCGTCAGAACCGGGGTCAGCTGCCGCCCGAAATCACGCAGGGTGCCGCCGCCGTCAATATGCGTCTGCATGGCCTGGCTGATATCCTCCAGAATGTCCTGTTTGAGCACTCCGGCGACGGTGAACTTTGTGGCGTGGGCGCTGGCGTCCACATCGTGCCAGTTAAAACCGATGGTGTAGCCCTTCGACTCAAAGTATTTAATGGCCTCTTCTGGTTTCAGGCCAATGGCGTAACCCAGATCCACATCAGCTTTCGGCATTGAGGCGTCCCCATACTTCACTGACGAAGATGGCCTGGTGCAGGAGCTGCTGCAGTTGCCCGTCATCCAGCAACGGATAGCTGGCCGCGATAATATCCAGCGCCTCATCCGGTGTCTGGCCCTGCTGCAGGGCCGTCACCAGTGGTGCGATCAGCTTTTCCATTGCCTGGCTGATGGCGACGCCCGGACTGGTGGCGTTATCCAGTGCATCCTGCGCAGGGTCGGTGATGTCAGTACCGGTGCTGAGCGCTGAAAAATAACGGTACACAGGGGCTGCAATCCGGGTGCCAAGTGCCACCGGGTTTGTCGGAGCGGGAGGAACCAGAACCGCTTCGCCCTCTCCGGGAACCGGAATGCCAATTTTCTTGTGTACCCATGAGACGGGGATAGTTCTCATCCCGGCCTGTACCAGCGTGTTCACACCCTCTGCAAATACCTGGATGTTTTCCAGCTCACGGGTATCAAAAACCAGACGGGGCTGACGGCGCGGGCTGACATCATAACCGTTGATTGCCAGCAACATCTGAATGACGCCACGATAAAACCCTTCGAGCTGGCGGGCGTCGGCGACCAGCAGATCGTGCCGCACTTCGTTATGAATATTCCCGAGGGCGTTGGTGGAGGTTTTTCCGTCAGCCTGCGCGGTCAGCGTACCACCCAGAATCACTTTGGACTCGGTACGCTCCGCCCAGTTAATCATCGCCATATACGGGTCAGACTGTCCTTCCGCCGCTTCCTTGAATTCGATTTGCGTACCTTCAGGAATGATCCCGGATGCGTTATGGCCGAGAGAGACCAGCGCCTCCATCAGCTTATCCTGCTCATCCTGCGTCGCCCCGGAAATATACGTCCCGATACGGGCGGGCAGTCCGTAGATTTCCAGGAATTCAGCCAGATCGCGAACGCTGTAATTCTTGAACAGATACGGCCAGACCAGCACACGGTACAGGCCGCTCTGCGCGATATAGCCGGACTTTGCGTTATGGGTATGAACAAGCCAGCCGAACGGCCACAACTCTTCACCGTCCATGCTGCCCGTGTTCAGGCGGATTTCATCGCCTTTATCCGGCGTGGTACAGAACCAGCGATGCGGGCGAAGCTTGATTCTGGTGGGGAGCCAGACGCCGGAGTCGCGCTCCCACCGTTCGATCTCCTGCGCCGAGAAGCCGTGTCCGATGGCTTCTGCCGCGTTAAGGGTGATGTCTTCCATCTCGATGATGTCATCAAACCACGCCCCCACCATCGCCGCGATTTTCTTCTCTTCCGCCGTGGCGTTCCTGGGTGGCTCGATGCTCCAGTCCAGCGTAAGCAGCGCATTTTTGCGCTTGGCCATTTCCGAAAAAATGTGGCCATCGCGTTCGACCATATCTTCAAACAGGTCTGCCTGCGCGGCGAGGTCGCCGCGTTCTGCCGCTTCAAGAATCCGGGGGAGTCGTGCAATGGTCATCCCACGAGACGGGTGCGTAGGCCAGTCCCGGTTGAGCTGCACTATCCGTGCAGACTGGGGTTCCTTGAGAACGTCCTTCTTAAGCGGGCGACCATACTGGTCAACAATCTGGGCCATCTTTACCAACCTCCTGTGGAGCCGAATCTGTCACCGCTGCGGCTGTGGCGCGGTACAGCTTTAAAATCAAAATTACTGGCACCGGAAACCGCCAGCATCCAGAGCATATGCAGTCCATCAGGCCCGTCATCATGATCTGCTTTCGGGAAGTGCCGTAGCTGTTCAATCAGTGTCGTCTGTGACGGGTGCAAACGGATAAGACCGTTGGCGACATGCGGCTGCAGGGATTCAATACGCAGGATTTTGTCGGCGCTGGGTGTTACTGCACGGGCAGGAACCGGGATACCGGCAATGGCCGAGCGCTTCACCAGCTCTGTGCGCAGGAACTCCTGAAACTGGACGGACTCAACAGCCCAGACCAGACAGTTGTATTCACGCTGCAGCTCGATCACATCTGAAATTATCCTGTCCGGGACGCGCTTACGGATACGTGCTTCAACCACATCCAGAATACCGGTGAAACGGTTATAGCCACCGACCAGTAGCGCGGACGGGTCACGACTGTTACCGGCTTTCCCCAGACTGGGGTCGCAGGCACCGTAAAAACGCCACTCAGCCAGACGATTAACCCAGAAGGTAATACAGCCGTTAAACGGTGCATCCTCGCCACTGACGGGGTCATTCTGGTATTCCGCATCAAACGTGCTGTGACCGTCACGGGCACGGATAAGCATCAGGGTATAGAGCGGACGGGCGGCCCATGAAACAACGGAGCCTTCCTCCATTTCAGCCCGGTGTTGCTCATAGAATGCGCGGGCCAGAAACTCTCCGTCTTCATCGTTGTTACGCAGGATTTCTTCCCACCTGTCCCACAGTTCCATATTGTGTGGCCAGCTGATGAGCGCCTTAAACCTCGCCCGTTTCCAGAGCGGATTTTTCAGGGTACGGGAGAGTACGGAATCGTGATGCAGGATGGTTCCGATGTACACCACATCGAATTTCGCACCGGCACCGCCCAGCGGCAGAACGGTTTTTTTCAGCCAGTTATCGAGCTTGTCACGCTGTTCCGGGTTACGAACCTGCTCATCGTTCTCAATATCGTCCAGTACCGCGAGGTCTGGACGGTATGGCCCGTGACGCAGGCCACGCAGTTTTTTACCACTGCCCGCAACCTGCACCTTGATATCGTTGCGTGTCAGAATGGTGCCCGCCTGCCAGACACGACCACCGCCCGCCGCTTCAGGAAAATCCATGAGCAGACGCGGGTTAAACTGGAGCTCAGCTTTGATGGCCTCCAGCATCGGGTAAGCCTGGTCAATCGAGTCCATAATGATGACCGGGTAGTGTTTGAGCGCCTGAACGATGCACCAGATAACAAAGAGCTGGCTGACGATAGTGGATTTTGCTTCACCGCGCGGGGCGGCGATGGCGTCATTCTGCCCGGTGGTGGCACTGATGATTTCCGGCAGCCGTGCATAGAGGTATTTATGCAGTTCGCTTTTGTCGGTATGGCGGACGTAATGCGGGAAATAATGCTGCGTGAAATACTCAAAGCCCGTCACCGGGTCAGCGACCCGAGCACGGCGCTCAGCAACGGCAGCAGGTGCCGGGTCGAAGCCAACGTCCTCCGCTTCAATCGTGCGGCGCAGGCTGGCGGAGAGCTCCGCCAGTTCAGCAAGGAAGTCTTTACGTGAAAGGGATTTACCTCTGTCCACTGAATTAAGCTCCGCTTAAGGCATCGTTAACAGCCTTTTCAAACCTGTCTTTTGCGCTCCATCTTTCGTTACGCATGGAGTACTCAAGATATTCGATGCGACCATCAGTCAGGTGGACGCAGACTTCATCGCGAAACTCCGGCGCTTCGACATAGGCAACCATGCTTGCCATCACGCTCACTCGGGAGTTAACGCGGATCAATTTATCAGCCATAGTGCTTCTCCATTTCCTGTCCGAATGGCTCCAGAATCTCCACGAACGCCGCCAGATGTTGCGGATAACTTTCTGCCACAAACGTACTCAGCCGCTGGATCACATCCAGAGCAACCGCCAGTTGACTGACTTCCGGCAGGATTTTTTTGTTAGCGGCAACCGCTTTGTTGAAGGCGTCCGCCAGACTGGCCAGCAGTTCGACGCGTTTGTCAGCAGGCAGGTCAGCATTGGTGGTGAGCATTTCCAGCGTGGTCTGATACTGCGTCATCAGCCCTGTCAGGATGGCCCGGCCAATGTCTTCAAGACCGCCGCCTGCCATGATGTGTGCAGCCCTGAGTTTGTCCCAGTCGTCCCCCGCATCCTGCGCCTCTTTCTTCCAGCGACGGGCTGTCGCAAATGCAACGCCGGTTTGTGCTGAGGCGATCTCAAGGGACATCTGTCCGAAGATGTACGCCCTGCGCAGTCTTTCCCGTGTTTCCTGCGGATGCGCCATATCAGAGCTCCAGTTTCGCGCGAATGAACATGATCGCGACGGTGATGATGCCACCAGTGAATGCCCCGGCCATGGCTCCGGCCACCGCGCCACGACGTGAAACATCATCGCTGATACCATCAAGGCGTGACTCTATGCGGCTCAACCGGGTATTGATACTGAGCAGTACATCCGGATTTACGGGTGCCTGCAGACGGTCGAGCTGCTCAGCAATACGGCTGAGTGTCTCATGTTCGTCATTGCTGATATGAGTGCGACGGGCGCGGCGCTTCAGTCTCGCTTTCATTTGTCGGCTTTCCTGTCCAGTTTGTTATCAATACGTTCGATAGCCGCCCGCAGTTCCCTCATCGCGTCCATCATGTTGTCGTAATTGCTCCTGGCGTCTTCACGGCGCTGATACTCGTCCCGGATTCGGTCAACTGCTTTTTCCAGGTCAGAGATATCTTTCTGCAGGCGACGAATCCAGATGGTGCCGAAGGTTGCGGCCAGCGCCAGTGCAATCTGAAAAGCCATGTCCAGAGACATCGCGTCACTCCTTGTTGTAGAAATCATTGAGTGCCTGCAGCCGGTCACGCATCAGCAGGCACCATTTGCCGTACTCTCCACTGTGGCTGATTATTCCGGACGGGGAGAGTCCGCCTTCGGTGCCGGTGGCATTTCCGGTATTTCCAGTAGCGCTGCTGGCGGCTTCTGACAGACCGTGACCAGCGGTGATACTTTCGGCTCCGGGATAACCGAGGGATTCACGCCAGAGCTGCAGGCTGGCAGGGCCAATACCGGTATAAGTACCGCCATCGCTTTCAAGTGCATCGTTAAGTCTCCGTTGCAGGTCGTTCACCGTGCGGGTGTGTTGTCGTTCTTTTTCTGCCATCTGGCGGGAAAGCGCATCGGCTTTATCCTGCCAGGCTTTTTGTCTGTCCAGCGCGGCCCGCAGGTCAACGGCATACTGACTGGCAGCGGCCAGACGCTCTTTATCCCAGGCACTTTTCTGAGCGCTGAAATCATCGGTGAGCTTTTGCTTTTCCTGGCTGAAGGTCAGCGCCTGCTCAGTCAGCGCCTTTTCAGAGAGAAACATCCCGACCCAGACACCACCACCCAGCAGAACGGCGATGACCAGTAACGTTTTCCAGTTATCCTTCAGGATTTTCAGAGCTGCGGGCCACATTACTCACCTCCCGATCACGCTTGATTGACATATGTTTGGATGCCTGGCACTGAGCCACCCACGCCCCGAGATAGGTCAGAAACAGCTCTCCGGGAATCTCTTCATGCCTGACGGTTACCCAGACCAGCACGAAGGAACTCACCAGAAAGGCACCGAGAACTATGGTGTCGGAAGTGGAAAGACGTCCGGAGGCAGGATTGCTGATCAGTTCCCGAATGAATTTCATACGCCCAGCGCCGCCTTCGCCTTTTTGTATCGGGCCTCACGGTCAGCCTGACCTTCAGCCGGAGGATTGATACGGCGGGGGGTGCTCANGGGTCAGAGATCAAATCAATTCCAAGCGCCTGACCACAGAGGAGGTAATTGTCATGGAACGTAACCTGAATCAGTCCACGTCCGCGATAGCGCCAGCCGTCGCCAGACTTTTCATCACCGTTCCCACCGCGTCCGGCATAGGCCCGGTTCGCCAGTTTTTCCGGGTTACGCGTATAGGCACGGGCAAAGGCGATTTCAGCAGGATCAATAACGCCATTTTTGTTGTTATCGAAGCCGCTGCGGAAAATACGCGCGACGCGTTCTGCGTCGGTGTAATACAGGCTTTCGCTTAACCGGCTGAAACCAGTGCTTTCATGTCCGGTCTGAGCGATGAATGCGGCAAGTCGCAGGGGCGTCTGGATCTGAAATTCGGCAGCAGCAGCGCTGACCGGTTCATACCAGCGCTGAGCGAGTGTAAAAGAAATACCCGCTGCCTGCTGAAACTGAGAGAGTGATAAAAACATAACACCATCCTGTTAATAAGGGATGGTGTCAGTATTTCATCGGGTTAGTTGTGGTTTAAGGTGAAGGGGTTCAGTGGCTATTGAGTAACATCTATTATTTCTAGTTTATCTGGTGTTGGCACACTCTCTTTTTCCACCATATACTCACCTTTTTCTTTTGCTTCGGCAATCATGGGGAGATATTTATAAACAATCTTCCACACTTCTTCATCTTGTTCAAAATCAAGATTACGACAAGAGAACCTTTCGTTCATTGGATCAGATGAGTCAACTTTGTCTGGGTTAGCAATTAATAAAATCTTTCTCCATGCACAAGATTTTGTTTCATTTTTAGATATAAAGTCGTAACCACCAGTTTTGGCATCACCAGTCTGGTAACCAAAAGCCAGGTTTCTTTGAGCCTGATATCCATCTTTAATAGCTGATTTTATGAAATCTTCCTCACTTTTAATATCTCCCGCCAGAGAGCTAAAGCTAAAAAAGATAAGCCAAACAAAAATAATATTTTTCATAATCCATCCTAAAATAAAGAGTCTTGTGTTGAGATTCCATTGTTTTTCTGTCGCGCCAAAAGCCCCCAGGCAAAACGATCACTGAAACCGTACTTCGGGCACAACTCTGTCATAGCCAGCAAAGACGACACGCCCTGATCCCTTAACGAATCGAACTCATGAAGAAAAGCCTGATTGCGTAGCTGCCTCAGCGCACTGTCACAGCGGGGGAGATAGAGCGACTCACCACCGAAGTTATTCATCAGAATGCGGGTATTCTCTTCACCGATAGCACTCTGCAGCAAACGAACGCGGTGAAAGCCCAGCGCACGAAGCCCTTTCCCAATCGGGAACGTTGCACCACCTAACGCCTTAAGCAGCTCTGCCGTTGCAGGGAAGCCAATCAGTTCAGCAATGCGCAGAACAGGTTCAGGAAGCAGCGATTTAACGCGCTCCAGCTCTTCTGAATAATACTGATTCATGGATTGCCTCCGGAACGAAAAAGGGGGATACCTGCGTATCCCCCTCATTGTATATCATTTTATTCTCAATGGAATTCGTTATTATTAATTAGTGTCGCGTTTGCTTCTTCGTTTGGCATCAATGATAAGCGCCTGCATCAACTTAACCAGTTGTTCATCGGTCAGCCACTCAATAACCTTTTGCTGAAACATATGTGAGGCGATTGATTCTGCATAATTCCATGAACGACCGGCATCAGTTAAAAGGGCTTCAATTTTCGCCAGCGTTGATTTCCGTCCGGCCGGAACGGAAGGTCGTCGTCCATGCTTACGGGTATTAATACGTGGAAACCCCTGCGTATGCATATATTCCCGTAAGTTCTGCAATTCATCCATTGAGCAATGTTTGCTGGACATTTTTCCGGTGATACGTTTAAGTACACTCCGGTAGGTAACATCATCCCATTTAAGCCAGGCCTGACCGGCTTTAATGGCCCCAATAAGCGCGTTTTTATTTTTCACGGTCACACCTCCGTATTATTTAACTGTGACCTGTCACGCTGGTTAAATTCAGTTTGAGGCAACTGATTGTCAACCAGCAGGTACTTTCACCCTTGAATGCTCCCTCGCAATGTTGCGGAGGTTTAGCGCCGCACTTTCCACAGACAGGCAAAGCTGATTCCTGTTCTGCAAGCTTCCCGGCATCGTTAATCAGCAACAGGGCGATGTACTCATTGCGGCTGTACGGCTCACGTCCAGGATTCCGGTTAACCCGGCCACGCTCCAGCGCGGCCAGTTCGCTATCAGTCAGGCTTACCTCGAAACGATTTACGCCTTCCTGTTTCGCCAGTGATGCACGGGAGCGTTGCTTACGCAGTCTGGCACGTTCGCGTGTGGTTAGTATGGTCATGGGGTACTCCAGTTATCTTCGATAGCCACGCCCAGACGGTGCAGCCAGTCGGCTAATTTCAACATCGATTCGCGCTCACTTAGTCCACCTGGAAAATCAGTAAGCTCAACGAGTGGTGTGAACCGGCCAAAAGCGTCTCTCTCAACGGTCACCTTCTGTTCCAGTGTGGTCTCCTTAACTTTGCTGTGATGCCTGACCAGGTAGACAGCACGAGACTTTTTGCCTTCATGGTCAAACTCGTAACTGGTGAGAATCATCTGGCTACTGCCGCGATTTGTTCCTCGCCACATATCACTCGCCCTCGCTTTTCGCGGCTTCAAACCAAGCTTCTTGCCCCACCACATCATCACCGCATGGTGGCTCAGTTTCTGAATATCGTCCTGCCCACCAATATCTACCGTTGCGATGCTCAGCTGTGCCACACATCCAACATATGTAAACTGACCCATCACGTTGATAGTGGTGCCCGTGTTTGTTATTCATGCGCTCAAGTGTTGTTCTGGACATCACGACTCCTTAATGCCAACGCCAGCGGAGCGGACTGATTGCGGTGGGGTGACGCCGTTAATCTGGTCACCCTCCGTAACAAGGCGAATGAGCATAGCCAGCAACTGGACAATCTCGCCCTCTACCTCGTCCCACGTCATGCGGTTTTCTGCGTAATGAACCCCAGCCTGTACGACCTCGCCAGCTTCTTCAGCGACCTTCAGCAGCACATAGTTTGGCTGCGGATATTTACGCATAGCCTTATCTGCTGACTTCCGCGCCATCGCCACCAAAGCCGAAAAATAGTCACTTTGTTCTGCTATGCGCTTCTCTGCGTCTTCCAGCTTGCGTTTCAGCGATTCGTTTTCCTCAGCAAGAGACGTGGCGGCTTCCCAGTTAACCAGCCCTTCATGACGAGCATCCTCGTATGCTGAGCGATAGACCTCTGTCAGGCTGACCCCGTCCAGAACTTCCATCGCCTCCAGCCAGCTCTTACGCAACATCACAAGTAAGTCGAATTGCGAACGAACGGAAACGATGAGCATATAGCGAACCACATTTGCGAGCGGCGTTGTGCTGTCGTCGTGCAGTAGCGCCTCGATGTCATTACCTCCTGTGTTGTTAAAGAGCGGCAGGTACTGCCGCATCCAGTCTGGAATCGCGTAGATTTCTTTCGATGGTAATCGGCTCATTCTTCTTCCTCCATCGTCGCATCAGAAATAATCAGACTCAGCGGCCACAGAACCAGAGTCAGACCATATTTAAATCGTGAACAAATAACACCAGGCAAAACACGTTTGAGAACACTTACCCAGCACCACCCAAGATGCAGATAAAAAATAACCAGCCCGAGTATTAATCCGGTGTTCATTATTTAATTCCCCGCAGTTTTTTAAATTGCTCAATCGCCTTTTTCATTTCGACCTGCTGTTCTTTTGCTCTGATCTGATGATTACCGGCGTCCCAGTATTTAAAACGTAACTTCGGGGGCAGGGTTGTATATTCCACCACCTGACTGTTATCACGGAAGAACCAGACACGACGTGTACCGTTCGCCTGAAACTGGCAACCTGTTACGTTATTCATAGCTCACCTCAACTGGTGTGATGCGTAACTCGCGGTTCAGTAAAATCGCTCGCTTTGTATTTCCCCATGACTGATACATAAACATCAGTCCCAGCTCGCGGGCCCGCCTGAACTCCTGGCATGCCCCATCACTTTCAGTCCAGCCATCCAGCAGGAAAACGGAGTCCGCAGTTTCCAGCATGGCCAGTGTGATTTGCAGATACTGTTCATGCAGCAGGCCATCAGGAAGAATGGCAGGGTTAAGGACAGTGAAGCCACGGTCTTCCAGTACGCTGGCCTCAGCGTTGAACTCGTCCCGATTGAAATTGTGATAACCGGTCATCGGCCCGGCGATAAACACAACAGGTTTACGCGTTTCTTCGCTCATGATTTACCTCCGATACGCGCTACTCCTGATGTGGAGCCTGATACAGCATGATGTAGTTGCGCGTTACGTCCTGCCTTGTATCCGTGATAGGCAGCCTCATCGGTTCCTCTGGCCTTACCGGGAGCGCGTGGTTCCAGCGTTTTCATTCCGTTGCTGAGCTTCCTGCTGCGATACGCTTCAATCAGAGTTGCTTCAGCCTCAGTCACAACGAAATCACTGACTACCGCATAGGCACCATTGACCCATGCAGAGCAGAAAGTATCAGCGCGGGCAACCTTTGTGGCGGGCCTGATGTTCTTACGTAATGTTTTGATGTAATCACGGCGAGCCTTAGCCAGTTGCTTACCCAGAACCTCGAAGGAATATGCAGCAACCTGTGGCCGTTCGTCTGGCCCGTAATAGGTAATGGTGCGTTTCGGTGAATCTCCCCAGAACTCAACACCATGGCTGGTATAAAACTTCACGCCGAATACACGGGCGATCATCACTGCCAGTAGCGCCATATATTCCGGCATCTTTTCAGCATGTGACGGAGCCTTCTGAGTTGATGCTTCATTGATATCCATGAATGCTGCATCGCTTTCACTAAGGTTGTGCGCCGCCATTAGTCTCTGCGCACGATTCAGAGCGAGCGCGGCTTCTTCTGCGCTGGAATTATTACGGGCCATTGCCAGCAATTTTTTAATACGCTGGAGATATTTATCTTTTTCTGAATTATTCACCTAACACCTCCATGTTATTAACATCCACAAATTCATTAAAACGTGTACCGCAGATACAACAGATAACCACGATATTGATTAATTGCGGGTCATGGGCGGCCTGTTGCACTTCCATAGCCATAGAATCTTCAGTCTCACACGAAGGACACATGGATCCTGTTAAGTGTTCCATATTGGTTTCTCCTGAATTTGGCGTAAGCCAGCCCCTGCGGGTTTACGCCATTTTTAAAACGGATTTAAATTGAGTTTATTTTCAGCCAGCCGGTTTCAGTGATTTAATATTTGCGAAATAAGGCTCCTGATTAATTTCAACAACGGTCACGTCCTTAAGGTCGCGGGCGACATCCACCGTTCTGACAACCCGACCACCACGTAAAGCCGGAACCGGCTGATAGATAAAAGCGCTTCCCATTGGGTAACACGCATTGAATTGCTTAGCTTTCATTGACGCCTCCCCAGCCACGGTGATCAGCGTGACGGCAGAACTCCATGCGCGTTATAGCCCAGATACTGTTGACTTCTTTTTTCGCCAGGCTGAACGCGGCCTTCCATGCATCGGCAGCTTTCCCGAAATCGCCTTTCTGCTCAGCGATAACGGCACTGGCCGCATAAGACATGAACGGACTGCAGGGTTTTCTGGCATTGGTACGGTCAAACAGAACGGCCATATCACACCCCCACGCCAGCAATATCCAGAGGGATGGCACGATACTGATCGCTCTCGCCTACGCGCTCATAAACACGGATATAGGAACGGCTACCGACCACCTGCACGGCTTCACCAATAGCCTCCATAGCCTGTACCCAGCGAGTATCAGTAATGTCGAGACGACGAAGGGCCAGCACTGCGCCGGTGTTAACTTCGCCTTCTTTCTCGGTCTGGAAGGCGCGGGTAATAATGGCCCGGATTTCTGGACGTGCATTCTCAGTCCAGTCTGCGAGACACTCATCAATCAGTGATTTCGCCGCCTGCAGGCGTTCGTCAAAGGCAATACGATCCTGCATTGCCCGCTGGACTTTGAAGCGGCCATCGTAGCTGTAAAGAGTGACGTTACCCTTTTTACCGCCGAGGCTCACGCCGTACTGGCTGGCTGATATATCGACAAATGCCCCGATGTCAGAAAAGCCGCTGAGCTTAAACTCAGCCAGCGCCGCGCTCAGTGCTGTGGCCTTTTCAACGATGGAGCGAACCAGATCATCGCGCATCTGGTCGGTATCTTTAATCAGACTGACCGGAGTCAGAACGCCTTTGGCATCAATCCAGTAGCCTTCCGGCGCAGTTTTATCGGTAAATTGTTTGTTAGTGGACATTGGTTTTCCCCTTGTTTTTAATAGCATCAATGATTTTTTGATTTACATGACCAGCGAGGCCATAACCCACAGCGGCAGCAACAAACTGAACGCGTTCGCTGTCCTTTTCCTCCGGTTCAACCCGACACTGGACATCAAGGCCACGTCCCACATCGGTAAGAGTGATAACGACTTTTGCCATAGTTTTTCTCCTTTAATGAATCGACTCAGACCAGACCACACGACAACCTGTTTCGTCAGTCCAGACGCCCTGACGAAAACGTCCGTGACTGCCAATACCTGTATGATCGAACCGGGCCAGTCCCTGTTTTTTCATGCGCTCACACCAGGCATGGCGGGAGATCCGAATAACAGGTTGTGAATTACGTAACGACACACTTTTCACGCTGACGCCCTGCGCTGACAGATACAGAATCAGAGCCTCTGCACGTGCCAGTGCCGAGATAACTTCCATATTGGTAAGGTGCTGCGACTGGCTTACCATGATGATCCCCTCAGTTAATGAGCATTTCTGCAAACTTACGGACAGCGCCTGCGCTGACCGCATGGCCACTGATGGCACTGTGACGACTGACACCGCGCACCAGTTTGAAAAGACGGCGGGCGTTGCCATGGCTCGCCTTGTAAAGTGCCGCGCCAACTTCGGGGTCTGCGGCATCCGGCAGCATACTGACGGCAATATCGTTGATATCGTCCTGCGGCAGGGCATCACCGATGCTGAGAGCCAGACCGACGCGGCTGTAGAGCTGCTTGTACTCCCCGCGTTTCCCCTTCAGGTTGATGATCAAACGCGGCATCCCGGCAAGCACAACCCCGATACCGGACTTGTCATGGATACGGCGAAGTGTTTCCAGTGCGCGATAGGGCAGGTTCTCCGCTTCATCGACCATCAAAAGCCGACCAGAATCACGCAGTGCCGATATACAGGCTTCGCTCAGCTCATGCATGTTGCCGCGCTTACTCAGCCCGAGAAGACCGCAAAGTTCTTCCAGTACCACACGGGCGGTATAGCCTGGGTCAGCCTCAATAAGCAGCGCGTCACGGTGCTGTGCTGCGTATTCGCGCAGAATCATGGATTTTCCCAGACCCGCATCACCGGTGATAACGTTGATATCACCATCAAGGTGCGCCAGCCTGATAACCTCCAGTCCCTTACGTGATGTGATGGTCGGGATGTACTGAGCTGAAATACGCAGTGATTTTTCTTTTTCGTTTTCACGAGAAATAAAGCTGGTAATTAATCCCTCCAGACTGGGAATATCACCGTTATATTTGTTCTGAAGATACTGGTTAATAACCGCCGGGCTTTTACCGATTGCACGGGCGACCTGTGTCTGGTTGTAGCCTTTGCGGGCCATCACTTCTGTCAGTTCTTTTTGCATGCTCATATCACTCTCGCTTACCGGTGGTTACCGGTTTTTTTCAGATATTCTTCGCGGTCAGTTTCAAGGAAGAAATACTGTTCCTCTTCCCGCTCAATGGTGTATTCAGCCGGAATAAAACTACCCAGTTCATCGAAGGATTGTCCCGGCAGGACGGAGCGGCCTTCAGCTTCGATCTCCTGACGTTTGTCTTCAATTCGGTTAAGGCGGCGCTGGCGGCGTTTCTCAACAGCCACATCCATCGCGCTGACAGGAATGGCCGCACGTTTATTGCCGTTCCAGATAGCCGTACAGACGTAGGAGCCGTCCTGGCGACGGACGATGACGGATTGCGGGTCATGGATATCAAAGGCAACACGAACATCCTCACCATCGACTTGAATTAACTCTTCGGAGAAATAGTCGTTGTTGAACAGGCGCAACCAGCCGCGCTGAGCGGTACGAATCATTTCGGGCATGAATGCCTCGCGCAGCTCGACATCCGTCAGATATTCGGTTTCATCGCCTTCAACTTCCAGAACGGCACGGCGGTAGGCTGCAGGTGTCATGTGGCGACCGTTACGCTTTGGCAGCTCACGGTGTTCATGGCTATTGTTATAGGCATCAACTTCTTCGGCGATGGCATCAAGTAACTGTTGCCATGACGGGAGCTTACTCAGCGCTGTTCGCTGGACGGGTGTCAGTTCGCGTCCATTTTCCTGAGCCTTCACCGCAGACTGGATAGCACGGGCTGTGATACGGGCGTGTTCCCGGTCTGCGCTGCCGCCGCTGAATGTCTCAAACTGCATAGCCACCCGACGCGGCACACCTTTGTTCAGGCGTTCGATAATCCCGCGAGACTGCGGGCGACCGGGAATGCTGGTCGGGTGATCAATACCGAGACGGCTGAAAATACCAGTGACGTCTGCATCTAAAGTTTTGTTAGTTTCACCACCACCGTTATCTGAATAAACGAACAACGGTTTACCAAAATGCTTCATCGCGTAGCGGTATGCGTCAGCAACCGCAATAACGCTTTCAGATAACGCCAGGCTCCAGCCAACAATAAAGCGGGTACGGCCATCAATGATGAGCGTGAGCTCCGGGGTGAACGGGCGACCATGATCCGGATGCGCCACTTTCATATCGAGTGACTTACCATCCGCAATCCAGCAACCGTTAACAGGCATCTGTGACCAGTCACGTTTCTGGAAGCATTCATAAGCCAGTGCAGCGGAACCACTGACTCGGCCACGGGCTTTTTCACGGCGCGGCAGCTTATCCATGGCACGACGAACGGCATCATAAGAGGGGCAGATTGCCGCGATAGCAGGCTGGTCGGCATAAGTCATTTGCCACTCAGCCTGAAAATCACGGTACGCTTCCCGAAGGCATGGCCCCTTACGTGAACGCCAGTGCGCGAGAAAAACAGGAAGCCATTTAATCTGCTCTGGTTTCTTCGCTTTCAGATGACCGGGAGCCAGTAAAGACAAGCGCTCAATGCCTGGTCTGGAGGTTTCAAAAATTGACACCCATTCCTGCAGGCTGCGTTCGCCAATGCCTTTACGGGTAGAACCTTTGCGGGCGTTAGCGATGGCCGCTGCTGCCTGCAGGTGTTCCGGCAGTGAATCATCACGCGATGCGCTGGCGATGTACTTCACTGCAGCGGTACGGGACATTCCGGCATCACGGAGTTTTTCAACCTCCATGGCCAGCGCCGCGCGAGCATCGGCGATTTGCTTTTGCTTCTCAGTTAATTCTGAAACTTTGCGTTCCAGAATTGCCGGGCACTGCCGAAGTAGTGCAATGTCATCACGGTTAGCCACTAACTGTCTGGACGCAACGGCACGGGTAGCATTATCGGCACGTTTGTTCATTAAAACGGCCTGGTAGACTTTCTCACGGATAGCTTCTTGTGCCTCACTTGGAAGGCTATGAACCGCGTAGACACATCCACCACCAACGCCTTTCCTTTTTTGAGATGACCAGGATTCTTTTTTAGCACGTTCGCGAATATTTCTTGACGTACCTGGCAATCCCGGCAGCCCCATTCGAGCTAACTCTTCAGCGCTGTAATGTGTTTTTATGCTCATAAGAACTATCCTTGAAGCGAAATTACTTATGTACATGTACAAAAGAGCCGCTAAAATCACTTTGGTAGCGACTTGGCCAGATCTCTTCAGGCATTACACCTATTGCTGCAGCGATGATTGTTTGCCCTTTAGGCCATTTTCTATCCAGTGCGTTGTTCAGCGCTGTCGGGGTTTTGTATCCGTGATGCTTTGATAAGCCACGGAGAGACCACCCCTTCTTGTGTAATGCCGCAACAATGTCAGCACGATGCCAGTCCCTAATTTCTTGTGGATTTTTTTTGCTCATCGTTTTTGCTCATTTAGTGAAATCATGAACAAAGAGTATGCGCAAACAAGACGAAAATCAACTTGGATGAGTTTATTTTTTATCTCATCCAGGTTAATCATCCATCTTAAACGAGGTTTATTTTCAAAAAATAATTATGAAACAAGAAGATATCAATATGACGGATGACTCAAACAAGGAGAACGCCATACATCCAAGTAAAACAGATGAACTCGGACGCGATGATTTCCACTCTCGTTTGCGTGAGGTATTGTCCAAATTTAAGAGTACAAACGCATTTGCTACAGCTTCAGGTGTTTCACCATCTGGACTTAACCGATTGCTTGATGGTGGCTACCCAACATTACCAATATTGATTTCTTTGGCTAAAGCCGGTGGGGTCAGCGTTGAATGGTTAGCGACTGGAAATGTTTCAAGTGAGGCAGAGAAGAGGAAGGATATTGTAGTGGCCAGTGGCTCTACAGTTGTTGATGTTCAGGGGAACGAAGTTGATTTAAACGAGTTTGTTTTTGTTCCTCGATACAATGTTAACGCGTCCGCTGGTTATGGTGCCTGGAATGACGATGAAACACCGATGTTTACAGTGAGTTTTAGACGTTACTGGGTGACTAACCACCTGAAAGCAGATCCATCAAACCTCTCTGTTATCAGCGTGTACGGTGATTCGATGGAGGGGGTTCTTAATGATAAAGACATCATCTTGGTCAACCATAGTGATAGAGATCCACGCGAAGGGATCTACGTCCTAAGAGTGGATGGTCAGTTACTTGTTAAGCGGGTACAGAGATTACCTGGTGCTCAACTGCGTGTAACTAGCACAAATCCTGCCTATGAGCCATTCACAATCAATCTGAACAACGTACCAAGTGATTTTGATATTGTAGGTAAGGTCGTATGGTATGGCAGGGTGGTTTAAAAACTGTTTAAACCACTCTTAACTTTAATCATGACAGTGCAAAAATAAACGCGTTTTTTATCGTATTTGCTCGAAACTCGGCGGGGTGTGCAGAATAGACTCACATCCGTCAAAGCCCCACGTCACGGCCATTCTGGCTCTTTCATTTAGATCCTTTCGCTATGCAGAAATGAACACCTCCCCACAGATCCTATGAAACAACGCATCCACCAGGTCAGGCAGTATCGCCGGGCGTTGCCGGGCGTAGAGGCGGTCTCGCTGCTGACGGCGCATTCTTTCCCGCGCCACTCGCACGATCAGTTCGGCATCGGCGTGTTTGTCGAAGGGGCGCAGCGTTCTCAGAGTTGTATTGGTAACGTCGAGGCGTCTGCAGGAAATATCATTATGGTGAATCCTGGTGAGATCCATGACGGCGTACCGTTAACGGGCATACGCGGCTGGCATATGTTGTATATCGAGCCGGATGTGATGACGGGTGAACTGAACGGGCAGCTCGATGTGAAACCGGTGGCGAACGATTCGGTGCTTAGCGCGTCAATGCAACAGCTCTTCCTGATGCTTAACGCTCCGACCCCAGACCGAACGGCTATTGAGGAAGCGGTAATGCAGTGCCTGATGCGGGTAACAAAACAGCATCTGTTGTCGGTTACGCCACGCAACGCCTGTTCGCCATCCATTGCGCTCGCCAAAGAATACCTTGATGATTCGCCTGCTGAACCCGTCACGCTTGCCGCTCTTGCCGGGTTATGCGGTATCAGTCGTTTTCAACTGATACGTGGCTTTTCGCGTGACGTGGGCACTACGCCACATGCCTGGCTGATCCAGTCTCGCGTGCGGCTGGCAAAACGGTTGTTACAGCAGGGAGCGCGGCCCATTGATGCCGCGCTGCAGGCGGGTTTTGCCGACCAGAGCCACCTGACCCGCGCCTTCCGGCGGCAGTTTGGCATGACGCCCGGTCAGTATGTGCTTTCGCTGAGGTAATTCCGCCGCTGCAATTTTGTTCAAGACAGCACCGCTGCCTGACAGGAATAGTCTGCGTTATTTCTTACAGTAATGAGACATAACGCCATGCAGATCAGCACCGAATTCCTGATAACTTCATTTATCGTTGTGGTTTCCCCCGGCACCGGCACGCTTTATACCGTCGCCACTGGCTTATCGCAGGGTAGAAGACACAGTATTTACGCGGCAACAGGCTGCACGCTCGGTATTATTCCCCACATGATTGCCGCCATTACCGGTCTGGCAGCGATTTTTCATACCAGCCGTCTGGCCTTTGAAGGCATTAGGATCCTCGGTGTGATCTGGCTGCTGTATATGGCATGGAGTACGCTCAAAGAGAAAGGAGCAATGCAACTCAACCCGCAGGGGAAGGGCAAAACCCCCCTCGAAATTATCATTCGTGCAATTCTCATCAATTTGCTGAACCCCAAACTGCCGCTTTTTTTCCTCGCTTTTCTGCCGCAGTTTATGCGTACCGACGCGGCGTCCCCGGTAAAGGATCTACTGATACTCAGTGGTATTTTTATGTTGATGACATGGGGAGTGTTCGCGCTGTATGGCGTGTTTTCTGCCTTTGTGCGCGGGCAGGTGTTATCGAAACCGGGCATACTTAAAGCGCTGCGCATTGGTTTCGCGACGGGATTTGTCGGGCTGGGGATCAAACTGTTGCTTACCCAGCAAAAGTAGAGAGGCTACCTGCCGGTAGCCTCTGCGCTGTTAGCGAACAACCAGAACCGGGATATGGGCGTGACGAATAACGCTGGAGGCGTTCGAGCCAAGCAGATGGGTCGTGATGGAGGGATTGCGAGAGCCGATAACCACCACGTCGGCATCCAGATCTTCGGCAAGCTCATTCACCACGTCGCGAACGGTACCGATACGAACATGCATTTTGATACGGGAAGGGTCGATACTGAAATGGCTGATCATGGTCTGCAGACGGGTTTCCGCTTCATGCTGCATATGCTCCTCGAAGCGGCGCAAATCGGCGGCAAAGCGGCTCATCGTAAAGCTGGCGGAACCCGGCAGTACGTGAAGCAAATGAATCACGCCATCCTGTTGCGCCATAAATTCTGCATGGCGGATAGCCTTGTCACTTAGCTCCATTTCAAAGACATCAACCGGCATAATGATTGTTTTGTACATATGCGTAGCTCCTTGTCCTTATGAGATAGCTTTAGTTAAACACATTTTGCAACATTTTTGTGTCATTCAGGTCGCAAATTTGTCAGGAAGCGGGGAGCGGTAGCGAAAAGTTTTATCAGCTGGCGAAACGGAAAGAGGATGTATCAACATCCTCCGTAAAAAGCAGCAGAATTAACGGTGGAAATCTCCGGCGGCTTCTGGCTGGTACAACAGCTCCAGCACTTCAAGGTGGGTTGAGGTGCCGCCCGGCAGTTCCCAGTGAATGGTACTGCCCACTTTGAGCCCCAGCAGTGCAGCCCCGACCGGTGCTATAACGGAAAGCTGAGCATTGCTGTCGGTCACTTGCGACGGGAACACCAGGGTTCTTACACGTTCTTCACCCGTGGTTAAATCGCGAAAGCGTACCTGGCTGTTCATGCTGACGACATCATGGGGCATCTCTTCAGGTGCACACATTTGCGCCCGGTCCAGTTCGGCGTTCAGGGCTTCAGCCACCGGTAAGTTGGCGAAGGCCGGTTGTTCAAGCAGGCGGTCGATGCGTTCGGCATCGAGCTCATTAATAATGATGGCGGGTCTGGTCATTATTTACTCCATGTCTTTCCAGGTACCTGTATCCAAAAGAAAACCCTCACCGTCAGCGGCGAGGGTTGTCCTCTCGCCATCATACTGAGAGTTGGCGCCAGTTTGAAGTGATAAAGAGCACAATAAAGAATGTTTATCCGGGCGCTAATGTGAATTTTATGCGAAATCCGTCACCTTTTTGGAATCTGGCTTATTCTTTTCAGGCGGTGCCGCGTGGGGTGGCACCCTTCCGTTTCAGGAGTTTCTATGAGCAGCTTCGACAAACTCACGCTAAAAGATGGCAGCTATCTGTACTTTAAAGACTGGGGCAGCGGGCAACCAGTGGTATTCAGCCACGGCTGGCCATATCGCGTCATCGCTCACGATCGCCGCGGCCATGGTCGTTCAGCGCAGCCCTGGGACGGGCACAATATGGATCAGTACGCGGACGATCTGGCAGAGCTCACCGCGCATCTGAACCTGAAAAACGCCGTCCATGTCGGTCACTCTACCGGCGGTGGTGAAGTGGCGCGCTACATTGGTCGCCACGGTACCGAACGCGTGGCAAAAGCGGTGCTGATTGGTGCGGTAACGCCGATCATGATCAAAACCGATTTCAACCCGAACGGCGTGCCGAAAGAGGTGTTCGACGGCATTCGCGAAGGGGTGATTAACGATCGCGGTGCCTTTTTCTACGAGCTGACGCAGGCGTTTTACGGTTATAACCGCGATGGCGCGAAAGCGTCGGAGGCGGTGCGTCAGGGCTTTGTCGCCCAGGGGTTACAGGGTTCGATTAAAGCGCTTTATGACTGCATCAAAGCATTTTCGGAAACTGACCTGCGTGAAGATCTACGCCGGATGACCATCCCGACGCTGGTGATCCACGGTGATGATGATCAGATTGTTCCCTTCGAAACCTGCGGCAAAGTGGCGGCGGAAATCCTGCCAGATGCAGAACTGAAGGTTTACCATGGCGGCTCTCATGGCATCTGCACGACCCACAAGCAGCAGATCAACGAAGACCTGCTGGCGTTCCTTCAGCGATAACGGTTTTGCCCGACGCATAGTGCGCCGGGCGACCTTTAATAACCGGCTTTGTCGATGACAAACTGCTTACCGCAGTTGCCCGGGTGCGGCTGAGGCAGCAACGCCTCGCGGCTCAGCGGCGCGTTGATGGCATCGGCTTTGATGGCGATTTGCACTTCCGTGAGCCAGGCGGGGTTGCCGTCGCAGGTTAATTTGAAGGCGCCGACGCCTTCTTTGCCCCAGCTTTTCGCCACTGCGGCATTGAAATCATGGCGGCTGACGGTTTTGCCGTAGTTGTTGGCAAGGAACTGACCGACCNCGTTCAGCCGCACCATCGTGCCGAAATAGGCATCCGGATCGAAACCGAAACAGACGCCGTGCTTGGCGTATTCGTAACGTTCAAGGCAGGAATTTCCCCCCGCGCCCGGCATCGCGTTATTTAACTGATTCGCCATCTCCAGTGACAGCCCGGTTTCGGCGGGCGCGCCTTTCCCGCAGCCAAAACGCATCCAGCGACGATCATCAACGCCGCGTGAAGCAATGGATTTGGGGAGTCCAGGCCATAACCCGTGCACGGTGAGATGGCGGGTTTTGTCTTTCTGCTCACGCTGCAACTGGCACTCGGCGGGTTCCTTGCGATTCATGTCGTACTGACTCTGGCAAAAACCGGTTTGCCAGGAGAGCGCCAGCACATAGCGATCGAAATCGGCGTAGCGGGTGGCAGTCAGCGGGGCGGCGGTGGCGTGCGTCGCGCAGAGCACCGCAGCGACGGCGGCGCTGGCAACAATATCCTTCCTGAACATTTGTATTCCTGATGATAGGCGTTGATTGATTTCTGTGACTAATTAAAGCATAAAAATGGCGCCCTCAGGCGCCATTTCATCACTGCGTCGCTTACAGGAGCCTGGCGGAAGGTACCAGAATCTCTGTGGCGACAATCACTACGATCAGGCCAACCAGCACCGGCACCGAGGTGCGCTTCACCACCTCAAACGGCGAGATTTTTGCCATACCGGCAACGGCAACCACCACACCGGAGACCGGGGAGATGGTACGGCCGAGGTTTGACGCCTGCAGCATCGGAATCGACAGATAGGCCGGGTTAATGCCGGACGACTGTGCCAGTTTGGGGATCATTTCAACGAACGCATAGAACGGCGCGTTACCTGAACCGGTAGTGACCGCCGCCAGCATAGTCAGAATGACCAGCACCAGCATCAGGATGATGCTCGCTGAGCCAAACGAGGTGGCGATGGCGATCAGGCTGTCGATAAAGCCGATGGTGCTCAGGCCTTGTGCGAACACGCCTGCGGCGACTAACAGCATCACCACGTTAGCGAAGGCATCCGCCATGCCGCGCCAGGCGACGTCCAGACCGGCAAAGACATTTTTCACGTTGAAACCGCGGACGAATTCCAGCACTGCCGCCAGCAGCATACACATCACCAGAATGGTGATGATGTGCAGTTCCGGGCCCCATTTGCCGTCAAAAATCAGCACGCCGACGATCGGCGTAAACGGCAGAATGGCGTAGAACGCTGGCGCCGTGGTGGTGATTTCATTCACGTCCAGCATTTCATGCTTCGCGTTTTCTTTTTTATCCAGATAGCGCTGCCAGAAAAAATGGGCGATGGCCATGCAGATAATCGCCGCAATCGAAATCGGCAGCGTGGTTTTAAAGGCAAAATCAATTAACGGCATTTCTGCCGCCTGCGCTGCCAGCACCACGTCTCCGGACGTCGGGGAGAGAATAATTGCGGCCGGAGACGCACAGATGGCGGCCGCCGCGCCGCGACTGATGCCGACGTTGACCATCACCGGGAACAGCGTCGCCATTAACAGCACGCCGAGGCCGGTGGCTGACGAGACTGCCAGCGACATCAGGCAGGCCACGAAGTAGGCCGCAATCATCAGCAGGTAAGGGGAGTTGATGTAGCTCAGCGGTTTTGAGGCCAGCTTCACCACGATATCGTTGGCGCCAATGTGGGTCATATATGCTGCAAACCCGCACAGCATCATAATCATCATGCCGAGGTCGCCACCGCGACTCATCAGCAGAACTTTCACGTATTCGACAATGTCAGTGGCAGAGTAACCGGTACTGGTGTTACTCGATGGCAAAATCTTATGGCCCATCAAGGCACTGACGATCAGTAATAACAAACCGCCGACAAATAATACGCCCGTGGCGGAATACCCTTTGATGATATACCGGGCAACGCCCGCGACCACCAACACTCCGATCAGGAGTTCAACTATTATCATTAACATTATTATCACCGTTCCCAAAGAATCTTCTGCAAGAATAGTTGTTCAAGAAATGAAGAAGTGCAATCTGCCTAAAAAGTGGGCAAAACTTGCTGACGAAAATCAAGAAAGTGGAAGATTAGCCCGATACGGTATGAATTAAAACTCCTGGGTCACAATTTTATCGAGGCCCTTAATTATCGTCGTTGTAGAGCGTTTGATATATTAATGAAAAGCAAATGTTAAAAATTATAATAAAAGAGTTGAATAATACAACGGCTGCGTAAAATAAGTAAAAAACGCTTTATTAATAAAAAGGCTGCTGCTTATACTCGGGCCACGTTCCCCACGCGATGTCAGACTATGCACGCCAACTGGATTAACCGTCTGCGCTTTATGAAAAAACATCTTCTGATGTTTTTGCTGGCGTTTGGCTGGTTATTTATCCAGAGTCAGATTGCCCTCGCGGCGCATCGCTGTGACATCGATCTGCAGGGCGACATTGCGGCGATCCAGCATCAGGATCACCAGATGGCGAAAGGGGACATGCAGCAGGTGAATCCGCAAGGTTCACTCTGTGAAAAGCACTGTATTCCTGATTCTTCGCCGAAAATGCCCGATCACCCCGTTCACGCCGCGCTACCCGCGACGCTGGAACTGGTCGCGGTCGAGCAGCCCTGCCAGACAATATCCGATGCGACATGGTCGCTCACACCGCCCGCCTCCGGGCCTCCCGCCACCCTCCGTTTTTGCCGATTCAGAGAATAGAGACACCCGTAATCCGTTGGTTTTATTTATTTCATTAACGATTACTGGAGTACTGTTATGTCTCGTATTTTTTCCGCGCTGACCGGCGTGCTGTTCGCGTTTACCGTATTCGCTGCCCATTCAACCTCCATGTCTCACGATCACATGAACATGACGGGTGACGCGGCTTCCGCACAACCGACTTATCACACCGAAGGGGTCGTGAAACAGATCACGCCGACCTCGCTGACCCTTTCTCACCACGCCATTGCTGAACTCAACTGGCCACCGATGACCATGCAGTTTGCACTGGCGTCGGACGTTACGCTGCCTGCGCTGAAGGTTGGTGACAAGGTCGCGTTCTCCTTCATTCAGGGCGATGCGGGTTATCAGATAGTCTCGCTGAACGCACTGAACTGAGCCGGAGGCGATATGACACACCGAACGCTGAGCCTGTGGCTCGGCGGGGTGTTGTTCGGCGTCATGCACACCGCACAGGCGGTGCCGATGACGCTCGCGCAAACCCTGACCGCCGCCCAGCACTATTCCGCGGAACTGTCCGCCAGCCGTAACGAAGCGCAAGCCCTGTCGTCGATGGCCGACTCGGCGCGTGAACTGCCGGACCCGAAGCTCAAATTTGGTATTGAAAACCTCCCTGTTCAGGGCAGCAATGACCGGCGCTTTACCCGCGAAGGGATGACCATGTCGCGGATTGGCGTTATGCAAAGCTACATCAGTTCTGAAAAACGTGACCGCAAAGCCGAGACGCTTCAGGCGGAAGCCCGCGGCGTGACGGCGAAATCAGAAGCCATTCGCGCCGCGCTGCAGCGGGATACCGCGCAGGCCTGGCTCGATCTGGCGCTGTCAGAANNCCGCGCGCAAGCTGGTCGATGAAACTGTTCGTCAGCAGGGCACCCAGAAAGCCAGCGTCGGCGCTGGTACGGCGGCGCCTGAAAGCGTACTGGCGCTGCAGGTGTCGCTTGGCGCGATGCGCGATAAGGTCACGCTGGCAGAGCGGGACGTTCGCCTGGCGCAGGCGCGATTGCTGCAGCTAAGCGGAGAAACGATCACTGGTGTCAGCGGTAAACTGCCGCCATATCAACGGCTGCCTGCGGATGAGAAAACGCTGGTGGAAGGCGTGGCGCTGCACCCGGAAGTNTGGCCGGGGTGATGTTCACCGTGGATATGCCGTTGTTCCAGTCGAAACGACAGGATAAAGACTACGCCGCCGACGTCTCCCGTACCTATCAGGCTAACGATCAACTGGCGCTGACCGAGCGAGAGCACGTCGCGCAGGTCAATTCGCTGGTGGCGGAATATCAGGCCGCCTCCGCGCTATGGCTGCGTCAGACGGATGAAATCTTGCCGCTGCAACAGCGCCGTCTGGCGTTGCTGACCGCGCAATACCGCGCCGGGCAATCGGATCTCTCTACCTTGCTCAGCGCGCGCCGCGATCTTCTCGATACCACCCTGACCGCCATTCAGGCGGAAAAAGAGGTCGCCCGCAACTGGGCGGCGATCCACTATTTGATCCCGCAGGAGTCCGCGCAATGAAAAAANCCGCTGCTTCACCGACCGCCTCTATGCCGGAACGTAAAGTGCTGTACTGGTACGATCCGATGATGCCCGGTCAGCGCTTTGATAAACCAGGCAAATCGCCGTTTATGGATATGGATCTGGTGCCGCGCTATGCCGATGAAACCCCGGCGGATAACAGTGTCAGCATTAGCGCGCAACAGCAGCAGAACCTGGGCATGAAGGTGGCGAAAGCAGAGATCCGCCGCCTGCAAACGACTTTCTCGGCGTTTGCCACCGTCACCACTGACGAGCGCAGCGTGCAACTGATTCCGTCGCCCGCCAGTGGCGTCGTCGAGAAGCTGTTCGTTCGTGCGCCGCAGCAGTGGGTGAAAGCGGGCGAGCCGTTAGCGCAATTGTGGATCCCCGACTGGACGGCGGCGCAGCAGGAATATCTGGCGGGGCGGTGCGCCAGCTCGGCGATGCGGCGTTAACCCGCGCCGCGCGTGAACGTCTGGCGCTGCAGTTTATGCCGGAACCGGTGATCCGCCTGCTTGAGCGCACGGGGAAACCGCAGACGCGCATCACATTGCGTGCGGAAAACGCGGGCTACGTGGCGAAACTCGACACCCGAGAAGGCGCACAGGTTGTCGCCACCGCGCCGCTGTTTGAACTGGCGCGTCTTGATCCGGTCTGGGTGGTGATTGATTACCCGCAATCGCAGGCGCAGTTGCTGACGCCGGGCAGCGAGATCGTCGCAACGTCCGACAGCTGGCCGGGCGAAACTTTTAGCGGTCAGGTCAGCGAACTGCTGCCACAGCTGGAAGCGACGACGCGGACCCTGAAGGCGCGTATCGTGCTGAAAAATCCGCAGCAAAAACTGAAACCCGGCATGTTTCTGACGGTGACGCGTCCGGTGGCTGACGATCGTCCGCCGGTGCTGGCGGGACCGGAAGAGGNTGATCGTCGCCACCGGCAACGGTCATTTCCGGGCGGTGAACGTCACGCGTGGCATAACGGCCGAGGGTTGGACGGAAATTCAGAGCGGGCTGCAGGAAGGCAACGATGTTGTCACCTCCGGGCAGTTCCTTATCGATTCCGAGGCCAGCCTGCGCAGCGCATTGCCGGAACAGACAGCGGAAAAACCGGCGGTGAAAAATTATGAAACGACAGGCGTCATCACCGCGCTTGATGGCACCACCATCACGCTCGCCCATGAGCCGATCCCGGCGCTCAACTGGGGGGCGATGACCATGGACTTCACCCTCGCCAGCCCGCCGTCCGGCGTGGCCGTGGGTGACAAAGTGATGTTTCAGTTCACGCTGGATGATGAAAAAGGCGCAGTCATCACGCATCTGATGCCCGCCGGGGAGGGGATGAAATGATCGCTGCCATCATTCGTGCTGCGTTACGTAATCGTCTGCTGATTATTCTGGCGGCCATTGGCATGGCGGCCTGGGGATGGTGGTCCGTGCAGCGGGCACCGCTCGACGCGTTGCCGGACCTCTCCGACGTGCAGGTGATTATTCGTGCCAGCGATCCGGGCAAAGCGCCGCAGGTCATTGAAGATCAGGTCACTTATCCGTTAACCACCACCATGCTGTCGGTGCCGGGGGCGAAAACGGTGCGCGGCTTCTCCATGTTCGGCGATGCGTATGTCTACGTGCTGTTTGAAGACGGCACGGACATCTACTGGGCGCGCTCCCGGGTGCTGGAGTATCTCAGCCAGATCCAGTCGCAACTGCCGGAAGGTGTAAGCGTGTCATTAGGGCCGGACGCCACCGGGGTGGGCTGGATCTACGAGTATGCGCTGGTCGACCGCAGCGGCAAACACAGCCTGGCCGACCTGCGTGCGTTGCAGGACTGGACGCTGAAATATGAACTGAAAACCGTTCCAAACGTGTCTGAAGTGGCGAGCGTTGGCGGGATGGTGCGTCAGTATCAGATTGTTGCTGACCCGGCGAAAATGCGTGCGCTGAATATTACCCATCAGCAGCTCACTGACGCGGTCAAAGCGGCGAATCAGGAGAGCGGCGGGGCGCTGATTGAGATGGGTGAAGCGGAATACATGGTACGCACCACCGGCTATCTCAAAGACCTGGATGCGTTTCGTCAGGTGGTGATCGCCAGTCGTGAAGGCGTGCCGGTGTTGCTGTCTGACGTTGCCGATGTGCGCTATGGCCCGGAACTTCGTCGTGGCGTGGCGGAGCTGAACGGCGAAGGCGAAGTGGCAGGCGGTATTATCGTCATGCGTTACGGCAAAAACGCGCTGGAAACCATTCATGCGGTGAAGGAAAAACTGCAGGCGATTCAGAAAACGCTGCCGGACGGGGTGGAAATTGTTCCGGTTTATGACCGTTCGACGCTGATTGAGCACGCTATTGAGACGCTCACCCATAAACTGATTGAAGAATTTATCGTTGTCGCACTGGTGTGCACGTTGTTTTTGTTCCACTTCCGCTCAGCGCTGGTGGCGATTGTCTCCCTGCCGCTGGGGATCCTCGGTGCGTTCATCGTCATGCATTACCAGGGAATTAACGCCAACATCATGTCGCTCGGCGGGATCGCCATTGCCATCGGTGCAATGGTCGATGCGGCGATTGTGATGATCGAGAATATGCACAAAGTGCTCGAACAATGGCGGCACGATCACCCTGAACAGACGCCGACGGATGCAGACTACTGGCGGATAGCCGGGCAGGCGGCGACCGACGTGGGCCCGGCGCTGTTCTGTAGTTTGTTGATCATCACCCTGTCGTTTATTCCGGTGTTCTCGCTGGAAGCGCAGGAAGGGCGGATGTTTTCGCCGCTGGCTTTCACCAAAACCTGGGCGATGGCGGTGGCGGCAGGGCTGGGGATCACACTCGTGCCGGTGCTGATGGGCTATTTCATTCGCGGGCGTATTCCCGATGAAAAAGCCAACCCGCTGAACCGCTGGCTGATTCGCGCCTATGAGCCGCTGCTCGACAAGGTACTCGCCCGGCCAAAAACGACGCTCGGGCTGGCGCTGGTATTGCTGGCGCTGACACTGTGGCCGCTGAGCCGCCTCGGCAGCGAATTTATGCCGCCGCTGGACGAAGGGGATCTGTTATATATGCCGTCCACGCTGCCAGGCATTTCGGCACGTGAAGCCGGGCGATTACTGCAACAAACCGATCGGCTGATTAAAAGCGTGCCGGAAGTGGAAAGCGTTTTCGGTAAAGCAGGAAGGGCGGATTCCGCCACCGATCCGGCGCCGTTGACCATGACCGAAACCACTATTCACTTCAAACCCCGCGACCAGTGGCGCGAGGGGATGACGCCGGACAAGCTGGTGGCTGAACTGGATAAAACGGTGAGCGTGCCGGGAATTGCCAACGTCTGGGTGCCGCCGATCCGCAACCGTCTCGATATGCTGGCGACGGGGATCAAAAGCCCGGTCGGGATCAAAGTGAATGGTAACAACCTGGCGGATATCGAACGCGTGGCGATGCAGATTGAACAGGTGGTGAAAGGCGTGCCTGGCGTGACGTCGGCGCTGGCGGAACGCCTGTCCGGTGGGCGCTACGTGGATATCAGCATCAACCGGCGGCAGGCCGCGCGTTATGGCGTTTCGGTGCAGGAACTGCAGTCGCTGGTAGCGACGCTGGTGGGCGGCGACAACATCGGGCAAACCATCGAGGGGCGCGAACGTTACCCGATCAACATCCGCTATCCGCGCGAGCTGCGCGATAACGTCGACAAGCTGCGCGCACTGCCGGTTATCACGGCCAACGGCAGTCAGATTGCGCTTGGCGAGCTGGCGGATATCCGCATCACCGAAGGGCCGCCGATGCTGAAAAGCGAAAATGCGCGCTTATCTAACTGGATTTATGTCGATCTTCGCGGTCGCGATTTGAAATCAGCAGTGGATGAAATGCAGCAGCGCGTTGCGCAACAGGTGAAACTGCCGCAGGGTGTGTCGCTTTCGTGGTCCGGGCAGTTTGAATATCTGGAACGCGCCACGGCAAAACTGAAAATAGTGCTGCCGGTGACCTTAATGATTATTTTTGTGCTGCTCTGGCTTACCTTCCGACGTATTAGCGACGTGTTGCTGATAATGGGCACGTTGCCGTTTTCGCTGATTGGCGGCGTATGGCTGTTATGGCTGCTGGGATATAACTTATCGGTGGCGGGGGCGGTCGGGTTTATCGCCCTGGCCGGTGTAGCTGCTGAGTTCGGCGTTATTATGGTGCTGTACCTTAATCACGCGCTGGAAAAATACCAGACGCGGGATCCGCAGGGTGGAAATAAGATGCTGATGCGGGCGATTCATGAAGGCGCGGTGCTGCGCGTGCGGCCTAAAGTGATGACCGTGGCGACGATCATGGCTGGGCTGNNAATGATCACCGCCCCCTTGTTGTCGATGTTGGTTATTCCGGCAGTATATCGTTTGCTTCATCAAAAATAGATAAGTGGTTCCGCATTCTTATTAAGGGTGCGGAATCAGTACGTTATCCCGGCGTCCAGGAAAACTCGGATAAAGTCTCATTTCGTTAAGGTTCTATTAATATTATCTTCGCTATCGTATCCGGCTCAGTAAATGGAAGTGGTATTTTTAACGTGGCGAGTCTTAAGCGATTTTATTTATTTTTTCTGGTGCTGTCGGGTTCTGTACTGTTTACGTCGGGGGCGCAAGCCTCGTTCACAGCAACAGTTCTCGATGGATATAACACCCTTAGCAATAACATTGCGCAAACGTGGCACTCCCCGGAACATTACGAACTGTATGTTCCCGCGATTACCTGGCATGCCCGCTTTGCTTACGACAAGGAAAAAACCGACAGATATAACGAACGCCCCTGGGGCGCCGGGTTTGGTCAGTCCCGCTGGGATGAGAAGGGCAACTGGCACGGCCTGTACCTGATGGCCTTTAAAGATTCGTATAACAAGTGGGAGCCGATTGGCGGCTACGGCTGGGAAAAAACCTGGCGACCACTGACGGATGATAATTTCCATCTTGGTCTCGGTTATACCGTGGGCGTAACGGCGCGCGATAACTGGCATTACATTCCGGTGCCGCTAGTTTTACCGCTGGCGTCAATCGGTTACGGCCCGGCGACGTTCCAGATGACGTATATTCCGGGCACCTATAATAACGGCAACGTGTACTTTGCCTGGATGCGCTTTCAGTTTTAAATTTTGCATTAGTTTATTCAGAAACGGCATAAGTCGTTTCTGACCTTGCAAAACAAGGCATAAAGTCTGATTAAGGGAAAAGTTAGAGACTTTTATCACTTTTTAGCAAAGTTACGCTGGACAAAAGCCATCACAATTGTTGTACTGGTACGCGACACAGCATTTGTGTCTATTTTCATGTAAAGGTAATATTGATGTCTAAGATTAAAGGTAACGTTAAGTGGTTTAATGAGTCCAAAGGATTCGGTTTCATTACTCCTGAAGATGGTAGCAAAGACGTGTTCGTACACTTCTCTGCAATCCAGACCAACGGCTTCAAAACTCTGGCTGAAGGTCAGCGTGTAGAGTTCGAAATCACTAACGGTGCCAAAGGTCCTTCTGCTGCAAACGTAACTGCTCTGTAAGCATTACGATAGCTGAATTCCAAAACCCGCTCACGAGCGGGTTTTTTTATGCCAGTTTACCGGCTGGAGAAGAGCCAGAATGCCGCTGCAGTCATTGCGAAAGAGCCCAGCAGGTTAACGGCAACGTTGAGCATCGCCCAGCCAAAACGCCCGTCCTGTAACAGGAAAACCACTTCCGCAGAAAAGGTGGAAAACGTCGTCAGCCCGCCGCAAAACCCGGTGGTGATCAGCAGTTTCCACATCGGATCAATGCCCGTCGCCCGGTTAAACCACGCAAGCCCGGCGCCAATAATGAAGGCCCCTAACAGGTTAGCCGTTAGCGTCCCCACCGGAATTGCATGATGCAGCGGATTTAACCGCATCCCCAACAGCCAGCGCATCACACTTCCTGTCCCACCACCAATAAATACTGCCAAAAGGATTTGTAACACCGCAATTTCCTGCTATCTACATAGAAAGGATTCAAGTTTACCGTCAGAGTGAAGTCTCTGGCTACGGGTTAACACAATGAGAGTCAAAACATGATAGTCGCTGCGGGACAATTTATCGTCACTTCCGAATGGGCGCGAAATGCTGAACGCTGTGTGGCGCTGATGCAGGAGGCGGCGCAGCATCGTGCCTCGCTGCTGGTGTTACCCGAGGCGTTGTTGGCACGTGCGGATGATGACCCTGATTTATCGGTGAAATCCGCACAAACGCTGGAGGGCGGGTTTCTTGCGTTGCTCAAAGCAGAAAGCCGCCGCAACACGATGACGACGGTGCTGACCCTCCACGTACCATCGTCGGCCGGGCGCGCCGTGAATACGCTGGTGGCGCTGCGCGAAGGCGAAGTGATTGCTCGCTATGAGAAGCTCCATCTCTACGATGCGTTTAGTATTCAGGAATCGCGGTTGGTCGATGCCGGTCAGCAGGTTCCACCGCTGATTAAGGTAGATGGCATGTCGGTCGGGCTGATGACCTGCTATGACCTGCGCTTCCCTGAGCTGGCGCTGACGCTCGCCTTGCAGGGCGCGGACCTGCTGGCGCTGCCTGCCGCCTGGGTACGCGGGCCGTTGAAAGAGCATCACTGGGCAACGCTGGTTGCCGCCCGGGCGCTGGATACCACCTGCTACCTGGTGGCGTCGGGGGAATGCGGGAACCGCAATATCGGTCTTAGCCGGATTGTTGACCCGTTGGGCGTGACGCTCGCCGGGGCTTCCGACCAGCCTCAGTTGATTTTTGCTGAGGTGAATCGTGAGCATCTGCAACAGGTACGGAGCAAACTGCCGGTGCTGAAGAATCGCCGGTTTGCGCCACCGCAACTATTGTGACGTTTTTTTAAACAACGCTTGATTCACCTTGTTACAGATTGCTATTGTGTGCACGCGTCAAATGACCGTTAATACGCTATGGGTTAATGGCGCGCATTGCGGCCTGTTTATTGAAGAAGGTATCTATGGGTGAGATTAGTATTACCAAACTGCTGGTAGTGGCAGCGCTGATTGTCCTGGTGTTTGGTACTAAAAAGTTACGTACGCTGGGCGGCGACCTGGGTTCTGCCATTAAAGGCTTCAAAAAAGCCATGAATGACGATGACACCACGGCGAAAAAGAGCACAGAGGAAGAGGCTCCGGCGGAAAAGATCGCTCATAAAGAGTGACCACAGCCTGACTGAGCGGTTCGCAGAGACAAAAAACCGGCACACGTGCCGGTTTTTTTATGGGATCTGTAAACAGTTGTAACGGCGTTACTTCACTTCTTCGCCTTTCGCCTGTAGATCGGCATGGTAGGACGATCGAACGAACGGGCCACAGGCTGCGTGGGTAAAGCCCATCGCCAGCGCTTCCGCTTTCATTTCATCAAACTCGTCCGGGCTGACGTAGCGCTGCACCGGCAGGTGGTGACGGCTCGGCTGCAGATACTGGCCCAGCGTCAGCATGGTCACGCCATGGCGACGCAGATCGCGCATCACTTCGATGATCTCAGCGTTGGTTTCACCCAGACCAACCATCAGGCCAGACTTGGTTGGGATCTCCGGGTGCGCTTCTTTAAAGCGTTCCAGCAGCTTCAGCGACCAGGCGTAATCCGCGCCAGGACGCACCTGCCGATACAGACGCGGCACGTTCTCCAGGTTGTGGTTGAAGACGTCCGGCGGGGTTTCAGTGAGGATTTCCAGCGCGCGATCCATACGGCCACGGAAGTCCGGAACCAGCGTCTCGATTTTAATCGTGGGGTTTTTCTCACGAATAGCCGTGATGCAGTCCGCGAAATGCTGAGCACCGCCATCGCGCAAATCATCGCGGTCTACGGACGTTACCACGACATAGCGCAGCGCCATATCGGCGATGGTCTGCGCCAGTTTCTGCGGTTCGTTCGCGTCCGGCGCGACAGGGCGACCGTGGGCAACGTCACAGAACGGGCAACGACGGGTGCAGATAGCCCCGAGGATCATAAAGGTGGCGGTACCGTGATTGAAACATTCAGCAAGGTTAGGGCAGGAGGCTTCTTCACAGACGGAGTGCAGGCCATTTTTGCGCATTGCTGCTTTGATACCCTGGATACGGGAAGAGTCCGCCGGAAGCTTAATTTTCATCCATTCCGGCTTGCGCAACAGAGCTTCTCGCTCAGTGACCACGTTTTTAACCGGGATAAGGGCCATTTTATCGGCATCGCGGTACTTAACACCGCGTTCCATCACAATGGGTTTACTCATAGCGTGCGTGTTCCAGTTGCGAGTAACAGAAGGAAAGCGTTTCAATTCAAGGGAATGTTGTATTTATCAACTATTTTTGAATTAATGACAGGCAGTATATCATTGAAACGGGTAATAAAGCAGCCCGGGAGCCCGCCAAATTGTAAAATAATTGTTGATTAATGCGTTTTAGCCTGCCTCACCCAGATAAACATCCCGCCGCCACGAATCATCAAAAAGTCTGACGAATAATGCTGATTAAATTTTGCAGTACCGGATCACGCAGGCTCAGTTTGTTGTAATGCAGTGAAAATTCAATCTGTTCTTCTTCGAGCGGGGCAAAGTTGAGCGCTTTTAAGTGCCAGCCTTTTTCCGCTACCGCGAAAAACCGCCCCGGCATCAGGTCGAGCAAATCGCTGCTGCCAATCAGGGCCGCCGTGGTGAACAGATTGTAACTGCTGAAGCTGACCTGGCGATTGGGTAACAGATCATAGAGCCGTTTCTGGAGATGGGCCAGCGCGTGTCCCTCGGTCATCAGCATCGTGTATTCATACGCGCTGAGGGCGTCCACCGTCACCGGGCTTTTCAGTAGCGGGTGCTTGTCACGGCAGGCCAGAACGATGTTGTCACGGAATAGCACGTGATGACTGAGCGTGCGGGTGGTGTGGACGTGGCTGTCGATGATCAAATCGGTCTGAAACTGCCCCAACTGACTGGGCGCGTCCACGACCGGAATATTGCGTATCAACAGCTGCGGCAAGTGGTGTTTCATCGCCTTGTAGATCTCAGGCATGATGACGGCGCCAATCGACGGCGGTGTGCCGATGGTAATGGTGCGCTGTTTGTCGTAACTGCCCGTCAGATCCAGTGCCCCCAGAATCGATTCCAGCCCCTGGCTGATATATTCGTGCAGATGCAGCGCATAGGCTGTTGGCGTCACGCCCTGGCCCTTGCGGATAAAAAGCGGGTCAGGAAATATAGTGCGTAGCTTCTGAATCGACTGGCTAATAGCAGAAGGCGTAAGATTCAGAACTTTAGCAGCATTAACAATGCCTTTATGCACATATACGGCTTCAAAAATGGTCAATAAATTGAGGTCGATATTGCGTAATGTCCGGAAGATTTGTGACGTGTCGTTTTCGCGATGGTGACTAATTGGGCTTTCCGGTAAATCGTTATATTCCACACTTTTGCTCCGTATTCATTCACAATATGAATGATAGTTGAGAATCCCTATTTTGTTATTATCTATTTTGAGGTGAAGCCAATCGCCAGGGGTCATTTTTGCTTTTGTGTCAACGTATTATGTATATGAATATATACGATTCTGGTGTTAACGAAACAATCGAAAACAAAGTTTTGCTTTAAGTAAAACTATTGCCTGAAGAAAAAATATAGAAACTCAGGAAGGAAGTAAAGAGATGGAGCACGAAAGAGAGCCAGGTCCGGCAAATTACCGGACCCTTAAATGTTATTTATTAAGTAAGGATATATTCATGTGGTGGATTGTTTAGCAAGGCTAACAAATTAGAAACCAGCACCGGGGCGATATTTTCTACCGTCGCTTCAGAACACCACTGCTGTAATTGTGTCATTTCCATTCCGGCATACCCGCACGGGTTGATGCGCAAAAAGGGCGATAAATCCATGGCGATATTCAGCGCCAGGCCATGAAACGAACATCCTTTACGAATGCGCAGCCCCAGCGAGCAGATTTTTTTTTCGCCGACGTACACGCCGGGCGCGTCAGCGCGAGGGTGAGCGTCAACGCCATATTCCGCCAGCGTATGGACCACGGTTTGTTCCAGCAGCGTGACCAGCTCACGCACGCCCAGCTTGCGGCGCTTTAGGTTCAGTAACACATACATCACCTGCTGTCCGGGCCCGTGATAGGTCACCTGGCCGCCACGATCGCTCTGAATTACCGGGATATCACCAGGCATCAGCACATGTTCGGCTTTGCCCGCCTGACCCTGCGTAAACACCGGTAAATGCTCTACCAGCCAGATTTCATCCAACGTGGTTTCGTCACGCTTATCAGTGAACTCGTGCATCGCCTGAGAGACGGGTTCGTAAGGTTGCAGGCCGAGTTGGCGGATGAGAATTTTAGAGTGATCCACGACAGCATCTCCGCAGAGAAGGAAAATCAGATGGCGGGGAGTATAACACAGCGGGGAGGGCAGTTACCCGGCGCACCGGGTAACAAGGGCATTACAGCACCATACGAACAATTTCGATATTGCCTAATTCTTCGTACAGCGTTTCGACCTGCTCAATATGGGTCGCCGTGATGGTGATGGAGACCGAGTGGTAATTGCCTTTGCTGCTGGGTTTTACCTGCGGAGAGTAATCACCTGGCGCATGGCGCTGCACCACTTCCACCACCTGATCAACCAGCTCAGGCTTCGCCAGACCCATCACTTTGTAAGTAAAGGGAGTAGGGAATTCAAGCAGTTCGTTAAGTTTGGTTTTCATGTCAGCTCCGGGTGGTATAAAAAACGACTCCCTGCTTCCGCGCGCAGCGCAAAAACAGGGAGTAGTGATATTGATAGCTAGTATATGGGGACGTAAATCACACTTTCAAGTGTGCAATTATTAGCCAAACCAGTGATGGAACATTAACTTAATGTAATCAATGATTTTGCCGAAGAAGTTTCCTTCCGGGATTTCCTGCAAAACAACCAGCGGGCGCTGATCGATGGTTTTACCGTCGAGCTGGAAGTTAATGGTGCCCACCACCTGGTTTTTCTGCAGTGGGGCGTGCAGTTCAGCGGTGTTCAGCACGTAGCTGGCTTTCAGATCTTTCATGCGGCCGCGTGGAATGGTCAGGTACAGATCTTTATCAACGCCCAGGGAGGCGCGATCGCTGTCGCCAAACCAGGCGGGCTCGGAGGCAAATTCTTTACCGGCTTTCAGCGGGCTGACGGTTTCAAAGAAGCGGAAGCCCCAGGTCAGCAGCTTTTTGCTTTCGGTTTCACGGCCTTTATAAGTATGGCCGCCCATCACGGCGGAGATCAGACGCATCTGGCCTTCGGTCGCAGACGCCACCAGGTTAAAGCCCGCTTTGTCAGTATGACCGGTTTTAATACCGTCCACTTTCAGGCTGTTGTCCCACAGCAGGCCGTTGCGGTTCAGCTGACGGATGCCGTTAAAGGTGAACTCTTTCTCTTTATAGATGGCGTATTCGTTCGGCACATCGCGGATCAGCGCCTGGCCGATAGTCGCCATATCACGTGCCGAGCTGTACTGGCCGTCAGCGTCCAGGCCATGAACGGTCTGGAAGTGTGTGTTCTTGAGGCCGAGGGCGTTAACGTAGCTGTTCATCAGTCCAACGAACGCGTCCTGGCTGCCTGCCACGTAGTCTGCCATCGCCACGCAGGCATCGTTACCGGACTGCAGGTTAATCCCACGTACCAGCTGTGATACTGGCACCTGCATGCCAGGCTTCAGGAACATCAGGGAAGAGCCCTTGAATACCGGGTTACCCGTTGCCCAGGCATCATTACCGATAGTCACCAGATCGCTGTCTTTAAACTTACCGGCTTTCATGGCCTGACCGATAACGTAGCTGGTCATCATTTTGGTGAGGCTGGCAGGATCGCGGCGTGCGTCGGCATTCTGCTCGGCCAGCACTTTACCTGAGTTGTAATCGATCAGGATGTAGGATTCCGCGTCGATCTGCGGAACGCCTGGGATCATGGTTTTAATATTCAGGTCGTCGGCGCGGGCAGCGGAGGACAGTGCTGCGACGGAGAGCGCCGTAATGAGTAAACGAGCAGAAAAAGTGGTCTTCATGGTCTGAACAACGACATCCGTGATGGAGTTAAAAAAGTGCCTAACTATAACAAATACGCCAGGGGCAAACATCTGACATTACGCATGACTTTGTTAACGATATTTACACGCGTTGACAATGCGAGGTCTGCCTTCGCTGGGGTTTAGTTGGCCCGCGTTATAAACGATTGCAGCTGAGCTTCATTCTGCAGACGCTGCTGAAGCGTGGTGGCTTCCGCTTTGCTGCTGAACGGCCCGAGCTGAATACGCCAGACTGCGCCATTTTGCGTGACGCGGCCAGGCGCAGAAAACTGTTGGCTGAGGCGCTGCTGATACTGCTGAGCGCGAGCCTGATCGCTGACGGCACCCACCTGGACTACAAAATCACCCGTAGCTGCCGCGCTGGCCGTCGGTGCGGTGACCGGTGCGGCAGCGGCCGGGGCAACGCTACCCTGCAC